>JAZKIF010000017.1:47532-109006 GCA_040385005.1 Pseudomonadota bacterium
GACAAGATGGCGATCGCGCACCAGATGGTGCAGAACGGCGTGCTGATCCGCACCGACAAATTCAAGGCGGAGAATCTGCCCATCCCGAAGCGCTTCGAAGATCTTCAGGACCCCAAGTTCGCCAATCGCGTCGCGTTTCCGGACGTGACGAACCCGCAGCACTGGCCGGCCGTGACCGCCATGTCGTCAGTGGCGGGTGGCAACGAATCCACTCCGGAGAAGGGTTTCGAACAGGCCATGCGCATGAAGCCGCTGTACTACTACTCGGCTGCAACCGAGCTCGTGCAGAAAATCACGATGGGTGATGTGATCGCGGCGCCGTGGCATGCAGGCATGGCGGTGCGCCTGCACAACGCCGGCCAGGCAGTGGACTTCATCCATCCCCAGATCGGCAACAAGCGCGGCGAGGTGGAGTACAACTTCCTGGGCATCGTCAAGGGGTCGAAGAACGTCGATGCCGCTGCGGCGTTCATCAATGCTTTCCTGGACACCCAGGTGCAAGCCGACTTCGCCAAGCCCATGGGCGTGGTGCCGGTCAATCGCGAATCGCGGGCATTGCTGCAGAAGGACCCGGTCATGAACCGCTTCATGCTGCTGAGCGATGCGGACCTGGCCAATGCGTTCTCCATGGACTGGACCAAGGTCGATGTCGAGAAGTGGCGCGCCACGTGGGCGCGTACGGTTTCCAAGTAAGGAGTAGTCATGGCGCGCGTGCATCTGGAAGGTCTCGGCAAGTATTTCGGTGCCGAGAAGATCATCGACCACATCGACCTGGACATTGCCGAGGGCGAATTCCTCACGCTTCTGGGTCCGTCAGGCTGCGGCAAGACGACGACACTGCGTATCGTCGCAGGCTTCGTCTCGCCTGACACCGGTCGTGTCCTCATCGACGGCAAGGACGTGACGAAAGTCCCGACCCAGAGCCGGAAACTTGGCATGGTCTTCCAGGACTACGCGCTGTTTCCGCACCTCACGGTCGCGGAGAACGTCGGCTTTGCCCTGCGCTCTCGGGGAATGCCTCGAGCCGACCAGGAGCGTCGGGTGAAGGAGCTGCTTGCCCTCATCCGCCTCCCGGCGGTGGCGGACCGGTACCCTGCGGCGCTATCGGGCGGTCAGCAACAGCGAGTGGCCATCGCGCGTGCGCTCGCGCATACGCCGTCGGTATTGCTCATGGACGAGCCACTGGGCGCGCTGGACCTGAAGCTGCGTGAAGCGATGCAAAACGAGCTGCACGCGATTCAGCGCCAGCTCGGCATCACGACGATCTACGTGACCCACGATCAGGAAGAGGCGCTGAGCCTTTCACACAGGATTGCGTTGATGCGCGGGGGCAAGATCGAGCAGCTCGATGCACCCAAGGAGATCTACTCAAAACCAAAAACGCCATTCGCGGCGTTCTTCCTCGGCAAGGTGAACTTCCTGAAGGGAAATGTCGTCGGTCGAAATGGCGGCGAGTACCAGATTGCCGTCGCCGGCAACACGCTCGCGTGTCCTGCGCAGGGCGTCCACGGCGACCTCGGGCAAAACGCGAAGGTCGTGCTGGGCGTGCGTCCTGAACACCTGCGCCTCGTGGAAGCTGTCGACAGGCCAGGCCAGAACGTGCTCAACGGCCGGATCGCCCGCGAGAAGTTTGTCGGCAAGGTCGTGCAATTCGACGTCGAAGTCGGCGGCGGGACGACGATCGTGGTCGATGGCAGCCTGGCGGAAGCGAAGGGTGTTGGCACCCATGTGAAGCTCGTATGGGATACGCACATGACTCACATCTATCCCTTCGCCGAAGACCCGGAGATCGGCATCACCTCGACCGGCACGCACCAGGTGGAAACTACAGCCACCGCTTACGACGCGCAGCCTGAGCCCCTCACGGCGAGCCGCATGGCTGTCGCGTAGCGAGGCGTCGACCCTATGAAGGTACTTGAGTCAGTCGCCCAGTTCATGAAGGACAACGGCATCACGACCATCTTTGGCGTCCTGGGAGACGCCAACATGTTCTATATCGACCACTACGTGCGCATGCTCGGCGGCAAATACGTGGCCGCTGCGCACGAAGCCGGCGCGACGCTCATGGCGTTGGGATATGCGTCCGTTTCCGGCCGAGTCGGTGTGGCTTCAGTGACGCAAGGCCCGGCCCTGATCAACGCACTTCCGGCTCTCCTCGAAGGTGTCAGAGGACGCTTGTCAGTGGTCTTGTTGGCGGGGGACATCTCATCGAGCAAGACGCACCTCCAAAGCCTGGCTCAGCGCGAGCTGGTCCTGGCAACGGGGGCAGGCTTCGAACAGGCGCGGGGGCCCGAGACGGTCATCCAGGACCTGCACAGCGCGTTTCGGAGAGCCTTCGCCGAGCGGCGCCCGGTGGTGTTCAACATGCCGTCCGACTACCAGTGGTCGAGCGCACCCTACGTGCCCACCCTTTTCAAACTGCGGGAGCGCCACGCCGCTGCGCTTGACAGTCAAGACCTTGAAGACGCCGCCGGGGTGGTTGCGGGCTCAAAGCGCCCGATCGTGGTCGCGGGGCGGGGAGCCATGTCAACCCAGGCCCGTCAGGCCGTATCGGCGTTTGCTCGCCGGATTGGCGCACCGGTGATGACGACGCTCAAGGCAAAAGATCTGTTTCGCGGTGAAGACTGCAACATCGGCGTATTGGGCACGGTCAGCAGTCCCGAAGCCGTGGATGCGGTCCTGGCGAGTGACTGCATCATCGGATTCGGCGCCAGCCTCACCAACAATACAACCTCAAAGAAAGCGCTTGTTCAAGGCAAGCGGGTCGTGCTGGTGAACGATGATGCGGCCGACATCGACAATCATCATCTTGTTCATGCCGGAGTCGTGGGCGACAGTGTTTCTGTCGCCGAACGCATGACGTACTGGCTCGATGAAGCTGAGGTGTCCTCCTCTCGTTTCAGTGATGAGGACGTTGTGCAGAGGGCCATCGAGGCACATCGACCACGTCCGGCCACGATGGTGGTCGATGGCGAAAATGACGTGCGCGCGATCGTCCAGAGACTCGATGCAGTGGTCGATGCCGATCGCATACTGGTGACAGACGGCGGTCGGTATCTTGGAGAAGCATGGACCCACGTCTTCGTATCCGACCCGCGGCTCTTTGTCCTTGGTCACAACTCCGGCGCGATTGGCCTTGGGATGTCCCATGCCATCGGCGCGGCGACGGCGGAACCTGATCGCACCACGTTGTTGATCACCGGGGATGGCGGCTTCATGATGGGTGGCCTCACCGAATTCAATACAGCGGTTCGCGCCAAGCTGAATGTCATCGTCGTCATGTTCAACGATTCGAGCTACGGATCGGAGCATGTGCAGTTCCGTGACAGGGATATGGATCCCTCCTTGGCGGATTTCGAATGGCCGGACTTTGCACCGGTTGCCGATTCTTTGGGCGGCCACGGGGTGACGGTGCGCACGCTTGCGGACATGGCGAAAGTCGAAGCAGCGATTGAGAGCGGCAAGCGGCCGCTACTCGTCGACGTCAAGATGAATCCAGACAAGATGCCGCCGCCGCCCTGGTAAGGCATTGGCGCAGGGGCCGGTAGTGGGGAGCGCTACCGCGCTCCCCGGTATGTTTTGCGTACACGCTTCACATTGCAAAGCAGCTCGTAGGCGATGGTCCCAGCGCGTGCAGCGACTTCGTTGACATCGAGGCCGTCACCCCAGAATTCAACGCTGCTCCCCGCTCCGCATTCAGGCAAATCAGTCAAGTCGACCGTGATCATGTCCATCGAGACACGTCCGACGATACTGCCTCGCTGGCCGGCGACAAGGACCGGCGTCCCCGTGCCGGCGGCTCGTGGATAGCCATCCGCGTATCCCATGGCGACGAGCCCGACGCGACTGGGCCGCTGCGCAATGAAGCTTGCGCCATAGCCCACGGAGTCGCCGGTACGCACGTCCTTCACCGCAAAGACTTCACTTTGAAGTCGCATCACGGGCTCGAGGTCGAGCGACGGATGCGGCATGGGGTCGGCTCCGTAGAGCGCGATCCCGCAACGGCTCCAATCGCGCCGCGCGTCGGGCCACGCGAGTACTCCCGCAGAGTTGCACAGGCTCCGATCTCCCGGCAAGCCTTCCGTCGCCCGATCGAATTCGCGAAGCTGGCGCTGCGTCATCTCCGAAGAGGGTTCGTCGGCGCGCGCGAAGTGCGTCATGAGCACGATGCCATTGACTGCCGCGCAGCTGGAAAGCCGCTCATGGGCAGCGCGGACCTTGTGCAGCGGAAAGCCGGCTCGGTTCATTCCACTGTCCACCTTCAGCCATACGCCCAGGCTTTTGGGCGCAAGGGTCGCGGCTTCCGCTTCCAACATGCGAAGTTGCTCTTCGTGGTGCACGACGATCCACAGGTCCTGCGATTGACAGTAGCGCAGCTCCTGCGGCGAAAAGACGCCCTCGAGCACAAGGATCGGCGAAGCAATGCCCGTGCTGCGCAACGTCATGGCTTCTTCTGCAAACGCGACGGCAAAACCATCGGCGCAGTCATGAAGACGGCGAGCGCATTGGATCGCTCCATGCCCGTACGCGTCGGCCTTCAATACGGCCAGCATGCGCCCGCCGTGCAGTGACCTCAGCTTTCCATAGTTTCTTGCCAGGGCTTCGAGATCGATATCGGCACGCGCCGGCCTGTTCATGTGGTCACCGGACGGACCGCAACAGGGCGCGTGCGCGAGGTCTCGTACCTTTTCAGGGCTAGGCCGGAAGGGTTGATCTCCGGCGTGCGGCCGGTCACGATGTCCGAGATCAGTTTGCCGGAGCCGCATGCCATGGTCCAGCCGAGCGTGCCGTGGCCCGTGTTGAGGAACAGGTTGGCGTACCTTGTGCCGCCGATGATGGGGGTGCCGTCGGGCGTCATCGGGCGCAGGCCGGTCCAGAAGTCGGCTTGACGCAGGTCTCCGCCGGGGAAGAGGTCACGCGTGACCATCTCCAGCGTCGCACGGCGCGCGGGATTGAGGTCCAGATCGAACCCACCGAGTTCGGCCATGCCGCCGACGCGGATGCGGTTGTCGAATCGGGTCAGCGCGATCTTGTAGGTCTCGTCCAGCACGGTCGACACAGGCGCAAGCGACTCGTCCACAAGAGGCACCGTGAGGGAGTAGCCCTTGACCGGGTAAACAGGGATGCGCAGGTCCAGCGGCTTGAGAAGGTCACGGGTGTAGCTGCCCATCGCCATCACGTACCGGTCCGCGCGCACCAGTTCGCCACCTACCTCGACGCCCTGGATGCGCTGGCCGTCGTGCAGCAAGCGATTCACGTTGCGGCCGAACAGGAACTTCACACCTTTGCGCTCAGCGAGGGCTGCGAGCTCCTTCGTGAAGAGATGGCAGTCGCCGGTCTCATCGCCGGGCAGGCGCAATCCGCCCGCGAGTTGCGCATTCGAAAATGCGAGCGCCGGTTCGGCTCTGACGACTCCCGCCTCGTCGAGCAATTCGTAGGGCACGCCGCACTCTTGGAGGACGGCGATGTCCAGCTTCGCAGCCGCGACCTGCGCAGGCGTGCGAAACAGCTGCAGGGTGCCGCCCGTGCGGTGCTCGTAGTGGATGCCGGTGCTTTGGCGCAGGGCACGAAGGCAGTCGCGGCTGTATTCCGCGACGCGCATCATGCGCTCCTTGTTCACTGTGTACCGGGCGTCGGTGCAGTTGCGAAGCATCGCGGCGAGCCACTGAAGCTGCCACAGGCTGCCATCGGGACGGACGGCGAGAGGGGCATGCTTTTGAAACACCCACTTGAGCGCCTTCAACGGAATACCCGGCGCCGCCCAAGGGGTCGAATATCCGGGCGAGACCTGGCCGGCGTTCGCAAAGCTCGTTTCCAATCCGGCGCCGCTTTGACGGTCAATGACCGTCACGTCGGCTCCGGATTGCGTCAAATAGTACGCAGTTGCTGTGCCGATGACGCCGCTTCCAAGAACGATGACTTTCACGGGAGTGTCCTTCTGCGAGAGAGTTTTCAAGACTTTATCGATGAAAGGCGCGTTAATTTCATGGAAATTATGCGTATGGAAAGTGATAATCACGGTTGCGATACGAATATATTGGGATGAAACCGCGAAATGAGCGACCTCGACAGACTCGACTGCAAAATCCTGAATCGGCTGCAGAAGGATGGCCGCGTTTCCATCACCGAACTCGCCGAGCACATCGGGCTCTCCGCGTCCGCGTGCGCCGAGCGAGTGCGCCGCCTGGAACGCGAGCGCGTGATCACCGGCTATCACGCCCGAGTCAACGCGGAAGCCGTGGGCAAGTCATTGCTGGTGTTCGTCGAGATCAAGCTGTCGGCCAAGTCGGACGACGTGTTTGAAAAGGTGAAGAACGAGTTGCTGCTGGTGCCCGAAGTGATGGAGTGCCATCTGGTTTCCGGCTCGTTCGACTACCTCGTCAAGTTTCGCCTTCGGGGCATGGCCGAATACCGCCACTTGTTAGGGACCATTCTGAAGCGGCTGCCCGTCTCTGCCGAATCGCACAGCTACGTGGTGATGGAGGAGCTCAAGGAGGATTTGTCGATCATGGTCGACTGACAGATCACGCCGAGAAACCGTCTTCGTACTGCTGCTTGAGAAATTCGACAAACGCCGCCACGGCACGCGGGACGTGCGCGGCGTAGGGCCGCACCGCGTACAGGTATTCGCCGAAGGATTCGACCGGCTCCCAGTCGGGCAAGACCTGCACGAGCTTGCCAGACTGCAACGCGCTTTGCGCACTGAAATCCGGTAGCAAGGCAATGCCTAACCCAGCAGCGGCAGCGTCGCGCAGCGCTTCGCTGTTGTTCGCGGCAAAGGGACCGCTCACCCGCACAACCGCAGCATCCTTCGTGCGGTTGCGCTCGTTGGCACCACGGTGCCGCAAGCTCCAGGTCGGCACCGACTGACCCCTTGGGTAGAACAGGCAATCGTGCTGCACCAGTGCGGCAGGCGTCGGCGGGCTGCCTTTGCGTTTCAAGTAGCTGCGACTCGCGACCAACACTGCATGCGTGCGCGCGAGTGTCCACGCGACATGCGTTTCCGGAGGCGTCGACGTGTGGCGCAGTGCCAGGTCGAAGCCTTCGCGCGCGAGTGACTGGAGCTGGTCCGACATCTCCAGCTCGATACGTACTGCTGGATAAGCCATCATGAACTCCGGGATCCGATGCACCAGTTGCTGCCGTGCAAAGGCCACCGGCGCGGTGATGCGAAGCTTGCCGCTTGGCGTTCCCGCGAGGTTCCGGACGCCGGAGAAGCTCGTCGCGATCTGCTCGAAGGCGCCTTGGGTGTTTTCGACCAGCTGCACGCCGGCGGCTGTGAGTTGAACGCTTCGCGTGGTCCTGCGAACAAGCGCCACGCCAGCAGCTTTTTCCAGTTCGGAAATGCGCTGGCTCATCGCGGCCTTGCTGACGCCGAGCCGGTTGGCGGCTGCCGTGTAGCTCCCGTGAACGCTGAGCACCGTGAGCCAGTGCAAAGGGGTCCAGAGGGCTTCGATTTGTTGGCGGTCCATGGCGCATTGTTCTCCAGAATGAACAATCAGTTCAAACTTTCGGTCTGTTCAATCGTGACTCGCATCCCTAGACTCCGCAGCTTCTACACCTCGAGGTCCATCGTGCAGCCTGCATTCACCGACAGCGCCGAAGTAGCGCATTTCATTTCCGGCAAGGCGTTTCGTGGCGACGGCAGCCGCACGCAAGCCGTCTTCAACCCCGCTGTCGGGTCGGCCGCGCGCAACGTACGTCTCGCGGACAAGTGCGACGTCGAAGCCGCCGTTGCGAGCGCCAGCGCGGCATTTCCGAAGTGGGCCGATACGCCGCCCATTCGGCGTGCGCGGGTCATCCTGAAGTTTCTCGAGCTGATGAACAAGCACAAGGACGAACTTGCCGCGGTCATCACCGCGGAGCACGGCAAGGTCTTCTCGGATGCGCAGGGCGAGGTCAGCCGCGGCATCGACATCATCGAGTTCGCATGCGGCATCCCCCAGTTGCTCAAGGGTGACTTCACCGACCAGGTCTCCACGGGCATCGACAACTGGACGTTGCGCCAGCCACTGGGCGTGGTGGCCGGCATCACGCCGTTCAACTTCCCGTGCATGGTGCCGTGCTGGATGTTCCCGGTGGCCATTGCGGCCGGCAATGCCTTCATCCTGAAGCCGAGCGAGCGTGACCCGTCCGCGTCGCTGCTGATGGCCAGGCTGTTCAAGGAGGCCGGCTTGCCGGACGGTGTTTTCAACGTCGTTCAGGGCGACAAGCTCGCCGTGGACACGCTGCTGGAACACCCGGATGTGAAGGCCGTGAGCTTCGTCGGCTCCACGCCGATCGCCAACTACATCTACGAAACCTGCGCCCGCAACGGCAAGCGTGTGCAGGCTCTGGGCGGCGCGAAGAACCACATGGTGGTGATGCCCGATGCCGACATCGATCAGTCCGTCGACGCGCTGATCGGCGCGGCGTATGGATCGGCCGGTGAGCGCTGCATGGCGATCTCGGTGGCGGTGCTGGTCGGTGACGTGGCGGATCGAATCCTGCCGAAGCTCGCCGAGCGCGCGCGCACGCTGGTGATCAAGAACGGCATGGAGCCGGACGCCGAGATGGGCCCGATCGTCACGCGAGAGGCGCGCGACCGCATAGAAGGCTACATCGCGCACGGTGTGGAGGAGGGCGCGACGCTCGTGGTCGATGGCCGTGGTCACAAGGTGGCGGGGCATGGAGACGGCTTCTTCACCGGGGGAACGCTGTTCGATAACGTGACGCCGCAGATGCGCATTTACAAGGAAGAGATCTTCGGGCCCGTGCTGGCTTGCGTGCGTGTGAAGGACTTTGCGCAGGCGGTGGACCTGGTGAACGCGCACGAGTTCGGCAACGGTGTCGCATGCTTCACGCGCGATGGCCACGTGGCCAGGGAGTTCGCCCGCCGCATCCAGGTCGGAATGGTCGGCATCAACGTGCCGATTCCGGTGCCCATGGCGTGGCATGGCTTCGGTGGCTGGAAGAAGAGCATGTTCGGCGACATGCACGCTTACGGCGAGGAAGGGGTTCGCTTCTACACGAAGCAGAAGTCCATCATGCAGCGTTGGCCCGAGAGCATCGGCAAGGGCGCCGAGTTCGCAATGCCCACGGCAAAGTAACGTTGAGAGGCTACCGCCGGGCTGTCGCGCGCGCGGCGGCTGCGTGCGCCTTCAGCACGCAATCGCGGAACGCTTGCGCAGCGCGGGCCGGCGCGGGCGACTTGCGCGTGACCACAACAAAGTCGCAGTTGTAGCGAAACAGCTCTGGCTTGATTGCCTTCATTCGTCCCGCGCTTTCGAACACTTCGGCATAGTGATCGGGCAGGAAACCCAGAAAGTGGCCCGAGAGGATGAGGGTCGCGATCGCCTCCTGGTCCAGCCCCGTCGCGGCCCGCCGCAGGCCCGCTCGCTGGCTGGCTTCCATGTTCGGCGAGTGATAGCCGAGGCCCGCGAACTTGTAGTCAGCGAGCGCCTTCCAGTCCAGAGCGGAATGCCGTCCCTTGAACAGGGGGTGCGCTTGCCCGCAGTAGAGCAACATCGTTTCGTCGAACAGCTTGTCGTATTCGAGGCTTTCGGAATTGCGGTGCGCCGGGATGATTCCGACGTGCAGGCTGCCGTCGATCAACCTTCGCTCGATCGCATTGATCGTGGACACCTGGATCTGAAGCGCGACTTCAGGTGCACTGTCCGCGAACATGGAAATGGCCTCGCCGATTCGGGCGGCGGGGTTGGTCGCGGTCTTGTCGAAGATCCCGATGTCGAGCTGCCCCCCCATGCGGCGATGGATGTCATCGACACCCACGAGAAACACATCGGCAGCATCGAGGAAGCGCGCCGTTTCCTCGTACACGCGCTGGCCTTCTGCAGTGAGCGCGAAGCCCGATCGACCGCGGCGGCAGAGCGTGAGGCCCAGGCGGGTTTCCAGGTCCTTGACCTGCCGGCTGATGGTCGAGATGCCGACGTTCAACTCCAGCTCGGCGGCGGCCATGCCGCCGCAGTCCGCCACGCTCTTGAAGACCTTCAGGAGCCGCAGATCCGAGTCGCCGATCTGGCCGATGTGCGGCCCCGACGAAGTGCGAGATTTAGGTTTCATGGAATGACAAGTGAACCTTGACATTCTCCTATTTATCCGCGAGTGCGTCACTCGCAAAATCGCAGCCATCACTTTGAACCGGCGACGACCATGAACCTTCTCGATATGCCTCAAACAGCTGCCGACGCAGTCCGCAAGGACGCCGCCTGGCTCGATGCTCACTGGATGCCGTTTACCGCCAACCGTCAATTCAAGGCCGACCCGCGGATGATCGTGGAAGCCAAGGGCGCCTATTACACGGACAGCGACGGTCGCAAGATATTCGATGGGTTGTCGGGCCTGTGGTGCTGCGGCATCGGGCACGGACGCCCGGAGATCACCGAGGCGGTCAGCCGCCAGATCGCGAAGCTCGACTATTCGCCGGCGTTCCAGTTCGGTCACGCGGGGTCGTTCGAGTTGGCGAACCGCCTGAAGGAGCTCACGCCAGAGGGGCTGGACTATGTGTTTTTCACGGGATCCGGTTCCGAGTCCGCCGACACGTCACTCAAGATGGCGCGGGCGTACTGGAGGGCCAGGGGCCAGGCCGGCAAGACGCGCCTGATCGGCCGCGAGAAGGGCTATCACGGCGTAAATTTCGGCGGCATCTCGGTGGGCGGCATCGGCGGAAATCGCAAGGCGTTCGGTCACGCCGTCGATGCGGACCACCTTCCGCACACCCAGCTTGCCTCCAATGCCTTCACACGGGGCGAGCCTGAAACCGGCATCGAACTGGCGGATCGTCTTCTCGACCTGATCGCGCTGCACGACGCCAGCAACATCGCGGCGGTGATCGTGGAGCCGTTCTCCGGCTCCGCCGGCGTCGTGATCCCACCCAAGGGCTACCTCACGCGCTTGCGTGAGATCTGCACCGCGCACAACATCCTGTTGATCTTCGACGAAGTCATCACGGGTTTCGGACGCGCAGGCGCAATGACCGGAGCAGAAGCGTTCGGTGTCACCCCCGACATCATGAACGTGGCGAAACAAGTGACCAATGGCGCGCAGCCTTTGGGCGCGGTGATCGTCAGCAAGGACATCTACGACACATTCATGGCTGCGGGCGGACCCGAGTACATGCTTGAGTTTCCGCATGGCTATACCTATTCCGCGCATCCCGTCGCCTGTGCCGCTGGAAACGCAACGCTCGACGTTCTCGTGAAGGAGGACATGGTGGGACGAGTGCAGAGGCTCGCTCCGCACTTCGAGGCTGCGGTTCACTCGCTCAAGGGGCAGCGGCACGTGGCCGACATACGCAACTATGGGCTGGCTGCGGGCCTCACGATTGCTTCGCTTCCGGGTGAACCCGCCAGGCGCCCCTATGAGATTGCGATGGCGTGCTGGCGCAAGGGCTTCTACGTTCGCTATGGCGGCGACACGATCCAGCTGGCGCCACCATTCATCTCGGAACCTGCCGAGATCGACCGAATGATCAGCGCGTTGGGCGATGCCCTCAACGAGACCGCTTAACTGCCGAAGAAGCAACATGTTGATTGGCGTTCCCGCCGAAACCACGGCGGGCGAAACCCGCGTCGCCGTCACGCCCGAGACGGCCAGGAAACTCAAGGCGCAGGGCCACACCCTGCGGGTCGCTTCGGGTGGGGGCGTCGCGGCCAGCGTCACCGACGAGGCCTTGCACGCGGCAGGCTGCGAGATGACCGACCAGGCCGGCGCGCTGGGCTGCGAGTTGGTGGTCAAGGTTCGCAATGTCTCGGGCGGCGAAGCCTCGCTCATGCGGGCGGGCACGACGCTGGTCGGCATGCTCAATCCGTTTGATGCAGGCGGACTTGCGCGGCTGGCCGGCGCGAACGTCACCGGCTTCGCGCTCGAAGCCGCACCGCGCACCACGCGTGCACAGAGCATGGACGTGCTTTCGTCGCAGGCCAACATCGCCGGCTACAAGGCCGTGATGATCGCGGCCAGCATCTACCAGCGCTTCATGCCGATGCTGATGACCGCGGCCGGTACGGTGAAGGCTGCGCGCGTCGTGATTCTGGGCGTCGGCGTGGCCGGGCTGCAGGCCATCGCGACCGCCAAGCGCCTTGGTGCCGTGATCGAGGCGTCGGACGTGCGTCCCTCGGTGAAGGAACAGGTCGAGTCGCTGGGCGCGAGGTTCATCGACGTGCCCTGCGAAACGCAGGAAGAAAAAGAAGCCGCCGAAGGTGTGGGCGGCTATGCACGGCCGATGCCGCAGAGCTGGCTGGAACGCCAGAAGGTCGAAGTGGCCAGGCGCGTGGCGCAGGCCGACATCGTGATCACCACCGCCTTGATCCCGGGCCGCGCGGCGCCTGTGCTGCTGACCGAGGAGATGGTCAAAGCCATGAAGCCGGGCTCGGTGATCGTCGACCTCGCGGCACCGCAAGGCGGTAACTGCCCGTTGACAGAGCCGGGCCACACGGTGGTGAAGCACGGCGTGCACCTGGTCGGCGAGACCAATCTTCCGGCGCTGGTCGCGGCCGATGCGTCGGCGCTGTATGCGCGCAACGTGCTCGACTTCCTGAAGCTGATCATCAACAAGGAAGGCCAGTTGCACGTCGACATGGACGACGACATCGTGGCCGCGTGCCTGATGACGCAAAACGGAGAAGTGAGGAGAAAGTAATGGACGTCAGTCACACCATCACCAACCTGATCATCTTCGTGCTGGCGATCTACGTCGGCTACCACGTCGTGTGGACCGTCACACCCGCGCTGCACACTCCGCTGATGGCGGTGACCAATGCGATCTCCGCGATCGTGATCGTGGGCGCGATGCTCGCGGCAGCCCTCACAGAAACCACGCTGGGCAAGACCATGGGCGTGCTTGCGGTCGCGCTGGCGGCGGTGAACATCTTCGGCGGCTTCCTTGTCACGAGGCGGATGCTGGAAATGTTCAAGAAGAAAGAGAAGAGGGGTTGATGCCATGTCGATGAACATCGTCACGCTTCTCTATCTCGCGGCCTCGGTTTGCTTCATCCAGGCACTGAAGGGCTTGTCGCATCCAACCACATCGATCCGTGGCAACTTGTTCGGCATGATCGGCATGGCGATCGCCATGCTGACTACCGCTGCGCTGATCACCGAGCTGTCCGGCGGCGTAGGTCCGGGCATGGCCTGGGTGGTGCTCGGCCTGATTGTTGGTGGCGGCTACGGCGCCTATCGCGCCAAGACCGTCGAGATGACCAAGATGCCCGAACTGGTCGCCTTCTTCCACTCGATGATCGGTTTGGCTGCGGTGTTCATCGCCGTGGCTGCTGTGGCCGAGCCCTATGCCTTCGGCATCGCCCCCAAGGGCGAACCGATCCCCACCGGCAACCGGCTGGAACTGTTCCTGGGCGCAGCCATCGGCGCGATCACTTTCAGCGGTTCGGTCATCGCGTTCGGCAAGCTCTCGGGCACCTACAAGTTCCGGTTGTTTCGCGGCGCACCGGTCGTGTTCGCGGGCCAGCACAAGCTCAACCTCGTGTTGGGCCTCATCACCATCGGCCTCGGCCTGGTGTTCATGTTCACCGGCCGTTGGGATGCATTCTTCGCGATGCTGGCATTGGCTTTCGTGATGGGTGTGTTGATCATCATTCCCATCGGCGGCGCCGACATGCCCGTTGTGGTGTCGATGCTCAACTCGTACTCGGGCTGGGCGGCGGCCGGCATCGGCTTTTCGCTGAACAACTCGATGTTGATCATCGCGGGCTCGCTGGTGGGCAGCTCGGGTGCGATTCTCAGCTACATCATGTGCAAGGCGATGAATCGCTCGTTCTTCAACGTGATTCTCGGTGGCTTCGGCGGCGAAGCGGGCCAGGCGGCGACAGGCGACACGGCGCAGCGAAGCGTGAAGAGCGGCAGCGCCGACGACGCGGCCTTCGTGCTGTCGAACGCCGAGACGGTGATCATCGTGCCGGGTTACGGCCTGGCGGTGGCGCGCGCGCAGCATGCCGTGAAGGAGCTCGCGCAAAAGCTCATCGAGCACGGCGTGAAGGTGAAGTACGCCATCCACCCGGTGGCGGGCCGCATGCCCGGCCACATGAACGTGCTGCTGGCAGAGGCCGAAGTGCCCTACGACCAGGTGTTCGAGATGGAAGACATCAACGGCGAATTCGGCCAGGCCGACGTGGCCATCGTCCTGGGCGCCAACGACGTAGTGAACCCGGCTGCGCTGCAAAAGGGCAGTTCGATCTACGGCATGCCGATTCTCGAAGCCTACAAGGCCAAGACCGTGATCGTGAACAAGCGCTCGATGGCCGCCGGCTACGCGGGCCTGGACAACGAGCTGTTCTACATGGACAAAACCATGATGGTTTTTGGCGACGCGAAGAAGGTCGTCGAGGAAATGGCCAAGGCCGTCGAGTGAAAGCTGCACGAAACCAAGAGGGGACTGAAATGCGAACTGATTTTCGATTTGCGATGAAGACACTTGTGGCTGGACTCGCTCTGTCGATTGCTTCGGTGGCGATGGCCCAAGTCAAAACCGAGCTCAGGACGGTTCGCGTCGGAACGTATGGTGGCCCGTGGCAGCAGGCGGTGCACGCGAGTGTCGGCGCGAAGCTCGAATCGATGGGCATCAAGGTCGAGTACGTGACCGGCAACCCCGCGGAGAACCTGGCGAAGATCACTGCCGCGCGCGGAACTCCCCCGATCGACGTCATGGAGATGGGCCCGTCTGAGCGAATCACGATGAAACGTGAAGCGCTGCTGGAGGACCTGCCGACCGCGAAGATCCTCAACGTGTTCAAGATCTCTCTGGAGGTCGCCGACAAGAAAACGATCAAGCACCAGATCGACCGGCAAACCGTCGCTCACCAGATCGTGCAGAACGGCATCCTGATTCGCAAGGACCTCTTCGCCACCGAAAAGCTGCCCTCGCTCGTGCGCTTCGAAGACCTGATGCACCCGAAGCTCGCCGGCCGGACGGCCTTCCCCGCGGTGACAAATCCACAGCACTGGCCCGTGGTGTCCTCGCTTGCAAGCGAAGCGGGCGGCGGGGAGAGCAAGCCCGACCCCGGCTTTCGGCAGGCTGTGAAGATGCGGCCGCTGTACTTCTATGCGTCCACGACCGAATTGGCTCAGAAGCTTGGATCGGGCGAGATCGTTGCCGCGCCTTCTCATGCCGGCATGGCGGTTCGGCTTCACCGCGCTGGAATGAACGTCGACTTCGTGCATCCGCAAGTCGGCGCCAAGCTCGGGGAGGTCGAATACAACTACCTCGGCATCGTCAAGGGCACGAAGAATCTGGACGCCGCTGCGGCGTTCATCAATGTCTTCCTGGACACCCAGCCACAGGCCGACTTCGCACGGAGCATGGGCGTGGTGCCGGTGAACCGCGAAGCCAGGCAGATGCTGCTGAAGGATCCGGTATTGAGCCGCTTCCTTCTTCTAGGGGACAGAGACCTTGCCAACGCTTATTCCATGAACTGGGAAAAAGTGGACATTGGAAAGTGGCGGTCCACCTGGGCCGATGTGACCAGCAAGTAATCCGAAGACATCAGTCAGGAACACGAAACATGAAAACCCGACCCTATCTCGAATCCGCGGACGTGGACCTCATCGCGGCTGCTGCGCAGGCAGAGGCCAGGCGCAATGAATGGAAGGTAACCATCGCGATCGTTGACGAAGGAGGCCATCCGCTCTGGCTCAATCGTCTCGATGGCGCGGCTCCTCTCTCGTCGCATATCGCTGTGGCAAAGGCGCATACCGCCGCGCTCGGTCGCAGGGAGAGCAAGGGCTACGAAGAGATGATAAACGGTGGCCGCATCTCCTTCCTTTCCGCTCCCGGTATCAGCGGCATGCTTGAAGGGGGCATCCCCATCGTCGTTGACGGGCACGTGCTCGGTGCAGTCGGTGTCAGCGGCGTCAAGTCCAGCGAGGATGCGCAGATCGCACTCGCCGGCGTGACCGCGATCGGGTGATTTCATCGGCATAGCCCGGCGAACCGGTCTTGCGGTTTGCAGATCGCGGCAGGGTTCGCACGTGGGCTCTCCTCGACGGAGACCGCTCCTTGTGCGTGGCACCGGCTGAGCCGATCTTTCACCCTTGCGGAGTACTGCCATCCCGCGGCCAGGGGCGGTAACGGCGCACCGGGCTTCCACGCCAGGGCCTTCCACTTCGGATGCCCTTTGCTCTGGAGCGTTTCGAACTTGCCGCAGAACTGGTCGGCCAGATCGGTGATGAACCGGTTGCGGTCTTCGCTGATGAAGTTGGCCGTGATCAGGTACGAATCCACGCCGAGCGAGGACAGCCCCGCGCCAGTGATATTCAATGCCGGGTAGCTGGACTTCTGTATCTCCGCCTTTCGATAGTCCTGCAGAACCTTGGGCGAAGTGGCATGCGCCGGATCGAATTTCAGCAGCCTCAAATTGGGAGGAACGTTTGCTTCGAGCAACTTGAGCGGCTGTCCGCCGACCAGCACGAGCACATCGATGGGGGGAAAGGCCGAGTAGAAGTCCGGGTCGCTCAGGACCATCATTGCCGACCGCCGCGTCCTCGTCCCTTCATCGTCGCCCGTCACCGCGGGATTGATGAAGGGAGCCACGACCGTCGGGCGCTCATTGAACATCTTGCTGTAGATGTTCAGGGCCGTGAGGTACGTCCCGCTCTTCTCGGCGTCCATCCAGATGCGCTTCCCGCGGATCTGATGGATGAATTCCAGCGGGCTGTCCTTGTGGACGAGGAAGTGGATTTCCTCCCGGTACAGCGGCATGAAGACCCGGAGGTTTTTCAGGAGCTCGCTGTACTGCCGCCTGGTTTCCGTGGGCACGTCGCGGCTGTCCCGCAAATAGACGAAGGCGGCGTAGACATCCGACTGGACAATCCCCAGCGTCACGCCTTTCGTCTGGCTCATCTCCTCCACGTTCGCCCACGATCCCTTGGAGTCGCGCACTTCAAGCGCCGGGGCAACGAACTCCTTGAGGTTGCTGCCGATCTGGTAGTAAGTGCCGGTCTTGCCGCCCGTCACGATGACTTCCGCATGCGCGCCGGGCATCGCCACGGTCATGGCGGCCGCCACAAGCATGACCGCACCTCGCATCACATCAAGCCACCGGCGGGCCGTTCGTGTTGTTCGCAGCATGGCGCATCCTTTCGTTGAAAAACTTCACTCTTGCGATGTGCACAACCCTGCGGCCTGGTGCGAAGCGGAGCAGGGCGGCCGGCTTGGTCGCTGCGGCGCCGGGCTCTCGGCGCGCGGCACCGCAGGAGGCGCGATCGCAGAGGTAGGCGACGGTGGAATTGGCGATGCTTCCTCACCGGTCCTTGATGCAAAGAACTTGACCACCATCGATAAGAGCACCAGGGCGATGACGCCTGCGGCGACCGCCGTGTACAGAACCGGGGAAGCTGCCTTTCTCGACGGCGGCGGGGCCTCGCTGTCCTGCTCGAACGCGATGTCCTCATCAAGCGCCGGTAGTCGGCTTGCGTACACCCCGATCCCGAAGCGAGGCTTGCGTCCGCAGTAGGGGCAGTAGTCGACCACCCCGAACCATGGCCGACGGCAGTACCCACACAAGGTGTCGCTCCCCGGCGACTGAGCGAGGTTATTCATCTGAACATTCGCTTCACTCACCTTGGCTCTCCAGTTTCCAACCAGGCGTTTGCGCAAGTGCGGGGTGGTGCAGCCACAAATGAGCGTTGTAGACAAACAGCGAGGCAAGCCATGGCCTTGCGACGTTCAAGGTTGCGAACAGCACATCGGCGCGGCTTTCCGCTTGCAGTTGCAAAACCGCAAGATGGCCTTCCTCATTGGAATCAAGCAAGGCGAGGACTCCGTCGGGTGCATCGATCCGCAGACTGACCACGGCGCCGTCGTGTTCGGATTCGATCAGTGGCACGACGACCTGTGAAGACGTGCGACCGGCAGCCTGCGCGGGCTGCGCATCAGGGCCGCCCTCGACACGTTGTTCATCCATGTAGCTGATGCGCCCGGTGCAGAGCCGCGGCGCTTCGATGGGTATCCTCCGCGGAAACAGCCTGCCCATCTGCACGTACTCCAGCGGCTCGTTCTCGCCGCTCCGGCATTGCTGCCAGAACGACTCGAAAAACAACGGGCAGCCCAACGAGAAAGCCGGCCTCAGCCCCTGCGGCCAGGCGATCCAGTCGGACTTTTTCTTGCCGGCCTGATTCAGGCGAACAACGAGCTGACCTTCTTCGCTGGGCCAGATGACATGCAGGGAATCGAAGACCGGCGCCTCGAAGCCGTGTGAGGGAGCGACGATGCCCGTTGCGAGGACCGCCGTTTCGTCCTCGCCCAGCGGTTTGCCGACGAGGTTGACAGTGCCGTCCTTGCTCCGTTGCGGCAACCAGACTTCGCCTGCCCACGCAACCGGGCCCCCGAGCGCCGGGCCTTCTGCGAAATACTCGACGGTGTACGACAAGCCGATCAGGGTCGGTGTCACCACCGCCAATCCACCCTCCGTCGGGAAGTACAACTTTGCGCCGCGGTCGTCGCCGGCGACTTCCATGCGCCATCCCCGGAAGTTCTTCGGGCCCGGCGCGAGGGTCGCGCCGTCCTTTGCCTCGAGCGCGATCCAGGCCATCGATTCGGGCAGCAGCACGAGGAGCTTGCCTTGTTGCGGCTCAATGGCCATCAGGATCGACGACGCCACGTCGAACTTGTGAACCAGGAAGCGATACTGCCCCGGCGGCAAAGCCGGCAAGGTCCTGTCCGCATCGCTTGTCGGATCAATGCGCCCGTCGGACCGTGCCAATAACAGGGACGCGGCTGTTTGCCTCAAGCCGCCTGGCTGGGGCGTGCTGGTGTCTGCGAATGTAGACGCGCCGAACGGTGGAACCCACGGCGAATCGCGACACACCACCGTGTCATGCAGTTGGGCGCCGGTTTGCGGTGAGTAGTTGAAATCCGGCGGGAACCACTGGCCCGTGGAGGCATCTCTTCTCGCTCCGATCATCCGGCGCACGTCCTGCGCCCCAAGCCTTGCAGCGACGGCCGTTCCGTCGCAGGACGCGGCAAGCCGCCACGTCTCTGATTCCGGGTCGCGACACCAGGAACCGGAGCCGAGCTGCCAGCTCTCGGTTTGCTCTTCCACGGCTAAACGCCTCACATCGACCTCTACCACAGCGAAAGGGCCGGTGGGTCATTAGAGAGGCGGCATGCGCAAACCTGTATGGGACAAACGTCCCGTTTTTGTCCCGGCCGCATTCGCCGGGATGCGTGCTCAGCCCGTGTAGCCTTCCACGGTCCCCGCATCGCGCACCTGGGCCGATTCGGGGTCTCCGCCAAATTCCCGCTTGGCGCGGCGCTGGCGCAAAAGGTCCCAGCACTGGTCGAGCTGTTCGCCCACATGCCGCAGGCGCTCCGCGTTGTGTTCCGCCTTTCCGGCGTCGGCGCGCAGCTGGTTTTCCTCTTCGACGAGTTCGGAAATGTGGCGCAGGATCGTTGCGTCGCTCATGGCTGCTCCTTGAAGTTCCAGTGCAGCATACGCCCGATACACGCGCTGGCGATCGCGCCGCGCGCTTGTGGCAAAGTCCCCAGTTCTTCGCAGTTCCGCCCATGCCCAGCACCATCACACTCATCTTTGCCGCCCTGAGTTTCATCGTCACGTTCGCGGTCGCTCGCATGCTCGGGAAGTGGTGGCGCAAGCGCCATGCCGCGAAGAAAGAAGAGGAGGTCGCGAAGGGGCAGAGCCGGCAGGTGCGCCGCGCGCACCAGCGGCGCAAGGCGGGCCGGTAAGGACTGATTCTGGAATGTTTGACCTAAGCCCGAAATTTATTCGGTCCTAGGTATTAACTCTATGCTGCACCGCAGCAATCCGGCCGAACATGGCGGCTCCCCACTTTCAAGGAGCCTCTCATGTTTGCAGCATTGCATTTGGAGCAGCGAGTCAGGAAGTTGTTGATCGGGATCGCATGCGTCCTCTGCGCATCGGTCTCGGCGGAAATTCTCTATACGAAGGGCGGCGAGTGCGTCGCGTACGCAAGAGCCCAGATGGTCGCGCTGGGCTTCAACGCCTATACGCAGATGCCGGGCCTCTGCCAGTTCGACAACTCGGAAACTTGCGGTGCGTACCTGATCTACCAGCACTGGGATCTGGGCTTCGGCAAGGGTGCGCAGCCCGGTCCTCAATCGTTGATGGTCATCGGGCGGGACACCGGAGTCTCGGTGGGCCACGTGGCCGTGGTGCAGCAGGTCTCGGACAACGGCGACGGCACGAAGACGCTGGTCGGCACGGATTCCAATGCAAAGGGAGATCAGATGATCTACACCGACGTGCACTGGGTGTTCGACCCGGCCAACATGCGCGCCAGCCGGGAAGGTGGCCCCTGGCATCCGGTGCTGGGCTTCGTCTACTCTCGTGCAAATTCAACGACGAATGCCGGAACAACCACCGATGCGATCATCAGCCAATGCCTCTGGAGATTCGCCGGCTACTTCGGCAACCGCCAGGGCGCGGCGTACGACTCCGGTGAATTCCGCTACCAGCTGACCACGGGCGGCTCCCTCGGCGCCGTTCGCGCGATCGCGGTGCAGCTTCGCATCACGCCTCTCGTCGTCTGGTACTACTGGGATGGCTGGAGGACGCTCGACCTCCGCGCCTGTTATTGACATCCCCATTCGCCCACGAAAAAGCCGCCTCGAAGGCGGCTTTTTTCATCGCGACGAAGCGGGGCGTCAGTCCTGCGCCGCGATCGCCTCGCGCATGCGTTCCAGCGCGTTGGCGCCTTCGTCCGACTTCGCGCTGACCGTGTGCTGCGCGCGCTCGCCGCGCTCCGTGCGCTGCGCCTGTGCCTGCGCGTTCAGTCCGTACGAAGCCGCGGTGACCGCAAGGATCACCGGCAGGCGCTGCAGGATCGACGTCGTCCTGTTTTCATTCATGTCAAACACTCCATTTCTTGTCTTGCGCCAAGTATGGGAGCGATGCATGTCCGCCGCGTGACGGCCCTGCTCGCCAATGCGCGTAAGCCATGTCCGACAGGAATTCAGGCCGCAACCGCCTTCACATTGGTCAGCTTCCAGGCAGCAAGCTGGCGCAGCAGCACCGGCAACGTCATCGCCGCGCCGATCAGGGTCACGACAAGACCGGGCGCAATGAGCAGCAGCGATGCAGCGACGCAGACCAGTTGCTCCCAGCGCTTCATCTCCACGAGGAAGAACTTGCTCAACGCCGCTGCGAGCACGACGATGCCCAGCACGCAGCCGATGAACGTCACGCCGAAGTCGTACCACGTGAACCCGTTGGCCACGAGCAGCAAGGACGGCGAGAAGACGAACACGAACGGAACCAGCACCTTCGCCATGCCGAGGCGGAAGGCCGTGTTGCCCGTCTTGAACGGATCGCTGCCCGCCATGCCGGCCGCCGCATACGCGGCCAGCGCAACGGGCGGCGTGATGTCCGCGAGCACGCCGTAGTAGAAGACGAAGAAGTGCGCGACCAAGGGCTGCACACCGAGCTGCACCAGCGTCGGCGCGGCCACCGTCACCATGATGATGTAGTTGGCGGTCGTCGGAATGCCGCAGCCCATGAGGATGCAGACCACGCCCGTCATCGCGAGCGCGGCGAGCAGCGTGAGGCTCTTCAAGTCCGCGAACGCGGCGGGAATGACCGACGCCATACCGCCCGCGATAACGGTGGCCCAGCTCGTGATGATGAAACTGATCTTGAAGCCCACGCCGGTGAGCGTCACCACGCCGATGACGATGCCCACGGTGGCCGCCGCCGCGCCGACGGCGAGCGCGTACTTGGCGCCCGTCTCGAACGCTTCGACGAGGACACCCGGCGCAAGGCGCCCCGTCACGCCGGCGAGGAATCGCGCGGCAACCGCAACGGCGACCCCCACGCAGAAGAGCCCAAGCTTGAGCCATTCGCTGTGCTGGCCGAGATCAACGAAGGCCACCACGCCGAGAATCGCGTGAAGGATCACGAGCATCGCCCAGTTGCGCGCGTTGTTGCCGCTGACCAGCGTCGTGATGCCAACGATGACGCAGGAGGTGATCCCCGTGAACGCGGCCAGGTACGGCGTGCGGCCCGAGACGAGGATCGTGATGAGCAGCACCAGCGGGATGAGCGTGGGCCAGCGTTGGCGCATCGACTCGCGCAGCTTCGGCATCTCTTCTTCCGTGAGGCCGCGCAAGCCGTAACGCTTCGCCTCGAAGTGCACCTGCATGAAGACGCCGAAGAAATGCATGAACGCGGGCACGATCGCGGCCGCGATGATGGTCTGGTAGGAGACGTTGAGGAATTCCACCATCAGGAAGGCCGCGGCGCCGAGCACGGGCGGCGTGATCTGCCCGCCCGTCGATGATGCCGCTTCCACCGCGGCGGCAAACTCGCGCTTGTAGCCCACGCGGATCATCGCGGGAATGGTGAGCGAGCCGACGGTCACCGCGTTGGCGACCGATGAGCCGCTCAGCATTCCGAACATCGCGGAGCCGAACACGCTCACCTTCGCGGGCCCGCCGGCGTAGCGCCCGGCGATGCTCGCCGCGATGTCGAGGAACAGCTGCCCGAGTCCGACGCGCGTCGCCATGACGCCGAACAACACGAAGTGGAAGACGTATGTCGCCACCACGCCCACCGCCACGCCATAGATGCCCTGGCTGGTGAGGTACTGGTGGTTGATCATCTGGCTCCAGCTCGAGCCCGCGTGCTTGAGCAGGCCGGGGAAGTACGGCCCGGCGAGCGCGTAGACGGTGAAGCCGATGGCGATCAGCGGCAGTGGCCATCCCATCGAGCGCCGCGTCGCTTCGAGCAGAGTGACGAACAGGATCGTGCCGAACACCACGTCGGAGAGGTCGGGGTTGCCGACGCGAAACGCCAGGTCGTTGAAGACCCAGGGGATGTAGAGGACGCTGAGGGCCACCGCGATGGCGAGCACCCAGTCGATGAGCGGCACGCCGCCGATGAAGTTGAAGCCGCGGCGCGGCGGCTTGTCGTTGTCTTCCTTGTTCGCCGCGAAGACAAGGAAGATCAGCCCGAGCACGAAGGCCAGGTGGACGCCGCGATGCGTCGTCTCCGGCAACAGGCCGAAGCCCGCGGTGTAGTAGTGGAAGCAGGAGAGGGCGATGAGCAGCCACCGCACGATCTGCCGCGCGGGCGGCACCGTGGGGCGAAAGCGCATCTCCGGATCGAACTTTTCCTCGAGCTCCTGCAGTTTGGCCGGATCCAGCGCGGCAGCCGTCGTGTCCGACATGAATGCGCGGTTACTTGATCAGCCCGGCTTCCTTGTAGAACTTTTCCGCGCCCGGGTGGAACGGGATGCCAACGCCTTGCACCGCGTTCTCCTTGGTGATGAACTTGCCTTTGGCGTGTCCGGCGGCGAGCGTCTTTTGCGTGGCGTCGTTGAACATCGCCTTGGTCACCTGGTAGACCGTCTCGGCGTCGACCTTCGCGCTCGTCACGAGCTGCGCGCCCACGGCGAGCGTCTGCACCGCGGCGACGTCCTTGTACATGCCCGCCGCGATGTTGTCGACGGCGAAATACGGATTGGCCTTGCGCAGGCCATCTGCTTGCGGGCCCGTGAGCGCGACGAGTTCGATGCCCGTGCCGCTCGACGCGAGCTCGGTGATCGCACCGGCGGGCGCGCCGCCCACGAAGAAGAATGCATCGAGCGCGCCGTCGCGCATCTTGTCGCCGGCCTGGTTGGGCTTGATGTACTCCGGCTTGATGTCGGTCTCTTTCACGCCATACGCGGCGAGCACCATGCGTGCGTTGATGAGCGTGCCCGAGCCCGGCTCGTCGAGCGCGACGCGCTTGCCCTTCAGATCCGCCACGGACTTGATCCCCGAGCCCTTCTTCACCACGAGGTGGATGCTCTCCGGGTACAGGTTGGCGATCATGCGCAGGTCGGCGATCTTCGGCTTGCCTTCGAACGCGCCGGTGCCCGTGTAGGCCCAGGTGGCGACGTCGGATTGCGTCATGCCCGCTTCCAGCGCGCCGCCGGCGACGGCGGTGACGTTGGCCAGCGATCCGTTGCTGGCCTGCGCCGTGGCTACCAGCTTGCCGGGCTGCGACACCGCGTTCGCGATCATGCCGCCCACCGGGTAGTAGGTGCCGGCGGTCCCGCCGGTGCCGATGCGAAAGAACTGTTGCGCGTTGGCTGCGTGTGTGAATGCGGTGGCGGCAACGAGCGCGCCGAGCAGGTACTTCAACTTCATGGACAACTTCTCCTGTTTGGCTGGACGGGGCAGTACATCACGGGCGCGGCACGCGCTCCATAGTGAAAGCCCGAAGCACCAAGCGTGCCGATAAGACCTTGCATTTCTTCCTGAATGTTTTCTGACGCGATGGTGCGTACCAAAGGATTCCGGGTATTTCTCAAGGGAAAACCCCTGAGTACCTAAGTGGGTGGGTTCCTAGAATTGCGAGCAGATTCAAGAGCGTGCCGTCTTCCGCCTTGGGTCGTGGTTTCTACATCTCATTCCCATCAGAGGAGCGCAATTCATGGATCGTCGTTCAGTCATCAAAAATGCCGGCATCGCCGGCATCCTCGCGGCCGGCGTGGCACCCGCCGTGCATGCCCAGGCCGCAGTGCGGTGGCGCATGGCATCGAGCTTTCCCAAGTCGCTGGACACCATCTATGGCGCGGCCGAAGTCTTCGCGCGCCAGGTGAAGGCCATGTCGGGCGGCAAGTTCGAAGTGTCGGTGCATGCCGCCGGCGAACTGATGCCCGCATTCGGCGTGGTGGACGGCGTACAGCAAGGCTCGATCGAAGCCGCGCACACGGCGCCCTACTACTTCTTCGGCAAGGACGAGTGCTTCGCGCTCGGCTGCGCGATTCCCTTCGGCCTCAACAGCCGCCAGATGACGGCGTGGATGGTGGAGGGCAACGGCCTGAAGCTCATGCGCGAGTTCTACGCCAAGTACAACATCGTCAACTTCCCAGGCGGCAACACCGGCGCGCAGATGGGTGGCTGGTTCCGCAAGGAAATCAAGTCGATGAAGGACATCAAGGGCCTGAAGATGCGCATCGGCGGCTTCGGCGGCAAGGTGCTCGAGCGCATCGGCGGCGTGCCGCAGAACATCCCCGGCGGCGACATCTATCCGGCGCTGGAAAAGGGCACGATCGATGCGGCCGAGTGGGTGGGCCCGTACGACGACCAGAAGCTCGGCTTCAACAAGGTCGCGCCGTACTACTACTACCCCGGCTGGTGGGAGGGCGGCCCCGAGCTGGACTTCTTCATCAACAACAAGGCGTTCGAGGCTCTGTCGCCTGAGAACAAGGCCATTGTCGAGTCCGCGGCCGCTTCGGCCCACGTCTTCATGCAGGCCCGCTACGACGCGCTCAACCCGATGGCGCTCAAGCAGCTCGTCGGCGCCGGCACCAAGCTGCGTCCGTTCCCGCAGGACATGATGGCCGAGGCGTTCAAGGCGTCGATGGGCCTGTACGAGGAGCTCAA
Source organism: Pseudomonadota bacterium (assembly GCA_040385005.1). Classification (GTDB taxonomy): domain Bacteria; phylum Pseudomonadota; class Gammaproteobacteria; order Burkholderiales; family Burkholderiaceae_C; genus Ramlibacter. The sequence goes on from JAZKIF010000017.1 coordinate 72,893, forward strand.
CACCAAGAACGAAAGCTGGAAGAAGATCTACGCCGACTACAGCAAGTTCCGCTCGGAGCAGAACCTGTGGTTCCGCTTCACCGAGATGGGCTTCGACCGCTTCATGCAAGCGCAAAAGCTGTAAAAAACGAAAGGCCGCAAGCCGGCCCGGAAGCAAGAACAAAGGCCCCTTCGGGGGCTTTTGTCATTGGGTTGCTCTGCCATTCGCGAAAGCCGCATGCAAGCAAAGGCATCGTCCTCGCGGCATGATTCCGGTCTTCAAAACCAGGAGACCGTTTTTCATGGATCGTCGTTCCGTCATCAAGAATGCAGGCATTGCGGGCGTGCTCGCCGCGGGCATCGCACCGGCAGTGCACGCACAGGCCGCCGTGCGCTGGCGCCTCGCCTCCAGCTTCCCCAAATCGCTCGACACGCTGTTCGGCGGCGCCGAAGTGTTCGCGAAGGCCGTGCGCACCATGTCCGGCGGCAAGTTCGAGATCTCGACGCACGCCGCGGGCGAACTGATGCCGGCTTTCGGCGTGGTTGACGCCGTGCAGCAGGGTTCGATCGAGATGGCGCACACGGCGCCTTACTACTTCTACGGCAAGGACGCGACGTTCTCGCTGGGCTGCGCGGTGCCGTTCGGCCTGAACAGCCGCCAGATGACGGCCTGGATGCTCGAGGGGAATGGCCTGAAGCTGATGCGCGAGTTCTATGCGAAGTACAACATCATCAACTTCGCCGCGGGCAACACCGGCGCGCAGATGGGCGGCTGGTTCCGGAAGGAAATCAAGAGCACGAAGGACCTGAAGGGCCTGAAGTTCCGCATCGCCGGCTTCGCGGGCAAGATCATGGAGCGCATGGGCGTGGTGCCGCAGAACATTCCCGGCGGCGACATCTATCCCGCGCTGGAAAAAGGCACGCTGGATGCGGCCGAATGGGTCGGCCCGTACGACGACCAGAAGCTCGGCTTCGTGAAGGTCGCACCGTACTACTACTACCCGGGCTTCTGGGAAGGCTCGGCGCAGCTGGACTTCTTCATCAACCAGAAGGCGTTCGATGCGCTGTCCGCCGAGAACAAGGCGATCGTCGAGGCCGCGGCCGCAATGGCGCACGTCGAGGTGCAGGCCAAGTACGACGCGCGCAACCCCGTGGCGTTGAAGCAGCTGGTGGCGAGCGGCGCGAAGCTGCGGCCGTTCCCGCAGGACATGATGAACGAAGCCTACAAGCTGTCGAACGTGATCTACGAGGAGACCTCGGCGACGAACGAGAGCTTCAAGAAGATCTACAACGACATGGCGAAATTTCGCGCCGAGCAGAACCTGTGGTTCCGCTTCACGGAGATGGGCTTCGATCGCTTCATGCAGGCGCAGAAGCTGTAACGCATGTCATGCCGGACTTGATCCGGCATCCAGGTGCGCATACATGGATTGCGGGTCGGAGCCCGCAATGACAGCCTAAGGGCCCCGCGGGGCCCTTTTCTCATTCCTTCACGGAACCCGTCATCCCCGACACGTAGTACTCGACGAAGAACGAGTAGATGAACGCCACGGGCAGCGAGCCGAAGAGCGCGCCGGCCATGAGCGAGCCCCAGTGGTACACGTCGCCTTCGACGAGTTCGGTCACCACGCCCACGGGCAGCGTCTTGATCTCGCTCGACGAAACGAAAGTGAGGGCGTAGATGAACTCGTTCCACGACAGCGTGAACGCGAAGATGCCGGCGGAGATGAGCCCCGGCACCGCGAGGGGCAGGATGATCTTCACGAGGATCTGCCAGCGTGTCGCCCCATCGATCAGCGCGCATTCTTCCAGCTCGAAAGGGATCGAGCGGAAGTACCCCATGAGCAGCCAGGTGCAGAACGGGATGAGGAAAGTGGGGTACGTGAGGATCAGCGCGAGCCGCGTGTCGAACAGGCCGAGCTGGAACACCACCGATGCGAGCGGGATGAACAGGATCGAGGGCGGCACGAGATACGCGAGAAAGATCGCGAGGCCGACCTGCTTGGCGCCGGAGAACCGCAGCCGCTCGATCGCATACGCGGCGAACACCGACGCCGCGAGCGAGAAGAAGGTCGCCACCACCGATACCAGCACCGTGTTCCACATCCACTGCGGGTACGACGTGTCGAACAGCAGCTTCTTCACATGGTCCAGCGTCGGCGCCATGACCCAGAACGGATTGCCCTCGCGAGAAAGCAATTCGTTGTTCGGCTTGAACGCCGTGATCGCCATCCAGTAGAACGGGAAGAGCAGGACGAAGACGAAGATCGCGAGCGGCAGGTACACCACCAGCGCCTTGCGCATCGGCGTGTCCAGATAACTCATGCCGACCGTATCGATGGAGTTGTCGGGTTTGCTGTTGCTGCTCATTTGTCGGCGCCTCCTTGTTGCCAGGCGCGGCGCTGCAGGCCGAAGTAACTGAACATGATTGCGGCCAAGAGGAACGGCACCATCGCGATCGAGATCGCCGCGCCTTCACCCAGTGCACCACCGGAGATCGCTCGCTGGAACGACAGCGTGGCCATCAGGTGCGTCGCATTCAGCGGCCCGCCGCGCGTGATCACGTAGATCAGCTGGAAGTCGGTGAAGGTGAAGAGCACCGAGAACGTCATCACCACCGCGATGATCGGCGTGAGGAGCGGCAGCGTCACGAAGCGGAACTGCTGCCACGGCGACGCGCCGTCGATCGCGGAGGCTTCGTAATAGGAAGGAGAGATCGTCTGCAGGCCCGCGAGCAGCGTGATCGCGACGAAGGGCACGCCGCGCCAGATGTTGGCGGCGATGACCGAGAAGCGCGCATTCCACGGCACGCCCAGGAAGTCGATGTACCGGTCGATGAGGCCCATCTTCATCAGCGTCCAGCTGATGATGGAGAACTGCGCGTCGTAGATCCACCAGAACGCGATCGCCGAGAGTGCCGTCGGCACGATGTATGGCAGCAGGATTACCGCGCGAAAGAACGTCTTGAAGCGGATGTTCTTGTTCAGCAGCACCGCGAGCCACAGTCCCAGCAGGAACTTGAAGATGCTAGCGACGACGGTGTAGAAAAGCGTGTTGAACAGCGCCAACTGCGTCACCGCGTCCTGCGCGATGAAGGTGTAGTTCTCCAGCCCGATCCACTCGCCCGGCCGGCCGATCTTGGCGTCGGTGAAACCGAGCCAGACGCCCAGGCCAAGCGGATAGGTGAGGAAAAGCAGCAGCAACACGGCTGCGGGCAGCAGGAAGATGAGCCCGAGCGCGTTGCGGCTGTTCTGCAGCCGTTCAAGCATTGAAACCTTGTGCTTTTTAGACTTTGTAGTAACGTTCCGCGCGTTTCTGCGCGCGTTCCATCGCTTCCTTCGGCGTCTTCGATCCGCTGATCGCCTCGGCCACCATGTTCACCACGATGAAGTCCGCGCCCGCGCCGGCCGATGCATACCCCAGCTTGCCCGCATAGCCTGCGGGCCGCATGTTCTTCACGGCGTCGCGGTAAGGCGTGTTCTTCGGATCGGACGTCCAGATCGAGCTCTTCTCGTACGCGGCGAGCGGCGCCGCGACATAGCCACCGGCACCGGTCAGCCACGGGTCGAACTGCTCCCACTCTGTCATGAAGCGCAGGAATTCCTTCGCGGCCTGCGGGTACTTCGTGTACTTCATGATCATCTGGTTGAAGAACAGGTGCGACTCGGTCGGCTGCCCCACCGGGCCGACCGGGAAGGACGCGTGCTGGATGTCGGCGGCGATCTCCTTGACCTTCGGGTCGGTGGAGTTCTTGGCGGCGTAGTAGATCGAGATGCCGTTGTTCGTGACGCTGATCTGCCCGTCCAGGAACGCCTTGTTGTTGTTCGGGTCGAGCCAGGACAGCGTGCCCGGGATGAAGTTCGCGTAGAGCTCCTTGCCGTACTCCAGGGACTTCAGTGTCTCCGGGCTGTCGACCACGACCTTGTTGTTCGCATCGACCAGCTTGCCGCCGTGCGACCACATGAGCCAGTTGCACCACAGGCCGTCACCCGTGGCATTGCCGAGCGCGAAGCCGCCGGGGGTGTTCTTGGCGTGCAGCGCCTTCATCATGGCGAGGAAGCCGGCGGTGTCCTTCGGGAAGCTGTCGAAGCCCGCGGCCTTGAGCATGCTCTGGCGGTACACCATCATCGAACCGGCGGAGCCGAGGCCCAGGCCGATCCACTTCTTGCCATCGGGCTTGAGGTACTGATGCACGGCCGGATACCAGCCGCCGTATTTTTTGCCCAGGTACTCGGCCAGGTCCGTCACGTCCAGCAGCTTCTCCGGATAGAGGTTCGCGTCGTCGTTGGTGGACAGGATGATGTCCGGGCCCGCGCCCGTGTTCGCGGCTACCGCGGCCTTCGGGCGCACGTCTTCCCAGCCTTCGTTGTCCACGCGGACTTCGATGCCCGTCTTGGCCGTGAAGGCCGCGACGTTCTTCATGTACTGGTCGATGTCACCCTGCACGAAGCGGCTCCAGCGCAGCACGCGCAGCTTGGCGCCTTTCTCCGGCTTGAACGCGATGGTCTGCGCCTGCACGGCCGGCGAGAACACCGAGGCGCCCGTGCCGAGCGTGGCGGCCGCGGCGACGCCGGCGGAACCCTCGAGAAATTTACGGCGATTGAACTGGCTCATGGCGTGTCTCCTTTAGATGTTGATCAGCCGAAAAAGGCAGTGGTGGGAACTCTGGTGAAACTCATGGTCATGCGGCGAGCCGCTGGCCGCTCTGCGCATCGAACAGGTGCGAGCGCTGCGCGTCGGGCACGAGGTGGATCGTGCTGCCGGGCGCGAAATCGTGGCGCTCCCGAAAGACCGCCGAGAGCTCGGTGCCGTGATGCCGGCAGGCGACGAAGGTGTCCATGCCGGTCGGCTCCATCACCACGACGTCGGCCGGGATGCCGCCGCTGTCCGCGAGCACGAGGTGTTCGGGGCGCGTGCCGAGGATGATGGGCTGGCCGTCGTCGCCCCTGGCGTGTACGGGCGCGTCGAGACGCGTGCCGTCGTTGAGTTCCACGAAGGGCTCGCCGCTCGCGAGACGCAGCGTGCCGGGCAGGAAATTCATCGCCGGCGAGCCGATGAAGCCCGCGACGAACTGGTTGGCGGGGTAGTCGTACAGCTCGAGCGGGCTGCCCGTCTGCTCGATGCGGCCGTCGCGCATCACCACGATCTGGTCGCCCATGGTCATCGCCTCGATCTGGTCGTGCGTGACGTAGATCGACGTGGTCTTCAGCCGCTGGTGCAGCTCCTTGATCTCGCTGCGCATCGCGACGCGCAGCTTCGCGTCGAGGTTCGACAGCGGCTCGTCGAAGAGGAAGACCTGCGGATCGCGCACGATCGCGCGGCCCATCGCCACGCGCTGGCGCTGCCCGCCCGAGAGCTGGCGCGGATAGCGGTCGAGCAGCGAGCCGAGCGCGAGGATTTCCGCCGCGCGGCCGACCTTCGTGTCGATCGTCGCCTGGTCCTGCTTGGCCATGCGCAGCGCGAACGACATGTTGTCGCGCACCGTCATGTGCGGATAGAGCGCGTAGTTCTGGAACACCATCGCGATGTCGCGCGCTTTGGGCAGCAGGTCGTTCACGACCTTGTCGCCGATGCGGATGTCGCCGGAGGTGACCTGCTCCAGGCCGGCGATCATGCGCAGCAGCGTGGACTTTCCGCAGCCCGAGGGCCCGACCAGGACGGTGAAGGAGCCGTCGGGAATCGAGATGTCGACGCCGTGGAGGATAGGGACTTCGCCGAAGTTCTTGCGGACCGAATGGATCGTGACGCTGGCCATGTGGCTTGGAATTCCCCGGTGGGCGCGGACGGCGAACTGCCGTCACGGTGCGGGTGCAGTGTCGCGATTGGTCAGGCCAATTTCCATCGGGTCCAACCCGTACGCCGAACTACTTGAACCCGCGGAAGTCCTTCAGCTCGGCGACGAGCCGCTCGAATTCCGCCAGCATGCGCGGGTCGGCGGAATAGAAGACCGCAAACTTTCCCATCAGCGTGCGCACGTAGATGCGCGGCGCGATCAGCCACTCGAGGCCGCGCACCCGGATGATCTTGCCGTAGGCGAGCTCGCGCAGATCCATCTTCTTGTGCCAGACCCAGGTCTGCTGGATTTGCTGCGAGTCGAGCGTGGTGACGCCGCGCACGATGTGCCAGACGGTGTAGAGCAGCATGACGAGCGCCGCCAGGAACCACGTGAAGATCGACACGGTGCCGCCCGGCGTCTTGCCGTCCAGCCACAGGCGCGCGAACCACACGGCCAGGCCGAGCACGAGCGCGCAGGCAATGGCCTTGAAGAAAGGTGAGAAGGCCGCCGCCTGCATTTCAGGCCCTTGCGACGGCGTGAAGCGAAAGGGCGGCGGTCCGAGCGCTTCGGAAAGGGGCTCGGTCACGTCACTTCTTGAAGAGATCGTCGATCTTCTTCTGTTCGTCGTCGACGGCCTTGTCCGCGGCTGCGCCGGCAGCCTCTGCTTCGCTGGCCGTGGGCATCGCGCCGCTGGCGGCGGGGAGTGCGGGCGTCACGGAATCGCCGGGAATCGGCGCTTCCACCGGCATCTCGATCTTCACCTTGTCGACGTCGATCTTCTCGGCCTTGTCCAGGAATACGGTGACGGTTTGCGGGATGAAGATCACGATCGCGACCAGGACCACCTGCATCAGCACCCAGGGGATCGCGCCCAGGTAGATGTCATTGGAGAGCACCGGCTTGTCGATGCGCTTTTCCTTGTAGAGCGTGTCCGCGATGCCGCGCAGGTAGAAGAGCGCGAAGCCGAAGGGCGGGTGCATGAAGGAAGTCTGCATGTTCACGCACAGCAGCACGCCGAACCAGACCAGGTCGATGCCCATCTTGTCGGCGACCGGCCCGAGCATGGGCAGGATGATGAAGGCGATCTCGAAGAAGTCGAGGAAGAACGCCAGGAAGAAGATGAACACGTTGACGACGATCAGGAAGCCGACCTGGCCGCCCGGCAGGCCGGTGAGCATGTGCTCGACCCACTTCGCCCCGTCGACACCCTGGAACACCATCGAGAACACGCGCGAGCCGATCAGGATGAACACGACCATCGCGGTGAGGCGCATCGTGCCGACCATCGCTTGCCACAGCAAATCCCAGGAGAGGCGGCGGTGGATGCCGGCGAGCACCAGGGCGCCGACGCAACCCATCGCGCCGGCTTCGGTCGGCGTTGCGATCGCGGAGTCCATCCAGGGCAGGCCGCCCATGGAACCGAGCACGGCGAAGATCAGCACGGCCGAAGGAATGATGCCGCGCAGGCACTGCATCCAGAGCTGGAACCCGCTCTTGGTGCGCGCCGACTTGGGCACGCCCGGCACGTGGTGCGGCTTGATGATGCCCAGCGCGAAGGTGTACAGCGCAAAGATCAGCACCTGCAGGATTGACGGGCCCCAGGCGCCCTTGTACATGTCGCCCACCGAGCGGCCCAGCTGGTCGGCCATCACGACCAGCACGAGCGACGGCGGCACGAGCTGCGTGATCGTTCCCGAGGCTGCAAGCACGCCGGTCGTGTAGCGCATGTTGTAGCCGTAGCGGATCATCACGGGCATGGAGATCAGCGCCATCGCGATCACCTGGCCCGCCACGGTGCCGGTGATGGCGCCGAGGATGAAGCCCACGATGATCACCGAATAGCCGAGGCCGCCGCGCACGGGGCCGAAGAGCTGGCCCATCGAGTCGAGCATGTCCTCCGCGAGGCCGCACTTCTCGAGGATGGCGCCCATGAAGGTGAAGAAGGGAATGGCGAGCAGCAGGTCGTTCGAGAGGATGCCGAACACGTTGAGCGGCAGGTTCGCCATGAAGCTCGCCGGGAACCAGCCCATCTCGATGGCGAAGAAGCCGCTCGCGAGGCCGAGCGCCGCCAGCGAGAACGCGACCGGGAACCCGATCAGCATGATGAACACGAGCGCGCCGAACATGAATGGCGCAAAGTTTTCCATTTGCATGGTGTTGAGTCCCGGTGAGGCTGTGTTGTTATGCGTTGTGAAAGGCGGTTGCCATCACTGGACGGGCTTCTCGTAGTGCGTATCCATCTGGTAGGTGCCTTGCAGGTAGCAGATGCGCTTGATGATCTCCGACAGGCCCTGCAGCACGATCAGCCCGAAGCCCAGTGGCAGCATCAGCATCGCGGGCCAGCGGACCAGCCCGCCCGCGTTGTTCGACATCTCGTGCGTGAGGTACATCTTCACCAGCAGAGGCCAGGCGAAATACGCCATCAAAGACATGACCGGCAGCAGGAAGAAGATGAGGCCGAACAGGTCGATGAACACCGGCCAGTTCCCCTTGAGCTTGCCGTAGATCAGATCGACGCGCACATGCTCGTTGAGGCGAAGGACGGCGGGCGCGCCGAGCATGACAATGCCGGCGAAGAGGTACCACTGGATCTCGAGCCAGCCGTTGGAGCTGATGTCGAGCAGGTAGCGCACGAAGGCATTGCCCGCCGAGATGAGCGCGGTGAGCAGCACCGCGACCGAAGCCGCCCAGCCCAGTCTTTCACTGATCCAGTCGACGCCGAGGGAGAGTTTGAGGAGTGCGGACACGCTGTGTCTCCGTTCTTGGAATTTTCGGTTTGAACTGCTTCGCGCCTCTTTGCGCATAAGCCCTAAATACTAACCATGCGGCACTGAATAAACGCTGACGGCCGCGTTTCGGGTTTTCCCGTAGCGCGTCCTGATTAATCCCCGAGGGCCGGGCGGCACGGGTGAATAATGAGGCATGCCCTCCCTCATCCCAGAGCGCACACCCGCCGCGATCGATGCCACGGACATGCGGCACGCCGGCCGCGAGCTGCTCTCGCTGGCGATCATGGATGCGCGCAATCATAGTTTGCACCTGCTGTCCCATTTCGAACAATCCGGGCAAGCCCCGGAGTTGCCGCGCCACCACCAGCTCGAGCGGCCCTGGTGGATCGCGGGCCACCTCGCGTGGCTCGCCGAATACTGGATCGGCCGCAACCCGCTGCGTCACCTCGGGCCGTCGTGCCCATCCGATTCCGTCCGCCTCGCCTCCATCGAGCCGCTCGCCGACCGGTGGTTCAACCCCGCGCTGGTGCCGGCATCTTCGCGATGGAGCATGGAGCTGCCCGACCACGAGGCGATCAAGGCCTACCTGCTCGATACGCTGGAGAGCACGCTGGAGCTGCTGGACAAGACGCCCGACGAGGACGAGGCGCTGCACTTCTTTCGCGCGGCGCTGTTCCACGAGGACTTGCGCGGCGAACAGCTGCTGACGGTGGCGCAGGCGCTGGGCGTGCCGGTCCGGCTCGATGTCCCCGGCGGCATGCAGGCGCGCGAGGCACTGCTCGTGCCGGCGGGCCGCTGGATGCTCGGCTCGCATCCGGGAGGGTTCGTCTTCGACATCGAGAAGTGGGCGCACGAAGTCGACGTGCCGGAATTCGAGATCGATGCGCAGCCGGTGAACTGGGGGCAGTTCGTCGAGTTCGTGGACGACGGCGGCTACGACCGGCCGGAGTTCTGGCTGCCCAAGGGCTGGGAGTGGCTGGAGCGCGAAGCCGGCGGCGAAGGCCGGCGCGGCCCGCGGCACGTGGAGCAGATCGGCTCGTTCAGCGGCGCGGTGATGCAGACGCACTTCGGGCGCGCTGCGCGGATGGCGGCGACGCAAAGTGCGATGCACGTGAGCTGGTGGGAAGCCGATGCCTGGTCACGCTGGGCGGGCAGGCGCCTGCCGACCGAGGTGGAGTGGGAGATGGCGGCGCATGTGGCTGCGCGCCGGGGCTTCCGCTGGGGCGATGTGCGCGAATGGATGGCGGGCACGCTGCGCCCTTGGCCCGGCTTCACCACCGACGCCTGGACCGCGCACACGGACTTCGAGGCGCAGTGGTACTTCGGGCGTGCGCGCGTGCAGCGCGGCGCATCGTTCGCCGCGCGCGCGCGGATGAAGCATCCGAAGTTCCGCGGCTACGCGCTGCCGGAACGCGACGACGGCTTCGTGGGTTTTCGCACCTGCGCGGTCTGAGCCGGTTTACGCGCACGTTTGGGCGGCATGTTCCACCACGGCAGCTGCGCCTTCAGGCTCAGCACCTCTCCGCAATTGGCGGGCTCGTAGCCGGGCAGCGCGGCGAGTTGCCGCTTCCATGACGCAGAGCGCAGCAACTCGCGCAGCGCCGCGACGGGCGCCTGTTCGAGCGCCGACTTGAGGCACACCAGGTAGTAATCCTCCCGCACCAGCGGCACGAAGCCGAGCCCGCGCGATCGCGCGGCCGCCTCGATGCCCAGCCCCACATCCGCTGCGCCCGATGCGATCGCTTGCGCGACGGCCTCATGCGAGGGCTCGCTGTGGCCGTACCCTGGGAAGTCGATAGCGCGCAGGTTTTCCTTCGCGAGCAATTCGTCCAGCAGCACGCGGGTGCCCGTGCCGAGCGCGCGATTGACGAAGCGCGCTTGCTGCTTCGCTACATCGGCCAGCGTGGCGAGCCCCAGCGGATTGCCGGCCGCGACGATCAATCCCTGCGTGCGCTGCGCGAAGCCGATCAGCTTGTGCAGGCCCGGCTTCAGCAAGGGCTGGTACGCGCGCCGTGCGAACTCGCCGCCGCCGGGCAGGCGCGGGGCATGGAAGCCCGCCAACACGCAGCGCCCTTCGTTGAGTGCGGCGATCGCGTCCACGCTGCCGCAAAAGCGCACGTCCAGGTGCAGCCGCGCCGATGCCGCCGCGTGCTCGCGCAACAGGGGCAGCGCGTCATCGTGGCTCGCGAACAAGGGCAGCACATGGGCCGCGTCGTCGAAGGCCACCGCGAACGCGCGCTCGAGGTCCGCATGCAGCGCCTCGACCTGCGGCGCGAGCCGTGCCTGCGCCTGCCGCTCGGCCCACAGCAGCTTGTCGCCGAATTCGGAGAGCGTCGCGGGCTGGCCCTTCTCCCAGACGATGAGCGGCTTGCCCACCTCGACCTCCCAGCGCTTGAGCTCGCCCCACACGTGCCGGTAGGAAAATCCCAGCGCCTTGGCCGCGGCCGAGATCGATCCATGGTCGCGCACCGCGTGCAGCAGATCCATGAGCGGATTGCGGATCAGCGCCGCGTTGTCGCGGCGCGTGGCGAGGCTGTAGGAGATCTCGACGGTGCGCACGATGCGAAGTATGCGCGACCGCGCGCGCCGTGACTTCCGCGCTATGCAGGCCGCTTCATAGCTCGCCATCCCCGATGCGCGGCGCGGCGCACGGCCCTAGCATGGCGGCAAGAAATGAACACCTTTTCGGATAGCGCCGTGGTGGCGGTGCAGTTGATCGCGGGCGCCGACCCGATGCTTTTTTCCATCGTCGCCCGCTCGCTGGCGGTGAGCGCGTGCGCGAGCGCGCTGGCTTGCGCCGCAGGGCTGCTGCTGGGCGCATGGCTCGCGGTGTCGCGGTTCGCCTTGCGTGGCGTGCTGCTCACGGTCATCAATACCTCGCTGGCGCTGCCCTCGGTGGTCGTCGGCCTCGTGGTCTATTTGCTGCTGTCACGCTCCGGCCCCCTGGGATTCCTGGGGTGGCTTTTTTCATTCAAGGCGATGGTGCTCGCGCAGGCCTTGCTGGTGCTGCCCGTCGTCACGGCGCTCACGCGCCAGGTCGTGGAGGATGTCGACCGCGCGCAAGGGGAGCAACTGCGATCCATGGGCGCGGGCACGCTGATGCGCGCGCTGCTGCTGGCCTGGGACGAGCGCTACGCGCTGCTCACGGTGATCATCGCCGCGTTCGGGCGCGCGATCTCCGAGGTCGGCGCCGTGATGATCGTGGGCGGCAATATCGACGGCTTCACGCGCGTCATGACCACGGCCATCGCGCTGGAGACGAGCAAGGGCGACCTGCCGCTCGCGCTCGCGCTGGGCATCGTGCTGCTTTCCGTGGTGCTCGCGTTGAATGCGCTCATCGGCGCGGTTCGCCGCTGGAGACTGGTACAAGACGACCGGCCGATGCTGCTCGAAGGGGCGCCATCGTGAGCGGGCTGATCAAGCTCAAGGCGGTGGACCTTCAGTTCGGCGGCGTGCAGGCGTTGCGAGGTGTCGACCTGCGGGTGTCGCAAGGCGAGCGGCTCGCGCTCATCGGCGCGAACGGCAGCGGCAAGAGCACCTTGCTGCGTGTCTTGCACGGGCTGCTTGCGCCGGCTCGCGGCTCGGTCCTGCGCGACGGCACGATGCGGGAAGCCATGGTGTTCCAGCGCCCTTACATGCTGCGGACCTCCGCGCTGAACAACGTGGCGCTGGGTTTGTGGATGCGCGGCACGCCCTGGAAGGATGCGCGCGAAGCGGCGTGGCTCGCGCTGGGCCGGGTAGGACTGTATTCGGTTGCGTTGCGAAATGCGCGCGCCTTGTCGGGCGGCCAGCAGCAGCGCCTCGCGCTTGCGCGGGCGTGGAGCATGAAGCCCGATGTGCTGTTCCTCGATGAGCCGACGGCGAGCCTGGATCCGCACGCCAAGCGCGAAGTGGAAGCGCTGATGGCGGAGTTCGCGCAAGGCGGCATGACGCTGGTCTTCGCAAGCCACAACCTCGGGCAGGTGAAGCGCCTCGCGACGCGCGTGGTGTACCTGGAGCACGGCCGCGTGCTCGCGGACCTGCCCGTCCATGAATTTTTCAACGGGCCGAGGCTGGGCGAAACGTCACGCGAGGCCGACCTGTTCGTCAAGGGAGAGATGGCATGAAATTTTCACGTGGATGGGCGCTCGCGCTGGCGCTGTTCGCGGGCGCCGCGGCCGCCGAAACGATCACGATGGCGTCCACGACGTCGACCGAGCAGTCGGGCTTGTTTTCGCACTTGCTGCCGGAGTTCAAGAAGGCCACTGGACTCGACGTGAAAGTCGTGGCGGTGGGAACCGGCCAGGCGATCGACATGGCACGGCGCGGCGACGCGGACGTTCTCTTCGTGCACGACCAGGCCGCCGAGGAGAAGTTCGTCGCCGAGGGCGGCTCGGTCAAGCGTTACCCGGTGATGTACAACGACTTCGTGCTGGTCGGGCCGAAATCCGATCCCGCCGGCACGCGCGGCGCCGACATCCTGGGCGCGTTGAAGAAGGTGGCCGCTGTCAACGCGCCCTTCATCTCGCGCGGCGACAAGAGCGGGACCAACGCCGCCGAGCTGCGCTATTGGGCGCAGGCCGGTCTCACGAACAAGGGGAGCGGCTACAAGGAATGCGGCTGCGGCATGGGCCCGGCGCTCAACATCGGCAGCTCGTCCAACGCTTACGTGCTCACGGACCGGGGCACCTGGCTCAGCTTCAGGAACCGTGGTGATCTGGTGGTGCTGGTCGAGGGCGACAAGCGCCTCTTCAACCAGTACGGCGTGATGGTGGTGAACCCGGCGAAGTATCCGCAGCTCAACGCGGCGGGTGCGCAGAAGTTCGTGGATTGGGTGACGTCGCCCGCAGGGCAGGCCGTGGTCGCGAGCTACAAGATTGGCGGCGAGCAGCTGTTCTTTCCGAACGCGGTGAAGTGATCGCCGCTGCCGGCGCAGTCACTGCACCAGCGCGACGGATTTCACCTGTGCCCACACCGGCATGCCTGGCTCGAGGCCAAGCGCATTGGCCGAACGGGCGGTGATGCGCGAGAGCAGCACCGAATCCCCGCACGCCAGGCGAACCAGCACCTGCGAAGGATGCGCCTCGACGGTGACGCTCTGCACGATGCATGGCAGCAGGTTCTGGATCGACGTGCCATGGGGCTGCTGCGTCGCGATGCTCACGTCGCGCGCAAGCACGCGAAGGCGCACCGCGTGACCGATCGCGATACCGCTGTCGCGCAGCCACAAGCTGCCTCCTGGAAAATCCACGCGCGCAAGGTGCCAACGTTCATCGCGCCCGGCAAGCGTTCCGGAAATCAGTGCGCCCGGGTCATCGGCCCAGAGCGAGCCGCCATCACCCCGCGCCAGCAGTTGCGCCGCCGGGCCGCTCGCAACCACGTGCCCCTCATCGAGCACGACAAGCGTGTCCGCGAGGCGCGCGACTTCGTCGGCCGAATGCGTCACGTACAGCATCGGGATGCGCAGCTCGTCGCGCAGGCGCTCCAGCCACGGCAGGATCTCCTGCTTGCGCGCGATATCGATGGCGGCGAGCGGCTCGTCGAGCAATAGCACGCGCGGCTGTGCGGCGAGCGCGCGTGCGATGGCGACGCGCTGGCGCTCGCCGCCCGAAAGCTCGCTGGTGCGCCGATCGAGCAGGCCGCCTAGCCCCAGGAGTTCGACCGCGCCAGCGAGCGCGATGGGCCGCTCGCCGGATCGCACGCGCTTCGCGCCGTAGTCGAGGTTCCCGCGCACGTCGAGGTGATCGAAGAGGCTCGCCTCCTGGAAGACATAACCCAGCGGGCGTTTCCAGGCGGGGATGAAGAAGCCTTGCGCATCGTCCTGCCACACCTCGCCCGCGATGCGGATGGTGGCGCTGGATGCGCGCTCGAGTCCCGCCACGCAGCGCAGCAACGTGGTCTTGCCTGAGCCCGAAGGCCCGAAGACGCAGGTGATCCCGTGTTCGGGCAAGTCCAGCCTGACGTCGAGCCGGAACGCGCCGTGCGCGTGGTCGATGCGAACGAGGTTGCCGGCGCCGCTCATCCCAGCACCCGCGTGCTGCGCCGATTGGACAGCGAGAGCGCGAGCAGCACCGCGAAGGAGAACAGCACCATGCCGCCCGCGAGCCAGTGCGCCTGCGTGTACTCCAGCGCTTCGACGTGGCCGTAGATTTGCGTCGAGACCACGCGCGTCTGCCGCGGGATATTGCCGCCGATCATCAGCACCACGCCGAATTCGCCGACCGTGTGCGCGAAGCTCAGGATCGCGGCCGTGACGAAGCCTGGACGTGCGAGCGGCACCGCCACCGTGAAGAACGCGTCCAGCGGCCGCGCGCGCAGCGTCGCCGCGACTTCCATCGGCCGGGTTCCCACGGATTCGAACGCGTGCTGCAGCGGCTGCACGGCAAAGGGCAGCGAATAGATCACCGAGCCCACGAGCAGCCCGGCGAAGGTGAAGGGCAGCGTGCCCAAGCCGAGCGATTGAGTCGCCTGTCCGATGACGCCATGCGGCCCCATCGTCACCAGCAGGTAGAAGCCAAGCACCGTGGGCGGCAGCACGAGCGGCAGCGCGACGATCGCGCCGACGGGCGCGCGCCATGGGGATTGCGTGCGCGCCAGCCACCACGCGACCGGTGTCGCGATCAGCAGTAACAACGCCGTCGTGAGACTCGCCAGCTTCAGCGTCAGCCGGATGGCATCGAAATCGGCGGCGCTGAATTCAGGCATTGGAGATCACAACTCGTAGCCGAAGCCGCGGATGATCGTGCGGGCCTTGTCGCCGCGCAGGTAGGCGGCCAGGGCGATGGCCGCCGGGTTGTCCTTGCCCGGCGCGAGGATCACGGCATCCTGGCGAATCGGAGCGTGAAGCGATGCGGGCACGACCCACGCGGAGCCCTTCGCGATGCGCCCGTCCACCATCACTTGCGACAACGCGACGAAGCCCAGCGGCGCGTTGCCGGTGGCGACGAACTGGAAGGTCTGCGCGATGTTCTCGCCCTGCACGAAACGCGGCTGCAGACGGTCGAACACCTTCAGCTTAGTCATCGCCTCCACCGCCGCGGCGCCATACGGCGCCAGCTTCGGGTTGGCGAGGGCGATGCGCTCGAAGCTGCCTTGCGCCAGCACCTCGCCCTTGTCGTCGACCATGCCGGGCTGCGCGCTCCACAGCACGAGTCGTCCCGTGGCGTAGGTGAAGCGCGTGCCGGGCGCGGCAAGGCCTTCCTTCTCGATGCGGGCGGGCGTCTCGTCGTCGGCCGCGAGCAGCACCTGGAACGGCGCGCCGTTCCTGATCTGCGCGTAGAAGGCGCCGGTGGCGCCGAAGGCCAGCGTCGCCTTGTGGCCCGTGTCGGCCTCGAACGCGGCCGCGATCTTCTGCATCGGCGCGGTGAAGTTAGCCGCGACCGCGACGCTCACGTCGGCGGCATGCACGGCCCCGGCGATCGCGACGCCGGCGAACAGCGCCACGAATCGGCGGGGCAGAGAGTCTCGCTGTTTGCTATCCATGCGGCGATTGTGCCGCGCGCTTGCGTCAGCCCGCGGCTTCGCTCATCGAAGGCTCGCTCGCATTGCCATCGCCGGTCGAAGGCGGATAGTGGGGAGAGGGTTCCTGGCAGCCGGTGGCGGGCGCCCTGGCATTGGAGAGCGGGGCGTGCAGGGCAATGAGATCCTGCAACTCCCCGGTGAGCTGCATCTGCTCCGAGGCGTGCAGCCACAGGCCCGCGAAGTGGCTGACGTCGGCAAGCCACGTGGCGCGCACGGACTTGCGGACCTTGCCCTCCAGCAGCGGCAACCCGATCAGCACACGCAAGGCCGACACGCGGTGCCAATGGGTGAGCCGGATCATGCCGATGAAGACGTCGAACCCGTCCGGCGCCCTGCCCAGTTGCTTCACTTCGATCGTGACGCACGAGGGGGAGATGCCCCAGCGCCGGAACTTGTTGGCGATCAGCACCTGGTATTCCACTTCCAGACCGTGGGACGAGCGGTCCGACGGGTGATAACCGCTGTCCGGCTCCCGATCGCGGGACCGCGCGGGGGTCATGCTTCGGATGAAGAATTTTTTGAGGTCGATCATGGGAAGTTGAACGACTGCATTCTGGCAGCCGATTGCGTACTTTAAAAGTATTGTACGGACCGGCTTGTGGCACTTCGACCACATCGCGGCAACTTTTACCGCTTCCCCATCTTTCTATAGACCGTCGCGCGGCTGATCCCCAGCGCCTTGGCGGCCTGTTGCACGTTGCCCCTGGCGTCCGCCACCGCCTTGCGGATCAATGCGATCTCGACGTCGCGCAGCGGCAGGCGGGGCGCGACCGCCGTTGGCGGCTGGCCGGCAGTCCGCGCGAGCGCCTGGAGCCGAAGCCCCGACCAGAGCGGCACTTCGACGGACTGGTCGGGCGCGCTCGAACCCCCGAGGTCGAAGAGCAGTTCCCAGGGCTGCGCGAACAGTTCGCTGCAATGCACGGGCATTCCAGCGACGGCGAGTTGCGGCACCATCTGCCGCGCCGCGAAATTGCTCCCCTGCACCCAGCCATCGCCGTCCAGGCAGACCAGGCCATCGTCGTCGCCGCCCAGCGATCGGCCGGGCCAGTTGAGGCGCACCAGCAACCGGTGATGCAGGGCCAGCGTCAACGCGTTCTCGATCGTGCGAGCCGACTGCGCGACGAGGTGCTTGAGCTCGGGCCG
Organism: Pseudomonadota bacterium; assembly: GCA_040385005.1. GTDB lineage: Bacteria > Pseudomonadota > Gammaproteobacteria > Burkholderiales > Burkholderiaceae_C > Ramlibacter. The sequence goes on from JAZKIF010000017.1 coordinate 90,020, forward strand.
TTCGGCGGCGTCGATGCCCGTCAGGTCGAGCATGCCCACGCAGCGGCCGTCGGGGCCGAAGAGTGGGGCGCCCGCACAGCTGTACACCGACGTGTCGTTGAAGAAGTGCTCGCCGCGATGCAGCCACACGGGCTGCAGTTCGGCCAGCGCCGCGCCGATGGCCGTGGTCCCCACGTTGCGTTCGGAGAGGTCCACGCCGACCCGTGTGATGAGATCCGCGCGGCGGTCACCGCGGTCGATCGGGCCATGCGAGCCGATGACCACGCCCTGGCTGTCGGTGAGGATGGCGAAATAGCGCGTGCTGGCGAGCGCGCGCGAGAGGCGGTCCAGCACCGGGCGCGCGGCCTGCACCAGCGGCTGGTTGGCATCGAGCACGCGCTTGCGCGCCTGCGCGCCCACCAGGTCGAAGCCCAGGCGTTCTTCCGGTCGGTGACCGGCCGCGAGGCAGCGCCGCCACGACCGTTCGATCCATGATTCGACGGGCAGATCGTGCGTACTGCCCGATCCCGACATGACAGCCCGGCGTGCGCTCTCTATCAGCGCCAGCCGGCCATGCGCGGTCGAGGTGAGGGAGCTCGTCATCAGGATGATTGTGGTCCATCCGGCACGGATGTGTCAGCAGCGCGCGATCAGCCGAAAGCATGCTTTGCACAGTCGCGGCATACTCCGTGCTTCGCGAAATATTTCGACGCGCCGCGCCCACACAGCGCCCCGCCGCCGATCGCACATTTCCCAGACCCCGCCTCCCACAAGGAATGCAATGCCCGACTTGCGCCTGCCTCCCGCGCCAAGAACTTTTCCCCTGATCGCCGCGTTGTTCGCCGCTGCCTTGCTCGCGGCTTGCGGGCCAGGCGGCAACGCCCAGCCCGCCGGTGGCCCGGGCGGCGGAATGCCGCCGCCTGAAGTCGGCGTCGTCACGGTTGCGCCCGGCGAAGTCGGCCTCGTCACCGAGCTGCCCGGACGTCTGGAGCCGTCGCGCGTCGCGCAAGTGCGCGCTCGCGCCGCCGGCATCGTTTTGCGCCGGCTGTTCACCGAAGGCTCGGATGTTCGCGCGGGGCAGCCGCTCTTCACCATCGACGCCGCACCGTACGCCGCGCAACTCGCCAGCGCGCAGGCCACGATGGCGCGCGCGCAGGCGAACCTCGGCCAGGCCACGGCCCTCGCGGAACGCTACAAGCCGCTGGTCGAAGCCAACGCGATCAGCAAGCAGGATTACGCCAACGCGGTCGCCGCGCAAAAGCAGGCCGAGGCCGATGTGGCCGTGGGCAAGGCGGCGGTGCAGACCGCGCAGATCAACGTCAACTACGCATCGGTCACGGCGCCGATCTCCGGGCGCATCGGCCGCGCGCTGGTGACCGAAGGCGCGCTGGTCGGCCAGGGCGAGGCGACGCCGCTCGCCACGATCCAGCAGATCAACCCGATGTACGTGAATTTCACGCAGTCGGCCGCCGAAGTGCTGCAACTGCGCAAGGCGCTCGCGCAAGGCAAGCTCAAGCGCGCTGCCGGCGCCGATGGCGCCATGGTCCGCGTGTTGCTCGAGGACGGCAGCGAACACCCGAACCCCGGCAAGCTGCTCTTCTCCGACCTCACGGTCGATGCCACCAGCGGCCAGATCACGCTGCGCGCCGAAGTGCCGAACCCCAACGGCACGCTGCTGCCGGGGTTGTACGTGCGCGTGCGCCTCGAACAGGCGAAGGCCGGCAACGCCGTGCTGCTGCCGCAGCAATCCGTGACGCGCTCCGCGCAAGGCGATTCCGTGATGGTCGTGGACAAGGAAGGCAAGGTCTCTCCGCGCAACGTGAAGATCGGCACCGAGCAGAACGGCCAGTGGGTCGTGCTCGATGGCCTCAAGGCCGGCGAGCAGGTGATCGTCGACGGCTTCCAGAAGCTGCGGCCGGGCGCGCCCGTGAAGCCGGTGCCGTGGTCCGCGACGCCGGCCTCCGCGCCCGCCGCCGCGGCCTCCCGTCCCGCATCCGCGAAGTCCTGAAGGCAGCAGCATGGCGAAGTTCTTCATCGACCGGCCGGTCTTCGCGTGGGTGATCGCGCTGTTCGTGCTGGTGCTCGGCGCGGTCGCCGTCGTCAAGCTCCCGGTGGCGCAGTACCCGTCCGTCGCGCCGCCCAGCATCGTCATCAACGCCGTCTATCCCGGCGCTTCGGCGCAGACGCTGGAAGACAGCGTGCTCTCCATCATCGAGCAGGAGATGAACGGCTCGCCCGGGCTCATCTACATGGAGTCGGTGGCGCAGGCCAACGGCAGCGGCTCGATCACGCTCAGCTTCGAATCCGGCACCAACGCGGACCTCGCGCAGGTGGACGTGCAGAACCGCCTCTCGCGCGCCGGCCCGCGCCTGCCCGCGGCCGTCACGCAGCAAGGCGTGCGCGTGGACAAGTCGCGCTCGAACTTCCTGCTCTTTGCCATCCTCTCGTCGGACGATCCGGCCTGGGACCCCGTGGCGCTCGGCGACTACGCGTCGCGCGCCGTGCTGCCCGAGATCCAGCGCATCCCCGGCGTCGGCCAGGCGCAGCTGTTCGGCACGGAGCGCGCGCTGCGCATCTGGGTGGACCCGGCCAAGCTGGAAAGCTTCAACCTTTCCGCCGCCGAAGTGAATGCCGCGATCCGATCGCAGAACGCGCAGGTGTCGGCCGGCTCCATCGGTGACATGCCGAGCGTGCCGGGCCAGGGCGTTTTCGCCACCGTCATCGTGAACGGCCAGCTCACCTCCGTCGAGCAATTCGGCGCCGTCGTGCTGCGCGCAAACACCGACGGCTCGGCCGTGCGGCTGCGCGACGTCGCGCGGCTGGAACTCGGCGCGCAGGGCTACGCGGTGTCCGCGCGTCTGAACGGCAAGCCATCGACCGGCATCGGCGTGCAGCTCGCGCCCAGCGGCAACGCGCTCGCCACGGCCACGGCGATCCGCAAGCGCATGGAGGAACTCTCGAAGTTCTTCCCGCAAGGGATGAAATGGTCGATCCCCTACGACAGCTCGCGCTTCGTCAACATCTCGATCAAGCAGGTGGTCGAGACGCTGGTCGAGGCGATGGTGCTGGTGTTCCTGGTGATGTTCCTTTTCCTGCAGAACCTGCGCTACACGGCGATCCCCGCGATCGTGGTGCCGGTCTCGCTGCTCGGCACCTTCGCCGTGTTGCTCGCGCTGGGCTTTTCGATCAACGTGCTGACCATGTTCGGCATGGTGCTGGTGATCGGCATCGTGGTGGACGACGCGATCGTGGTCGTGGAGAACGTCGAGCGGATCATGAGCGAGGAGGGCTTGCCGCCGCGGGAAGCCACCGTGAAGGCGATGGGCCAGATCCAGGGCGCCATCATCGGCGTGACGGTGGTGCTGGTCTCGGTGTTCGTGCCGCTCGCCTTCTTCGGCGGCGCCGTGGGCAACATCTACAAGCAGTTCTCGGCGGTAATGCTGTCGTCGATCTGCTTCTCCGCGTTCATGGCGCTTTCGCTCACGCCCGCGCTGTGCGCGACGTTGCTCAAGCCCATGGAAGCAGGCCACCACCTGGAAAAGCGCGGCTTCTTCGGCCGCTTCAACCGGGGCTTCGCGCGCACAGCCAAGGGCTACGAGGGTTTCGTCGCGCGCATCCTGCGGCGTACCGGCCGCGCATTGATCGTCTATGCCGCCGTGATCGCGGCGGTCGCGGTGCTGTTCCTGCGCATGCCGGCGTCGTTCCTGCCGAGCGAAGACCAGGGCTACATGCTGGTGAACGTGCAGTTGCCGCCGGGCGCGACGATCCAGCGCACGACGGACGTGATGAAGCGCGTGGAGGATTACATCCTCAAGCAGCCGGAAGTCGAAAGCATGGTCGGCGTGCTCGGCTTCTCGTTCTCGGGCCAGGGGCAGAACGCGGGCCTCGCCTTCGTCACGCTCAAGGACTGGGCCGACCGCAAGGGCGCCGATCATACGGCGGGGGCGATCGCAGGCCGCGCATTCTTCGCGCTCTCGGGCATCCGCGATGCGTTCATCTTCGCGCTGAGCCCGCCCGCGATTCCCGAACTGGGCACGGCGACCGGCTTCAACTTCCGATTGCAGGACCGGGGCGGGAATGGGCACGATGCATTGGTCGCCGCGCGCAACCAGTTGCTTGGCCTCGCGGGGCAGAGCAAGGTCCTCGCGGGCGTACGTCCCGACGGCCTGGAAGACGCGCCGCAATTGCAGGTCGACATCGACCGCGACAAGGCCAACGCGCTCGGCGTGACGTTCGATGCGATCAACAGCGCGCTGTCCACCACGCTGGGGTCCTCGTACGTGAACGACTTCCCGAACCGCGGCCGCCTGCAGCGTGTCGTGGTGCAGGCCGACGCGCCGGCACGCATGCAACCCGATGACCTGCTGCGCATCACCGCGACGAATTCGAAGGGCGCGGCGGTGCCGCTCTCGGCCTTCGCGACCACGCGCTGGGTCACAGGGCCGATGCAGACGGTGCGCTACAACGGCTATCCGTCGATGCGGATTTCCGGCGACGCCGCCCCCGGCCGTAGCACGGGCGAGGCGATGGACGAGATGGAACGCCTGGCCGCGCAGTTGCCCTCAGGCTTCGCGTACGAATGGACCGGCCAGTCGCGCGAGGAAAAGCTCTCCGGCGCGCAGGCCGTCATCCTGCTCGGTTTCTCGATGCTGGCGGTGTTCCTGTGCCTCGCCGCGCTGTACGAGAGCTGGTCGATCCCGATCGCGGTGATCCTCGTGGTGCCGCTCGGCATCGTGGGCGCGCTGCTGGGCGCCACTTTGCGGGACTTCCCGAACGACGTGTACTTCAAGGTGGGCCTCATCACCATCATCGGCCTGTCCGCCAAGAACGCGGTGCTGATCATCGAGTACGCGAAGGACCTCAATGCCAAGGGCATGCCGCTCGTGGAAGCGGTGCTGCAAGCCTGCCACCTGCGGTTCCGCCCGATCATCATGACCTCGCTCGCGTTCATCCTCGGCGTGCTGCCGCTGGCCATCGCCAGCGGCGCGGGCTCGGCGAGCCAGCGCGCGATCGGCACCGGCGTGATGGGCGGGATGCTCACCGCGACCAGCCTCGCGGTGCTGTTCGTGCCCGTGTTCTTCGTCGTCGTGACCGGGTTTTTCAAGCCCAGCGACCGGCAACGAAAACTCTATGCGCACGAGCTGGAGCACGAGTTGCCGCCCGGCGCGAAAGCGGGGGACCAGGTATGAGCCCGCGTATTCACACCATGAAGACGGCGTTGACCATCACAACGGTCGCAGTCGCTGCGCTGATCTCGGCATGTTCCTCGATGGCCCCGAAATACGAGCGGCCGGATGCGCCGGTCGCGGGCGCATGGGCATACCCCGGGGCGGGCACCGGCACGGCCGCTGCCGATTTGGATTGGCAGAACTTCTTCGGCGACGCGCGCCTGAAGCAACTTATCGCCTCCGCGTTGCGCAACAACCGCGATTTGCGTATCGCGATGCTCAACATCGAGCAGGCGCGCGCGCAGTACGACATCCGCAGCGCGGACCGTTTGCCGACCGTTGGGGTGCAGGCCAACGGCTCGCGCACGCCCGGTGCGAATGGCTCCACGACCACCGTGTACACGGCGGGCCTCGCCATCAGCGCGTGGGAGATCGATCTGTTCGGGCGCATCGCGAGCCTGAGCGACGCGGCGCTGGCGCAGTACTTCGCGAGCGAGGAGGGCCGCAAGGCCGCGCAGACGTCGTTGATCGCGAGCGTCGCGACGACCTACCTCGCGCTCGTCGCGGACGAAGAGTTGCTTGAAGTCACGCGGCAAACACTGGTCGGCCGCCAGGATTCGCTGCGCCTCACCAAGCTGCGCTTCGACAACGGCGCGGCGTCCGAGCTGGATTTCCGCCAGGCGCAGTCGCTTTACGAAAGCGCGCGTGTCGCGAGCGCACAGCAGCAGCGGCAGCGTGCGGTCGATCTCGACACGCTCGCTTTGCTCGTGGGCGAGCCCATCGCGCCGGATTACCGTGCCGGCGTGACGAGCGATTCGATTTCCTTGCCCGATCTTCCCGCGGCGACGCCCTCCGATGTGTTGGTTCGCAGGCCCGATGTGCGCCAGGCCGAGCAGCAGCTGATCGCGGCCAATGCCAACATCGGCGCGGCGCGTGCGGCGTTCTTCCCGCGCATCTCGCTCACGGCCGGTATCGGCAGTGCGAGCACGCAGTTGTCGGGCCTCTTCAAGGGCGGCTCGTGGGGCTTCACCGTTGCGCCTTCCTTGCTGCTGCCGATCTTCGATGCGGGCCGCAACGCGGCAGGCCTGCGGTCAGCGAATGTGTCGCGCGACCTCGCGATCGCGCAGTACGAAAAGGCGATCCAGTCCGCGTTCCGCGAAGTCGCGGATGCGCTGGCCGGTCGCGCCACGCTGGGCGAGCAGTTGCAGGCGCAGCGCAACGTGGTCGAGGCCGAGACGGTGCGGATGCGCCTGTCGCAGCTGCGCTACGACAACGGCGTGTCGAGTTATCTCGATCTGCTGGATGCGCAACGCTCGCTGTTCGCGGCGCAGCAGGCGCTGATCCAGACGCGCGTGGCGCAGTTGCAGAACCAGGTGCAGTTGTATCGGGCGCTGGGTGGCGGGTGGTCGGAAGCACCGAGGCCTTGATTTGGTTGTCATCCCGCGCTTGACCCGGGATCCAGGCCCGCCGCGATGGATTGCGGGTCAAGCCCGCAATGACAACCACATCGCTTGCGCAATGACAGCGGTAGAGCTACTTGTCCTTGCCCATCACCACATCCGGCAGGATGGTGACGATCTGCGGGAACACCGAGATCAGCACGATGCACACCACCAGGCACCCAAAGAACGGCAATGCGGCTCTCGCGATGGTGTTGCTGTCCTTGCCCGTCATGTTCTGCAGCACGAACAAATTGAATCCCACCGGCGGCGTGACCTCGGCGATCTCCACCAGCAGCACGATGAAGATGCCGAACCAGATCAGGTCGAATCCGGCCTTCTGGATCATCGGCAGCACGACGGCGCTGGTGAGCACGATCATGCTGATGCCGTCCAGCGCGGTGCCGAGGATCAGGTAGACGATCGTCAGCACGAAGATCAGCATGTAGGGCGAGAGGTGCATCGCGTCGACCCACGTCGCGAGTTCGCGCGGGATGCCGGTGAACGCCATGGTCTTGGTGAGGAACGACGCGCCGGCCAGGATGAACATGATCATGCAGCTGGTGCGCGTCGTGCCCATGAGGCCTTCCCAGAAACTTTCCCACGTCAGCGACTTGCTCCACCACGCCATGGCGAGCGAGCCGACCACGCCGTAGGCCGCGCATTCGGTGGCGGTGGCGTAGCCCGCGATCAGGATCCACACGATGAAGACGATGAGCGCCGCGCACGGGATCAGGTTGCCCGAGAGGCGGATCTTCTCCATGAAACTCGTCGGCGGATCGGCGGGCGGCACCTGGTCGGGATTGCGCAGGCTCCACCAGATGATGTAGCCCGAGAAGAGCGCCATCAAGAGGAAGCCCGGCAGGAAACCGGCCAGGAAGATGCGGATGATCGACGCGTCGGCAGCCACCGCGTACACCACCATCGTGATCGACGGCGGGATCAGGATGCCCAGCGTGCCTGCGGTGGCGAGCGAACCGAGCGCGAGCTTCTCGCTGTAGCCGCGCTTGAGCAGCTCGGGCAATGCGACCTTGGAGATCGTCGCGCACGTCGCTGCTGAAGAACCCGACACCGAGCCGAAGATGCCGCATCCCAGGATGGTGGTGTGCATCAGGCGGCCCGGGATGCGGTTCAGCCAGGGGCGCAGGCCCTCGAACATCTCTTCGGAGAGCTTGCTGCGAAAGAGGATCTCTCCCATCCAGATGAAGAGCGGCAGAGCGGCGAGCTCCCACGACGCGTTGCTTTCCCAGAAGGCCGAGAAGAGGTTGTTGCCCGTGGCCGTCGTGGTGAAGAACGCCTGCCCGACCCAGCCGCAAATGGCCAGCGTCATCGCGATCCACACGCCGCCCGAGAGCAGCACCATCATGATCACGAGCAGCAAGCCGCCGACGAAGAGAATGTCCATGAAGTCTTCTTGTTGTTCTAGACGTCGGAGGAGAAGTCGCCCTTGGCGTGACGTTCTTCCACGGCCACCACATAGGTAGGCTTGCCGCCACGCAGCACGATGATCAATTCATCGACCACCGCCACCAGCAGCAGGATGGAGCCGAGCGCGAAACTGGCTTGCGGGATCCACATCGGGATCGGCAACAGGCCTTGCGCCACCTCGTTGAAGCGCCAGCTGTCGTAGGTGAATCTGTTCGCCCAGAACGCAAGGTAGCCGACCGAGACCGCCGCGATCGCGAGGCACACGATTTCCATCGTGCGGCGCGCGCGGGGCGAGAGCTTTTCCAGCAGCAGCGTGACGCGCACGAAGTCGCCGTGCTTGAACGCATGCGCCATCGCGAAGAACGACGCGGCGGCGCACGACCACGCCACGATGTCGTTCGCGGCGCCGGTGCGCACGCCGAACTCGCGCAGGATGCTTTGCGCGACCATCACAACGCAGATCAGGAGGATGAAGCAGGCGCCGATCGCGCCCGAGGCCAGGTACAGCCGGTCGAGGAATCGGCGCATCCGCGCTTACTTGTGGAAACCGGTGATCACGGCCGTGCCGTCGGGGCCGGCCTTGGCTTCCCATTCCTTCAGCATGACGGCGCCGACCTTCTTCAACTCGGACATCAGCGCGGGCGAAGGCTTCATGATCTTCATGCCCTTTTCCTGCAGGGCGTTCACGTACCACTGGTTCTTTTCCTCGCTGAGCTTCCAGCCGCGCACTTCGGCGTCGGCGGCGGCCTTGAGGACGGCGTCCTGCGTGGGCTTGTCCAGCGCGTTGAACGCTGCGGTGTTCACGATGATCGCGTTCTTGGGCAGCCAGGCCTGCGTGTCGTACCACATCTTGATGCTCTCGTAGGTCTTGGAGTCGTACCCCGTCGAGCCCGAGCTCATGTAGCTGTTGACGACGCCGGTGGCGAGCGCCTGCGACAGCTCGGCGGCCTGGATGGTGACGGGCACCGCGCCCACCAGCTCGGCGATCTTGGCCGTGGCGGGGCTGTAGGCGCGCCACTTGAGGCCCTTCATGTCACCGATGGTGTTCAGCTCCTTGTTGGTGTAGATGCCTTGCGGGGGCCACGCCACGGTGTACAGCAGCTTCATGCCTTGCGCACCGAGCAATTTGTCCAGGACGGGCTTTTGCGCGACGGCCAGCTTCTTCGCGTCGGCGTAACCGGTGGCGAGGAATGGGATGCCGTCGGCGCCGTAGATCGGGTTTTCGTTCTCGAAGTTGACCAGCAGCACCTCGCCGATGGGCGCCTGGCCGCCTTGCACGGCGCGCTTGATCTCGTTGGCCTTGAAGAGCGACGCGTTCGCATGCACGGTGATCTTGAGCTTGCCGCCCGAGGCCTTGTCCACATCGGCCGCGAACTGCGTGAGGTTCTCGGTGTGGAAGTTCGTCGCGGGGTACGCGGCGGGCAGGTCCCACTTGGTCTGGGCGAACGCGCCCGCGCTGGTGGCGAGGGCGAGGGCGGTGAGGGCGAGCTTGAGTTTCATGGTCTCTCCGTGAGAATGCTGGAATGACGAGGCTTCGAGAGCAATGAGCATAAATGCAAGTATTGCGCCAGCACCTCGGGTGTTTCCCCCGGGCGCGGCCGGCCGGCTCGGCGTCCTGATGCTGGCGACTCGCTTCCCGCGGCCGCCGGGCGACGTGGGCCATCCCGCCACTTGGCGGGCTGACACCGAGTTTCGGGTCGTGGGCGGGGTGGGGCCGCTCGACGCGGTGCGGGATGCGGCGGGGTTGGCCGCCGGACCCGTCTTGACTGCCTTCGCCGCGGCGGCGCGAGAGCTGGAGGCGGGCGGTGTGGGCGCCATCACGACGAGTTGTGGCTTCCTCGTGTTGCTGCAAAGCGAGCTCCAGGCTTGCGTCGGCGTGCCCGTCGCGACATCGAGCCTGCTGCTGCTGCCGGGGCTGCTGGCCCGGCAGCAGCAGGTCGGCGTGCTGACCATCAGCGCGGAAAACCTGGGGCGGGATCATCTGCTGGCCGCGGGTGTGCCGGCGAGTCGCCTGCGCGACGTCGTCGTGCAGGGCGTGGACCCGCAAAGCGAATTCGTGCGCGCGATTCTGGGCAACCGCGAAGCCATGGACATCGAGCAAGCAAAACGTGATGTCCTCGCCGCAGCTCTCGCATTGCGGCTCCGCGCGCCCCATCTGAAGACTCTGGTGCTCGAGTGCACCAACATGCCGCCGTACGCCCCGGCCCTGCGCGAAGCCACCGGATGGAAGGTGCTCGGCCTGTCCGACGTGCCCGCGCTGCGGGCGTACGCCGCGTAAGCCCGTCGATCGCGCTACATTGCAATCACCTATGCAGGACAACAACGCCACAACCAACTCAGCGCCACGCTGGCAATTCTGGATCGACCGCGGCGGCACCTTCACCGACGTGGTCGGCAGGCGGCCCGACGGCAGCCTCGTCACGCACAAACTGCTTTCCGAGAACCCCGGTCACTACCAGGACGCGGCCGTCGCGGGTATTCGCCACCTGCTCGGCCTCGCGCCGGGGGAGCCGGTCACGGCGCAGGCCGTCGAGTGCGTGAAGATGGGCACGACGGTCGCGACCAATGCGCTGCTGGAGCGCAAGGGCGAGCCGACGCTGCTCGTGACGACGCGCGGTTTTCGCGACGCGCTGCGCATCGCCTACCAGAACCGCCCGCGCATCTTCGACCGGCACATCGTGCTGCCGGAGTTGCTCTACAGCGCGGTGATCGAAGCGCACGAGCGTGTCGGTGCCCAGGGCGAGATGATCGAGCCGCTGGACGAAGCGCACCTGAAGGCCGAATTGCAAGCCGCGTTCGAGCAGGGCCTGCGCAGCGTCGCCATCGTCTTCATGCACGGCTACCGCTACACGGATCACGAAGCGGCAGCGGCGCGAATCGCTCTCGAAGTCGGCTTCACGCAAGTGAGCACCTCGCACGGCACGAGCCCGATGATGAAGTTCGTGAGCCGCGGCGACACCACGGTGGTGGATGCCTACCTGTCGCCGATCCTGCGCCGCTACGTGGAGCAAGTCGCTGCGGAGATGCCCGGCGTGCAGCTGTTCTTCATGCAGTCGTCGGGTGGCCTCACCGACGCGCACGCGTTCCAGGGCAAGGATGCGATTCTCTCGGGACCCGCGGGCGGCATCGTGGGGATGGCCCGGACAGCGAAGTTGGGCGGCCACGCGAAGGTGATCGGCTTCGACATGGGCGGAACGTCCACCGATGTTTCGCATTTCGCGGGCGAGTTCGAGCGCGAGTTCGAGACACAGGTTGCGGGCGTGCGCATGCGCGCGCCGATGATGAGCATCCACACCGTCGCGGCGGGCGGCGGATCGATCCTGGAATTCGACGGCTCGCGTTTCCGCGTCGGGCCGCGCAGTGCGGGCGCGAACCCGGGGCCCGCGAGCTACCGCCGCGGCGGACCGCTGGCCGTGACGGATGCGAACGTGATGGTCGGCAAGATCCAGCCGCGCTATTTCCCGAAAGTGTTCGGACCGAACGCCGACGAGCAGCTCAGCGTCGAAGCCGTCGACGAGAAGTTCCGCGAGCTCGCGAGCCGCACCGGCCGCAGCGCGGAAGTCGTGGCCGAAGGCTTCATCGACATCGCCGTCCAGCAGATGGCCAACGCGATCAAGAAGATCTCGGTCGCGCGCGGCTACGACGTCACGCGCTACACCTTGCAGTGCTTCGGCGGTGCGGGTGGGCAGCATGCGTGCCTTGTCGCGGATGCTTTGGGGATGACGCGCGTATTCATCCATCCGCTGGCGGGCGTGTTGTCGGCGTACGGCATGGGCCTTGCGGACCAGAACGCGATCCGCGAGCAGGCGGTGGAGTTGCCTTTGGCGCAGGACTCGTTGCTTCAGGTCGAGGAGCGCCTCGATGCGCTAGCCGCCACCGCACTCACGGACTTGCAGCGCCAACAGGTGAATGCGGGCGAGGTGACGATGCACCGGCGTGTGCACGTGCGCTACCAGGGCAGCGATTCGGCGCTGGTCGTGCCGTTCGGCGATCTGGCCGCGATCATCGCGAGCTTCGAAGCGGCGTACCGCCAGCGCTTCGCGTTCCTGATGCAGGGCAAGGCGATGATCGTCGAGGCGGTGTCGGTCGAGGCCGTGGTGGCGGGTGACGCGCCAGCCGAACCGCTGCACGAACTCCATCCAACGCGCGACGTGCCGCCCCGCGAGACCGTGCGCATGTTCTCCGGCGGACAATGGCACGAGGCCGCACTCATCGTGCGCGAAGACATGCGTCCCGGCGACGTCATCCCCGGGCCGGCGATCATCGCGGAGAAGAATGCGACGACCGTCGTCGAGCCGGGCTGGGAAGCGCAGCTCACGGCGCTGGATCACATCGTGCTGGACCGCCGCGTGCCGCGCACGGTGAAGTTCGCCGCGGGCACCACCGTCGATCCGGTGCTGCTCGAAGTGTTCAACAACCTCTTCATGAACATCGCCGAGCAGATGGGCCTGCAGCTGCAGAACACCGCGTACTCGGTGAACATCAAGGAGCGCCTCGACTTTTCGTGTGCGCTGTTCGATGCGCAAGGCAACCTCATCGCCAATGCGCCGCACATGCCGGTGCACCTGGGCTCGATGGGCGAGAGCATCAAGACCGTGATCCGCGGGAACGCAGGGGCGATGTCCCCCGGCGACGTGTTCGTGCTCAACGATCCGTACCACGGCGGAACGCATCTGCCGGACGTCACGGTGATCACGCCCGTCTATTTGGGGTCAGATTCCAATTTCGCCCCCATCTTCTACGTCGGATCGCGCGGTCATCACGCCGACATCGGCGGAACGACCCCCGGCTCCATGCCGCCGTTCTCCACGCGCATCGAGGAGGAAGGCGTGCAGATCGACAACGTGAAGCTGGTCGATCGGGGCACGTTGCGGGAGGCCGAGATGCTGGCGTTGCTGCGCAGCGGCGAACATCCGAGCCGCAATCCTGAACAGAACATGGCCGACTTGAAAGCGCAGATCGCCGCCAACGAGAAAGGCGTGCAGGAGCTGCGCCGGATGGTCGACCAGTTCGGCCTGGAGGTCGTGCAGGCCTACATGCGCCACGTGCAGGACAACGCGGAGGAGTCCGTGCGCCGCGTCGTCACGCGCCTGAAAGACGGGCAGTTCACGCTGCCGCTGGACAACGGCGCGCGCATCCAGGTGGCGATCCGCGTGAACGCGGCCGCGCGCAGTGCGGAGATCGACTTCACCGGCACGTCGCCGCAGCAGACCAACAACTTCAACGCGCCGACCGCGGTGTGCATGGCTGCTGTCCTGTACGTGTTCCGCACGCTGGTCGATGATGACATCCCGCTCAACGCCGGCTGCCTGAAGCCGCTGAAGGTGATCATCCCGCCGGGCTCGATGCTCAACCCGAATCCGCCGGCGTCCGTCGTCGCGGGCAACGTCGAGACATCGACCTGCATCACGAACACGCTCTATGGCGCACTCGGCGTGATGGCGGCGAGCCAGTGCACGATGAACAACTTCACCTTCGGCAATGCGCGCCACCAGTACTACGAGACGATCTCGGGCGGCAGCGGCGCCGGCCAGGGCTTCGACGGCACGAGCGTCGTGCAGACGCACATGACCAACTCGCGCCTCACGGACCCGGAGGTGCTGGAGTTTCGCTTTCCGGTGCGGCTGGAGAGCTACGAGATCCGCAAGGACTCCGGCGGCGCGGGACAGTGGAAGGGCGGTGACGGCGGAGTGCGCCGCGTCCGCTTCCTGGAAGACATGACGGCGAGCATCCTGTCCAACGGACGCAAGCACGGCGCGTTCGGCATGGCCGGCGGCGAAGCGGGGAAGGTGGGTCTCAACCGCGTCGTGCGAACTACCGGCGCCGTGGAGGAACTGGCGCATATCGGCTCGGCGCAGATGAAGCCCGGCGACATCTTCGAGATCCACACGCCGGGCGGTGGCGGCTACGGAAAAGCCTGAGCCGCGCAGGCAACAAAAAACCCGCCGAAGCGGGTTTTTTGTTGCCGATTGAGAAGCGATTACTTCTTCGCGCTCGCTGCCGGCTTGGCGGCGCTCGCGGCAGTCTTCGTGGCGCTGGCCGCCGGCTTGGCCGCTTCAGCTTTCTTGGCCTTGGCTTCCTCGGCCTTCTTTGCCTTCGCATCGGCCTTGGCCTGCTTCTCGGCTTCCTTCTTCGCTTTGGCCTCTGCCTTGGCATCCGCCTTCGCGTCCTTCTTTTCTTCCTTCTTCTCTTCCTTCATCGCGGCGGCCGAAGCCTTCTTCGCTTCCGGCTTAGCGACAGCGCCCTTGAAGGCCGCGCCATTCACGGTCACGCCTTCGGCCGAGAACTTCGCTGCGTTGCCTTCGCCGACGCCCTTGACGCGATCGATGAAGTCCTGCCAGTCCTTGAACGAGCCCTTCTTGCGCTCGTCGATGATCTTCGTGGAGATGCCGGGGCCGATGCCCTTGATCGCATCGAGCTCGGCGGCAGTCGCCTTGTTCACGTCCGTGGCGCCGAATGCGGCGAATGCGTACAACATGGCCAGGACGGCCAGAATCTTCTTCAGCATGGAGGTTCTCCTCGGAGTGGATGGTTGAGCAGGCACTCAGCCTGGCCGACCTTGTAACGCCCCGTGGAGCCCGAACGTTGACCGCGCGCGCGGCCGCGCTCAGGAACTCAGGGAAACCATGTAGCTCGATACGCCGGTCTGCACGTCGGCGAACACGTGGTCGCAGCCCGTCGCGCGCAGTGCCGTGAGGTCGGCCTGGGTGTAGCACTGGTACTTGCCGCGCAGCGCATCGGGGAAGGGCACGTACTCGATCAAGCCCTTCGCGGCAGCGCCGGCGGCGTCGAGAGGCGGCTGTCCAGCATCGGGACGCAATGCGTTGACGACGGCAACGGCCACGTCGTTGAACGGCTGAGCGCGGCCGGTGCCGAGGTTGAAGATGCCCGACTTGTCGGCATGATCGAAGAACCACAGGTTCACCGCGACCACGTCGTCGATGAAGACGAAGTCCCGCATCTGCGCGCCGGGGCCGTAGCCGCCGTACTCGCCGAACAGCTTGACCTTCCCTTCGGCCTTGAACTGGTTGAACTGGTGGAAGGCCACGCTGGCCATGCGGCCCTTGTGCTGCTCGCGCGGGCCGTACACGTTGAAGTAGCGAAACCCCGCCACCTGGCGCTTCGTTTTCTTGAAATCTTCCCCGCATTCGCGGCGCATGCGCTGGTCGAACAGCAGCTTGGAGTAGCCGTACACGTTGAGCGGGGCTTCGAACTCCGGCGATTCCCTGAACGTGTCAGAGCCCCCATAGGTTGCCGCCGACGATGCGTACAGCAGACGCGCGCCGCGCTCGCGGCACGCGTTGAACAGGCCGCAGGACAACGTGTAGTTGTTGTCCATCATGTACTTGCCGTCGGTCTCCATCGTGTCGCTGCACGCGCCTTCGTGGAACACGGCTTCGACCTTGCCGAAATAACCTTCGGCGAAGAGGTCGTAGAACATGTCGACGTCGGCGTAGTCGGCGATCTTCAAGTCCGCGAGGTTGCGGAACTTGTCGCCCTGCGTCAGGTCGTCGACGGCGATGATGTCGTCGATGCCACGGGCGTTGAGGCCACGGACGATGTTGCTGCCGATGAAGCCGGCCGCGCCGGTGACGACGACGCGTGTCATGCGAATAACTCCTCGTAGGAAACAGTGGCGGTCCCGAACTTGCCCACCACGATGCCGCCCGCCTTATTGGCCCACGGCATCGCGTCGCGGGGCTGCATGCCCGCCGCGACCAGCGCGGCGAGTGTCGCGATGACGGTGTCGCCCGCGCCGGTGACGTCGAACACCTCGCGCGCCTGCGCCTGCACGTGCGTGTCGCCGCCGGCATCGAACATCGTCATGCCGTCCTCGCCCAGCGTGACGAGCACCGCGTCCAGGCGCAGCGCGGCGCGCAGGGCCTGCGCCTTCTCGCGCAACTCGGCGTCGCTCCGCCATGCACCGACCACCTGCTGCAGCTCGAGGCGGTTGGGCGTGATGAGGGTCGCGCCGGCATAGCGCGAATAGTCCGAGCCTTTCGGGTCGACCAGCACGGACTTCTTCGCGGCGCGCGCGGCGGTGATCATCGCGGGAATATGCGCGAGCCCGCCCTTGCCGTAGTCGGAAAACAGCACCGCCTCGTGCGCGGGCACGAGCCGGGAAAACTCTTCGGTCTGCGATGCGAGCGCTTCGTGATCGGGCTCGTTCTCGAAGTCCATGCGCAGCAACTGTTGGTGCCGTCCGATGACGCGCAGCTTCACAGTCGTGCGCAGCCCCGGGTCGCGCTTGAGGTGCGCGGCGATACCGGTCTCGCGGAGCAGTTGTTCCAGGCGACGGCCCGGCTCGTCGTCGCCGACGACGCCCAGGAAGCTCGCCTGCGCGCCCAGCGTCGCCACGTTGTAGGCGACGTTGGCGGCCGCGCCAATGCGCTCTTCTTCGCGCGTCACCTTGACGACGGGCACGGGCGCCTCGGGCGAGATGCGGTCCACCGCACCGTGCCAGTAGCGATCGAGCATCGCATCGCCGACCACGAGCACGCGGGCTTTCGCGAGTTGTTCTTTGGTGAGGTTCATAGTTCTTCCACGCGCCGCGCGGGATAGCTGTCCCAGGCCTGGCAGCCGGGGCATTGCCAGAAATGTTGCTTGGCTTCGAAACCGCATGCAGCGCAGCGGTAGCGGGTGAGGGGTTTCACCGCGTGGTCGAGCGCGCCTTGCACGAGCGGGTGGAACTGCTCGTGCTCCAGCTTCTCCTGCGCCAGCCATTTGCTCGCGGCGACCAGCGACGGCTCGCGTTCGAGATGCTTCACATACAACGCGCGGGCCGCTTCGGTGTCGGGCTCGAGCGCGGCGATGCCGTCCAGCACGTCGAGAGACGGCACGTTGGCATAGCTGCGGTTGAGGATGTCGAGAGCCTGTTCCTGCCGGCCGCTCGCGATGGCGGCCTCGGTCAGCGGCTTGGCGACGAGCGGAAAGGACGCGGGGGCATCTTCGCCGATGCGCACCAGCGTCTCGAAGGCAGACGCTGCGTCGCCTGCGCGCCGTTGCAACGCGGCCAGCTCCATCGCCGGGCGCGCTGCGCCCGCGCCCAGTTGCATGGCTTCGCGCAGCAACTGCTCGGCGCGCTCGGGCGCGGCGCTCACGGCCTGTTCGCACAGGTAATGGGCCTGCCGCCCACCGAAGTTGCCCTGGCCCGACGCCTGGAGCTTGTGCGTTATCTCCGAGGCCCGCGGCCAGTCGCGCGAGCGCTCGTAGATCGCGAGCAGGGCCAGCAGCGCCTGGCCCTCGTAGGCCGTGCCTTCGAGCTTGCGCAACGCTTCCTCGGCGCGATCGAGCAATCCGGCTTTGAGGAAGTCCAGTGCCAGCGCGTGCTGCGCGCGATGTCGCTCGGCGCGGCTCAGGTCGGCGCGCGAGAGCAGGTGCTCGTGCACACGCACCGCGCGCTCGTACTCACCGCGCCGGCGAAAGAGGTTGCCCAGCGCGAAGTGCAGCTCGGTCGTGTCCGGGTCGTTCTGCACCGCTTCGATGAACGCATCGATCGCCTGGTCCTGCTGCTCATTCAACAGGAAGTTGAGGCCACGGAAATAGGCCTTCGGCGCCTGCCGGTTTTCGATGCGCAGCTGGCGCAGGTCGAGCCGCGACGCAAGCCAGCCCAGCACGAAGGCGATCGGCAGGCCCCACAGCACCCAGCTCAGGTCAAAGTCCATGGTGCGATGAATGGGTTTCCAGCATGGAGTTGGCAGGTGCCTGCGCGCGGCGCGCGGCGACGCGGTGCTTCCACCAGCGGGGGACCATGCCCAGTGCGCCGACGGCAATGCCAATGGCGAACGCGGCCAGCACGACCAGCACGAGTGGTGCGCGCCAGGACGTGCCGAAGAAGAAGTTCACGGTCGCGTCCTGCTGGTTGTTCAGCGCGAACGCGAAGAGCGTAAAAAAAATGGCTGCCTTGAGCAGCCACATGAGGTATTTCAAACAGGCTCCTCAGTGGAGGAACCGATTCTAGGGGGTTGTCCCCGCGCCATTACCGGCCTTAAGGCTTCTTCTTGCCTTCGAGCAGCGCCGTGCGCTCGTCCACCGCTTCCCGCAGGGCCTTGCCCGGCTTGAAGTGGGGCACGCGCTTTTCCGGGATGTGCACGCTCTCGCCCGATCGGGGATTGCGGCCCATGCGCGGCGGGCGGCGGTTGATCGAAAAACTGCCGAAGCCCCGGATCTCGATCCGGTGCCCGCGCACCAACGCTTCGCTCATCGCGTCAAGAATGGTCTTGACGGCGTATTCGGCGTCGCGGTGCGTGAGCTGGCCGAATCGGGCGGCCAGTTCTTCGACTAAGTCACTGCGGGTCATCTATCTGGCAAGTTGGGGACAGAGCACACGGGCGGTCTGCGCCGCCCAGCGTGATCTGTCCCGCAAGGTCACTTAGACGATTCGCTGTTATCCAGCTTCGCGCGCAGCAATGCGCCGAGGCTGGTCGTGCCCGCGTTCTCACGCGAGGACTGCTGGCTCAGGCTGGCCATCTGACCCTGCTCGTCCGCCATGTCCTTGGACTTGACCGACAGCTGGATGTTGCGCGTCTTGCGATCGATGTTCACGATCACGGCCGACACTTCGTCGCCTTCCTTGAGCACGTTGCGGGCATCTTCCACGCGGTCGCGGGAGATTTCCGAGGCGCGCAGGTAGCCGATGATGTCTTCGCCCAGGTCGATCTCGGCGCCCTTCGGGTCCACCGTCTTGACCTTGCCGGAGACGATCGAGCCCTTGTCGTGCACCGAGGTGAACGTCGCGAACGGGTCGCCGTCCAGCTGCTTGATGCCCAGGGAGATGCGCTCGCGGTCCACATCGACAGCCAACACGATGGCTTCGACTTCCTGGCCCTTCTTGTAGTTGCGCACGGCGGCTTCGCCGGGCTCGTTCCACGAGAGGTCGGACAGGTGCACCAGGCCGTCGATGCCGGCAGCCAGGCCCACGAACACGCCGAAGTCGGTGATCGACTTGATCGGGCCCTTGACGCGGTCGCCGC
>JAZKIF010000018.1:0-9355 GCA_040385005.1 Pseudomonadota bacterium
CGCCGATCTTCTCGATCAGCTTGCGCGGGATGCCCGGCGCCGGCGCTTCCTCGATCACCTTCTGGTGGCGACGCTGCATGGAGCAGTCGCGCTCGCCCAGGTACACGGCGTTCTTGTGCTTGTCGGCGAGGATCTGGATCTCGACGTGGCGCGGGTTCTGGAGGAACTTCTCCATATAGACGGCGGGATTGCCGAATGCCGCGCCGGCTTCCGCCTTGGTCATCTGCACCGCGTTGATCAGCGCCGCCTCGGTATGCACCACGCGCATCCCGCGCCCGCCGCCGCCGCCCGCCGCCTTGATGATCACCGGGTAGCCGACCGCCTTGGCCGTTCGGCGGATAACGACCGGGTCGTCGGGCAACTCGCCTTCCGAGCCCGGCACGCAAGGCACGCCCGCCTTGATCATGGCCTGCTTGGCCGAAACCTTGTCGCCCATGGTGCGGATGTTCTCGGGCGTCGGCCCGATGAACTGGAAGCCGCTTTTTTCCACGCGCTCGGCGAAGTCCGCGTTCTCCGACAGGAAGCCATAACCCGGGTGGATGGCCTCGGCGTCCGTCACTTCCGCCGCGGAAATGATGGCCGGCATGTTGAGGTAGCTTTGCGGCGACGGGGCGGGGCCGATGCACACCGCCTCTTCGGCGAGCTTCACGTACTTGGCTTCGCGGTCGGCCTCGGAGTAGACCATCACGGCCTTCACGCCCAGTTCGCGGCAGGCGCGCTGGATGCGCAGCGCGATTTCGCCACGGTTGGCGACGAGGATTTTCTTGAACATGAAGTGTTAACTTCTCATTCAATGATGAACAGCGGCTGGCCGTATTCGACCGCCTGGCCGTTTTCGCAGAGGATCTTCGCGATCGTTCCGCTCTTGTCGGCTTCGATCTCGTTCAGGATCTTCATGGCCTCGATGATGCAGACCGTCTCGCCTTCCTTGATCTGCGAGCCGATCTCGATGAACGGCTTGGCGCCCGGGCTCGACGACCGGTAGAAGGTGCCGACCATCGGCGACTTGACGATGTGGCCCGCAGGCACTTCGGCGACGGCGGGAGCCGCGACAGGTGCTGCCGCTGCCGCGCCGGCAATGGGCGTCGCCATGAGGGTCTGAGGCGCGGCCATCTGCTGCACCATCGCCCCGCCCCCCTTGACGATCCGGACTTTGCCTTCCGCTTCTGTGATTTCGAGTTCGGAGACGTTTGATTCCGACACGAGGTCGATCAACGTCTTGAGTTTGCGCAAGTCCATATGCACTCCAACGCTTGCAACGAAAGGAACGCGAATTTACAGCAAAATTCGCTTACTTTTCGTTTCTGCATTCATTTTTGGATTATTTTCGACGCCGGGCTTGACAGACGGCACCTACTGAGGCGGTTGGCGCATGTTGCGCCGCGCTCAGCCCAGCTGGGTCCAGCGACCCACATCCTCGGGCGCGAGCCGACCTATTTTACGCTGCAAAATTTCGCCGGACGCTGCCACGACAACGGTGAAGGGCAGCCCGCCACCGAGGTTGCCCAAGGCGAGACCCAGCTCGGTCCCACCGAGGCCCGCCAGCCCGACCGGGAATGAGACGGGTGTGCGATCCAGGAATTTGCGCACCGAAGAAGGCTGATCAATGGCCAAACCGATGACTTGCCATCCTTTGACCGAGTTTTCCCTGAAGAAGCGATCCAGCAGGGGCAACTCCTCGACACAGGGTGGGCACCATGTCGCCCAAAAGTTGATCACGAGCGGCCGTCCCCGAAGCGTCTGCATACCCAGGCTCCCACCGGACGGCGTGTCGAAAGACAGGCCCCACAACGCGTCCACACGATCCGGCGCGGAAGCCCGAGTGCCCTTGTCGTGCCACCAAGCCAGTCCGCCGCCGGCGAGCGCAGCGGCACCGGCGAGCCCGCCCAACAGCCACCGGCGTCGAGCGCGGTGCGCGTCCGGCGTTGCTTCGACGGCCGGGGTGGATGGTGGGGCAACAGTCATGGCGAGTCATTGTCCATCAGCGCGCGAACGGCCTTGAGGTCGCCGCGCGGCGGCCTTCCCTTCGCATCGGGTTTGAGCGCGCCGCGCAGGTCGTCATGGTCATGGATCATGAAGTGGACCCCGATGTGCTCGCCCAACTCGCGGCTCATGCTGGACAGGCTGAGGGCGTCCACGGACTCGCCCTTGAACCCGGTCACGGTGCGTACTTCGTAGTCGACGTTCTTGTCGATGAGCGCGAGCTCCGCAGACTTCGGGTCGTCGCAAAACAGCTGGATATAGATGTCCGACAGCCGCGTCGCCGTCCCATGCCACACGGCCCCGGCCAGGTGCGGCCTGAATTCCGCCAGCCGCTCCATCCACGTCAGCGCGAGGCCGCGCAAGGCCGCGAGTTCGGCGGGCTGCGTGTCGGCGCAGAAAAGGTCGATGTACTCGCGAACCGCGTCTTCCAGGGCGTCGTTGTCGGGCAGCGCGGCTCGCGAATTCAAGCCGAGCTGGCGCACCGCCCTTCGCTTGGCGGGCCCGTATTCGAGGCCTTCCTCCACCACCATCCGTGCCGCGGTGGCGGCGATTTCCGATTTCGCGCTGTCCATGAAACGGATTGTGCATCGCGATAATCGGGGGCATGCACATCCACATCCTCGGCATCTGCGGCACGTTCATGGGAGGGCTCGCCGCACTCGCGCGCGAAGCGGGTCACAAGGTCACCGGCTGCGACAGCGGCGTCTATCCGCCGATGAGCGACCAGCTGCGGGCTTTGGGCATCGACCTCATCGAAGGATTCGGTGCTGATCAGCTCTCCTTGAAGCCCGACATGTGGGTCATCGGCAATGTCGTCTCACGCGCGCGCCAGGTCGACGGCAGCCCGCGCTATCCGCTCATGGAAGCGATCCTCGACGCGGGCCTTCCCTACACGAGCGGCCCTCAATGGCTGGCGGAAAACGTTCTGCGTGGCCGGCATGTGCTGGCGATCGCCGGCACGCACGGCAAAACGACAACCACCTCGATGCTCGCCTGGGTGCTCGAGCACGCCGGACTCCATCCCGGATTTCTCGTCGGCGGCGTTCCCGCCAACTTCGGCATATCGGCCCGACTCGGCAAAGGCACGCACTTCGTGATCGAAGCCGACGAATACGACACCGCGTTCTTCGACAAGCGCAGCAAGTTCGTCCACTACCGCCCGCGCACCGCGGTGCTGAACAACCTGGAGTTCGATCACGCGGACATCTTCGACGACCTGGCGGCGATCGAGCGGCAGTTCCACCACCTCGTGCGCACGGTGCCTGCCAGCGGGCGGATCGTGGCGAATGGCCTCGAAGAAAGCCTGACCCGCGTGCTGCATATGGGTTGCTGGAGTGAGCTGCGAACTTTCGGCGCGGCTGACTCCGACTTCACCGCGCAGGGCGAGCCCGACCGGTTCGACGTGCTGGAGCGCGGGCGCCATGCCGGCCGGGTCGAGTGGGAACTCGGCGGAGTGCACAACCAGCACAACGCGCTGGCCGCCATCGCTGCCGCACAGCATGTCGGCGTCGCGCCGGAGGCGGCCTGCACCGCGCTGGGCGCGTTCCGCAAC
Source organism: Pseudomonadota bacterium (assembly GCA_040385005.1). Taxonomy (GTDB): domain Bacteria; phylum Pseudomonadota; class Gammaproteobacteria; order Burkholderiales; family Burkholderiaceae_C; genus Ramlibacter. The sequence goes on from JAZKIF010000018.1 coordinate 3,536, forward strand.
GTCAAGCGCCGCATGGAAGTGCGCGGCGTCGCGGGCGGCGTCACTGTCTACGACGATTTCGCGCACCACCCGACGGCGATCCGCACGACCGTGGACGGCCTGCGACGCAAGATCGGCGATGCGCGCATCCTCGCCGTGTTCGAGCCGCGCAGCAACACGATGAAACTCGGCTCCATGAACGCGCAACTGCCGTGGTGCCTGGAGCAGGCCGACGTGTCGTTCTGCCATGCGGCGAACTTGGGCTGGGACGCATCCGAAGTGCTGGCGCCGATGGGCGCCAGGGCCCGCGTGGCTTCGACGATCGACGAATTGGTTGGCCTGATCACGCGCGAGTCGCGATCGGGCGATCACGTGCTGTGCATGAGCAACGGGGGCTTCGGCGGCATCCACGCCAAGCTGCTGGCCGCGCTGGCCCGGCGCTAGTCCTTCGTTACCGGCCGTCCTGCGGCAGCCGCGCTCTCAGGTGTTCCAGTTGCGCGGGCGCGGTCTGGTCGGACATGTGCTGGACGTGCGCATCGGCGCGCAGCAGGGACTCGAGTTCCGGCCCCGAGGTGTGTGGCTGGCTGTCGGCCCGCAGGGCTGTTTTCACTGCGGCTCGCGACCGGGTGGTCGTGATCGCGCCGGCGTAATAAAGGCAGGTGAGGTCATGCTCGATACCGGAGATCGGCATGCCGGTCAGTTGCCGCAGCGTCGTCAGCGTCGCGGGCTCGGCGGACAACTCGCGCAACAGCATCAGTTGCGAATCGCGCAGCCATCGCATGGGCACGCCGGGCACGTGACGGTAGTAGATCGTCTCGGCGCGGTAGCGCGGCGGCAGCAAGTCCCGGTCGGTACGGCGAACATATGCCCACGCCAGTTGCGCGGGCGTGACCGGAACGGAGCTTTCGGGAAAATCGTGGGCGCCCACCGGACGCCTGTCCCACCGCGCTTCCCACAAATCGACCGGATGCGCGCGCGGCATGATCGCAGCGCGCCCCTGCTCGAAGTCGATCACCGCCAGCAGGCGCCCGCCCTGGCTCACCTGGTAGACACCGTGCCGGGCTTGCGGCTCGCATCGCACGATCCGGGCGCCCAGGACGAATTCCGCGCGGGTGAGCCAGAGCCATGTCTCGAACTGCAGCAAGACGCCGAGGATGCTGGGCTGGGAGAGCGGATCGAACGTGCAGCGCGGCTCGAAATCGTCGCCCGCGAGTGGCAGGGCGAACGCCACTGGCCGGTCCACTTCGCTCAGGTCGAGTTTGAGCGCGCGCTCCGTGGGCAATCCGCCGCCGACACGCAGGTTGCCGTCGGCTGCGAGCTGCGCCCTGGCGCCGTTCACCCACCACGCATCGGCGTCGCCGAATGCGCAGACGCGCCAGCGCGGCTGGTTGTCGGGGCGGTCCAGGCACGATTCCAGAGATCTGCGCTGCTCCGGCGTGAACCCCGACATCCCCAACCAGAGGATGGGTTGCTCGGGCAAGCCCGCCGGGCGGAAAGGGTCGACGGATGCCATGCCGGCGTCAGGTCGCTATTGCGGAACCAGCGGTGCGGGAGCCGTCAGGTCGTGTGCGGTCAATGGGCGGCGTGGCGGCGGCCGCCCGGCATCCGCTGGAATTTCGGAATCCAGTCCGGAGGGATTCACGCTGTACAGGCCGCCGTCAGTGTCCTCACCGCGTCTTTCGCCGGAAATCGGTGCGGCGCGTTTTGCGTTGGAAGTGATGCTGCCAACGAAATAGAGCGCGGCCAGGTCGTGCGCCAGTTGCCCTGCGAGCATGCCCGTGCGTAGACGCAACGCCTCGAAGGTGGCGGGCGCCGCAGCCAGCTCGCGCATGAGCAACAGGTGCGAGTCGCGCACCACGCGCTGCGGCAGGCGCGGGGGCCGGCGAAAGTACAACAAGCCCTTGCGATAGTGGCGCGGCAGCAGGTCGCGCTGCGTGCGCAGGCTGTAGTGCCACATCAGCTGGGACAAACTGGTCGTGACGAAGTCCTCGGGGATGCCGAAAGCCGGCACGCGCCGGCGCCATTCGGCGTCTTCGAAGTCGGTGGGATCGACCCCCGGCAGCACACCGACTTCGCCGTGCATGTCGACGACCGCGAGCAGGCGGCCCGACAGGCTCACGTCGAAGACGCCCCGGCCGAGCGCGCTCTGGTGCTCGACGATGTGTGAGGCAAGGCAGAACTGCGCCGTCAGCGGTTGCAGCAATCGCTCGAATTCGGCGAGCACCGCGGAGATGCTTTCGTGCGACGCGGGATCGAAACAGTACGTGGGCTCCAGCTCCGGCTGCACCACCGGCAGCGCGAATGCGAGCGGCCGATCGATGTCAGGCAGATGCAGTTGCACCGCGCGGCTGGTCGGGACCGCCGGCGCGACGCGGATCGTGGCATTGCCCACCAGCTGCGTTCGCGCGCCGCTGATCCACCATGCGTCGGCCTCGTCGAACTTTCCGATCTCCCACATGAGCTCCCCCGCGGACGCCTGGGCCAGCGCGGCGCCCAGGGCTTCCTGCTGGTCGGCGGAAAACCCCGCCAGACCGAGCCGCAGGATGGGTAGTTCGATGGTCATGTCGCGGATAGCCTTACGGCTTTGGGAAATCAGCGACAAATATAGTGGTTATGTTACCTTTTGTAAAACCGACGAGTTGAAGTTGTCGCTAGTTCACCGCGACCTGCGGATTTTTACCGCGTCCGACAGCACATCCAGGAGTTGGAGCGATGCGTCCCAGCCCAGGCACGCATCCGTGACGCTCTTGCCGTATTCCAGCGCGGCCGGGTCATCTTTGCCCGGGGTGAATTTCTGGGCCCCCGGGACGAGGTGGCTTTCGACCATCAGCCCGAACACGCTGCGGGACCCCTTCGAAACCTGCGCCGCGATGTCACGTGCGACGTCGAGCTGCTTTTCGTGCTGCTTGCTGCTGTTGGCATGGCTGCAGTCCACCATCAAGGTGGGAGGCAGCTTGGCGGCTTCGAGGTCCTTGCAGGCGGCGGCGACGCTGTCCGCGTCGTAATTGGGCGCCTTGCCGCCGCGCAGGATCACGTGGCAGTCGCGGTTGCCATTGGTCTGGACGATCGCCACCTGGCCGTTCTTGTGCACCGAGAGGAAGTGATGGCCGCGCGCGGCGGCCTGGATGGCGTCCGTCGCGATGCGGATGTTGCCGTCGGTGCCATTCTTGAAGCCGATGGGCGCCGACAGCCCCGAGGCCAATTCGCGGTGGACCTGGCTCTCGGTCGTGCGCGCACCGATGGCTCCCCACGCGATCAGGTCGCCGATGTACTGCGGCGAGATCACGTCCAGGAATTCGCTGCCCGCCGGCAGGCCGAGCCGATTGATCTCGATCAGCAATTGCCGCGCGATGCGCAGGCCCTCGTCGATGCGGTAGCTTTCATCGAGGTAAGGGTCGTTGATGAGACCTTTCCACCCGACGGTCGTGCGCGGCTTCTCGAAATAGACGCGCATCACGATCTCGAGCGAGTCGCGGTACTTGTCGCGCGCCGTTTTCAGGCGGCGGGCATATTCCAGCGCGGCGACCGGGTCGTGGATGGAGCAGGGGCCGATCACCACCAGCAGCCGGTCGTCCTTGCCGGCCATGATGTCGTGGATCGCGCGCCGCGTGTTCGTGATCAGCGCCTCGACCGGCGTGCCGCTGATGGGGAAGAAGCGGATCAAATGTTCGGGAGGGGGCAGCACGGTGATGTCCTTGATGCGTTCGTCGTCGGTCTGGCTGGTCTTGTCGACGGGATGCGCATAAAAGGCCTCGGTGGCGGACGTCTTGGCTGTCATTCGCTGCTCCTTCAGGGGGTTTCAAAAAATTCAGGACATAAAAAAACCGCCGGGGGTCCGGCGGTTTTGGTGGAGTCGTTCGCGTGTTTTCTGGGTACGCTCAGAGCTCTCGACCGCCGGGGGGCGTGAGATGCCAAAAGTAGCCAAAAAAATACGCGCGAGTCGTGTGCATGGATGGCAATGTAGCACAGGGCTTCGTGGCGCCCGCGCGCAATGCAGCGGGCTGTCTCATAGCCGCAACTTCTTCCACCATTGCACGGCCCGCTCCACCTGCGGCTCCGTGAGGTCGGCAAGCGTGGACTGGTCATCGGGCGGGCGCGTGGTCATCTGCTCGTACATGTCGATCATCAGCGTGCCCTCACCGAGGGTGCGCCACGCGACCAGCTCGAAGTCCTCTGCGGTCACCAGCAGGTCGATGCTGCGCGGCCCGCCGTCCAGCAGCCATTGCCCGATCAGCACTCGGAAATTGTTCAACGCCTGCAGGTAGCCCGCGTACTCGTACAGGCCGCGCCAAGGGAGGGCCAGGTTGACCACCAGATTGCGGTGGCCACGCAGGACGGTGAGCAGGTCGACGAGCATGGGCGCGATCGCGATGCGGTTGCGGTTCATCCGCAGCCTGGCGATGATGGCCTCGATGTGCGTGGCCAGCTGGCTCATGTTTTCGGAGAGCTGGCGGCTGTCCTCGTCCGCGACCGAGCTGCGCAGGAAATTGCTGAGTTCCCCGAACGAGTTGATGCTCGGCAGGTTGGTGGTGGGATCGAGGCGCAGGCGCGAGTTGCCCGGCATGCCGTTACTGCTCCGCCCCGCGACTTCAGGCCGTGCCGCCGACGGTCAGGCCGTCGATGCGCAACGTCGGCTGGCCCACGCCGACCGGCACGCTCTGGCCTTCCTTGCCGCAGGTGCCCACGCCGGTGTCCAGCTTCATGTCGTTGCCCACCATGGTCACGCGGGTCAGCGCGTCCGGGCCGTTGCCGACGATGGTCGCGCCCTTCACGGGATAGAGAATCTTGCCGTTCTCGACCCAGAAAGCCTCGCTCGCGGAGAACACGAATTTGCCGGAGGTGATGTCGACCTGGCCGCCGCCGAAGTTGGTGGCGTACAGGCCCTTCTTGATGCTGGCCACGATCTCTTCGGGCACCTTGTCGCCGCCCAGCATGTAGGTGTTGGTCATGCGCGGCATGGGCACGTGCGCGTAGCTCTCGCGCCGTCCGTTGCCGGTGGGCGCGACGCCCATCAGGCGGGCATTGAGCGAATCCTGGATGTAGCCGCGCAGGATGCCGTCCTCGATCAGCACGTTGCGCTGGCTGCGGCGGTCGGCGATGGTGCCGTCGTCCAGCACCGTCACGCCCTTGGCCGCCACCCGTTTGCCGATGCGCCCTGCAAAGGCCGACGAGCCCTTGCGGTTGAAGTCACCCTCCAGCCCGTGGCCGATCGCCTCGTGCAGCAGGATGCCGGGCCAGCCCGAACCCAGCACCACCGTCATTTCGCCGGCCGGCGCCGGGCGCGATTCCAGGTTGGTCAGGGCCGCCTTCACCGCGTCATTGACATAGGTTTCGATGCGCGCATCGTCGAAATAGGCCAGTCCGAAGCGCCCGCCGCCGCCGCTGGAGCCGACCTCGCGCCGCCCGTTCTGCTCGGCGATCACCGTCACCGACAGCCGCACCAGCGGCCGCACATCCGCCGCCAGCGTGCCGTCGGCGCGCGCCACCATCACCACGTCGTATTCGCCGGCCAGCCCGGCCATCACCTGGGCCACCCGCGGGTCGCGGGCCCGGGCCAGTTTTTCGACCTTGCCCAGCAGCGCCACCTTGGCCGTGCTGTCCAGGGTGGCGATCGGGTCCAGCCCCTGGTACAGGGACCGGCTGCCGGCGATCTTCTGGGCCCGCACCTTCACCTTGCCGTTGCCGGCGGCCAGCGCGATCGAGCGCACGGTGCGCGCGGCATCCATCAGCGAGGCCTCGGAGATGTCGTCGGAATAGGCGAAGGCCGTCTTTTCGCCGCTGACGGCCCGCACGCCCACGCCCTGGTCGATGCTGAAGCTGCCGGTCTTGACGATGCCTTCT
>JAZKIF010000019.1:0-2766 GCA_040385005.1 Pseudomonadota bacterium
TTAGGTCCTGACGCCAGCAATGGTGTGGGGGTTCGAGTCCCCCCCCGCGCACCAGAGCCAATTTTTTCCAAGAGAGACCATCATGGCAGTGAACGTAGAAACCCTCGACAAGCTGGAACGCAAGATCACGCTGACCCTGCCCGCCAGCGCCATCCAATCCGAAGTCGACGCGCGCCTGCGCAAGATCGCCCGCACCGCCAAGATGGACGGCTTTCGTCCCGGCAAGGTGCCGATGAAGGTCGTGGCCGAGCGCTACGGCTACTCCATCCACTACGAAGTGATGAACGACAAGGTCGGCGAAGCATTCGCCACGGCCGCCAATGAAGCAAACCTGCGTGTCGCGGGCCAGCCGCGCATCACCGAGAAAGAGCAAGCGCCGGAAGGCGAGCTCGCCTTCGACGCGGTGTTCGAAGTGTTCCCCGAGATCAAGCTCGGCGACCTCGCCAATGCGGAAGTCGAGAAAGTCTCCGCCGAAGTCGATGACAGCGCGATCGACCGCACCATCGACATCCTGCGCAAGCAGCGCCGCACCTTCGCGCAGCGCCCGCAAACCGAAGGCGCCCAGGACGGCGACCGCGTCACGGTCGATTTCGAAGGCAAGATCGACGGCGAACCGTTCTCCGGCGGCAAGGCCGACGACTTCCAGTTCCTGGTCGGCGAAGGCCAGATGCTCAAGGAATTCGAAGAGGCCGTGCGCGGCATGAAGACCGGCGAGAGCAAGACCTTCCCGCTGGCCTTCCCGGCCGACTATCACGGCAAGGACGTCGCCGGCAAATCCGCCGACTTCATGGTCACCGTGAAAAAGGTCGAAGTCGCCACGCTGCCCGAAGTCAATGAAGCCTTCGCGAAGTCCCTGGGCATCCCCGATGCGACCGTGGAAGGCTTGCGCGGCGACATCCGCAAGAACCTCGAGCGCGAAGTGAAGTTCCGCCTGCTGGCCCGCAACAAGCAGGCCGCGATGGACGCGCTGGTCGCCCAGGCCGAGCTGGACCTGCCGAAGTCGAGCGTGCAGTCCGAAGTGGACCGCCTCATCGAAGGCGCCCGCGCCGACCTGAAGCAGCGAGGCATCAAGGACGCCGACAAGGCGCCGATCCCCGACGACATCTTCCGCCCGCAAGCCGAGCGCCGCGTGCGCCTTGGCCTCGTGGTGGCTGAACTGGTGCGCGCCAACGAGCTGCGCGCCAAGGCCGAGCAGATCAAGGCCCACGTCGAGGAACTCGCCGCGAGCTACGAGAAGCCGGCCGAAGTGGTTCGCTGGTACTACAGCGACACGCAGCGCCTCGCCGAAGTCGAATCCATGGTCATCGAGAACAACGTGACCGACTTCATCCTGTCGAAGGCGAAGGTCACCGAGAAGGCGATCTCGTTCGACGAGCTGATGGGCCAGCAGGAATAAGCGCGATTGCGGGAGCCAATGAGGGGCTTGCGGTCCGTGCCGCAGGCCCCATCTGCTTTTGGCGATAAAGTATCCCCACAGAAACCGGAGTCCCTTCCCCATGAGTGCACTTGATACCCAGGCCCTCGGCATGGTGCCGATCGTCATCGAGCAGTCGGGCCGCGGCGAGCGCAGCTACGACATCTATTCGCGCCTCCTGCGCGAGCGCGTGATCTTCCTGGTGGGTCCCGTGAACGACCAGACCGCCAACCTCGTGGTGGCGCAGCTCCTGTTCCTCGAGAGCGAAAATCCGGACAAGGACATTTCGTTCTACATCAATTCGCCGGGCGGCAGCGTGAGCGCCGGCATGGCGATCTACGACACGATGAATTTCATCAAGCCCGACGTCTCCACCCTGTGCACCGGCATGGCCGCGAGCATGGGCGCCTTCCTGCTGGCCGCCGGCGCGAAGGGCAAGCGTTTCTCGCTGCCCAACTCCAAGGTCATGATCCACCAGGTCTTGGGCGGCGCGCAGGGCCAGGCGACGGACATCGAGATCCATGCGCGCGACATCCTCAAGACCAAGGACACGATGAACCGCATCCTGTCCGAGCGCACGGGGCAGCCGCTGGAAAAAGTGGCGCGCGACACCGAGCGCGATTACTTCCTCGACGCGGAAGAAGCGAAGGCGTACGGCCTGGTCGACCAGGTCATCGCCAGGCGCCCGTAACGCGCGCGCGGGCGGGCTCGGGTACCGCACCGCAGCAAACGGCGCTCCATGCGGGGCGCCGTTGTTTTTTTCACAGGACGGGCGTCGGCGAGGGGCTCGCAAGCCTGCTCTGCAATGGCGGCCCGCCGTCTTTGGTTATCATTCAAACTCAAGTCACAAGGTAGATGCAATGGCCGAGAAAAAAGGCTCATCCAGCGAAAAAACACTTTACTGCTCGTTCTGCGGCAAGAGCCAGCACGAGGTGAAGAAGCTGATCGCCGGGCCTTCGGTTTTCATCTGCGACGAGTGCATCGATCTTTGCAACGAGATCATCCGCGACGAACTGCCCGCCGGTGACGAGACCCGCGAGGCTCGTGGCGACCTGCCGACTCCGAGCGAGATCAAGGCCAACCTCGACAACTACGTGATCGGCCAGGAGCCCGCGAAGCGCTCCCTGTCCGTGGCCGTGTACAACCATTACAAGCGGTTGCGCCACAAGGAGAAGGCCAAGAAGGACGAAGTCGAGCTCACCAAGAGCAACATCCTCTTGATCGGCCCCACGGGTTCGGGCAAGACGCTGCTGGCCCAGACGCTCGCGCGCATGCTGGACGTGCCCTTCGTCATGGCGGACGCCACCACGCTGACCGAAGCCGGCTACGTGGGCGAGGACGTCGAGAACATC
>JAZKIF010000020.1:0-39560 GCA_040385005.1 Pseudomonadota bacterium
AGAACTGGAAGACCGACAACTCCGGCGGCATCATCCGCGTGACCATGAAGAACCACGGCTGCCACGTCTTCGGCAATGCGAAGGCGCGCGCGGTGGTGTGGAACTTCCCCGACGGCATCCCGCAGCATCGCGAGCCGCTGTACAGCACGCGGCCGGACCTCGTGGCGAAGTACCCGTCGCATGACGACAAGAAGGCGTTCTGGCGGCTGCCGACGTTGTACAAGTCGATCCAGCAGAAGAACCTCACCGACAAGGTCGCGGAGAAATTCCCGCTCATCCTCACCTCGGGCCGCCTGACGGAGTACGAGGGCGGCGGCGAGGAGACGCGCTCCAACCCCTGGCTCGCGGAACTCCAGCAGGAGGCCTTCGTCGAGATCAACCCGAAGGCCGCGGCCTCGCGCGGGATCCGCAACGGCGAGCGCGTGTGGCTCAGCACGCCGACGGGTGCGCGCCTCAATGTGCAGGCCATGGTGACCGAGCGCGTCGGGCCGGACACGTGCTGGATGCCGTTCCACTTCTCGGGGCGCTGGCAGGGCGCGGACATGCTGGCTTATTACCCGAGCGGCGCCGCGCCGGTGGTGCGTGGCGAAGCGGTGAACACCGCGACGACCTATGGCTACGACAGCGTGACGATGATGCAAGAGACGAAGACGACGATCTGCAACATCGAGCGGGCGGTGGCGTGATACCTGCGGGACGGATCAAGAATTGCGAAGCAATTTTGCTCGGTCCCCTCTGATTAGGAGAACCAGATGGCAAGAATGAAATTCGTCTGCGACTCGGAGCGCTGCATCGAGTGCAACGGCTGCGTCACGGCGTGCAAGAACGAACACGAGGTGCCTTGGGGCGTGAACCGCCGCAGGGTCGTGACGCTCAACGACGGCATCCCCGGCGAGCGTTCCATCTCGGTCGCGTGCATGCACTGCTCGGATGCGCCGTGCATGGCGGTGTGCCCGGTCAATTGCTTCTACCGCACCGACGAAGGTGTGGTGCTGCACGACAAGGACATCTGCATCGGCTGCGGCTATTGCAGCTACGCGTGCCCCTTCGGCGCGCCGCAATTCCCGTCGGCCGGCACGTTCGGCGTGCGCGGCAAGATGGACAAGTGCACCTTCTGCGCGGGCGGCCCCGAGGCCAACGGCTCCGAAGCGGAATTCCAGAAGTACGGACGCAACCGGCTGGCCGAAGGCAAGCTGCCGGCGTGCGCCGAGATGTGCTCGACCAAGGCCCTGCTCGCGGGCGACGGCGACGTGGTCGCGGACATCTTCCGCAACCGCGTGGTCAAGCGCGGCAAGGGCGCCGAGGCCTGGGGCTGGGGCACGGCCTATGGTTCGAAGCAGGCGGGCCAGCCCGGAGGAGCCAAGTCATGAAGCGCGTCCTTCTGATCATTTGGACTTTCGCGCTGCTGGCGGCATGCGGCGAGACGCCGCAATCGCTGGACCATAGCCCGAAGCAGGACACCGCCGCCTTCCAGGGCACGGGCCTGCCGTACACCGCCGCGGGCTGGAAGCCGGGCGACAAGGTCAGCTGGGAGCAGCAGCTGAAAACACGCGCGCAAAACGGCCAGAACGACTACACCAAGGTGAACTGATGGCTTCACTGATTCGGCATTGGACCTTGGCCGTGCTGGGTTCGCTGGCATGCACGCTCGCATTTGCGCAGGCGCCGGCAGCGTCGGCGTCGAAGCAGGACGAGGCGCCTCCCGCCGCGGCCGCGGGCGGCATCCAGGGCCAGAACATCTTCGAGGTCAAGCCGGAGGTGAAACCGGATGCGAGCTCGGATGCGAACTACATGAAGCAGGGCAACGGGCAGCGCAACGCCGTGCAGCCCGGCAACAACGCGCCGATGTGGCGCGGCGTGGCGGCGGGCCAGGAAGGCTTCACGAACTATCCGAAGAGCCAGGCGCCGGAAGCCGGTGTTCTCATCCAGGCGCCGGTGCAATACCCGGGCTCGCGCATGACGACCGCAGGCGAAGCGTGGCGGCAGGTGCGCAACAACTGGCTCCTCCCGTACGGCGGCGCGCTGCTGCTCATCACGCTGGCGGCCATCGCGCTTTACTACTTCACCAAGGGGCCGATCGGTCATGCGGGCGTCGGCGAAGGCCGGCACCACATCGAGCGCTTCACGCCGTTCGAACGGGCCGCGCACTGGTCCAACGCGATCGCGTTCACGATCCTCATGATCTCCGGCATCGTGATGGCGTTCGGCAAGTTCTTCCTGCTGCCCGTGATGGGCGGCATGTTGTTCGGCCCGCTCACCTGGCTGCTCAAGAGCCTGCACAACTTCGCCGGACCCGTGTTCGCGGTGTCGCTCATCATCATGTTCTTCACCTTCCTGCGCGACAACTGGCCGCAGCGCGGCGACCTGAACTGGCTGCTGAAGGGCGGCGGGCTGTTCGGCAAATCCAAGGGCCATGAGCCGCCGTCCAACCGCTTCAACGCGGGCGAGAAGATCGTTTTCTGGTTCGGCATGCTGATCCTGGGTTTCTTCGTGGTCTCGTCTGGCCTGGTGCTGGACAAGCTGATCCCCGGCCTCGACTACGACCGTCAGGGCATGCAGGTCGCGCACATGGTCCACAACACCGCCACCGTGCTGATGATGTGCGTGTTCTTCGGCCACATCTACATCGGCACGCTCGGCATGAAGGGCGCCTACACCGCGATGCGCCGCGGCTGGGTCGGCGACGAGTGGGCGAAGGAGCACCACGCGTACTGGTACGACGACATCGCCAGCGGCAAGATCCCTGCCGTGCGCAGCCAGCCCCCGGTGGTTGCCGCGAACGACGAAACCCCCCGCCCGGCTTGAGGAGACACTGACCCATGAAGAGAATCCTGGTTCCCGCCCTGATGGCCGCCGCATGCGGCCTGTCGCTCGCGACACTTCCCCCGGCCGATCCGGCCGCCAAGGCGAAGGCCGACGAAACGGCCGCCAAGAACGCGTGGCAGGGCAAGGTCGATGCGTATTTGACGTGCAAGGTGCAGGACAAGATCGCGGCCGCGTACGCAAAATCGTCGGGCAAGGCGGTGCCCGCCGCGGGCAATTCCACGGCGGCTGCAAGCGCGTCGGCGAAAGCTGCTTCGGCGCCAGCGGTAGCTGCAGCGGCTGCCTCTGCCGCATCGGGACTGACGACGCCGGTGGCGTTCAAGCCGCCGCCGCCCTGCGCCGACCCGGGTCCTTTCGCCTACAACGCGCCCGAACAGAAACCGCTGGAAACCTCGGGGGCGCATTCGCCCGCGGGCAATGCCACCAGCCCGCCGAGTGTGAAAGAGGAATCGGCAAAGATGGCTCCCGTCAAGAAGCCATAGGTCCATCGCTCTCATTCCCTCGAAAGGGCCAGGCCGACAGGCGCTGGCCCTTTTTGCTGTAGCCTTTGTCTTCCCGCTTCATCCCTACCCATGGCTCTGCCCCATCTCACCGAAGCCCGCGCGCCGCTCACGCGGGAAGTCGAAACGATCAACGAGCACGGCGAGCGCGCGACCATCTCGATCCCCGCGGAGCGGCCGCTCACCCTCTACGTCGACAAGCGCGAACTGGTCACGCTGATGACCCTGGGCGCGCGGCCCGAGTGGCTGGTGCTGGGCTACCTGCGCAACCAGCGCCTGGTGACTTCGGTCGATGAGATCGAATCCATCACCGTCGACTGGGACGTCGGCTCCGCCGCCGTGAAAACGCGGGGCGGCATCGCACAGATCGAGGAACGCACGTCGCAGCGAGTCGTCACCACCGGATGCGGGCAAGGCAGCATGTTCGGCGGCCTGATGGACGAGGTCGACGCCATTTCGCTGCCCGAGGCGCGCATCACGCAAGCCGAGCTGTACGGCCTGCTGAACGCGATCCGGCTGCAGGAGAGCACGTACAAGTCGGCAGGGTCGGTGCATGGCTGCGCGCTGTTTCGCGGGCCGGAGATGCTGCTGTTCGTGGAGGATGTCGGGCGGCACAACGCCATCGACACCATTGCCGGCTGGATGTGGCTGCAGCAACCGCAAGAGGCTTCGGGCGACAAGGTGTTCTACACCACGGGCCGGCTGACCAGCGAGATGATCATCAAGTCCGCGCAGATGGGCGTGCCCATCGTCGTCTCGCGCAGCGGCATCACGCAGATGGGCCTGGACATCGCGCAGCAGCTCGGGCTGTGCGCGATCGGCCGCGCCACCAACAAGCATTTCCTCTGCTACACCGGCGCCGAGCGCCTGTTGTTGCAGCCCGAGCTGGCCGCGCGCGGGCTAACGGCCACCTGAGACTGCAACGCTAGCCTGCCGGCATGACCGCACATTCCCCCTGGCAACTCGGCTGGCGCACCTTGTGGCGCGATTTGCGCGCGGGCGAGCTGCGACTGTTGATCGTCGCCGTCACGCTCGCCGTGGCCGCGCTCACGGCGGTGGGCTTCTTCGCGGACCGGCTCAAGGGCGGGCTCACGCGCGACGCGCGGCAACTCCTCGGCGGCGATGCGGTCGTCTCCAGCGACAACCCGACGCCGCAAGCTTTCCTCGACAAGGCCCGTGCATTGGGATTGAAGGGGCTGACCACGCTGACGTTTCCCACGATGGCGCGCGCGCCGGACGCGCAGGGCGGCGCGATCAAGCTCGTCGCGCTCAAGTCCGTTTCCGCGGGCTATCCGCTGCGCGGCAATTTGCAGGTGACCGCGCAACCCGAAGGCACGGCCGTGAAGACGCGCGACGTGCCCGCGCGCGGGGAGGCCTGGATCGACGCGGCGCTCCTCGAATCTTTGGAACTCAAGCCCGGCGACCCGCTGCTGCTCGGCGACGTGCAACTGCGCATCGGCAAGCTCATCGTGGTCGAGCCCGATCGAGGCGGCGGGTTCGCGAGCTTCGCGCCGCGCGTGATGATCAACGACGCCGACCTTGCGGCGAGCAAGCTGGTGCAGCCGGCGAGCCGCGTGATCTACCGGTTCGCGGTGGCCGGCGCGGATGCTCGCGTCAGCGAATTCGTCAACTGGGCACAGGCGCAGGTCAAGCTGCCCTCGATCCGCGGCGTGCGCGTCGAATCGCTGGAAGGCGGACGGCCCGAGATGCGGCAGACGATCGATCGCGCCGAGAAATTCCTCAACCTCGTCGCGCTCCTCGCGGCGCTGCTGAGCGCCGTCGCCGTCGCGCTTGCCGCGCGCGGGTTCGCCGCGAAACACCTTGACGACTGCGCGATGCTGCGCGTGCTCGGGCAGAGCCAGAAAACGATCGCGTGGAGTTACACGATCGAGTTCGCGATGATCGGCGCGGCCGCGAGCGCGTTGGGCGTCCTCATCGGCTACGCGGTGCATTTCGTCTTCCTGCTGCTGCTCGCCGGTTTGATCGGCGACACGGCGCTGCCGATGGCAAGCCTCTGGCCGGTCGCGTTCGGCATGGGCATGGGCTTGACGCTGTTGTTCGCGTTCGGCCTGCCGCCGGTGCTGCAGCTTGCGCAAGTGCCACCGTTGCGGGTGATCCGTCGCGACCTGGGCAACTTGAAGCCTGCGTCGGTGCTGGTTCTCGGAATCGGTGTCGCTGGATTCGCGGCATTGCTGATGGCAGCGAGCAGCGACCTGCTGCTGGGCGCGATCGCAGTGGGCGGCTTCGCGGGCGCCGCGGTGCTGTTCGCGGGACTCAGCTGGCTGGCGGTGAAGGCGCTGCGCTGGTCGGTGAATGAAGCGACCGCCCCGCGCTGGCTCGTCCTCGCGACGCGGCAGATCTCGGCGCGGCCCGCATACACCGTCGTGCAGGTCAGCGCCCTGGCCGTCGGCCTGCTCGCGCTCGTGCTGCTGGTGCTGCTGCGCACGGACCTGATCGCGAGCTGGCGCAAGGCGACGCCGCCTGACGCGCCCAACCGTTTCGTCATCAACGTGATGCCCGAGCAGAGCGATGCATTCCGCAAGACCCTGGATGACGCCGGCGTAAAGCGTTACGACTGGTTCCCGATGATCCGCGGGCGGCTCGTCGCGATCAACGGCAAGTCCGTGTCCCCGGAGGACTACGTCGAAGACCGCGCCAAGCGTTTGGTGGACCGCGAGTTCAACATCTCCAACAGCGCGACGCAACCCGCGCACAACGAGGTCGTCGCGGGCACGTGGACGCCCGAAGAGCGCGGCGCCGCCAGTGTCGAAGAAGGCATCGCGACCACGCTCGGCCTCAAGCTCGGCGACTCGCTGCGATTCGACATCGGCGGCCTGCAGACCGAGTCGAAGATCACGTCGCTGCGCAAGGTCGACTGGACCTCGATGCGCGCGAACTTCTTCGTGATGTACCCGGTGAGCCATCTCGAGGGCGTGCCGGTCACGTACATGGGCGCATTCCGCGCGCCCGTCGCGAAGGGTTTCGACAACCGCCTCGTGCGCGCCTTTCCGAACATCACCAACGTCGACATGACCAACACCATCACGCAGGTGCAAGGCGTGCTGGACAAGGTGGTGCGCGCGGTGGAGTTCCTCTTCGGCTTCACGTTGGCTGCGGGTGTCGTGGTGCTGTTCGCGGCCGTCACCGCGACGCGTGAAGAGCGCGCGCGCGAATTCGCCGTCATGCGAGCCGTGGGCGCGAGTTCCGCTTTGCTGAGGCGGGTCCAACGCGCCGAACTCGTGGGGGTCGGCATGCTCGCGGGTTTTCTCGCGAGCATGGTGGCCTCCGTCGTCGGCTGGGGGCTCGCAAAGTACGTGTTCGATTTTGACTGGACCGCATCGCCCTGGGTGCCGTTGTTCGGTGCGCTCGCCGGCGCGGTGCTCGCGCTCGCGGCAGGCTGGTGGGGCCTGCGCGAAGTGCTCAACCGGCCCGTGGTGGAAACCTTGCGCCGCGCGGCTGAATAGGCAAAGCCCGACAATCGGGGCCATGCAGATCCAGGAAAAGCCCCAGTTCGCCACACCGTTCGAGTGGATAGGCGGCGAAGACAAAGTGAAGGCGCTCGTCGAGCGCTTCTATGACCTGATGGACCTCGAGCCCCGCTACGCCGATCTACGCGCGGCGCATGGCACCGAGCTCACGAAGGCGCGCCAGCACCTCTTCTGGTTCCTGTGCGGCTGGCTCGGCGGGCCGCAGCACTACACCGATCGCTTTGGCCACCCCAAGCTGCGCATGCGTCACATGCCGTTCGTCATCGGCATCAAGGAGCGCGACCAGTGGCTCGCGTGCATGGACCAGGCGATGGGAGAGACGGGTGTTCCGGAAGACTTGCGTGCGCGGTTGAAGGAGAGTTTTTTCCAGACCGCGGACTGGATGCGCAACGCGCACGGATGACAGGCTTCAGGGCAGCGCGAGCGGCGTCGAAGGCCGCAACAGTACGACGAGCGCCCCGGCCCCGCCTTCGTCGCCTCGGGCCTGCACGAACGCCATCACTTCGTTCTTCTGGATCAGCCAGCTCTGCACCCGGCCCTTGAGCACGGGCGTCTTGCCGGGCGAGCCGAGGCCCTTGCCGTGGACGATGCGAACGCAGCGCCAGCCCCGCTTGTGCGCGGTGCGCATGAATTCCGCGAGGGCCTCGCGCGCTTCCTCGCGGCGCAGGCCATGCAGGTCGATCTCGCCCTGGATCGTCCACTCGCCCTTGCGCAATTTGCGCGTGATGTCCGTGCCCACGCCGGGCCGGCGAAAGCTCAATGCGTCGTCCACGTCGAGCAAGGTGCTCGCATCGAACTGATCGCTCAGCGCCTCGTGGAGCACACGCTGGTCGTCGAGTTGCTGCTGCACCGGGATCGGCGGCGGCTGGCCGGGTGCGAGGTTCGCGCGCTTGGGCGTGCGCATCGGTTGCACCGCACCTGCGGCGCGCTTGAAGAGGTCGCGCTCGGCTTGTAGACGGCGCTCGGCTTCGCGGCGGGAGGCCTCCTGCGCGGCGGCGAGCTTCTGCTGTTCGGCAAGCTTTTGCTGGATCGCCTGGAGATCCTTGAGGGACTTCGCCTTCATCGCATGAGCGTCAGATCAGGCCCCGCTCCGCCATCGAGAGCGCCTCGCCCTGCGCGACGATCACGTGGTCGAGCACGCGCACGTCGATCAGCGCAAGCGCCGCCTTTAGCGTCTGGGTGAGGCTTTCGTCGGCGCGCGAAGGCTGCACGGCGCCGCTGGGATGGTTGTGCGCGAACACGACCGCGGCCGCGTGGTGCTTGATGGCGCGCTTCACGACCTCGCGCGGATAGACGCTGGTTTGCGTCAGCGTGCCCTGGAACAGCTCTTCCATTTCGATGAGGCGGTTCTGCGCGTCCAGGAAGAGCACCGCGAACACCTCGTGCTGCTTGCGCGCCAGGTGCAGCTGCAGGTACTGCTTGACGGCGCCCGGTGTCGCGAAGATTTCACGCGCGCCCAACTGCTGGGCCAGACCCCGGCGCGCGAGTTCGATGACGGCCATCAGTTCCGCGCGCTTCGCGGGGCCGCCCAGGCCCTTGATGCGCTTCAGGTCGTCCGCGGCTGTGTGTAGCAACCCGGCGATGCCGCCGAACGTATCGAGCACTTCACGCGCCATCTGCAGCACGCCGCGCCCGGCGGTGCCGGTGCGCAGCAGCAGCGCGAGCAGCTCCGTGTCGCTCAGGGCCGCGGCCCCGCGCGCGAGCAGTTTTTCGCGGGGCTGGGCGTCGGCCGGAAGGTCTTTGAGGGTCATGGCTGGCGCGGCGCGGCGG
Source organism: Pseudomonadota bacterium (assembly GCA_040385005.1). Lineage (GTDB taxonomy): Bacteria > Pseudomonadota > Gammaproteobacteria > Burkholderiales > Burkholderiaceae_C > Ramlibacter. The sequence continues at coordinate 8,582 of JAZKIF010000020.1, forward strand.
GTTTCTACAATGGAGGCAGTTTATCGGGACTTCCATGGCATCCACCGCGACCCGCATCCATGCGGGCTCCTTCCTCACGCTGCACTACCGGCTCGCCGGGCCGGGCGGCGACATCATCAACACGTTCGCGGGCAAGCCCGCGACGCTCACGCTGGGCACGGGCGAACTCTCGCCCGCCGTCGAGCGGCGCCTGATCGGGCTGGAGGAGGGCGTGCACCGCACCTTCGACATCCCCGCCGGCGAGGCGTTCGGCGATCGCAACCCGGAGATGGTGCAATGGGTGGCGCGCAGGCTGCTCAACGAGATGGGCGACCCGGACGAGAACTACAAGGTCGGCGACGTGGTGCAGTTTCCGACGCCCGACGGCATGGGCCAGTACGCGGGCTCGGTGCAGAAGGTGGGGCAGGACGGCGATGGCGACGGCAAATCTGACGCGGTGCTGTTCGACTTCAACCATCCGCTCGCGGGGCAGCCCGTCGTGTTCGAAGTACAAGTGATCGGGGTCCTATGAACACGATGATGAACACGACTGCCGCCGCGAATGACCTCGAAATTCTGCTGGCCGAGCCGCGCGGCTTTTGCGCCGGCGTGGACCGGGCGATCGAGATCGTCGAGCGCGCGCTGCAGAAGTTCGGCGCGCCGATCTACGTGCGCCACGAGATCGTCCACAACACCTATGTGGTGAACGACCTCAAGGCGAAGGGCGCGATCTTCATCGAAGACCTCGCCGATGTGCCGCCCGGCGCGACGCTGGTGTTCTCGGCCCATGGCGTGAGCAAGGCGATCCAGGCCGAGGCGCACGCGCGCGGCTTCGACGTGTTCGACGCCACCTGCCCCCTCGTGACCAAGGTCCACGTCGAAGTCGCGAAGCTCGCGAAAGAAGGCTACGAATTCATCATGATCGGCCACAAGGGCCATCCGGAAGTCGAAGGCACCATGGGCCAGCTCGACCACGGCATCCACCTGGTCGAAGACGTGGCGGATGTTGCGCATGTGAATCCCACGCAGACCGACCGACTCGCAGTCGTGACGCAGACCACGCTGTCGGTGGACGACGCGGCGCAGATCACGGCCGCCGTGCGTGCGCGCTTCCCGAAGATCCGCGAGCCCAAGCAGCAGGACATCTGCTATGCCACGCAGAACCGCCAGGACGCCGTGAAGGTGATGTCGCCGCAGGTGGATGTGCTCATCGTCGTGGGCAGCCCCACGAGCTCCAACAGCAACCGCCTGGCCGAACTCGCGCGCAAGCTCGGCGTGGACAGCTACATGGTGGACAGCGCCGACGAGATGCGGCCCGAATGGATAGAGGGCAGGTCGCGCGTCGGCCTGACCGCCGGTGCGTCCGCTCCCGAAGTGCTGGTGAAAGCCGTGATCGAGCGCATCAAGGCCCTGGGCGCGGTGTCTGTGCGCAAGATGGAGGGCATCGAAGAGACGGTGAAGTTTCCGCTGCCCAAGGGGTTGAAGCTGTGAACCGCGAGCGAGTCGAAGCGGCGGCGCTGCGCTTTGCGAAGGAGCCGCGCGCGAAATTTCTCTTGCGCACGCCATTGTGGAAGTTGCCCGGCGACGTGTTCGGCATCGATTGCGCACAGGTCTGGTTGAAGCTCGAACACCTGCAGGCCGGCGGCAGTTTCAAGGCGCGCGGCATGCTGAATCGGCTGCTGGCCAACGACATTCCGGAGAGTGGCGTGATCGTCGCATCGGGTGGCAACGCGGGCATCGCGACGGCTGTGGCCGCGAAGGCGCTCGGCGTGCGCTGCGAGGTGTTCGTGCCCACGGTCAGCAGCCCGATGAAGCAGGCGAAGCTGCGCGAACTCGGCGCGGAGTTGGTGGTGACGGGCGCTGCGTATGCCGATGCGCTGGAGGCGTGCCTCGCACGCCAGCGCGAGACCGGCGCGCTGCTCACGCACGCCTACGACCAGCCGGAAGTGGTGGCCGGCGCAGGCACGTTGGCGATGGAGATCGAGCAGGACGGCGGCCTGCCGGACAGCGTGCTCGTCTCCGTGGGGGGCGGCGGTTTGATCGCCGGCATCGCGTCGTGGTTCGAGGGCCGTTCGCGTGTCGTGGCGCTGGAGCCCGAGCTCGCACCAACATTGCACGCCGCTCGCGCGGCCGGCGAGCCTGTCGACGTCGCGGTGAGCGGCGTGGCCGCCGATTCGCTGGGCGCCAAGCGCATCGGCGGCATCGCGTGGGACGTCACGCAACGCCATGTGCGCGACTCGCTGCTGTTACCGGACGCGGCTATTCGCGATGCGCAGTTGTGGCTGTGGAAGACGATGAAGCTAGCCGTGGAGCCGGCGGCGGCACTGCCGCTGGCGGCGTTGCAAACCGGCGTCTACAAGCCGCGTGCTGATGAAAATGTGTGCCTCATCATTTGCGGCGCGAATCTGGACCCCGCGACGCTCGCCTGACCAGCCTGTCATGCCGGGCTTGACCTGGCATCCATCTCACGCCTCGCAGTTGACCATCCACGGCACACCGAATTTATCGGTGAGCATTCCAAAGCCCTCGGCCCAGAAAGTCTTCTGGAACGGCATCGTCACCTGCCCGCCCGCCGCGAGGGCGTCGAACAGCCGCTTGCCTTGCGCCGCGTCGGGCGCGCTGATCGACACCGTGAAACCCTTGTGGCCCTCGAACGGGTAACCTGGACCCGCGTCGCTGCCCATGATGACCTGGCCCTGCGCCTCGACGCGGCCATGCATCACCTTGTCCTTGAACTCGGCGGGCATCTTGCCGTCGTCCATGGGTGAGCCGCCAAAGCGGTGGAATTCCCCGACCGTGCCGCCCAGGCATTGCGCGTAGAACTTCAGCGCCTCCTCGCAGCGGCCGTCGAAGGTGATGTAGCAGTTGATGTTCATGCGAGCTCCTTGAAGTGGTGAACGAAAGGGTGTCCATGCTAGCTCCCCGATGCGGCTGAACATGGCAGGAGCGCCGCGCCGATAAAATCACCCCATGCTCGACATCAACCATCTCCGTAAAGACCTCGCTTCGGTCGTCGCCCGCCTGGAGACGCGCAAGAAGCCCCAGGCCTTCCTGGACGTCGCCGCGTTCACCGCGCTCGAAGCGGAACGCAAGGCGATCCAGACTCGCACCGAGGAGCTGCAGGCGCAGCGCAACCAGCTTTCCAAGCAGATCGGGCAACTCAAAAGCAAGGGTGAATCGGCCGACGCCGCGATGGCACAAGTGGCCGCGCTCAAGTCGGAGCTCGACGCATCCGCCAAACGGCTGGACGAGATCCAGCCCGAGATGCAGGCGCTGCTTCTCGCCGTGCCCAACTTGCCGCATGAGAGCGTGCCCGTCGGCGCGGCTGAAGCCGACAACCAGCAAGTGCGCCAATGGGGCGAGCCACGCGCGTTCGATTTCGCGGTGAAGGACCACGTGGACATCGGCTCGAAGCTCGGCCTGGATTTCGAGATGGGCGTGAAGCTCAGCGGTTCGCGCTTCACCGTGATGAAGGGCCAGATCGCACGCATGCATCGCGCGCTCGCGCAGTTCATGATTGACGTGCAGACGACGGAGCACGGCTACACGGAGTGCTACACGCCGTACATCGTGAATGAGGCGACGCTGCGCGGCACGGGCCAGTTGCCGAAGTTCGAAGAGGACTTGTTCGCTGTTACGAAGGGCGGGCAGGAAGGCTTCGATTCGGAGGAGCAGCAGGCGCTGTACCTCATCCCGACCAGCGAGGTGTCGCTGACGAATTTCGTGCGCGATGAAATCCTTTCCGCCGACCAGTTGCCGATGCAGCTCACCGCGCACACGCCGTGCTTCAGGTCGGAGGCGGGCAGTGCCGGCCGCGACACGCGCGGCATGATCCGCCAGCACCAGTTCGACAAGGTGGAGATGGTGCAGATCACGCATCCCGACAAGAGCTACGAGGCGCTGGAGCAGATGGCGGGGCATGCAGAGGCCATCCTGCAGAAGCTGGGCTTGCCGTATCGCGTGATGCTGCTGTGCACGGGCGACATGGGCTTTGGTGCGGCCAAGACGTACGACCTGGAAGTCTGGCTGCCCGCGCAAGGGACGTATCGCGAGATCAGCTCGGTGTCGAACTGCGAGGCATTCCAGGCGCGGCGGCTGCAGGCGCGATTCAAGAATGCGCAAGGCAAGAACGAGCTCGTCCATACGCTCAACGGGTCGGGTCTGGCCGTGGGACGCACGCTGGTGGCTGTGCTGGAGAACTTTCAGAACGCGGATGGATCGGTCACCGTGCCCGAGGTGTTGCGGCCTTACATGGGCGGGGTGGAGGTCATCCGTCCGTGATGGGTTAGAATTTCGGGCTTCGCACCACGCGATACCGAAATCAGGAGCGGTGGCAGAGTGGTCGAATGCGCCGGACTCGAAATCCGGTGTACGGTTATGCCGTACCGTGGGTTCGAATCCCACCTGCTCCGCCAGGATCCCGTCCACCGAGGTCCATTGAAGTCCCCTGCAGCAGCGTCATGGATGTCCGCTTCGGGTCGAAGCAGGCCTGCCGATAATCCGCATGTGACCGGCAGCGCCTACAAAGACTACTTCGACCTTCAACTTCGCTTTGCCGCTCGGCACGCCGAGCTCAGCGGCGCCCCGTTCAGCGTGGCAGTTGCCCGCTGTACCAACCTGCGTCGACGCTTCGGGCTGTGGGGTGCCGCCGGCGATGCCAAGTGGGCGGCGTTCCTGGCTCAGGTCCCAAGTTGCACCCGGCACGCCGATCTTCTACGGATTGCGGTGGCCGCCTACGACTGTGCTCCCTGGCGCGCACCTTCACCCTATGGGTGCTTTACCTACGATCCACCCGATGCGAAGGGGACGTTGCGCCTTCACTTCATGCCTCATGAGCGGCACAGGCATACCAGCCCCCTGGCCGCCGGCAATCTGCCGGAACGCCGCGATGAACTACGTGCCCTCTTCACCGAGGTACGTCGCATTCATCCGGAAGTCCGGCAGGTGCAGGGTCTCTCGTGGCTGTATCACTTGCAGGCATACAAGCGCCTCTTCCCGCATGCGTACATTGCATCGCTGACAGTGCCTGCGCAACCCCTCCACATGGACGGCAGCTCCATTTGGGGGCAGGTGCTTGACTACCGGGCTCGGTTGAAGCCTGGCATCGCGGATATCGTGCTGGTGCGACTCGACGAGTCGACCATGAACACGCCCTGGCTCGCATTCCCGCTTCAGCCGCTCGCTGCGGTTTGCTCCGCAGATTTCTTCTTCGATCTGCTCCGCTAGACAGCCTCGTCGGACCCGAATCCTTGCAGGTTCGCTTCCGGCCAAAGCGGCCGCAGCCTAAGTGACTGTCCTGCGCCGGCACAGAACAGCACTGCTTCATCTTCAGGCGATGGACAGTGTTGTCGCCAGAACGCAAAATCCGCGCAAACAGGAGTCGGTATGGGTTTCCATTTCTACAGGGCGCTGCTTTTCGCAAGCGTCTTGATCGGCGCCATGGCCGTGCACGCACAGCCTCTGCCAGTCACATGCGAAGTTGCGGACAAGACTTGCTTGCGGCAGGCGATCCGGGCCCATGTCGTCAGGCAACCGGCTTTCTGGCAGGCCGATTTCTCCCGGCCATTACTAGATCGGATCGGCACGGCCCCCAGGGAACTGATCCACTATTTGACGTTGGACAACATGAACCAGGGCTATCCAGAGCGGCCTCGTACGCCACCGCCCGACGAAGCCTTCTTGGCCGATGTCCGTTCTGCCTTCGCGGAATTGCCGGCGCCGGTTCTCCAGCTTTTCAATCGGAGACTGATCGGCATTTACCTGGCCGACGAACTCGGGGGCACGGGGTGGACCGACATGGTGCGGGATTCCTCAGGGGTTCCCATGGGCGGGATGATCGTTCTCGACGCCGGGGTGCTGAAGAAGCGGACCGCCAATCAATGGGCAACCTGGAAAGAGAGCACGCCGTTCAGGCCGGATCCTCGTTGGCAGCTCCAGGCCCGGATCGAGGACATGGAGCGGGACACCACACGCTACGCGATCCAGTACATCCTCCTGCACGAGTTGGGGCATGTCCTCTCGATTGGAAGCGATGTTCATCCTTCACATTTGATCGAGCCCAGGGAGGTGCCAAATGGGACGCCCTTTCCCTTCTTCGAATTGTCCTGGCGGATCGATCAATCGCGGAATCAGTACTTCTCGCTTTTCGACCTGACCCTTCAACGTCGCCATGACGTCTCCTACTATTTCGGAGCCCGGCTTGAAAGTGCGGACATGCTGCCCCTTTATACGGCAGTGGAACAGACGAACTTCCCGACTCTGTACGCGGTGACCCGGCCCTTCGACGACTTCGCGGAGGCATTCGCAAGTTACGTACACGTGGAAGTGATGCGACGGCCCTGGCGGATCGACATCTCGCACGATGGAAAGATCGTCAAGACGTTCAAGTCCTGCTGGGATGAGCCTCGATGCGCATCCAAGCGGCAAGCACTCGAACGGACTCTCGACCGCCCTTGATATCCCGGATCGGGAGCGTTGCATGAATTCGCGTCAACGAAGAGCGGCGCGAAAGTTGATCGTCGAGCAACCGAACGACTGGAAAATTCGCGACACGTTTTGCGCCGCGGTTGGCGTCAACTGAGCGGATTCAATGACCATTTCCCGACGGCAGACCCTTGCGTCCATCATGCTGGCACTCTCGACTCCCGCGATTGCGCAGACGCTTGCGCCGATCAAGCTCGCACACGTCGAGGGGTTCTCGGGCGGCAATGCCAACGGCGGCGAAGCAGTCTTTCGCAATCTGGTCTGGGCCGTCGAGCGCGTGAATCTGCGCGGCGGCGTTCGTACGGCGCAGGGGAATCGCCTGCTGACGCTACAGCGCTACGACAGCAGGGGACAGGTCGAAGGGGCGCTGTCCGGGATGCGATCCGCGATCGACGATGGGGCGCGGTTCATCCTGCAGGGCAATTCGTCCGCGGTCACGGGTGCGTTGGTCGATGCGGTGAACAAACACAACGAGCGCGAACAATCGCAGCAAGTGCTGCTTCTCAATTATTCCGCGCTGGATCCGGCCCTCACCAACGAGAAATGCAGTTTCTGGCACTTCCGGTTCGATGCGCATGCCGACATGCGGATGGCGGGGCTCATGTCGGTGCTGCGCGAGGACCGGGCGCTCAAGGCTGTCTATCTGCTTGGTCAGGATTACAGCTTTGGGCACGCCGTTCTCAGCGAAGCGAAACGGCAACTCGCACTCGATCGGCCGGACATCCGGATGGCGGGGGCGGAGCTTCATCCGTTGCTACGCGTCAAGGACTTCGCTCCCTACATCGCCAAGATCAAGGCGAGTGGCGCCGAAGCGGTCATCACCGGAAATTTCTCCAGCGACCTCACCTTGCTGGTCAAGGCTGCGCGCGACTCGGGCTACCGGGGCACGTTCTATACGTTCTATGGCAACGCTCTGGGGGCTCCCGCCGCCATTGGCGAGGCCGGTATCGGCCGGGTTGTCGCGGTGGCGGAATGGATGCCGAACGTGCCGTCAGTCGAAAGCGAAGCGTTCTACAAGGCCTTCCGCCGGCGCTATCCGGACCCGGCGGACGATTACATCCATATGCGCATGCAACTGATGATCGAGGCCTTGGCGCAGGCGATCGACAAGGCCGGCACGACGAACGTGGTGAGCGTGGCTCGCGCACTCGAGACGGCCTCCGTGAGCCTGTTCGGCCAATCGGGCGCCATGAGAGCGGCCGACCACCAGTTTCAGCAGCCGTTGGTGGCGGGTGTCATGGACAGGATAGGAACCCCGGGTGTCAAATTCGACGTCGAGGGCTCCGGCTTCGGGTTCCGGGTGATCAAGTCGATCAGCACGGAGCGCGCGCAAGTGCCGCATGCCTGCGTCATGACGCGCCCCGCCTGAATCCCTGGCTTTGTCCGGCAGACTTGCGCTATGCAATCCATTGCTCTCATCGTTGCCCTCGTTCTTGCTTTTGGCAGCTTTCTCTCCCGAGCCCAGACAGCTCAAGACGGTATGCCTGCGCCTTCCACGTCGCGGATGTTTACGCCAAGGGTCGTGGAAAAGACCGGCCCACCGGTCGACATCGAAGACGCAAGGAGATTGAGCGAACAGGCATTGCGAAATGGTGTGCGCGCCACAAAAGAGCAATGCGAGCGCCTGAACAACGGCATATGGGCAGCGACGGACAACGGCGAAACCGCTTGCCTCAGGTACTGGGCTGCGGGTGTGGGAGCGACTGCTCCCGCAACACGTGCCATCGTCTACTTTTCAGGCGATGTATGGTCTGCCGGGCGTGCCGTTCCCGCCTACGTAGCCACCAGCGACGACGTATTGGCCAAGGCTGCGGCTGGTTGGGCCGGCAGGCTTGGCTTGCCCTATATTTTCCTGGCGCGACCCGGCACCTACGGGTCCTCGGGCGACCACATGGAAAGGCGGCGGCCGGCGGAGTCGAGGCTGGTTTCGGCGGCACTCGACGTGCTCAAGGCGCGCCTGAACATCAGCGAGTTCGTTGTGGTCGGTTTCAGCGGCGGAGGCCATGTCACGTCGGCGTTGGTCACGCTGCGCAGCGACATCGTGTGTGCGGTCCCGGGCGGCGCATCTTCGTCGCCACGGATGCGTTTGGAATTGAAGCGCTGGACCACTGACGCCACAGGTTATGGCGACTCCTACGAACCTGTTCAACACCTCCGCAAGGACGGCACCCATCCGCGATTGCGAATTTTCGTAGTCGGGGACCCAAGGGATGAGGAGGGCCTTTGGCCTTCGCAAATCGTCATGGCCCAAATTGCTCGCGAGAAAGGAATCGCCTCGGAAGTCATCGAGGTAAAGGGGTCGGCACCGGACTTCCATACCGGCCAGGGCGAAATCGTACGGCTCGTGGCAGGCTGGTGCGGCAACGATGTTTCAACGCAGGAGATCGTTCGACGCGCATGGGGATACCAGGAGAGATGAGATCAGCCCCATCGGTTGCCTGGAGGCGCATCCGCCGCCGGCAACTTGTCCTCGCGTTCGGCGCCGCCGCACTGCCCGCCTTGTCCGACGCCAACGCATCCGCAGCCGCCGCATTCCCCGGCAAGTCATGGGAGCAAATTTCGCTATCGGACCAGTCGGCCGCGTGTCGAGAGGGGCTTGCGGCCGCGGGGAGCTATCTGCAAACCCTTGCGACGACTGCTCTCGTCGCAGTCCGGGAGGGCCGCATTATTTTCAGCTACGGGCCGACGGAGGAAGTGAGTGTCCTCGCATCCGCGCGCAAGAGTGTCCTGTCCATGATGTACGGAAAGTATGTGGCCGACGGGACGATCGATTTGGAGCAGACCCTGGAAGAGATAGGCCTCGATGACATTGGGGGCCTCTTGCCAATCGAGCGAGAGGCCAGGGTGCGCGACCTGCTCACAGCCCGTTCAGGGGTCTATCACGCGTCGTCCTACCCCTTCGGCGATAACCATGCGAGCGCACCGGCTCGCGGTAGCCGGAGACCGAGCGAGTATTTCCTGTACAGCAATTGGGACTTCAACGCGGCGGGGACTGTGTTCGAGAGACTGACAAAGAAGGAGATCTACGCGGCGTTCGCCGAGGACCTGGCGAACCCGTTGCAGTTCCAGGACTTCGATGCGCGTTTGCACCAGCGCACCGGTGATCTCAAACGATCCGAACATCTTGCCTACCCGTTCTTCCTGTCGACCCGGGACATGGCCCGTCTGGGGTTGCTCATGCTCAATGAGGGCTCGTGGAACTCGAGACAGCTCCTCCCCCGCGACTGGGTCAAGACGACAACTTCCCTGTTTACGCCGTCCAGGGACATGCATCCACCTGAGACGGCCAGGCGCGGCGTCGGCTATGGATACTTGTGGTGGGTATTGGAGGAGGCGGCATCTTCGCCGCTTCATGGCGCCTACACCGCTTGGGGCGACTTTGGCCAGTTCATCCTGGTGATCCCGAAACACGGGATGGTCATAGCGCACAAACGAAAAATCCCGGAGTTCGGCGCCGGCAAAGCGAGAAAAGTGGCAATCACCGAGTTCCTGCGCACTGCAAGGATGATCGTTGCCGCGTGTTCATGAGCTGCCGCTAGGTCGGACTCTTCGACTTGGTCAGCACGCGAGCCAGCAGCTCCGGATCCTGCCCCGGCAGCATCCCGTCGATCAGCAGGTGCGACAGCCCATGAATCACCGCCCACGCGCGCAGCATCGCGGCGGCGTGTTCATCGGGGGTCTCGCCCGCCGCCACGCCGCGAAACCCGATCGACGCCCGCTCCACTGCCTGCAGTAGCGCGGGGTGGCGGGAGCGGTCCGCGACGGCGGGGCCGAACATCAGGCGGAACCGGCCCGGCCGCGCCACCGCGAACCGCACATAGGCCTGCCCCATCGCAGCCAGTGGGTCCTTTGCGCCGGCCGCGGCAAGATGCAGCGCCTGGCCGAACGCATCGAAGCCGCGCACCGCGAGTTCCGACAGCAGCGAGTCCCGATCGGCGAAATGGCGATACACCGCCGCCGCCGTGACGCCCAACCGGCGTGATGCCTCGCGTAACGTGACCGCTTCCGGGCCTCCTTCGTCGAGCAACACCTCCGCGACGTCGATCAATGCGTGCCGCAGGTCTCCGTGGTGGTATCGCGGAGGTTTCCGCTTGCGAGTGGTGGTTGCCATGTCTTATGATCGCTATGTTAACAACGTTTACATAAGGGAGCGAATGATGGCGAGTCGGGTCTTGATCTCCGCGGTGGGCAGCCGGGGCGACGTGGAGCCGCTGCTGCGGGTGGGCGAGGGACTGCGCCGCCGCGGGCACGAGGTGCACGTGTTCGCGAACCCCGCATTCGCGGCCGCGGTGTCCGGCGCAGGCATGGTGTTCCGCCCAATCGGCGAGGAAGCGGAGCACCGGCAGGGGCTGGCCGACGAGCGAATCACGTCATCGCGCCCGGGCCTCGCCATGGTGGCGGACGCAGTCGTGCGTATGGCAAGGCCGACGCTCGAGTCCATGCGGGCCGACGTGCTGAAGGATCGAACCCTGATCGTCGGCACGACGTTCGCATTCGGCGCGCGGCTGTTGTGCGAACTGGACCGCCTGCCGTTCGCGGCGGTGCATCTCGCTCCGTCGGTGTTCCGCTCCGAGTACGAAGCGCCGCGGCTCACGCCGCTCGGGCACTTTCGCCATTGGCCACGCCGCTTCAAGCGCGGCATGTTCGCGGCGATGGACCGAAGATTCCTCGACCCGGTGTTCACCGCGCCGTTCAACGTCGTTCGTGCCGACCTCGGCCTCGCGCCGGTGTCCCGGCTGATGCATGGATGGATTCACGAAGCCGCTACGCTGCTTGGCCTGTTTCCCGCCTGGCTCGCCGAACGCCAGCCCGACTGGCCCGCCGCGCTGGTGACCACCGGCTTTCCGCTCGCCCGCCCGGGCGAGGCGCTGTCGCCCGAGCTGGACAGGTTTCTCGACGCAGGGTCCCTGCCAATCGTCTTCACTGCGGGCACGGCGAACACCTCGTCTCGAGCATTCTTCGACACCTCGGCGGCTGCCTGTGCCAGGTTGGGTTGCCGTGGCGTGTTCGTGGCAGCCAGGCGAGATCAACTGCCCGAGCGCTTGCCGGACACCGTCATGCATGTGGCGCGAGCCCCGTTCGACCGCCTCTTTCCGCGCGCGGCGGCGGTGGTTCACCATGGCGGCATCGGCACGACTGCGCAAGCGATGGCCAGCGGCATCCCCCAGCTCATTCGCCCGATGGCCTATGACCAGTTCGACAACTCGAGCCGGGCACGGCGGCTCGGCGTCGCGATCGAGCTGCTGCCGCGTGCCTACCGCGGCCGCCGTCTGGACCGGGCGCTGCACGCGTTGCTTGGCGACGATTCCCTGCGACGCACTTGCGGCGAGCTGTCGCAACGCCTGACGGCCGAGGACGGGATCGAGGCCGCTTGTGATGCCCTCGAGGGGACGCTGGACTCGATCTACGCGGCGGCGAGAAATTCATTCAGCTGACTTAACAGCCGGGTCAGCGGAACATCCATCTCGCACACGAGCCGTTCGATCCCGCCGGCATCCGCACCGGACCGGAACGCGGCCTCGAGGGCGTGGGCCCGCTCTTCCACCAGCGTTGCACCCACAGTGCCGGAAACGCCCTTCGTCGTGTGGGCAAGCCGCTCCGCCTTGCCGGCGTCACCCCGCGCATGGGCATCGCGAATATCGCGAACCACATGCTCCTGCCCGACCACGAAGCGACGCAGCATTGCAAGGTACAGAGGCTTCCTGCCCAGCATGCGGGACAAGCCGAGCGAGGTGTCGAGGCCCTCGATTTGCACCGGCAATCCGCCAGGGCCGGCAGCTATCGGCGTCGCGGCCGGCACGGCAATGGCACACGTGGTCTTCGCACCGGTCCGGCCGGGACGCGCCCAACGCCGCAGGATCTCCGACATGCGCTGCGGATCGATCGGCTTGACGAGGTAGTCGTTCATTCCCGCGTCGAGGCATCTGCGGCGGTCCTGTTCCATCGCATTGGCCGTCATCGCCACAATGGGCAGGCCGGCCAGCCGCCGCAGCTTCCGGATTTCGCGGGTGGCGGTAATGCCGTCCATGACGGGCATCTGCATATCCATGAAGACCAGGTCGTAGTCAGCCGTACGCACCATGTCGAGGGCCACCTGGCCGTTATCCGCAACATCGACGATCAGGCCCGCGTCCTGCAGCAGCTCGCGCGCAACCTGCTGGTTGATGTCGTTGTCCTCCACCAGCAATACTCGCGCTCCGCGCACGGCCGCAAGACTGCCCGCGCCCTCACGGGAGTCGCCGGCGGCAAGGGGCCGATCCACGGGCACTCCGTCAAGCAGTTCCTTCATCTTGTCGAACAGCATGCGGCCGCTCACGGGCTTCGCGAGCACGCCCCCGATGCCGGCCCACTCCGCGTCCTGGATCGCTGTGTCGTGGCCGTAGGCAGGCGACAGCAGGCACATGGAGGGCAGTTCGATGCCGAGCGAGCGGATGCCGCTTGCGGTTGCGGCGCCGTCCATGCCCGGCATGATCGAGTCAAGACAGACGACGTCGTAGGGCGCCGCCGCTGCCCATGCACGGCTCACTTCCGCGATCGCCGCCGCGCCCGAGCTGACGTCCGTCGTGAGGAAGCCCATTCGCGTCAGCAGGCCCGCCATCACGGCGCGCGCCCGTTCGTTGTCGTCGACCACGAGCGCCCTGCGGCCCTGGAAGCCGGGGTCGGCCTCACGCTTCGCCGGGGCCGCGATATCGAGGCGCGCGGAAAACCAGAAGGTGCTGCCGCTGCCGAATTCGCTTTCGACCCCGCATTCGCCGCCCATGAGCTCGACCAGCCTTTTTGAAATCGCCAATCCGAGACCGGTGCCGCCGAAACGGCGCGTCGTGGAAGTGTCGGCTTGCGAAAAACTCTGGAAGAGCCGGCCGATCTGCTCGCCACTGAGCCCGATGCCGGTGTCCTGTACGCGGAAGTGCAGCCGCACGCCGGTTTCGGTGCGCTCGCTCGCCCGCACGGAAATCGTGATCTCGCCCGCCTGCGTGAACTTGACGGCGTTGCTTGCGTAGTTCAGCAGAACCTGGCCGAGGCGCAGCGAATCTCCCACGAGATTGCGCGGCACGTCCGGCGCCACATCGAACACCAGTTCCAGTCCCTTGGCATGGCATCGCTCCGAGATCAGGTTGCCGGTGCCCTCGAGCAGTTCGTCGATGTCGAAGTCGCCCATTTCCAGATCGAGCTTGCCCGCTTCCACCTTGGAGAAATCGAGAATGTCGTTGATCACTCCCAGCAGGTGCTGGCCGGACATCCGCACCTTGGTGATGTAGTCGCGCTGGCGTGGGGTCAGGTCCGTCTTCAGCGCGAGCTGTGACAGTCCGATGATGGCATTCATCGGGGTCCGGATCTCGTGGCTCATGTTCGCGAGGAAGTCGGACTTCATGCGTGTGGCGCCTTCGGCGAGTTCCTTGGCCCGGCGAACCTCGTCTTCCTGCTCCTTTCGCTGCGTGATGTCGCGGGCGGTCGCCAGCACGCCCAGCATCCGGCCCTTGCCGTCGCGCACCGGGCTGCGAAGAATTTCCATCAGCACGCTTCTTCCATCCGGGTACTTGACCCAGTGTTCGCCCGACGTTGCCTTGCGCGTCTGGAAAACTTCTTCGTCCTTGGCGAGCACGGCGTCCGCCTCGCCAGGCGGCCAGAAGTCGCGCGTCGTACCGCCCACGATTTCCGTCGCGGACCGCCCGACGATCTGCGCGAATGCATTGTTGCAGCCGAGGTAGACGCCGCTGGCGTCCTTGTAGACGATGGCGTCGGGCATGGAGTCCAGCAAACCGGAAAGCACCGCACGCTGCCGCTCATCCTCGCGGGCGTGCGCCTGCTGCATCATCGACACCAGATTGTCATTTTCCCTTCGCAGCCGGTCCAGTTCCCGGCGCACCCCCGCAAGCTCTGCTTCGATGGAGCCGGGATCGCCGGCGGCGCCGTCGAGCGGCTGGGTTAAATCGAAGTGGGCGCGATCCATGGAAGTCTCTGGCGTTGGGGTGGACATCGATGAGACCACCCGGACCGCGGCCAGGGCTAAGCAGATTGCCTACGCGGGTTGAGTGATTTCCCGACCGCGCACAGGGCGGCCGCCGCCAACCCGACGCTTCCGAAGACCAGCGAGGCGCTGAGGGAATACCTGTCGGCGAGCCATCCGGCCGCCCACGAGCCGAACGCTTGCCCCAGCGAAAAGATGATCGTCAGGCGCATGAGCGCCTTCGGCCATTCTTCTGCGGCCAGGTCCTGGCGCACGAGCGTCGCCGCCCCCGCGGGGACGATGAAAAGCGCGGACCCTGCAAGGATCGCGGACAGCACGACGGTAGCGGCGGCCAGGTGGATGAGCGGCAACGCCGTTCCGACCGCGACCACCACGCAACTCAGCGCGATCGTCGTGGCGGCACGCCATGAGGAGAGGGCCCGCTGCCACACGAAAGCCGAGCAGAAAATCGATATCCCGAGAACGATCCACATGCCGGCACTCAGTCGCCAGTCGCCCTGCGTCGATTTCAACCAGGCGAAAACGAAGAAGATGTATGGCGTGTGAGCGACGGCGAAAAGAAAATACGCGATCTGAACCCAGGGATCGATGTTGCCGGATGTCGATGCTTGCGACGGGTTCGGCTTCGCGACCGCACCGGGCGGCATGCGCCTCACGGTGAGCAACGGCCAGATAGACAGGAGAACCGACACGGCCCCCAGGGCCAGCCATCCACTTGCCCAGGCCCCCGCGCCGCGAAACTCGGTCAGCGGCGCGACGGTCACCGCCGTGAGAATCATGCCCAACCCGGCGCAGCCGAAAAAGACGCCTCCGGCATAGCCGCGCAATTTCGGATCGCCGACGTAGATCTGCGTGACCAGCGTGCCGCCGCACGAAAAAGCCCATGCCGTTCCGATTCCCGACAGCAGCCGCACCAGGAATAGCCAGACGAAATTGCTGCCCAGGCCCGTGAGCAATACCGAGAAGACTGTCAGCAGCAGGCCGGTGGAGAAGAGCGTGGTGACCCGCACTCGTGCGAGCAGTACGTAGCCCAGGACAGCGCCGCAGATGTAGCCGAGCGCATTGGCCGTGTTCATCCAGGACGCCTGCAGGTACGTCCACCCCAGGCTGTCGCGCATCGCGGGGAGCAGCAGCGCGTAACCGAAGCGGCCGATGCCATGCGATGCCGCCACGCCCAGGCCGACAGCCAGAGCGGGCAACAGGGCGCGGGCAGTGTGGAGGTTCATCGACTGTCGCAGGGTAACCGGCGATCCTCCACTTCGCATGAAAAGACTTCTTCACCCGGGAGCCCGAACCGCATGCGACGGCAAAGTGGCCCTCCTAGAATGAAACCAGGAGCCCTCCCATGCACTACGCGATCATTTCAATACTGATTCTTGCCACGGCTGGTCCGGCCTGCGCGCAGCACGACCGCAGCGGGTACGCCGGCATGCAGGACCGGGCCATTGCCGCACTGTCACCCGAGCAGGTGGCTGATCTCCAGGAAGGCCGCGGGATGGGGGCCTCCTTGCCGGCGGAACTCAATGGCGTGCCCGGCCCGTTGCATGTGCTGGAGATGAAGGATCGCCTCGACCTGACCTTGCCGCAGCAGGCCGCCATCGAGCGCATCTTCGGTTCGATGAAGTCGCAGGCGACACGCCTGGGGCGGGAGATCATCGAGGCGGAAACCGCGCTGGACCTGGCCTTCAAGCAATCAACGGCCAATGAAGAGGCGATCCGCTCGTATGCATCCACGATCGCCGCGCTCAATGGCCGGCTGCGTGCGGTCCACCTGGTCGCCCACCTCGAGACGAAGCGCCTTCTTTCATCGCAGCAGGTGCGGGGCTACATGCACGCGAGGGGCTACGAGACGTCGGATTGAAAATCCGCGTGTCGGTGGTTCGATTCCGCCCCAGGCCACCAGATAAGCAGCGCCTCCGCGTCCACAAGGATTCGGGGGCGTTTCTACAACTCGGCTTCGTTTTCTACAATTCCGCCGAGTCGCGCCAGCAACTTCTGCGAGTGCGCCAGGGCGCCGGTGTCCGTAGCCGTCTTCGCGCGAACGCATGGCGGGGACTGCCGCTGATGCGAGCGATGACGCTGGCGAGCTCGCCGGTAATTTCGATCTCCAGTTTCGCCCCCGTCTTGTTCTGAACGACGCAGAGCGCTCCGTTTCTTGAAGACGACATGATCACGCGGGATTTCGCCCCTCCCGCATTCCAAACAACTCGTAATGCTGCATTCCTGACTTGAAGCCGCCCGCCGCCACCGCATCTGCGACATCGGGATAGCGCGCCAGGTATGCCTGCTCGTTGAAGAGAAGCTTTTGCGCGACCGCAGCAGGAAGCGGGTGCGGCGGGCGGTTCATCCAAAAAGCCCGATTCAGATGCTCCAGGGTGCAGCGTTGCGCCTGTGCATCGGTTTTCGAGTAGTAATGGAACACAAGTGATTTGCGCGTGAGTTCAGGATTGTTGATCTGGCCGCCGCCATGCAGAAGGTTTGAATGCCAGATGAGCACGTCGCCCTTTTTTGCCGAAAAGGACTTCTTCGCGAGGCCCGCATTTTTTACCTGATCTGCCATATAGGCTTCCCATTTCGGCATTTCGTCGGGTTCGAAGTGTCGCGTGCCGTTGCTGAAGATCATCTGCGGGAGACGATGACTTCCGGGGAAGTATTCGAGCGGCCCTGCGTCCGGGTGTGAATCCTCGAGCGCCACCCAACTCGCAATCAGATGTTCTTCGGAGCGCGGAGTCATGTAAAGAGCATCGACGTGCGGCGGCTGTGCGCTGCCTTTTTCGAGATAGAGGCTGTTACAGAGAACCGGCACATGTCCGAGCAGTTCGGTGAGCACCGACAAAAGTTCGCTCGATAACGCTAACTGCCGGATGTCCGGCATATCGAGATACAGGTCACTGATCTTCATGCGCCGAGTTTCGATCTCCTCCGGGGAGAGCAGGCCGAGCGCTGTTCTTTCTCCGGTGTCCAGCATGTCAACAACGACATTCAGGGGACGCTCACGCTTTCGCTGCGCGATGAGACTACTGACGCGGTCGAGTTGTTCATCCCTGTAAAAACCGTTGAGGACGAGAAAACCGTCCGAGGCAAATTGATCTAAAGCGCTGGGCACTTCTTACTCCGATGTTGATTGGCCTACGAGCAGGTGTTTGGGCCCAGCCAATCATCACGGCCCCCCAATCTGTTGCCTGAGTTGGAATTTTCGGACATCTCGACCGCCCAACTGCTGAAAAATGGCGCTGAAACACCGGCGGAATTTTCAGCTGATGGGGAAGGAAAAGCTTCTACAAAAATGCACTACAGGCGTTACCTTCCCCGCGCGCTGCCCGGCGGATCAAACCCGAGTTGTAGAAGCGCAACGTCGCAACCCCTAAAGATTCGTTGGGATTTCGGGGAAGATTGAAATCCGCGTGTCGGTGGTTCGATTCCGCCCCAGGCCACCACTTTTTTTTCTCACACGATCCCAAGTTAGCTCAAAGTCCTTGTGCATCAAGGACATAACTCAAAAGAGCGGCTCAAGCGGTGTCGTTGATTTCCAAGACGTCTCATTCTTGCGGATACCCAACGGTGTACCCAGACTGCTGTTCAACCTCAGTCTTGTTTTTTGGGTACACCGTGGGACAACTCAACGAGCTTCAGATCAGGGCGGCACAACCGCGTGATAAGGAATATTGCTTGCCAACGGAGAGGGTCTGTACCTTCGCGTTCGGCCGACGGGCAAGGCATGGGTCTACCGGTACAAGGAGGCCGGCAAGGAGGCCAAGCTAAGCTAATCCTCGGACGCTACCCGGCGATGTCGCTGGCTGCAGCGCGCAAAACGGCCCGTGCAGAGGCCGAAAAGCGGGCGGGCGGGGTCGATCCCCGAGAAACCCGGCGCGAAGAAGAAGAGCGCGAACGCGTCGCCCGCCTCAATACCTTCGAGCTGCTGGCGCGTGCCTGGCACGCCCAGGCCTGGAAGGACCGCCAGTGGTCCGCGAGCTACGCGGAGAAGGTCATGCGGCACCTGGAGCTGCATGTCTTTCCGTGGATCGGCTCGCTGGCCATGGAAGCGATCAAACCAACCGAGCTCGTCCGTTGCCTGCATCGCATCAGGGATCGAGGCAACCTCGAGACAGCCCAGCGCGTGCGCGAGGCCGTTCAACATGTCTTCCAGTATTCGGTCGATGTCGGAACGCTGGAGCCGGCCAAAAACTTCGTGAACAACCGCACCGGTGGCCTGCCACTGCCCCGTGCCCCGCACTATCCGGCCCTTACTGATCCGGGCAAGCTCGGGCAGTTGCTGCGCGACATTCGAGCCTACAACGGCAACGTCATCACGCGCTCCGCCCTGCAGCTCTCGCCGATGCTGTTCCAACGGCCAGGCCAGTTGCGACTGGTCGATTGGGAGGACATCGATCTCGAGCAGACCCTTTGGCGGTGTCCTCCCGAGAAAGATGAAGATGCGCGAATGGATGAAGCGCGACATCCGCACGCCGGCGCACCTCGTGCCTTTGCCGGCGCAGGCCGTCGAGATCTTGCGCGACATCTTTCCGTTGACTGGCCCCACCGGTCTGATGTTCCGTAGCATGTCCAAACGATCGGAGAAGTCGCGCTACATAAGCGACAACACGGTCAACAGTGCATTGCGAACGCTTGGCTATGACACTCAGGAGCAGATCACAGGCCATGGCTTTCGCGCCACGGCTCGGACCCTAATCCGAGAACTACTTGGCTGGGACCGAGAGGTCATTGAGCGGCACATGGCTCACGTTTCGGACGAGGAATTGGGCGATAGCTATGACCGTGCCACCTTCTTGGATCAGCGCCGCCAGATGATTCAGCTCTGGGCCAATCTGCTCGACGAATTGGCCGCAGGAAAGGCTGCGCCCGTCTGCGTACGGTCGCCTGCCGACGCTGCGCGGTCACCTGGCGGTTGGGAAAAGGTGAACGAGCTGGCCGTCGGCGATGCGGCATAGCGCCGGCATGGCCTTTTGGGCTCGTCGATGCAATCCTCCAGCGCCGTGCGCGGCCAGACCGACGCCGCGATCTGCAATCGACCTTACTCAATTCGTCGAAGTTTCGCCGCTACCAATTGTGGAAAGTTCCTGCTCCATAGCGGCACGATTTTGCAGGCGAGGCAGCCACCGCTCCGCTGCGATCGGGTCATACGAGTAGCGTGTGTCGATCACTTCTGGGCGTTTGGTGTGGAGATAATCGCCGCGCCCCGTAAGCTGATGTTTGATCTGTTCGGCCGACCAACCGGTTTCAGGAACCTCCTGCACTGACCGCTCCAGGCATTTCCGCGCATACGAGCGGGCATGCTCCGCAGTGCGGGTATAGCCCCGTGATTGAGCCCGGTCGAAACACGGACGCAGATAGGCCGCGTACGCACGGACAAATCGACCTTGGTGGTAGAGGATCCGTCCGGCTTCCAAGAGCATCGCCAGATAGGTTCTTTCGGCGCAGCCGTACTGGAGAATGTCTTCGTAGGCACCGTCAAGGGCCACTTCAGCTGCGTCAATGAGCTTGAGTTTTCGGAAGGCGTGGCCTAAGGCCACCCGAAAACCCAATGCTTCGTGATGGAGGTTTCGAGACGAGTTTTCGAAGAGTTGGCTCACGCAGATCTTTACCGCGTCTTCTAGCCTTCCCATCGCTCCAAGTGTTGATATATAGGTGTGGGCAACCTCCCGAACCATCGCAGCAGGCGCGGTCGCCACGATGTGCTCGCAATGGGCCAGAGCGCCCTCGTAGTCGTTCTTGAGGTAAGCGAGGTGCGCATGGCGAGCGCTGATTCGTGTTCGAATCTGAGACAAGCGAATGTCATGGATCTGGCTGCCTTTGATGACGCTCTCAAACAGCGCACTTGCGTCGGTCAGTGCGCTCTTTGCCTCCCCCAGCTTGTTCATGGACGCTAGAACGACGGTCAGGTCGAGGTGATAGTCGACCAGCTCCAGCGAGGGTTGACCACCTGTGCGAGCCTTTTCAGTAAGGCGCTCAAGAGTTGATTTCGCGGCCTTCAGGTCGCCAAGGTCGAGCTGTGCGTAGGCGACCTCCCGCAGGTAGCGCGGTACGTAGGCTTCGTTGAGTGCCCAATGTGGCTTCCCGAGCTGCTGCTCATCGCTCATCAGCTGAAGGAGTTCAGCCGTCAGGTGATACGCGCCATGGCGGAGGGCCAGCTTTCGATTGTGCTGGGCCGGGCCATTGCCGTTCAGTTCTCGCCAATAGAGGTGGCCGAAGCAGTAGTTGATGACCTGGTACGGGTTGCATGCTTTCGAGGAAGACGTCGGGGGCGCCGGGAATGGCTCAGCGCCTTCCGCCGGCCAGATGCGGGGATAACTATCCCGCTTCGACTGGTCGCATGCCCTGATCAGGTGTCGTATCCCTTCGGCAAGGAAATGCAGTCGGGATTCGCCCCAGTGGGGTTCAATTGGAAACTCAACGCGCAGAAGCTCTTTGCCGACTTTTGCGTCGAGCAAGCGATGCGCGATGAGGTGGTGCGCCTGGGCCCGGCTAAGAGGATCTCGTCGCATCCACCTGTCCTGAAGCACGGCACGCAACCCGAGGTCCATCTTGTAAATGTTCCGCCGTTCCCGGTCTTGACTGATCTCGATGAGGGCTTCCTGTTCTTCCGCCGCAGCGTGGAACGTCTTCAGGGGAGTGCGTGGCCGTCCCTTCTGACCCAAGTCGAGCACGGCGTCCATGGTCAGCCAGTAGACCGCCGTGCTGCACCAGCGGACGGCGCGCAGAGTAGCTCTACGCTTTCGATCTTCAGGAATCGGAGTCAGTTGACGGACCAATTCCCCCAGATACAGCTGCACATCGATGGGCAGCCTCTCCATGCCCATGCCGGCCATCTTGGTCCACCCTGCGGTGGGGTCAAAATAGCCAAAGGTCCGATAGTTCGACGCGAAGAACGCATGGAGACGAAGCTTGCCGGGCCAGTCATAGGGGCCGGCCTCTGAGTTGTAGTAGTGGCGCACGCGCTTCAGTCGTGAACTACCCGCCTCAGCATCAAGAAGGATGCCACGCAACTCACAGTAGCGGCGCCACTGCCTTTCGAAGAACGCGCTTCGCTCCAGAACAGCGTCCGGGCCGCGAATGATTTCGCGATCTGGCATGTTGAACCTTGCCGTCCGATTGGCAATTCGGTCATCAGGTGGGACCCCAACCAGCACGAAGGGCACCCACCTCTGGTTGTCGGCCCGCCGTATTCCCCGGCCCTTGGCTTCCAAGAGAAGTTGATGCATCGCATTCGGTCGCTCCCTCGAAGGAATGGGCAAGGTGTCTGCGTGCAAGACGAACAAGGTGCTGCCCGTGTCCAGCAGCTTGTCCAGAAGCGACTGCGCAGAAGAGTGTTCAGCGAGCCCCAGCACTTGCGCCAGGTTGCGCAAAGCCGCATCAAAAGGTTCCTCCCGAGGCGCGGTGCTCGAACCTTCTAGATAAGAGGCGGTAGCACTGGAAAAGGGTTGCGCCACGTATGTTCTGATCCCGGCGTCCCGAAACAAATTACAGCTGGCTACGGTGTACGCGAGAAAGGAACCTCCGACGCTCGGTGGATCGACCCAGCACACTAGGTGTCCCGTCTGACGTTGAATGAATGCCGAGAAGGCGGCCGTCAAGGCGGCCTCCGCCTCGCTTAGCGGAACCCCATCGCGATCGGCTTGATCTGGAACCATCAGACTTTCGTCGGATGGCGTCGCTCCCTCGAAAACTTGAGTACCGCGAACGAGCGGGGCAATGAGCGCGTCCACTTCGCTCTCATTGATACACGCGAAAAGCCCCGGGCATGCGAGCGCGATCTCTATTCTTTGCTGTACTTCGGGGTTCGCGAGCACAACGGCAAAGTCTTCCGAGCACTTGTCGTCGTTCCTGAGTCGCGAATACTGGCTTCCCGTCAGGGGGCCATCCCACCAGGGCACAAGCAGCGCTTCGAACTCCGGACGTCTGATTTGCCGCACGCGACTCCAATAACCGCGGTGGCGGCGGTTGATGTGCTTGATAATCAGCTGCGGCTGCATCTACCTTCCCCGTTGTACTTTTGGCTTTTTCGGCCCGCCTACATCGTCCCGGCGTGCGGCCCAGTGTAACGTCTTGAAACGATTGCCCCGCGTCACTGGGCCGCTAGGCCGGTGACGCGCCCGCCCAACGACGTACTCATCCAGAGCAGTCCCAACTCTGACGCACCTCGCCGCGGTTCGAGCAACGGCGGACGATGCTCTCGGTACGGCCGCTACGCACCCCGTCGTAGCAGTTCTGCAACTGGATGTCACATACAGCGAACGCGGCAGCAACACCACCGAACTTCCCTCAAGGAGGCTTGCAACTCCGAATTCAGTTTCCGCTTGTTGATGTGACAGGTGTCGGCAGAGTCACCATCGCGCACTTGGAAACGAGAAAGCCGAACCAGGGTGCGCAGCGACACCAACAACTGGAGGCTCTGATGCAACGGATCCGAATTGAAGGCGCTGACAACTACAACAAGGTGATCACCGAGTTCCGCAAGGAACACGGCATTCATCGAATCATTGGAATATCCGGGGGTTCCGATGACAAGCTCTCCGGCATTCCCGACGATGACCCGCTGCAGGCGCAGTACGCCGACTTCCGCGATTCGTACCACGAGCGCGTGCTCCGCGATACCTTGAAGCCGCTGCGCGGCTACCGCGTTGGCATCCTGACCGGCGGAACGAAGTGGGGCATCCCCAAGATGGCGCTCCAGATTGCCCGGGAGTACCGTTTCCGCACGATCGGCGTCCTTCCGAAGGCAGGTGAGCACCACGCGCTGGCTGACGAAGCCCTCGACCTCCAAATCATCGTGGATCCGCTGATCGGCGAGGGGTTCTGGGGCGACGAAGGCGCCGTCTGGACTGCGCTCATCGACGGCCTGGTCGTCATCGGCGGCGCCGCCGGCACGCTCACCGAGCTCGCCCACATCATGAAAATCAACGAAGCCCTGTGCAAGCGCGGGGCACGCCCGAAGTTCATGGTGCCGATCCACGGCACGGGCGGCGTTGCCGAGCAGCTTCATCAGCTGTGGGCCAAGCCGGCCATTCGGGATCGCAGCATGCCACGCGACCGGGTGCACAACGGAGCCGTTGCCGCTCAACTCCTGATCGAAGCGCTCGATCTCGAGGAAGGCTTCGGGCGCGCAAACACCTGACCGACTTCAACATCAATTGAGAAGAGGCGCACCATGTCAAAAATCCTCCCCATTTCCGGATTTCCGGAGTTCTCCCCCGCTGAGCAGATAGTCTTCAATCGCGTGATGGACGTGATCCGCCGCAGCTACGAGCGCGTCGGCGCTGTTCCCATCGAGACGTCCGCCGTCGAGCGCATCGAAACGCTCACGGCGAAGGGCGGCAACGAGAAGGAAATCTACGCACTTCGCCGGCTCGCCGGTGAAGACGGCGACGATGCCAAGTTGATGGCATTGCGATTCGACTTGACGGTTCCGCTCGCACGGTATGCGGTCCAGCACATGGGAACGCTGACGTTCCCGTTCCGGCGCTATCAGATGCAACCCGTGTGGCGCGGTGAACGTCCGCAGGCCGGCCGCTATCGGCAGTTCTACCAGTGCGATATCGACGTGATCGGCGACGGCACGCTCTCGCTGATCAACGACGCCGAGATGCCCGTCGTCATTCACCGCATCTTTGCGGAGCTGCGCATCGGCCCTTTCATGATCGCCGTGAACAACCGCAAGATCTTGAGCGGATTCCTTTCTTCCATCGGCCTCGAGTCGGAAGCCGACGTCGGCACCGCCATGAAGGTCGTCGACAGCATGGAGAAGGTCGGCACCCAGCAGACGCGAGGCCAGCTTCGTGAGTTGGGCATCAGCGAGGACAACATCGACAAGCTGGTCGAGTTCTTTTCACTCGCTCTGAAGACCGACGAACTGCTGGATGTACTGCGTGAGCGCGTTGCGAACGCGACGATGCAGGAAGGGCTGGACGAGTTGGAGACGGTCGTGAAGTACATGCGCATGATGGGCCTGCCTGAACAGAACTTCCGTGTCGACCTGAGCATCGCCCGCGGCCTCGACTACTACACCGGCACGGTCTACGAAACGCGATTGACGAATCACCCCGGCCTCGGCAGCATCTGTTCCGGTGGCCGCTACGAGAAGCTTCTAAGGTCCCTTGGCGCCGACCGTGATCTTCCCGGTGTCGGTATCTCGATCGGCCTGACGCGACTCCTGCCGCGCCTGTTCGAGGCCGGCGTCATGGCGGTTGGGCCCGCCACTGTCGCTCCGGTCCTTGTCACGACGATGGACCCGGACCAGCTGGAGAAGTACCTGAAGTTCGGCGCGGTGCTTCGCAGCGCCGGCATCAACACCGAGATCTACACCGAGCCCAAGAAGCTGACAGCCCAAATGAAGTACGCCAACCGCAAGGGCTTCAGCGTGGTGGTCATCGCGGGGGAAGAGGAGTTCGCCACCGATACCGTGATCGTCCGCCGGCTGGTGGATGGCGATCAAATTCAGGTCGCCCAGCGCGACTTGGTCACAACCGTGGTCAAGCTGTTGGGAGGTGCCGAATGAACGCCGTGAACGTGCACCAGGTCGCATTGCATGACTTCCATCGTGTGGCGGAGCGGGTCGCCGCCGTCTACATCCAATGCTTCTCGGAGGAACCCTGGAACGAGGTCTTCCAGGCCGGTGAGGTGATCGAGCGCATGCAGAAGATGCTCACCTTTCAGGACGCCATTCTCCTGGTCGCGACGCACGGGGAAGACATTCTCGGTACGACCGTACTCTACCCGCTCCACTACAACGCCGCCGTCTCCGCAAACGTCGGAGCCGATCATCTGGGGGCGATGTATTGCGAGGAGTTGTTCGTTTCGCGCACATACCACCGGCGCGGCATCGGAGGGCGTCTCTTCGACACCGCGACCGGCATCTCCATGGCCTTGGGCTATGCATGCCGGATCTTGCGCACCGGCGCCGATCACGAGCAGGCCAAGCGCTTTTACATGAGTCGCGGCTACCGGCAGATCGGCGTCATGCAGTGCCGCTCCAGGAAGCGCCTCAACGGGACTGCGAGCGAAACGCTCGACTCACGTGTCTTGATGCTGCACACGACACCCATTCCCAACTCGGTCCCGCTTGGCGCGAGCCCGAGGCGCTCGACCTGATTGTTCACCTACTTGGAGTCAAACCATGCCCGCTGCACGTTACGCCGGATCCGGGTACACAGCCCGCTACCTGGAAGCAGAATGGGGCGACTTCATGCTCACGCATGCACAGTTTCCGAATGGGCTCAGCGAGCCATTCCAGTTTCAGGATCGAAACGTCCGCTTCTATTCGAGCGTAGTGCAGATGTTGCGCGAGAACCTGCAAGACCTTCCTGGATTCACTCGTTCTCGGATCGCGGATGTTGGGAGCGCGAGCGGCCGACTGGTGCGCGAGCTGTGCGTGAGCTTCGCTGACTTGGCCGACGTGCAGGGGTTCGAGCCTTCCGCCAACCTTTGTGAACTTGCACGCCAGATGGTACTTGGCGAACCGCTCCCGCCGCGGCTTCCCGTCAGCGATCTTCCTGCAGGCGGACTTCTCTGGCTGGAGGTCACGCCCCAGTTGCGTCAAGCCGTGCGTTGTGTACCCGCCGAGCGCAAGGCGAAGTTCTTCGAGGCGAGCGCCGAGTCGGCTGATGTCCCTTCGCAGTACTTCGACGTGGTCTGTTGTCTGAACGTGCTTGATCGGCACCCGGATCCGCAGGCGCTCGTACAGGCGCTCTACGCCATGACCCGCCGCGACGGATTTTTGTGCATCTCAAGCCCGTTGGAGTGGCAAGAACCGAGCACGCCGAAGGAACACTGGCGAGATTCGGTCACCGACTTCCTGGACGCGGCGGACTGGCAGAGGATCGATGAACGGAATATCGACTACCAGTTTCGCGTAAACAACCGCCAAATGGCCCACTACTCGTCCCAGGTGGTGTTGGCGAAGCGCATTTCCTGACACTGACGAGGAACTTGGCGGTAGCTATGACCGGGCCAGCTTCCTCGAAGGTCTGCCCTGAGTTGAAACAGCTGGCGACGCACTCAAGATCAGCCGAAGCGGCTCAGCCTAGCGATGGCGGAATGCGATAGCCCTCGGGATCGTCTATCCAGTCCTGCACCGCGGCGCTGGGCCAGGCTGACGCGCGGCCACCAAGGTGGACTGGTGCAGGAAAGCGTCCCTCGGAAATTCGGCGATCGATGGTTGAGCGGCTGAGTGCGCTGATCCGCACCACGTCCCGAAGACGGTAAAACGGGGGGGCCTTTGAGGGCGGAGGTTTTGGCAGAGTCTGTTTGAGGAACCTGGAGACCCTTGGACGATTTGTCAAGGATGCGTTTCAGGACGTCTCGGTACGGCGAATACCCTAGATTGCCGGCTTGCTAAGTTCTCGCATGCTTTCGACGGCAGGCGCTGACGCCCAGATGAGCGTATTCATGTAGTTTTGAATCCGATCGACCAAGGCGCTTCTGGGGCCGAGCTTCCAATCTTCTGCTCCATAGAAGTCAGCTTGTTCTCTCTCAAGCGCTTCGCAACTGGCATATGAACGCACTAAGTAGTACGTCTCTTCTTCGTGATCTGAGCGCCCATAAGCGACTACGTCCACTCCTTTCGCCAGGAGCATCGGAACTGCCATCGTATGGACTGCGTTCGTATTTCCAGAAGGCGTGGCATGGCAGTACGGTTTGTGACGCTTAACGTACAAGTGCCCGGCGAGCAGTCGGCTGGCGAGAGCCAGCCGATCGGAGGGCCGCGTCGAGTGCCACGTTAGGCATAAGAGCGCTTCTTCGCCACGCGGGTCAAAACGATGTGTCGGCAAGCCGCCCCGGCCAGCGCGATGCCTGCAAGGGCTTCGAACCATATCGTCAGGTTCATGATCAATGAGTGCTCGGAGCACAGAGCCAACGTGTAGTGAGCCAGTCCATCCAGACCTAGAAAGCCATACAGGCCAAGCAGGAGTAGTCCAGCAACCTGCCACCCTCGCGCCCACATAAGTCCACCCGCGATTCCCACGGCAGAAACCGCCAGCCATGCGAGATAAACGTCCGCCCGGCCAAGCCAGACCGGCATGTTTGGATACAGTGCGATGTACTCGGCGTTGTGCGCAAAGTGCACCAGGCTGGCCACGAAGTAAACGACGACCAGGAACAACACCGGACGCGGAAAAGGGCTTGGGATCGACACTGCGCTCATTTGATGTCTAACGTGGGCGATGACCGGCGGAAAAAATGACGCCCGTGTCGATCAACTTGTTAGACCGCACGGGCGCGATACAAGGCGGCATGTGCATGCAGGTACTCTCCAATTGGGCCGAGGCGAACTTGAGACATAAGGAGTTGCTCCGGTGGCTTGAGGTAAGCATAGGTGGAGACGAGGCGGGAAGAGCCAGCCTCTTCCAACTGCAACAGCTTCCTGTGATATCCGTCGTGCTCTGTGACTCGTTCCAGCCTATCCATGGCGTCGAGCATCTCGCGATCGACGCGAAAGACCTGACCGGCCACCCGCAGGCCGGTGTCTGGTGACTCGATGAGCCAGGGCGAGTGACGCTCGCCCACAAGGTACAGCGGATACGCCGCACACGTCTTGAACTCGCCAGGGACCCGGGTGCCGCGATTGACGCCAAAGTTCGGGAATCCCTCTTTCAAAGTGCCGAATACAAAGACCAGGTGGTGCATGACTGCCGTCTAAAAGTTCAGATGCCCGGCGCTCAAGTGCACCTGCCGCGCAGCGGCCGGGCCCATTTGTGCATCCGTGTTGAATGACAAGTTAGCGCGCACCTTAGCGGACAGCATATCGCTTATACCTTTGCATGTGACACCAGTAGCGGTGGTGAAACCATAGCGCTGCGCCCACGCCCGTCAAGAGCAAGCAAGCCAGCGCCAAACCCATACCCCAAAACCCGAAGCTTTCCTTGAGCTCAGGTAAATAAAGCAGGGGGAGGGCGAGGACAAACATTGCCAGCTCAGACCAATGGGTATTCGGGCTGAATCGACCTCTGCATGAGGGGCAGGCCGCGACGCCGCGATGAGGCAAGAACATGCGCTCGCCCGGAAGTGGTTGCGTGCCAACCAGGCGCCACTTGAGCGAGGTACCGCAATAGGGACAGTCGTGCTTCACTGCAGCCACCCCGAGTCGAATTTTCTCCCGTCACGCGCCGCGACCACCGTGCGGGTGTGCAGGACGTAGCCGCTGCTGTCCCAGTGCGCTGGCCTGGCAGATAGCTCAATGCCTGCAATGTCTTCCTTGGTGAAGCCGTAGCAAGCGAGAATCTTTTTCGCTGTCTCGGCAAGTTCGCCCAGAGCGAGGCGCAGCGGCTTCAACTCCGCCGCATCAGGAGGGTACGGAGCATCGCTCAGAAGATCGAACGAGGTTGAAGCGAGGCCGACTTGGCGCAAGGCTTGAGCCATATGAGGCGAGAGGCAGCTCAGTCCGCTCGCCGCGTGATGGGCTATGTCGTGAGCAACGCCGACCAACGCTCGTCGAGTGGGCATTAGATTGCAATCCTCAAACTCCTCAGGAACTGGGATTCTGTCCCGACCAGTTGTGAATTGAGCCGCTCGATCAAGTGGGGATGAGCCCAGACCGCTGCAGTTTCCAACCCTTCAATTTCAGCTGGCGTAGCGGGCTGCTCGTTGCCGTCAACGAAGATCGATAGAGCGCCCGACAGCGGGTCGCGTTTCGCAAACCTTTGCGGTGCCAAACAGTCGCTGGATATAGATGCTTTTCCGATCTTGGACCATCCATACCGTCCCGGCGTGTCTTTAAAAACGGCCACCCGAAACGCCAGCGGCAGCGAGATTGCTTCCTCTACTGACAGCGCGCTGCCAGTCGAGCGCAGAAAGAAACGGGCCGTTCCGTCGGCCAGCCACTGTGCATAGCCGTGCATACCCGGAGTAAGCGGGACTTGAAACACATCACCTGGAACGTTGCGCACAGCCATCATTGGAATCTAACCTAGCGCGGACCGGCGCTGCGCAGAAGCGGGCGCAGCGTCCGCCTCAAGTGACAAGTTAAGGGGAGTGGCGCGCACGCTACGGACTCCCCAGGAAAATTGCGGTGAAGGCGTACAGCGCCACCAAGAATGCAATCGAGGTGAGATGGGGCGGGCATTTTCCAGCAGCCGTCGCGAGTGCCTCGGGCTCTTTCGCCAGTGTGCAGAATTTGCCGACGCTGGGCGAAGCCCCTCAACGAATCTGTGAGGAAAAGAATTCCCGATATCTTGGACGAATGGGAATGCGGAAGCTGCCGGCAGGCCCAAGGAAGGAGCGTTACTCCTGCCTTCGCGCCGAATTTCTCATGTGACACACCGGCCGGCACGACCCACAGTTGGCGGATGAAGATCGAATCCTTCGACGTTCGTTCGATCCTGGTTCCGATGAAGCCCCATCGGACGGCCTCTGGGGTTGTCACGGCGTCGCCACTGGTCCTGCTCTCGGTGCATACCGATGAGGGACTTGTCGGTAGCAGCGTAATCTTTACCTACACACCCGCGGCGCAGAGACCGTGCGCGGAATTGATGCGCAACTGCGAGGCCCTCGTCGTTGGGCAGGACCTGGCGCCGGCGGCCGTCTTTGACTCGCTGAAATACTATGGTGGTATCGGATTCGATCGCGTTCTCAAAACCGCCAGAGCGGCCGAGTCGTGGGCGAAAGCTGGAGCAAAGGGCGTGAAAGCGAAGATCGGTTACCCGGAACTGAGGGACGACATTGCGGTAGTCAGGGCCATGCGGTCCGCAGTCGGCCCTGATGTAGCGATCATGGTCGACTACAACCAGAGTCTGGATGTTGCGGAGGCGGAGAGGCGTGTGCGGGCGCTCGACGCCGAAGGTCTGGAATGGATCGAAGAGCCCGTCCTCGCGCACGACTTCGGGGCGCTTGCCCGTTTGGCGGCTGTGACGGCTACGCCCATGCAGGCGGGCGAAAACTGGTGGGGGGCGCTGGACTTCAGGCACGCGCTCGAGAGCGGCGTGAGCGAACTCATGATGCTCGACGTGATGAAGTGCGGCGGCGTGACGGGATGGATGCGGATCGCTGCGATGGCTCACGTTCGATCGATCCCTGTATCGAATCCCTGTGGCCGGAGATAAGTGCTCAACTCATGCTGGCAACCCCACCATGGGCTGGTTTGAGTACGTCGACTGGTGGAACCCGATCCTGCGGACCCCTCTCCAACTCGACGGCGCAGTTGCAGTTGTCGGTGATGCGATCGGAACTGGCGTTGAATTCAACCGCAGTGTGGTTGAAGAGTACTCGGGGTGAGTTGCGCCAGTGTGGGCGCCGGACCGTGGAGTCGTGAAGTCTTGGAGTGAACTCCAGGTTAACCGCGCTGATATCTGAAGGAGATAGACGTGAGGCCAGTCCAGTCTGTTTTAGGGCCGATCGATATCGGAGCGATCGGTCGCACACTGATTCACGAACACATCTTCATCGCTTTACCGGGGGCTGAGTTCGACCCGACCGCATCCGTCGACCGGCCGGCGATCATCGAAGACGCAATTCGCAGGCTGCGGCAATTGCGTGAGGAGTTTGGGGTCGAGACTTTCGTCGATCCCTGCCCGATCGAGATGGGGCGGGATCCGGAAA
>JAZKIF010000020.1:39570-70833 GCA_040385005.1 Pseudomonadota bacterium
GGCGGAGATTTCGCGCCAGTCCGGTATCAACATAGTTTGCACGACAGGGTTCTACCGCGAAGGCTCGGGATTGCCGCACTACTGGCGCCAACGGTCCGTCCGGGAGATCGCGGAGCTTTACATTCACGAGATCACGGTAGGCATTGGCGACACGGGTATCCGCGCCGGAGCCATCAAGGTTGCGACCGAGGGGGCACCTGTGACGCCCCTCGATCGCAAATTCCTGGATGCGGCGTGCGTCGCGCACATCAAGACCGGGGTACCCATCATCTCCCACACGGACGGCGTATCCGGTCCGGACCAAGCCGATGCAATCCTGGCCGGTGGGGTGCGTCCGCAAGGGTGCCTCATTGGGCATTCGTGTGCCAACCCCGAGCATGCATACCACCGCAGGATTGTTGATCGCGGGATGTACATCGGCTTCGATCGCATCGGGATGCTGAGCTTGCAGCGTGACGAAGTGCGCGCCGACCGGCTTGTGGACCTCGTGAGGGCGGGGTTCGGTGCCCAGGTCCTGGTGAGCCAGGACCGCTATTGCTTTCTCCGGGGAAAGCCGCCGCGAACCACCAGCGACGAAGAGCTCGCGCGAATCGCAGCGTTGCGTGCGGCAGGAAAGTGGCTGCCGTACACGCACCTGTTCACCGACTTCCTGCCGATGCTGCGCGAGCGCGGAATGAAGGAGAGCGAAATCTATTCGATTCTCGACGAGAACCCTCGGAGGTTCTTCGCAGGCGCGCAGTTGCCTCACTCGCCATGACAACGTCTTCAGACCCCGACGACCTTGCCGCTCGTCACGCATTCCGGCCAGCGCACGCCGGGTCCCAGAATTCATGCTGCGTGTCCTCCGGGGCTGTTAGTGTTCCCCAGACTTGTCCCTAAACAAAGAAGGATCGCATGCGTTCGATTGGAAGAGACTGCGCCGTCGGTTTTGTCGGATTGGGCGTCATGGGCACGCCCATGGCCGGGTGGTTGCTGCACCATAAGTGGAGCGTTCATGTTCATTCGAGGCGCAGTGAGCCGATGCAGACGCTCGTTTCGCAGGGTGCGGTAGGCGTGCCGTCCCCCTCGGCGCTCGGCCGTGCGTGCCAGCTTGTGCTGCTTTGCGTTTCGGATGACGCTGCCGTAGAAGAAGTACTATTCGGCGCGCAAGGCGTGGCCCACGGCCTCGCCCCGGGAGGCGTGGTGGTCGACATGAGCACAATTTCGCCCGCTTCGGCGCGACGGTTCGCGCAGCGACTCGATGCGAGCGGATCGACATACCTTGATGCGCCGGTCAGCGGAGGTCAACCTGGCGCAGTTGCCGGGACGCTCGCTTGCATGATCGCAGGACCGAGATCGGCGGTCGACGCGGTGCGCGATGTGCTCGGCGCCTTCTGTAAGACCATTACGCATGTGGGCGATACGGGTGCGGGTCAGACGGTCAAGGCCTGCAACCAGGTGGCCGCGGCAGGCGCGCTGCTAGGCGTGGCTGATGCGATCGCACTCGCCCGTTCGCAGGGCGTGGATCCGAGGGTAATGCGCGACGTCTTGCTGAGCGGCACCGCGCGAAGCTTCGTGCTGGAAAAGGACGGGCAGAGAATCATCGACGGTTCTTTTGCCCCCGGGTTTCGGGCGCGGCTGATGCGCAAAGATCTGAGAATCGCACTGCAGGCCGCCGGGGGCGCTGTTCCGCTGCGGACAGCGGGCATTGCGGACTCGTTATTGAGTGAGCTTTGCGAGGCGAGGGGGTCGGAACTGGACTGGTCCGCGATAGGCCGCGGATGATGCCACCATGAACTCCGATTCAAACTATCTCGATAAATTGCCGCGCTATTCGGCATGGGCGAACGCGTTGCTCGATCGGTCGGGACCACGCCTTCAAGCGGCTGGCAGTCGTCACTGAGGCACGCCCGCGCAGCCCACGGGTTTGACGATTCGCTCGCGCGACGCCGGAAATTGGTCGAGCTTGGCGGCAGGGCGTCTTGGACGAGCGACGAGTTCGCCGCCGCAATTGGGGCACGAGCCGTTCAGCCGCAGGTCCGTGCACGAAGTGCAGAACGTGCATTCGAACGAGCAGATGCGCGCGTCGACCGATCCTGGCGGCAACTCCTTGTCGCAGCATTCGCAGCTTGGCCGTAGTTGAAGCATTCCGCGTCCTTTCGTTTTGGCAGGTCGAGAGCGTATCAGCTTGGGCTCTTCCCGGGCAGGCCTTCGCCATGGAAATCGCGAAGCATGCGCCACAAGCATTCGAGGCGAGAGGAGAAGTCATGCGAGCGAATGCCAGGCCATCCGACAATCTGCGCCTCTCACAGTTCGGAGACACACTTGAATCGCACCCGTATCGCCGCGCGCATTGCCGCATCTTTCATTGCTCTCGGCGCAGTCGCCGCACAGGCCGCGGACATCGTTGTCGGGGTGGCGCAAGCCCTCTCCGGCGGCGCCGCCCAGTATGGCGTCGCCATCCGCAATGGGTTCCAGCTTGCGGTGGACGAAATCAACGCTGGTGGCGGGATCAACGGGGACAGGATCCGTCTCGTGATCGAAGACGAACAAGGGAAAAAGGAAGAAGCCATCAACGTTTACAAGAAGCTCATCTTCCAGGACAAGGTCCTGATGGTCTTCGGACCCACGCTGTCCAATTCCGCGGCGTCCGTGAACCCCATCGCGCAAGGCGCGAAGATGGTGAACTTCGGCACCAGCCACACTGCGGACGGCATCACGGCGGTTGGCGAATTCATTTTCCGCAACGCGATGATGGAGGCGGACGTCCTGCCTGAGACGATCCGCGTCGCCGTCCGCAAGGCGAACGTCAAGAAGGTTGCCGTCCTGTACGGCAATGACGACGTCTTCACAAAGAGCGGCTACGACAACTTCAAGAAGGCCCTCGAGGACCAGAAGATTGCCGTCGTCACCACCGAGACGTTCGCCAAGGGCGATGTCGACTTCAAGGCGCAGCTGACCAAGATCAAGGCGGCCAATCCCGACGCGGTCGTCCTCTCGGCGCTGATCGCCGAAGGCGCGCCCATCCTCGTGCAGGCGCGCCAGCTCGGGTTGAACGTGCCCTTCATCGGCGGCAATGGCATGAACTCCACGAAGGTGTTCGAGTTGGCCAAGGGCGCGGCGGACAACCTGTACATCGGCAGCCCCTGGTCGTCGAGCAACACCACGCCCGCGAACACGAAGTTCATCGCGGCCTATACCGACCGGTTCAAGACCGCGCCCGACCAGTTCGCGGCCCAGGCGTACGACGCGCTGCATATCGCCGCCCAGGCGTTCCGGCAGGTGAAGTTCACTGGCGACATCGTCGCGGACCGCGTCGCCCTGGGCAGCAAGCTACCGGCCGTGAAATGGGACGGGGCGACCGGGCCGTTCCAGTTCAGGCGCTTCAAGGACAAGGGGTACGACGCGCAGCAGGCGCCGATCGTGAGCGTCACCAGGGGCGGGGCCTTCGTCATCGAGAAATAAGGCGCGTCCGCGGTGCTCGAACAGCAATTGGTGAACGGGCTCTCGCTGGGCTGTGTGTATGCGCTCTTCGCGCTCGGCTTCACACTGGTCTTCGGGGTGCTGGGCGTGGTCAATCTCAGCCACGGCGCGATCTTCATGGTCGGCGCCTACGCGGCGGAGCGGGCGACCGCCGGTTTCGGCTGGGGCATCGCTCCCGCCCTGGTGTTCGCCTTCGCGGTGGCCGGCGCGGTGGGCCTGCTGGTCGATGTCCTGGTGCTGCGCCGACTGCGGGCGCGACAGGCGCCGCACCTGATTCCCATGGTGGCGACCATCGGTGTCGCCATCGTGGTCAACAGCGCGGCGCAGGGCCTCTTCGGCGCGCAGAACCGGCGCTATCCCGAAGACGTCATCAGCCATGCCGCGTTCACGTTCGGCGCGGTGCAGGTCACCGTCCTGGAACTGGGGATCATGCTGGCGAGCGCCGCGCTCATGGCGGCACTGTTCCTGGCGCTGCGCGGCACGCGGATCGGGCGGGGCCTGCGTGCCGTGGCGGAGTCGCCGCGGGCGGCGTATCTCGTGGGAATCAACGTCGAGAAGATGTTCTTCATCACCTCGTTCATCGCCGCCGGCCTGGGCGGCATGGCGGGCGTGCTGATCGCCTTGTACTCGAACGCCGTCTTCCCGTTGATGGGGCAGCCCATGCTGCACAAGGGCATCGCGGTCATCATCCTCGGCGGCATGGGCGACATCCGCGGCGCGATGCTGGGCGGCTTGTTCCTCGGCTTCGCCGAGGTGCTGTCGGTGGCCTACATCGGCTCCAGCAGCCGGGATGCGGTGGCGTTCGGCCTCCTGTTCCTGGTGCTCCTCGTGCGCCCCACGGGCCTCTTCGGCCGCGGCTTCGAACGGAAGGTCTGAACCATGGGAGCGTGGGAAACCTTCTGGGCCGTCCACGGCAGCCTGGTGCTGACCGTCGGGATCAACGCGATATTGGCCATATCGATCTGGCTGACGCTGGCCTGCGGGATGCTCGCGATGGCGAATGCCGCGTTCATGGGCATCGGCGCGTACGCGTCCGCGATCCTGACGACAAGTTATGGAGTGCCTTACCCGGTCGCTCTCGCCGCGGGCATCGCCGTGCCGGCCGTGGTCGCATCCGTCATCGGCAAGCCGACACTTCGCCTGTCCGGTGTTTACCTGGCGATGGCCACGCTGGCGTTCGGCGAAGTGGTGCGCATCGCCGCCATCAATGCCGAAGGTCTCACGGGCGGCGCGCTCGGCCTGAACGGGATCCCCTCGCTCACCGAGTGGTGGCATGTGGCGATCGCACTCGCGTTGACGCTCGCGGGCCTGCATCTCATCAGGCGTTCGAAGACTGGCCGCGCGTTCGAGGCCATCAAGGAAGACGAAACAGCGGCTTCGCAGATGGGCATCGATGCCGGAGCGCACAAGCTGTTCGCATTCGTCCTGGGGGCGGGCCTCGCCGGGCTCGCCGGCGCACTGAGCGCCCACATGACGTTCTTCATCGGGCCGAACGAGTTCGGTTTCGACCGCGGCGTCGAGATCCTGACGATGGCCATCCTGGGCGGCGTCGACGGTCTCCTGGGTCCCGTCATCGGCGCGCTGCTGCTCACACTCCTGCCCGAACTCCTGCGCGGGCTGCAGGAATACCGGCTGATGGTGAACGGCCTCATCCTCGTGCTGGTCGTCCTGTTCCTGCCGAAAGGAATCTGGCGGCCACGCGCTTTCAAGGCGCTGCTGACGCGAGGCGCGGCCGCATGAACGCGGCCTTCCTGGACATCGAGTCGTTGTCGAAGCGCTTCGGTGGGCTGACAGTGCTGACCGACGTGAACCTGGTGATTCCCCAAGGGGGCATCTTCGGGCTCATCGGCCCCAACGGCGCCGGCAAGACGACCTTGTTCAACCTCATGACCGGCATCCTGGGCCCGGACACTGGGCGCGTGCGCTTCCGGGGCGAAGCACTCTCCGGAATGCCCCCGCATCAGGTCACGAGGCGCGGATTGAGCCGGACTTTCCAGAACATCCGGCTGTTCAAGGAGATGACGCTGATCGAGAACGTCATCGTCGGGATGCACGGCCGGCTCGGCTACAGCGTCTTCGACGCGGTCCGCCGATCGGCGAACTTCCGCCGTGTCGAAGAGTCGGCGCGAGCCCGTGCGCATGAACTTCTCACGTGGGTGAGTCTCGCGGAAAAGGCCGGGGAGCTCGCGGGAAACCTTTCCTACGGAGACCAGCGCAAGCTGGAACTGGCGCGCGCGCTTGCGGCCGAGCCGGCGCTGCTGCTGCTGGACGAGCCCGTGGCGGGAATGAATACCGCAGAGAAGTTCGAGCTGATGAACGAGATCCGGCAAATCGCAGCGCGCGGGTACACGGTGCTGCTCATCGACCACGACATGAAGTTCGTGATGGGGCTGTGCCAGCGCATCGCGGTGTTGAATTTCGGCAGGATCATTGCCGAGGGCACTGGCGACGAGATCCGCCGGCACCCCGACGTGATCGAGGCCTACCTCGGACGCGATGACGAAGAGGACGAAGCCGTACCGCAAGGAGCGATGCCTTGAGCGCGCAGCCCATGCTCGAAGTGCGGGGCCTGCAGGTCGACTACGGCCCGATCAAGGCGGTGAAAGGTATCAGCCTCGACCTCGCCGCCGGCAAGATCACGACGCTCGTCGGCGCCAACGGCGCTGGGAAAACCAGCACGCTCCTGGCGCTCTCGGGATTGATCCGCAAAGCGTCCGGCACCGTGCGGCTCGCGGGGCGGGACCTCACGAGTCTCGCGCCCCACCGCGTTGTCGAGAGCGGCCTCGTCCAGGTCGCCGAGGGACGGGCGACGCTCACCACGCTGACGGTTCGCGAGAACCTGCTGCTGGGCGCCTACACGAGGTCCGGGCGCGACGCCGTCATGAAAGACCTCGCGATGGTCTACGAGCTCTTCCCCCGCCTGCGCGACCGCGCCGGAGGCTTCGCCGGCAATTTGTCGGGCGGCGAGCAGCAGATGCTCGCGATCGGGCGTGCATTGATGGCCAAGCCCAAGGTGCTGCTGCTCGATGAACCTTCCATGGGCCTGGCGCCCATCGTGGTCCAGGACATCTTCAAGACGGTGCGGCATATCAATGCACTGGGCGTTACGATCCTGCTGGTGGAGCAGAACGTGCGCCAGGCGCTTCGCATCGCCGACCATGGCTATGTCCTCGAGACCGGCTCCATCGTCCTGGAAGGACCGGGCCCGGCATTGCTGGCGGACCCGCAGGTGCAAAAAGCCTATCTGGGGGGATAGCTGCGCGGTTGTCATGCCGCGCTTGACCCGGCATCCACTTTCGCGAGGGATGCCGCGTGAACGTCAGAGTTTTTGCGATTGCATGAAGCGATCGAAACTCGCTTCGGTGAACCGGAACCACAGGTTCTGGTCGGACCGGAATTTCGCGAAGTCGGTATACACCTTCTTCCAGTTCTCGTTCTTCGCGCTCAGTTCGTCGTAGAGCGCCATCGAGCTTTTGAACGCGGCCGCCATGAAGTCCGCCGGAAAGGGGCGCAGCTTCGCGCCGGCGCCAACCAGTTGCTTGAGCGCGTTCGGGTTCTTGACGTCGTACTTCGCCTGCATCTCCACGTGCGCGAACGCCGTGGCGTTCTCCAGGATGGCTTTCTGTTCGGCCGTGAGGGCGCCGTACGCTTTCTGGTTGACGTACAGGTCCAGTTGCAGGCCGCCTTCCCACCAGCCGGGGTAGTAGTAGTACGGCGCCACCTTGTTGAAGCCGAGCTTCTGGTCGTCGTAGGGCCCGATCCATTCGGCGGCATCGATGGTGCCCTTTTCCAGTGCCGGGTAGATGTCCCCGCCGGGGATGTTCTGGGGCACGCCGCCAAGGCGCTCGAGAACCCTTCCGGCGAAACCGCCGATGCGGAACTTCAATCCCTTGATGTCCGCGGCGCTCTTGACTTCCTTGCGAAACCAGCCGCCCATCTGCGCGCCTGTGTTGCCGCACGCGAAGTTGATGATGTTGTATTTGGCGTAGAACTCCCGCATCAAAGTCAGGCCGTTGCCTTCGAATGTCCAGGCGCTCATCTGGCGGCTGTTGAGGCCGAAAGGGATGGCGCCGCCGAGCGCGAACGTCTCGTCCTTGCCGAAGAAGTAATACGGGGCGGTGTGCGCGGCTTCCACGCTGCCTTGCTGCACGCCGTCCACCACGCTGAAAGGCGGCATGAGTTCACCGGCCGCGTGCACGGAGATCTCCCACTTGCCGCCCGTCAGCGCCTTGACCTTCTGGGAGAGGACTTCCGCGGCGCCGTAGATGGTGTCGAGCGACTTCGGAAAGCTCGATGCGAGCCGCCATCTCAGGACGGGTTGCGCGTGAACCGCGGGCGCGACCCCGGCGGAAAGAATTCCGGCGATCCCGGCTGACTGGACAACTGCTCTGCGCTTCATTTTCGTGCTCCTCGTATGGCTGAAGATTTTTCTTCTGGACGCATGTCCGAAAGGTGGTGCCATTAAAGGGAAACGCACGTGCGCGTTCAAATGACTTGTGGAGACAATGGCGGCGACGGAATTTCATTCGATCGCGATGCGTCCGGCGGCTCCCCGGCGGGAGGCGGCGACATGCACGACAGAAGCGACCGGGGCTCCCTGTCGGTGGCGAAGACGAAAGCAATCTGCAAGCTATCCAGCGGCGGCGGCAGCGGTCTGGTCGTGAGCAATCGGGCCGATGGGTGGTTGCAGAGTTTCGACGAGGGGACGACCGCCAACGCGCTGCCCGATGCGACGCAATGAAAGAGGTAGTCGAAGCCCTGCGCCTCCACGTAACTGACGGGAGCGGCGCCGCGTCCCTCGTACCAGGCCTGCAGGCGCTTGCGGTATTCGCAATCGGGACCGAACCCTACAGCCCTGCGCAGAGGGGCGCCGTTCCAGTTTTTTCCGCCCACCAGGAGCAGGACTTCGCGGTCGACAGTGATGCTCTCGAGCCCGGCGAGGGGCTCGCCGGATTGGCAGAAAGCGCCCTCCAGTTCGCCCGCGCAGACCCTCGCTTGGAGAGCCGCGGACGTGCCTTGCTCGATCGACAGTTCGCAGCGCCGGAATTTGTCGGCGAAGGTGCCCAGGAGCGTCGCGACCTGCGGCGACGCGAGGCTGGGGACCACGCCGATCCGAAGCAGCGTGGGCTGCTGCCTGGCGTCCAGGGCGCTGCGCGTTTCATCGAACAGGCGCAGCATGCGATAGGCGTGGGTGCGCAGGATCTCTCCCTCGCGCGTCAGCGACATGCCGCTGTTGCTCCTGATGAAGAGGGGGACCCCGAAGAGCCGCTCCAGGTGGGAGATGCGCGTCGACACGTTCGATGCCACGCGCCCGAGATAGGGCGCCGCTCGGTTGACGCCGCTGGCTTCGGCGACGGTCAGGAAAACGCGAAGGTCATTCAGGTTCATGGCATCAGCGGCAATTCTGCTGGGTTACGCATGACGCATCGGAATGGGATCGACGCCCATTCCTCCGTCGAACGTCGACTCCGCACGGGTAGAACCACGTGATGCTACGAACCACCGCAAACCCCCAGAGGCTGTCCATGTTCCAGGTGCTCGCCTGCGGCGCCCTGATCGTCACGCTCGCCATGGGCATCCGCCATGGCTTCGGGCTGTGGCTGCAGCCGATCACGC
Organism: Pseudomonadota bacterium; assembly: GCA_040385005.1. Taxonomy (GTDB): domain Bacteria; phylum Pseudomonadota; class Gammaproteobacteria; order Burkholderiales; family Burkholderiaceae_C; genus Ramlibacter. The sequence continues at coordinate 48,649 of JAZKIF010000020.1, forward strand.
AGGCACAGGGCTGGGACCGGGGAACCTTCGCGCTCGCCCTCGCGATCCAGAACCTGAGCTGGGGCATTTTCGGAATACTCACCGGCATGCTGGCCGACCGCTTCGGCGCGTTTCGCGTGCTGCTGATCGGCGCCCTGTGCTATGCGCTGGGACTGGCCGGCATGGCTTTGTCCCCGGACAAACTCACCTTCATGCTGACCACGGGCGTCCTCATCGGGGCCGCGCAGGCCGCAACGACCTACTCCGTGATCTACGGAATCATCGGGCGGCAGGTCGATCCAGCCCGGCGCTCGTGGGCGATGGGCGTCGCGGCCGCCGCCGGCTCGTTCGGCCAGTTCCTCATGGTGCCGGTCGAGGGCTTCCTCATCTCGGGATTCGGCTGGCAGGAGGCGCTGCTCACGCTGGCGGTCTTCGTGCTTCTCATCGGACCGTTGGCCTTCGGCCTGCGTGAGCCCGGCTTCGGCGGGGCGTCGGCGCCGGCGCGCGAGCAGACCATCGTCCAGGCGTTGCGCGAAGCGTTCAAGTACCCCAGCTTCCAGTTGCTGATGGCGGGGTATTTCGTGTGTGGCTTCCAGGTGGTGTTCATCGGCGTGCACATGCCCAGCTACCTGAAGGACAAGGGCTTGTCGCCTCAGGTCGCGAGCTATGCGCTGGCGCTCATCGGTCTCTTCAATGTCGTCGGAACCTACATCGCCGGCGTGCTCGGGCAAAAGCTCGCGCGCCGCAAGATCCTCGCCTTCATCTACCTGAGCCGCGCTGGCGTGATCTCGCTGTTCATCTGGGCGCCGATCTCGCCGCTGTCGGTCTACATCTTCGCGGGCGTGATGGGCCTTCTCTGGCTCTCCACGGTACCGCCGACCAATGCGGCCATCGCGCAGATCTTCGGCGTCGCGCACCTGTCCATGCTGGGCGGCTTCGTGTTCTTCAGCCACCAGGTCGGCTCGTTCCTCGGCGTGTGGCTGGGCGGTTTCCTGTACGACCGCACGGGGAGCTACGACATCGTCTGGTACATCGCGATCGCTCTGGGCGTGTTCGCGGCCATCGTCAACTTGCCGGTTCGCGAGGCGCCGATCTCGCGCGCGGATCCGCAGCCCGCATGATGAGCACCTGCCCCGGAAGCGACGCGCAAGTCAGTCGTCCGAGAGCTGCGAGAAGGTGATCCGGTTGCCGAAGGGATCGGTGACCGACATGTCGCGGCCCCAGGGCTGCTGCGCGATCGTGGGCCGGGCATGTTTGTATCGGCGTGCCGCAAGTTGGGCGTGCAGCTCGTCCAGGCCCTCGACTTCGATCCGGAGGGCCGAGCCGGGCGTTGCGTCGCCGTGATGGCCGGACAAATGCAGGATGCACGCGGCCCGCGAGACCTGGAAATACAGGGGGAGCCCCGGCTCGAAGCGATGTTCCCAATCGACCTTGAAGCCCAGGAAGCCCACATAGAATTCCCGCGCGAGCGTTTCGTCGAATATCCGAAGAATGGGAATAGGTGGCCCGAATGTCATGGGGTTCCCCGGTGGATACCGTCCACCGGGTCGGACGGCGTGTCCAGCTTCAGCGTATAGAAGTCCAGGTCGAGCCATCGGTCGAACTTGAAGCCAGCGTGCGGGATCGTCCCGGCGTGCGTGAATCCGGCGGACTCGTGCAGCCTGATGCTGGCCGCGTTGCGCGTGTCGATGCCCGCGACGATGAGGTGATAGTCCTGGCCCGTCGCCACCTCGATCGTGCGATGAAGCAGGACGTGCCCGAGACCTTGGCCCCGATGGTCCTTGCGCACGTAGACGCCATTCTCGACGGTGTACTTGTAGGCGGGCCAGGCGCGGAACGGTCCATAGCTCGCAAAGCCAAGCAGGCTGCCGTCCTCGTCCTCGAGGCCGATGACCGGGTAGCTGCCCTTGCGCTTCGCCGCGAACCACCCCTCCATGGATTCGATCGGCCTCGGGGTGTAGTCGTACAGCGCCGTCGATGTGACGATGGCGTCGTTGAGGATGTCGAGGATCGGCCGCGCGTGCCGATCGTGCGTGCAATCGACCAATTTCACCGGTGTCTCCTCGGCGCGATGAAAACAGCTACGACGGGCATCGTCCCGTTTTCGGAAACGGGACCGCTGCCAGTGGCGAATCTTCATCTTTCGCGGGCGAGAGATGGATGAAATCGCGTCGCGCTTTGCGGGCGGCTGCTTCATGCGTAACAGTGCGCGGCAATTCGCGATCATGCATGATCCATTTTCGATATGCGCAACGATCAACCGTATTCACATGTTTGAAAGTCTTCCCGCACTGGCCACTTACTGCGCGATCATGTCTGGAACCCCCGGCCCGAACAACGTGATGCTCGCCACGTCGGGCGCGAATTTCGGCTACCGCAAGACGCTTCCGCACCTGCTCGGAATCAACTCGGGCCTGTTCGCCTTGACGGCGGTCATCTGCGCCGGGCTGGGTGCCGTGTTCACGCGGTATCCCGTGATCCACCTGGTCCTCAAGTACGCGGGTGCTGTCTACCTGGCCTACCTGGCCTGGAAACTCGCGGGCGCGTCGCTGGCCCGGGGCGAGACGGCCGCAAAGCCCTTGTCGTTCGCGGAAGGCGCCGCCTTTCAGCTGGTCAATCCCAAGAGCTGGATCAAGGCGGTGACGATCGCGACGTTCTTCATGCCGCCGGGCATCGACGCGCTCGCCGGCGCACTCCTGGTCTCGATCGTCGGCCTGGTGATCGGTTTTCCCTTGATCTCCTGCTGGACCCTGTTCGGCGTCGGGATGCGCCGCTTCCTGGATTCGCCCCGGCGATTGAAACTCTTCAACCTTCTCATGGGTCTGTCGCTGGTGGTCCTTGCGGTGAGCCTGGTGACCTGAACGCATGCGCGAGTAAAAAAGGAAGCTTGCATGTTTTCGCATATTTTTCTCGGCGTCGACGATTTCGAAAGAGCCCTCGATTTCTATTCGCCGCTCATGGACGCACTGGGACTCGGCCAGCGGTTCGTCGACACGCAACGTCCATGGGCGGGTTGGGAATCGGCGCCGGGTTCGCGCCCGCTGTTTCTGATCGGCCGGCCCTACGACGGCCGTCCCTCTTCACCCGGCAACGGCAACATGGTCGCGTTCTCGGCGGCCACGCGCGAACAGGTAGACAGCGCCTATGCGGTGGCACTGTCCAGGGGAGGCGCAAGCGAAGGAGCGCCGGGATTCAGGCCCCATTACCACGCCAGCTATTACGGCGCTTATTTGCGGGACCCCGAAGGAAACAAGATCTGCGTGGTCTGCCATGCCGCGGACATGCCGTGCTGATCGCGGATCGCACCCCCAAGCGTCACGTCATCATCGGATGCCTGGCCGCCGCGGTCACGGTGCTGGCATCCGCCGCATGGCAACTCTCCACGAGGCGCGGGGTGACCACCGCCTTCGGCCCATGGGAGCTGGCCTTCCTGCGCTATGTCATCCCGGGCGTCTTCATGGGTCTGCTGCTGGGCCCCGGAGGCTGGAAGCCCGCCTCGGTCCCCTGGCCGCGCCTGCTCATGCTGGTCGGCGGGGGAGGGGCGCCGTTCGGGCTGTTCATCGCCGTGGGTGCACGCTTCGCGCCCGCCGCGCACATGTCGATCTTCCTCGCGGGCACCATTCCCCTCTTCACGGCCTTCGCCGCGTGGCTTGCCTATCGGGAGACGCTGGCCGCGGGGCGGGTCGCGGGCCTTTTCGCGATCCTCTTCGGGATCGGCGTGCTGGTGTCCAACGCCGACGAGCAGACGTTCGCCCTGGGCGATATCGCGTTCCTCGGCGCCGCGGCGTGCTGGGCGATCCATACGATCGCATTTCGCGCGTGCGGCCTCGAACCGGTCAGGGCGGTGATGCTCGTGAACTTCTGGTCGGCCGTCTACCTCGTCCCGGCCGTTTGCTTCTTCGGGGACTTCGGGCGCATCGCGCGTGCGCCGTTGCCCGACCTCATGGTGCAGGTCATGGCGCAGACGCTGCTGGGCGGGCTCGTGGGCCCGCTCATGTACATGATCGCGGTCAAGCATCTGGGCGGATCGCGTGCATCGCTCTCGGCCGCGCTCCCGCCGGTCATGGCGGGGCTGGGCGCGCAGTGGCTGCTCGGCGAACAGCTGCAGCCATCCGTGGTCGCCGCGATGATCGTGGTGGTGGCCGGCGTGGTTTTGGCAAGTGGCGTATTGAGGAAATCATGACCATCGACAAATCATTGCCCATCGCGCTAGCCGCGCTCGATGTCGCACCCCGTACCAAACCGTCGAACTATCCGCAGCCGTTCGCGCAGCGGATGGCGCGGCGCAGGAAACGCCAACTCGGCGATCGGTTCGGACTGAAGAATTTCGGCGTCAACCTCACGACGATCGACGCGGGCGGGGTCTCCTCGCTTCGGCACGCCCACACCGTGCAAGATGAATTCATCTACGTGGTCGAGGGCGAATTGGTCCTGCGCACCGATGAGGGCGAGACATTGCTGCGCTCGGGGATGTGCGCGGGTTTCGCGGCCGGGACGGGCAACGCGCATCAGCTCGTGAACCGGGGAACGTCGCCGGCGACGTATCTCGAAATCGGGGACCGCACCCCCGGTGACGAAGGAACCTATCCGGACGACGACCTGAAGGCCGTGATGGTCGATGGCGCCTGGCGGTTCCAGCACAAGGACGGAACGCCTTACTAGCTGCGCGCGGATGCGTGACGGTACTTTCGGTTCTGCGACCGGTGCGTGCTTTTCATGCATACCTTGGGCGCGCCGTTATTCAATGGGAAGCTTTCTACACAAAGAGGAGACCCATGGAAAGAAGACGAGTTCTGGCCGGCGCCACCATCGCCGCCACCCTGGCCGCGGGCGTCGCCCCGGCTGTTCACGCCCAGCCCGCGATCCGCTGGCGGCTTGCATCCAGTTTTCCGAAGTCCATCGACGCGATCTATGGGGCATCGGAATCGTTCGCGGCGCACGTGCGGCGGCTGTCCAACAAGCGATTCGAGATCTCAACGCACGCGGGCGGCGAGCTCATGCCTCCCTTCGCGGTCGTGGATGCCGTGCAAGGCGGCTCCATCGAGATGGCCCACACCGCGCCTTACTACCATTTCGGCAAGGATGAAACCTTCGCGCTGGGCACCGCCATCCCGTTCGGGCTCAACAGCCGGCAGATGAATGCCTGGATGCTCGAGGGAAACGGCCTCAAGCTGATGCGCGAGTTCTATGCCGGCTACAACATCATCAGTTTCCCCGGCGGCAATACCGGCGCGCAGATGGGCGGCTGGTTCCGCAAGGAGATCCGCAACCTGGCGGATCTCAAAGGGCTGAAGTTCCGCATCGCGGGCTTCGCGGGGAAGGTGCTGAACCGCATGGGCGTCGTTCCCCAGAACATCCCGGGCGGTGACATCTACCCCGCGCTCGAGAAAGGTACGATCGACGCGGCCGAGTGGGTGGGCCCCTACGACGACCAGAAGCTGGGCTTCGTGAAAGTGGCGCCGTATTACTACTACCCCGGCTTCTGGGAGGGCTCGGCGCAGATCGACTTCTTCTGCAATACGAAGGCGTGGGATTCGCTGTCCGACGAACTCAAGGCGATCGTCGAGGCCGCCGCCGCGATGGCCCACCAGGAGATGCAGGCCAAGTACGATCGACGCAATCCGGTGGCGCTCAAGCAACTCGTCGCGCAAGGCGCGAAGCTGCGCCCCTTCCCCGCCGACGTCATGTCCGAAGCGTGGAAGCACGCTCAGGCCATCTATGCGGAGACATCCGCGAAGAACCCCGTGTTCGGCAGGATCTACGCCGACCTTGCGAGCTTCCGTGCCGAGCAGAACCTCTGGTTCCGGTTCACCGAGGCCACTTTCGACCGGTTCATGCAGAGCCAGAAGCTCTGAGGCACCCGCTGTCTTCCGGCGCCTGCGCGCGGTCCGCCTTCGTGTAGTCGCGTATCACCGTGGCGACGCGAAGGCGGTAGTCGTTGAAGATGTCCTCGCGGCTATGCGCCTGGATGCCGCGGTGCGTCGGGACATTGCGAAAAGCCTCGACGGCCGCGTCGTCGCGCCAGAACGAAAGGGCGACAAACTTTCCGGGTTCCGCGACGCTCTGGAATCGCTCGACCGAAATGAATCCGTCCAACCCTTCCAGCAGGTGCGCGAGCCGCTTGCCGTACTCGATGTACAGCTCGCCTTTACCGGGCCGGGGCCAGGACTCGAAGATGACTACAACCATTTCCAGCTTTCATGTCGGTGGTGAGCGCGACGGGATGTCGCGTCGTGCCCTGTGTATCCGGCGTCGCCTCGCGCGACAAGCGAAATTTCCGCATTCGGACCATGCGCATCCGGCATGCCTCGAGTCGCCCGGCTCGCGCGGCCCCTTACGCGGACGGGTTTGCATGAGCGTGCCGCTCCATCGACTCCCCGGCGGTCAGCCCGTCTGCGAACGACCAGTCCTCGGGCGTCGTCGTCACAACCACGACCATCACATCCGCGGGCGAGATGCCGAGCGAATCATGGAGTCCGGCCGCGAGTTGCCGGTAGAGCGCGGCTTTTGCGGCGGCACTTCGCGGCTTGCCCGCGACGATTTCGAAATGCATGAATCCGGCGGTGCGCCCGGAGCTCAGGTAGCGCGTATCGACGAAGATTTCTTCCGCCTCGTTCACCTGGAAGAAGTGGAAGCGATCGTTCAATGGAACATCGAACGTGGCAACCATGGCGGCGTGCAGACATTCCGAGATGGCGCGCAATTGCGCGGCCGGGCGGCCGCCGCGAAGCGTGATGCGAACATGCGGCATGCTGCGTCACTCCTTGCGCGATGTGACCGAGTCGATGATGACGCACGCGGACGCGGCGCAGGGCCAGCCCGCATAGAACGCAAGGTGGGTCGTCAGCTCCCCCAATTCTTCCTTCGATACGCCGTTGTCCATCGCCTTCTGGACATGGAACGGCAATTGCTCCAGGCGGTAAAGCGCGACAAGCGCCGCGACGGTGATCAGGCTGCGATCGCGCGGCGAGAGCTGGGGGCGCGACCAGATGTCGCCAAAGAGGACCGAATCGCTGATCTCCGAGAGTTTGGGCGCGACGCGGGCCATGGGGTGCTGGACGGTTGGTTGAATAGTCATTCGTGCTCCTGAAAGCCGCAGGGTATGCGGGAGGGGGGGACGGCACAATCGAATTAAATGGAAGACAACCCTGCTGAATTCGCGCACCTTGGCGCCAGGGCTCTCGCCTTCGACCTCGCCGTGCTACGCACGTTCGTCCTCGGCGTGGATCTTGGTACGTTCGCCATGGCGGCGCGGGCAACGTACCGCTCCGCCTCGGCAGTGAGCGCGCAAATCAGGAACCTCGAACATTCTCTCGGTGTGGCACTGACCCGGAAAGCGGGCCGCGGCCTGGCCTTGACACCCGCGGGCGAGATTCTCGTTGCGTATGCAAGGCGCATGCTCGAATTGAACGACCAGGCCCTGCGTGATCTCGAAGAGGCGTCCGGGCAGAACGGCATCGGGCTGGGCATCATCGGGGACCTCACGCAAGCCATGCTGCCGATCGCCCTTCGCGATCTTCGAAGCCGTCGTCCCGGCACCGACATCGAAGTGCGCATCGGCCGGCACGGCGAACTGATGCGGGAGCTCGAGCATGGAAGGATCCAGTTGTTCCTCGGTTGGGAGGACTCCGGCGCCCTCACGCCGTCGCAACTTTTGTCCACGCACCCCCTGAAGTGGATCGGCAGCAAGGACGCGCCCGGTGCCGCCGGCGACAGTCACGAACGCCTTGCGCTGGTGTTCCTTTCGGGCCGATGCCCATTGCGCACCCAGGGAACGCGTGCGCTGACCGCCGCCGGCCGATCGTGGAGCGTGGCCTGCACGAGCTCGAGTCTGGACGGCGTGTGGGCCGCCGTGCGGGAAGGGCTCGGCATCACGGTGGGGTCGCAGCTCGGCCTGCCGCCCGACCTTGTTGCGCTGGACGGGCTTCCCGAGTTGCCTTCGATCGGGGTCGCCATGCATTGGGGCCCGGGCGCCGCGGAAAATCTGGCTCGCGAGCTTGCAGTCAATCTGGCGGCCGCCCCAGTGGCCGCTGCAGGCAGGCCAATGCGGCCGCTATCCAAAGCGAGATAGCAGAGAACACGAAGCCGCCGGGCAGCCCGCCGGGTCCATCCCCGATCCAGCCGACCACCGACGGCCCGATGATCTGGCCCGCCGCGAAGACGGCAGTGAACGCCGTGATGCCCGCGGGCCACTGCGAAGGCGCCAGGTTGTGCCGCACCAGCGCGGTGGTGGATGCGACCACGGACAGGAAGATCCCGCCGAACATGGCGCCCGACAGCAGTACCAGGAAAGGCGCGGAAGTGACCGCTGGAAGAATCGTCGCCATGCCCAGCAGCAAGTTGAGGATTGCAAGCGGCTGCCCGCCTTTGAAGCGATCGAGCAGCGGCGACCAGATGCGCGGCGCCGCCATGGCCGCGCAACCGAGCAGGCCGTAGAAGATGCTGATGATGTCCTGTGCGACGTTGTTCCGCCCCAGCAGCGCGATCACGAACGTCATGTAACCGATGTTCCCCACACCAAACATGAAGTAGGCCGCGATAGCCCACGCAAAACCCCGCCAGACTGGCGCCGTGTCCGGGTTCGCGGCATGCGCGGCCCGAGTTTGCGTTTCGGGCTGCCGCAGGTGGCGGGCCGGCCAAAGCAGCACCCACAGGGCGACCGCGCAGCATGCGGAGAGAACCCACCAACCCCAGGTCCAGCCGTGCGCGGACGCTTGTGCCCCCGCGAACACACCGGGAAGGATCACCGCGGCCAGCGCGATGCCGAAGCCCGTGCCGCCGTAGTAGATGCCCAGGAAGAGGCCCGCCGAGCGCGGACGGGAATTCGCGAGGCGAGCCGCGAGGATGCCGCCGGAAATGAAGGCCAGGGCGCTGCTGACGCCGGCGGTCGCTCGCAGCAGCATGATCACCGTGGTGGCTGTCGTCAGTCCCGTGCATGCCATGGAGACGACAGAGGCCCCGGCGGCTGCGATGAGCACGCGCGATGGGTCGAATCGCCGCAGGAATATCGGTGTGACCAGCGCGCCGATCAGGTAGCCCACCGCGTTGGCCGTATTCACGAAACCCGCGACAAGGTAGGACCATTGCAAGTCCTCTCGCATGACGGGCAGCAGGATGCCGTAGGAAAAGCGCGTCAGTCCGAGCGCGACCGCCGACCCCATCGACAGCGCCGCCGCCAATGCGAGCAGGTACGTTGGCTTCGAAGACGCGAGGCGGGATTGCATCGGCCGTTTATACGTGGGCGACGGGGAGAATTTCTCCGCCATCGTGGGACGACACTTCATGCATGGGGGAGTGCGGGCGGGTAACCTTTGTGCATCGAGAAAGCGTATTCCCATGCTTCATGGATCGTGCCTGTGTGGCGCCGTGCGATACGAAATCGCGCAAGAGCCCGTGGTCATGTACCACTGCCATTGCGGCATCTGCCGCGCCGCTTCGGGCGCCGCGTTCGCGACGAACATCCTGGTCAGGCGGCAGGCGATGAACGTCACGCAGGGGCTGGGCCAGCTCAGCGCGTTCGAGTCGAGTCCGGGCAAGTTCCGGTATTTCTGCGGTTGCTGCGGCTCGCCGGTCTACAGCTCGGGCCCGCCGCACGAATTCATCTCCGTGCGGGCGGGAACGTTGCACGACGCGCAGTCCATCAGGCCATCGGCGCATTGCTTCGTCGCTTCCAGGGCGCCGTGGGATCTCATCACCGATGACCTGCCGCGCTTCGATGCGCACGCGCCCCGGTGAAGCGTCTCGAAGCAATCGGGGCAAGGCGTTCATGAGAGGCGGTCGAGTGCCTGGATTTCGATCGATTTCTCAGTCGGCTGGACTCCGAGAACGGCGTGTGGCGGCACCGTCCGCGAGCCTTGCTTGAACTTTGCCTTCACCAGCACGCGCGCGTGTTCTCCTGCGGCTGACGAGAAGATGTGCGAAAAATAGGCGTGCTTTTCATCCACGCACACGACCTTCGTGGAAACGACAAAAGATTGGAACAGCCGAAGCGGCCGGTGGAGCGCGCTCGCCTGGCCGAGGTTCACCCACCGCACGCCTTGCGCGAGGAGGGGCCGAAGGAGATCGGTGCGGGTGACGAAGTCGAACTGCGCGGCTTCGGCGGCCGCGAAATAGCGGTCGCTCCTGAAGGTGCCGATGCCGACGTCCCACGGCATGACGAAAAACCTGCGATCGACGGTTTGCGTGGGAAGAAGCCTGCGACGCCAGAAAGCCAGAACAACCACGAGAAGATTTCGCATGGCCGATTGTCGGGTCGCTATCCATTTGCGGAAGTTATTTCTGATATCCGGATGCACGGCTTGTCGGCTCGGCCGCGCATCACTTAACGTGCAGTCCGCACTTTTCAATCAACGGAGTTTTCATGCCTATCGTCCACATTTCCCTGCAAGCCGGCAAAAGCAACGAGTACCGGCAAGCGATCTTCGACAGTTTCTACCAGGCGATGCAGGAGGCGCTCGGCGTCCCGGACGACGATCAGTTCATGACGATCACCGAGCACGACCCCGCGAACTTCCGCTACGGCGCCTCCTACCTGGGCGTCTCTCGCAGCGACGATCTCGTGTACATCCGCATCACCGTGTTCAACACCCGCACGCTGGAACAGAAGAAGGCGCTCTACCGGCGCGCGGTGGAATTGCTCGGGAAAAGTCCAGGCATCCGTACGGAGGATGTCTTCATCAACATCCTCGAGTCCGCGAAGGAGAACTGGTCACTCGGCAACGGCGTTGCGTCGTTCCTCTGACGCAGTCGTTGAAACAGGAAAAAGAATCAATGAGCAGAAAAGTCGTCCTCACTTGCGCGGTCACCGGAGGCGCGCCCTTCAATCCCCGGCATCCGGCCATGCCGGTGACACCGCCGCAAATCGCCGATGCCTGCCTGGAGGCGGCTCGCGCGGGGGCGTCGGTGGTGCATATCCATGTGCGCGACCCCGAGACCGGCGAGAACAGCCGCAGCCCGGCGCTATTCAAGGAGGTAGTGGATCGCGTGCGCGCGTTCGGCGAGGACATCGTCATCAACCTCACCTGCGGTCACGGCGCGTTGTTCCTCCCGGACCCGCTGGACGAATCGCGTGCGGCTGCGGGAAGCGATGTCGTCGGCGCAACCGAGCGCATGAGGCACCTCGAGCAATGCCTGCCCGAGATGGCCTCGCTGGACATCACCACCGGCAACCAGGTGGAGGGCACGAAGGAGTTCGTGTACCTGAACACCACACGCACGTTGCGCCGGATGGCCGCGCGATATCGCGAGTTGGGCGTCAAGGCCGAGCTCGAGGTGTTCGGCGCCGGCGACATCCTGTTCGGCAATTCGCTCGTGCAGGAGGGGCTGATCGAAGGGACGCCGCTCTTCCAGATGGTCATGGGCGTGTCGTGGTGCGCGCCCGCCACCACGGAGACCATGGTCTACCAACGCGGTTTGCTGGCACCCGGCGCCGCCTGGGCCGCGTTCGGGATCGGGCGCGACCAGATGCCCATGGTGGCGCAAGCAGCAATCCTCGGGGGGAACGTGCGCGTCGGGCTGGAAGACAACCTCTACCTGTCGCGCGGTGTCTTCGCCACCAACGGACAGCTGGTGGAGCGCGCCCGCTCGATCGTCGAGAACATCGGCATGAGCGTCGCGAGCCCCGCCGAAGCCCGGGCTATCCTGGGCTTGAAATCCCCGGTCTCATGAAGCGTCGGTGCGTTGGCCGTGGCGGCCGACGCCGCTGGTGAATGCGGCGACTCCGGCCGCGCCCTCCGCCTTGAAGACCCCCGAGCAGTTGTTCCACTCCTGCTCCAGCGCGGCCAGCTCCGGTAGTCCGTACTGCTGGTAGACCGAACGCCGATCCGCGCGCACGCAAACCTGCGGAAAGCGCGCGATCTCCTGCGCCATTTCCTCCGCGGCCTGCCGCGCCTGGCCATGGGGCACCACCTTCTCGCACAGGCCGATGCGCAAGCACTCGGCGGCATCGACCTTTCGGCCGGTCAGGATGATCTCCATCGCTCGCCCCTGGCCGATGAGCCGGGGAAGCCGGACGGTGCCGCCATCCGACAGCGGCACGCCCCAGCGCCGGCAATACACGCCCATGTATGCGTCCTCGGCCATCACGCGGCAATCCGCCAGCAGCGCGAGTTCCATGCCGCCGGCCACCGCAGGCCCCTCGATGGCGGCGATGAGCGGCTTGTCCAGCCGCAAACGGGAAGGTCCCATCGGTCCGCGCGGAATGGGTCCGCCGCCGGTGGGGAACTCGAGCGATCGGTGCGTCTGCCTGTTCTCGGGTGTGGCGATCCCGCGCGCCGCGAGGCTCTTCAGGTCGGCGCCTGCGCAAAATGCGCCGCCTTCGCCCCAGAACACGGCGACGTCGGCCGAATCGTCGCTGTCGAACGCGAGAAACGCTTCGTACAGGCTGTCCGCATGCGCGGGATCGACCGCGTTGCGTACGTCGATGCGGGACTGGATGATGGTGAGAACGCGACCCTGGCGTTCGACTCGGACGGACATGAGAACTCTCCTGGTTGCTAGGACCCCGCGCCGTCGCGCGGTTGCGCGAAGAGCTGCTGGAGTTCCTTGTTGGGAATGGCCTGTTCGGCATAGCGCGTTTGCGCGTGCTCGCGTAATTCGCGCGCCGCCCGGCGCAGCTCGCCGAGCGCCGCGCGGGCCAGGGAGCCGCCGACGCTCACCCGCGCGACACCCAGCGCGAACAGCTCGTGCGGGTGAGGCGCCCCCGCGAATCCCACCATCACGTTCAGCGGGCGATCGATTTCGCGCAGGATGCTGCGCACGTCTTGCGGCAGGCGCACGCCCGGCGCGAACAGGACATCGGCGCCCGCCTCCTGGTAAGCCTGCAGGCGGGCAATGGTGTGCGCGAGGCCGGCGTCGCCGACGAGCAGGTTTTCGCATCGCCCGGTGAGCACGAAAGGAAACGGCAAGCTGCGCGCGGCTTCCACTGCCGCCCGTATCCGGTCGGCCGCCGCTTCCACTGGATGGAGCGGTTGCGCCGGATCGCCGGTGGTGTCTTCGATCGATGCGCCCACGGCGCCGGCGATCGCGCTCATGCGGATGGTTTCCGCGACGAACGCGGGTGCTTCGCCATATCCGTTTTCGAGGTCTGCGCTGACCGGCAAATGGGTGGCGCCGCAGATGGCGCGCAGTTGCTCGATCGTGACCCGCCGGGACAGCGTGCCGTCCGCCTGCCCGCGAAAGAATGCCGTGCCGGCGCTGGTGGTCGCAAGCGCGTCGAAGCCTTCCATTTCGAGCAGCCGCGCGCTGCCCGCGTCCCAGGGGTTCGCCAGCAACAGCCTCGCGCCCGCCTGGTGGAGATTCCGGAATGCGATGGCCTTGGCGGCTTGGGCCGTCGTGGTAGGTGTGTTCATGTTCGGTATGTCAAACGGCTAACCTTGCTTCGCTTCATCGACGATCCAGCGGGCGACCCGCTCGACTTCGGCGCGCGGCGTGTCTTCGGCCTGGAGCAGCCAATACGAGTGCGGACTGGGCACCGGAGACACGTCGAGCGGAACCACGGTCAACTGTCCGCTGCGCAGCAACGGCGCGATCAACTCCAGGCGACCCAGCGCGACGCCTTGACCGGCGAGCGCGGCGTAGATCACCTGGTCGTACTGGTTGAACTGGAGGACGCCTCGATCCTGGGCCGCGGCCCACGCGTCCTGATCCAGCCATCGCCGCCACTGCAGCCAGGGGTGGACATCGTCGAAGTCCAGCAGGGGCAATTGCGCACCGCTTTCCAGTTTGGACAGCAGCGATGGATGGGCTACCGGCGCCACGGTTTCATCGAAGAGGCGGATCGCGCCGGACGGCGCTGCCGCATCGCGGCAGTACCGGACCGCGAGATCGATGCCATCGCCGCGCAGGTCGCTCAGCTTGTTGGTGGTGGCGACCCGCAGGTCCAGGCTGGGATAGCGCTCCTGCAGGCGCCCGAGCCGCGGCAGGAGCCAGAGTCCCGCGACGCCCATGCTCGCCGTGATGGTGACGGCGCGTTCTCCGTCGGGCTTCAACTCCGCCGCGAGGTCCTGGAACTGCTGGAGCGCGTGATCGCAGACACGGAAAAATTGCCGGCCCTGCTCGGTGAAGCCGACACCGCGGGGCTGGCGCACGAAGAGGCGCACGCCGAGCTGGTCCTCCAGCGCGTTGACCTGCCGGCTCACGGCCGATTGGGTCAGGCAAAGGTCGTCCGCCGCTTGCGTGATGTTCATCCGCCGTCCCACGGCGACGAAGCTTTTCAACAGGTCGAGCGAAAAGAGCCGGACGAGCGGGACAGGCAAGATTCACCCTCCACGCGCGTGGTGGATCGCGTCTTCCAGCCGGTCATTGCCCCAGAACATTTCGCTGTCCACGATGAACGTCGGCGCGCCGAAGATGCCCAGGGCCTGGGCCTTTTCGGTTTGCAGGCGCAGCCGCAGCTTGTTGTCGTCGGCCTGCGCCATCGCGATCCACTCGGCGGCGGGCAGACCGAGGGACACGAGCGCACGGGTAACCGCGTCCACATTGTCGATAGTCTCATCCCGCGCGAAGTTCATCTGCATGATCTCCCGGCAAAAGGCGCCGCACCAGGGCTGGTCCGCCGCGAGCAGGGCGACGCGATGCGGCAGGATCGCGCTGCGAGGGAATTCCGTGGGCTGCTTCCACGGCACGCCATATTTGCCGGCCTGGCGCGTCATATCCTTCCAGGCATAGTCGCCCTTGGCCTTCTGGATGACGAACGGCGACGTGTTCCAGCCGAGGGTCTTGAAGATGGGGCCGAGCAGGAAAGGCTTCCAGCGGAACTGGACACCCGCCCTGGCGGCGAGCGGCTCGATGCGCATCACGCTCAGGTAGCTGTACTGGCTCCCGAACTCGAACCAGAAGTCGATGACCGGTGAGGCGGCCGCGTTGTCGATTCGATCCATTGGCAGTTCTCCTTATTCAAATCCGACGAGGCACCGCAGCTCGATGCTTTCGCGCGGCGGAGCGTCCGCCGGTGCCCTGGGGTGATCGAATGCTCCGTGGGGGGTAAACCGCGCGACGCCACTTGTCATGGAGTCGAATTGCTTGAAGACGAGCGCTTCGTGCCGGTCCATCGCGCTGTAGTAGTTCCAGCGGTGTTCGGGTGAGTACTTCAGGAAGTACACCTCGCCGACGCGATTCGAATAGCGCACTTCAGCGGTCACGAAGTCGTCTTCCTGCACGCTGCGCGAGTCGCAGACGGCCAGGGGCGTGTCGTGCACGGGGCCGCGGATGGAGCGCCAGATGTTGAGGATGCAGAACCGGCGCAGCAACCGGCGCTCGCGCTCGTCGGTGACAGCCAGTTCCAGCCGCCTCGCTCCGGATGCGAGCGTGTAGTCGTTGTGAAGCCGGCCGTTCGCCCCCGCGGCGGCGTGCATGCCCCGGCCGAAATCGAGCGGCCGGTCACGGGGCTCGCGGCGGCGCACCAGATGATCGAACACCCACGCACGTCGCCCGCCCGATGCCGCCAGCGCCAGTTCGGCGGCTTCGTGGTAGTACGTGCGCTGGACTTCTTGCGGATCGTGAAAGTCCTTCACTTGCGACGGCGCATCCCAGAGCTCGAACCCTTCCTGATGCACGGAGCTTCGAGTGGGCCGCTCACGGGCATCCTGGACAAGCATCGCCCGCGCTTCGAAGCGGCCGCTTTCCCACGGCTCCCCTGCCGGAGGCTCGGACGCGTAGCTGACCGGCCGGTGCCTGTCTGGAACGAGGTAGCTCAAGGCGGCGATCACGTGGTTGCCGTGGGCCATGCGGGAAGAGGAACGTTGAAGAGCTGGAACTGTCATGGCGCTTCTCGCCCCGGTGCATTTCGATCCGCCCATTGCACCAGCTTTGCCCATCCCCAGGCACGACGTTCGCGCAAGCGTGACATGCCGCGGCGGCATGTCAGGCTTGCGTCGAGTCACCCAGGATTGATTCCCGGCTACAGGTATTCGACGTCCGCGGGCTCGGCGGAAAGCGGATCGGCCCCGGTTTTCGAGAGCCAGGAATAGACCGGCGGCACCCGATTCGCCAACGACTCGACATGGATGTCCAGCAGGCACGGGCCGTCATAGGCAAATGCTTCTTCGAGCGCGGTGGCCAACTCCGCGGCGTCGCGCACGGTCCAGGCCTTCAGGTCGAACGCTTCCGCGATGGCCTGTCCGCGCGGCGGCAGGAAATCGACACCGAAGCACTCGTCGTGGCCACGCAGCCGGTGCAAGCCCTTGATCCAGCCGAAGCAGCCATTGTTGAACAGCATGAGCAGCGCGGGGATGCGCTTTCGCACGAGCGTCTCCAGTTCGCCCACCGCCATGTTGAAGGAGCCGTCGCCGAACATGCCGATAGGGCGGCGCTGGTGATCGGCATACCATGCGCCGACGACAGCCGGGATCGCGGAGCCGAGCCCGCCGAACGCCCGGGGGATCACGAAGCGCGTGCGCGGATTCCTGATGCGCAGGTAGCGCGTCATGTAAGGCGTGGAGGTCCCCGCGTCGGAGAGGATGTGCACGGGCTTGCCGTACTTCTCGAGCTGCCGGTTGAACTCATGCACCACGCGCTCGGGCCGCAACGGCGAGGACGTCGCATTCAGCAGGCGCTCCGAATGCCGCCAGAATTCGGTGCGGCGTGCATTGAGCTTCGAGACCCACGCATCGTGCCGCGTCTCGTCGAAATCGACGGGGATCGCCGCATGCATGCCTTCCGCGAACAGCCGGGCGTCGCACGCCATGGAGAGCAGGTTCTCGTAGTTGTTGGCGAGGCGCTCCGGGTTGATGTCGACTTGCACGACGCGCTTGTTGAGAGTGAGTTTCGGGAACGTCCAGCCCACTGTCACCACGGAGCCCATCCGCGAGCCGACGAAAATGGCCAGGTCGCATTCCTCCAGCGCGTTGTTCGCGTGCGGATGGAAGCCGTTGTCGCCGATCACGCCGATGGCCAGCGGATGGTCATCGGGAATCGCGCCCTGGCCGGTGATGGTGTTGACCACCGGCACGTTCAAGGCGACCGCGAGTCGCGTCAGCGCCGCGCCCGCGCACGACCGGTTGACCCCGCCGCCGGCGATGAACAGCGGACGCTCCGCGTTGCGAAGGAGCTCGTACAGCGCATGGATCCTCGAAGGCGCCGGCGCCGCCGGATAGGCGGGGAAAGTCCGGCAATCGGGTTCCGCATGCAGCGAAATCCGGGAGACGTCGATGTCGGCCAGCAGCATGTCCTCGGGAATCTGGAGGTGGACCGCGCCCGGCGTGCCGGAACATGCCGCGCGAAACGCGCGCCGGATGATGTCCGGCAGGTTCTGCGGCGACTTCACCTGCACGGACATCTTGGTGACGGGCTCGAAGAGCCTGGCGCAATCGAGCTCCGTGATCACGCCGCGACCTTCGCCGGGCAGGGGGAGATCGATCGTGAGCAGGATGACCGGGACCGAGGACGCGTTGGATTCCGCGACCGGGGGCAGCGAGTAGGTGGCGCCGGCGCCCGACGGGCACTCGAACACACCGGGCCTGTCGGTGAGGCGCGCATACGCGTCCGCCATGAACCCGGCGGAGCGCTCATCGCGCGCCATGACGTGTTCGATCTCGCTCGCGCGGCGCTCCAGCGCCTCGTAGAACGGCACGTTGGTGTCCCCGGGGACGCCGAAGATCGTCTTCACTCCGTATTGCAACAACATCTCGACCAGCACATCGGATCCCAGCATGGCGATTGACTCCTCTTTAAGAAAAATGAAAGGGCCCGCCCTCAGCGGGACTGCAGGCCGTTGTAGTAATGGCCCACGCGGGTGGACAGGAACTCGGTGAGCGAGACCTGCTCCTGGCTCACGAAACCCGCGCGGGGCAGGCTGCCCCTGCGCAGCAGTTCGTAGACGCCGGCGACGCCCGCGGCCGTGGTCAGTTCGATGGCCGTGCGCGGCGCTTCGTGCAGGAGGCCTCCGTGGATGCGCGCCGACCGCGTCTCCTGCACGAGGCGGCCGTCCTTCATGCCGCAAGCCGATGCGAAGACGATGACCAGGTCGTCGCGGGTGTGCGGCACCGCGCGCTCGAGGACATCGCGCAGCACGCCACGCGTCTCGATGAGGCGCATGTCGTTCAGGAGAAAGCTCATCGCGTCGCGGTGCCCCGGGTAGCGGATCGATTTGTAGTCGAGGTTGCGGACCTTGCCGGCGAGGCTTTCGCACAGCGTGCCCAGGCCGCCCGAGGTGTTGAAGGCCTCGAATTCGGCGCCGTCGAGGGTGAATCGCTCATACCCTTCCAGCGGCCGCGTGGTCTCGCGGCGGCCGCCCGCGATCGCGTCGCACGGGTTGCAGTACTCGTTGATGAGCCCGTCGATGCTCCACGTGAAGTTGTAGCGCAAGGCGTTGGTTGCGGCGCGTGCCAGCGCTCCCACGCGCAGGCGCAGGTCGTACAGCTCGTCGAAACGGCCCGCCAGTTCGCCGCCGAGCATGCCGATGACCCCCGGCGCGAGACCGCATTGGGGCATGAGCACCGTGTTCGCGGTGGCCGCGATCTTGCGGATCGACGCCGTTGCCGCCACGTCTTCGGTCAGATCGAAGTAATGCGCGCCGGCTTCGGCGGCCGCGAGGGCCGCGTGGGCCGCGAGGGTGTAAGGCAGCGCGTTGATGACGACGTGATGGGCGCGGCTCGCCGCGGTCAGCGCGCCGGCATCGGCCGCGTCCAGCACGATGCGCTGGATGGGAAGGAACTTGCCGAACGGCTCCCCGTGGACGCGATCCGCCAGCGTGACCTGGGCGCGGTAGTGGTGCGCCAGCATCGCGGCGATGGTGCTGCCGACCTTTCCGGCGCCCAGGACAAGTACCTTGTCCAGGTTGGTGTCATGCATGGTTTGAAATCCTTCATCGCTTGTGCAAGCGGGGAATCGTAGGAGCCATCGCTGTCGGGAGATAGCCGGCAACTCGCCGAATCGAGCGCGCGTTTCGACCAATCGACGATGCGGCATGGCGATTCGATGAACTCGCCCATGCCGGCGGGTCCCGGGCGTGAAGCGGACTTGCGCGGCAACGCGGTTCAACTGTATATTTCAAACAATCATTTGAAAAATTCAGGAGGACTTCGATGGGCTATCCGCAACCGTCCCTGTTCATCGACGGCGAGACGCGCGAGGGGCGCGGCCTCCAGCTCGAAGTTCGCAACCCGGCGACCGGCGAGGTGATCGGCCGCTTCCATGGCGCGTCGGTGGAAGACATCGACGAGGCGGCGCTGTCCGCGCAGACGGCGTTCGCCGGATGGCGCGAACACCCCGGACACGAGCGTGAGGCGATCCTTCGCCGGGCCGCGCAATTGATGAAGGAGGAGGCCGGCGCAATCGCGCGCGTGATCGTCGCCGAGAACGGCAAGCCCCTGGGCGAGGCGACAGCGGAAATGGCGGCGGCGGCGGACGTCGCGGACTTCTATGCCGGCGAGGCAAGGCGCGTGTATGGGCGCACCATCCCGGCTCGTACCGTGACGGGACGCATGAGCACGACGCGCGAACCGGTAGGGGTGGTCGCTGCCTTCGCGCCGTGGAATTTCCCCGCGATCAACGTGATCCGCAAGATCGCGCCGGCATTGGCGGCGGGATGCGCGATCGTCGTGAAACCGGCGGAGGAAACGCCCGGCGCCGCGCTGCTCATCGCCGATTGCTTCGCACGGGCGGGCTTGTCGGCGGGCGTGCTCAACCTCGTGTATGGCGACCCCGCGCAGATCTCCTCGCACCTGATCGCATCGGACCGCATCCAGAAGATCTCGTTCACGGGCTCGACGGCCGTGGGGCGCGAGCTGGCGCGGCAGGCGGGCGGCGCGCTCAAGCGCATGACCATGGAACTGGGAGGCCATGCACCGGTGATCGTTTGCGCCGACGCCGACCCGCTGCGCGCGGCCGACATGGCCAGCGCGGCGAAGTTCAGGAACGCGGGGCAGACCTGCAATTCAGCGAGCCGGTTCTATGTGCATCGGTCATTGCACACCGCTTTCCTGGAGCGCTTCGCGTCGAACGCGCGCGCGCTGAAGGTCGGGGACGGTGCGCATCCCGACACGCAGATGGGCCCGCTGTCCAACGCGAGGCGCATCGGCGCGTTGAGCAAACTGGTCAGGGACGCGGTGGCCCAGGGCGCGCGCGTCGTGGCCGGTGGCGCGCCGATCGATGGCCCGGGCTATTTCTTCCAGCCCACCGTGCTCGCCGATGTGCCTCCTGCCGCGCTCATCCTGCGGCAGGAACCGTTCGGCCCGGTCGCGCCGGTCGTGCCATTCGATACGCTGGACGAGGCGGTCGCCATGGCCAACTCGACCCCCTTCGCGCTGGCGGGCTATGTGCTCGGCGACCATGCGCCCTCGATCCGTTTGCTTGCCCGCAAGCTGCACGCGGGCGTGGTCGGCGTGAACACCTTCGTCGCGTCCCTGCCTGAATCGCCTTTTGGCGGCTGGGGCGAGAGCGGTTGGGGACACGAGGGCGGTCCCGAAGGGATCGAGCCTTACCTGCAGACCCGATTTCTCAATGAACTTTGAATCCGCGCGTTTTGAACATGCACACCATCGAAACTGATTTCGTGATCGTCGGGGCCGGCTCCGCGGGCTGCGTCCTGGCCAACCGCCTGAGCGCATCGGGGCGCCACCGCGTCGTACTCATCGAAGCGGGGCGCGACCAGCCGCCGGACCGGGTGGAGCCGGCGATCCAGGACAGCTATCCGCGCGTGGCCTATTTCAATCCGGCGAACATCTGGTCCGAGTTGAAGGTGTACCTCGGGTCGCGCGAGGAACCGGGCTTTTCACCCGCCACGCCAAAGCGCTACGAACAGGCGCGCGTGATGGGCGGCGGCTCGAGCCTGAACGACATGCAGGCGAACCGCGGGCTGCCGTGCGACTACGACGAGTGGGCGAAGGAGGGCGTCGCGGGCTGGGCCTGGGACGACGTGCTGCCGTACTTCCGCAAGCTCGAGCGCGACATGGATTTTTCGGGGCCGTTGCACGGCGACCGCGGCCCTATCCCGATCCGCCGCATCCTCTCGGGCGTGTGGCCGGAATTTTCGCGCGCGGCGGCCCAGGCCATGAGATCGGCGGGCTTCGCCGAGCTGCGCGACCAGAACGCGGAATTCGGGGACGGCTATTTTCCCGTGGCGATCTCGAACGCGTACGACCGCAGGGTGTCGAGTTCCACCGGCTACCTGGACAACGCGGCGCGCGCGCGGCCCAACCTCACCATCCTCACCGACACGACGGTGCAATTGCTGTGCTCCGAAGGCTTGCGGATCGTCGGCGTCGACGCGGCCGGGCCCGATGGCGCGATCCACGTCCGCGCGAGGGAGACCATCCTTTGCGCGGGCGCGCTCCACTCGCCCGCGCTGCTGCTGCGCGCGGGGATCGGTCCCGGCGCGCAACTCCAGCCGCTGGGCGTGCAGGTGATCGCGGACCGGCAAGGTGTCGGCCGCAACCTCCACGAGCATCCGACGTTGTCCGTCTCCGCACACATGGCGCCCGCCGCGCGCCTGAACGAAGCGCTGCGCCGCCACATCCACGTGGGGCTGCGCTACTCGTCGTCGCTGCCCGGCACGGGCGGCGGCGACATGTACATGGTGGGCTTGAGCAAGACCGGCTGGCATCCCGTGGGCAAGCAGCTCGGCTCGCTGGTGACCTGGGTCAACAAGCCCTATTCGCGCGGCAGCGTCACGCTGCGCTCGCCACGTCCCGGGGATGAGCCGCATGTGGAGTTCGCCATGCTCTCCGACCCGCGCGATCTGGCGCGGCTGGTCGAAGGCGTGCGGCTGGCGGCGCGGCTGTTCGGGCAACCGGCACTGCGCGCGGTGGCGAACGATCCGTTCCCCACCAGCTACAGCGAGCGGGTGCGCGACCTCGGGATCGTTTCGCGAAAGAACGCCGTGTTGACGACGATGCTGGCGGCCTGCCTCGACGGCCCGGCATGGCTGCGCCGCGCCTTGCTGCGCCATGCGGTCACCGAGGGCCCGTCGCTGGACCAGTTGCTCGAAGACGAGGACGTCATGGAGGCATTCGCGCGCACCGCCGTGCATGGCGTGTGGCATCCCGTAGGGTCGTGCCGGATGGGGCGCGAGCGCGATCCGCTCGCGGTCGTCAATGCGTCCGGGAAAGTGATCGGGGTGGAAGGTGTGCGGGTCGCCGACGCGTCCGTCATGCCGTCGATTCCCCGGGCAAACACCAACATCCCCACGATCATGGTCGGCGAGAGAATGAGCGATTTGATTCTGGCCGAAGCCGGCGGATAGACACGAATGGATGGCATCTCATGAAC
>JAZKIF010000020.1:70843-89419 GCA_040385005.1 Pseudomonadota bacterium
ACGGCGTTCATTCGGCGCCGGAGCGCTGCAGACACTCCTCATGGCGTGCATCTTCCAGCACTCCGCGCGCGCCGGCGCGCTGCAAGGCGCGGTGAAGGGCAGCATGCAGGCATGGCTGCAGCGGCTGGACGACGTTTCCCGGTCGTTGTCGGCGGGCACGCTCGCGCCGCGCGGCTGGCAGCGCGAGGTCGAGGACATCCTCGGGAAAGTCGAGCTTGCCGATTTCCTGCGCTCGCTCGACTTCGACCGGCTGGCGCAAAGCTCGCAGTTTCCCGCCGAAGGCGAGGGCATGCAGCGCCTGTACTTCGAGGAAGAGGACGGTCGCCTGCGACCTCTGGCCTTCAGGCCTTTCCTCTTCACGCTGCGGCGGGGTACCGCCGTGGTCCCGCACGGCCATCACAACATGGCGACGATGCACATGGTGCTCGGCGGCCGCGCGCGCGTGCGGCACTTCGACCGGCTCGACACCACCCCAACGGACATGCTGATCCGCCCGGCGAGCGATGTCGCCGCGGGTCCGGGCGAGGTGACGTCGATTTCCGACGAGCACCAGAACATCCACTGGTTCGACGCGCTTACCGAGCGCGTCTACATGTTCAACATCGCCGTGTACCAGTTGCGCCCCGGGCCTTTCGGCGAGCGGGACTACATCGACCCGCTGGGCGGGAAGGCGCTGGGCGACGGATCGGTGCGCGCGCCGCGGCTCGCGAGGGCGCAGGCGTACGCGAAATACGGGCACGCCTGACCCGGGCCACCGCCCGGTCCCGGCTCTTGCATCGGCATCAAGATTACGGAGGTATGACATGACAGTGTATGTAGTCGCGCAGCTCGAATTCACCGACGAGCCCCGCTATCGCCGCTACCAGGCGGCGTTTCCCGCCGTGTGGGTGAAGTACCGCGGGCAGGTGCTGGCCAACGAGGAGCGCCCGAAAGTCCTGGAGGGTGAATGGAAGGGAAGCAAGGTTGTCTTGCTGTCGTTTCCGGATGAAGCTGCGTACCACGAATGGGCGGATTCGGACGAGTACAGGACCATCGCGAAAGACCGGCTGGGCGGGGCGGACACCGTCTCACTGCTGCTGCGGGGCCTGGCAGCGCATTAGCTTCACTCCAGCCTGTCGGCAAGCTTGCGGATCGCAGCTTCACCGAGGCGGGCGTGCCTCACTTCCACGGAGACCTCGGCGCCGATGAGCCGGTAGAAATCGATGCCTCGCGCATTGGCCACTGCTACCAGCCAGTCGATGCGGGCGCACCCGTTGTCGCAGGCGATCCTGCAGAGCCGTTCCATGAGCCTTCGCCCGACGGACCGGCTTCGGTACGCTTCGTCGACATAAAGATCGTCGAGCCACAGCCCGGGCCTGGCGATGAAGCTGGAGAAGATCGGATAGTAGGTGGCCATGCCGACCAGCCGTCCATCGACTTCGGCGACCAGCGCCTGTGCCAGCGGCCGCTCAGAGAAAATCGCCTCGCGAAGCGTGGAGACCGTTGCGCGCAGGCTATCGGCGCAACCGTCGAACTCCGCCTTGGCCTGCAGCAGGGCAAAGAGCTGGGAAATTTCGGACTGCTCGACGTGACGGATATTCATGTCAAGCCGCCGCCGCGTTCATTCCCGCCGCCACGAAACGCACCAGGCGTGCGATGGTGAGTTCGTGATTCGTCGATGAGGCGCGCACGGTCCCCGACACCAGCGTGGCAGCCGGAGCGAGCGTGACGAGCGTCTGCAGGACCGCGCCGCGCGCGCAGTCGTAGCGAAGTGCTATTTCCGTGCGCGATAGATCCGGCAAGCTCGTTTGCATCACATCGACGAACTGTTCGTGCAAGGGCGCGAACTGTTCTTCCACCACCCGGATCACGTAGTCGAGCCCGGTGGTCGTCGCATGCCGCAGCAGCTTCATCACCTCATGGAACTCGCCGGAGCCCAGCTCCACCAGCGGCCGCACCAGCGCTTCGGCCAGCGCGTCGACCGTGGGTGGGTTGGGCCTCGCGCGGTCGACGCAATTCGCGAGCGATCCCATCCGCACGTCGAGGATGGATTGCACCGCGTTGACGAGCACGTACTTGATCAACTCCTCCTTCGAGCGGAAGTGGTAGTTGACGGCGGCGATGTTCACCTCGGCGATCTCGGTGATCTCGCGGATGGTGCCGACATCAAAACCGGTCTTCGAGAAGACCTGCACCGCGGCCGACACGATGCGGGCCCGTGTATCGGCTTCGGTTTGTGGCATGACTTTTCGTCTCACGACTCATTCCTCCTGGGACTGCCAAGCGTACAACGCTTTGCAACCGGCGCATCGCATGGCGCCGGCGCCGGCCAAAACGCTTGACATGGCCATTCGTCAAACATACGATTCAAACAAGCATTTAGATATTGCGCCAGTTTATCACCCACGAGGAAGCAGACATGAAATCGCTCACCCTGAAGATTCTCCTGACACTGGGCCTGATGGCCGCGGGCCTGGCGCATGCGCAGGGCACCCGTGTCCTTCGCATCGGCCTGGTGGTTCCGCCGACGCAGCAGTGGACGCTCAGCGCCGTCAAGTTCGGCGAGGAACTGAAGGAGGCCACGCAGGGCCGCTTCACCGTCGCCGTGTTCCCCTCCAGCCAGCTCGGCTCCGAGGCGCAGATGATCCAGCAGATGCAGACCGGCGCGCTGGACATGGGCTGGCTCACCACCGGCGAGCTCTCCAACCGCGTGCCGGAGCTGGCCGCTCTGCATGCCCCGTTCCTGGTGAACGACATCGGGCAGGCGCGCGCGGTGCTGGAAAGCCCCATCGCCAACAAGATCCTCGCGCGCTTCCCCGCGGCCATCGGCGCCGTGGGGCTCGGCTACGGAATGACCGGCCTGCGCCAGATCCTCACGCGCGATGTATCGGCCGGGCTGGGCGACATCAAGGGCAAGAAGATTCGCGTGATCCCTTCGCCGCCCGCGCGCGATTTCTACGAACTGCTGGGCGCGACGCCGACGCCGATCCCGTTCGCGGGCGTGTACGACGCATTCGCCAACGGGCAGGTGGACGGCATCGACATGGACTTCGAGGCGACCTTCTACAACAAGTACAACACGCTGGCCAAGACGATGCTCGTCACCAACCACGTGATGGCGCCGATGGCCGCGGCCTTTTCCCTCAAGGTGTGGCGCGAGCTGTCCGAGGCGGACCAGAAGCTGATCCAGCGCCTGGTCGAAAAGCAGATGAAGCTCATTCGCGACGAGTCGGTCGCCAACGAAGAGCAGTTCCGCAAGCGGCTCGCGGACATGGGCTTCCAGATGAAGCCGATCCCCCGCGAGAATTTCGGCTCCGTCGTCAAGGCGTGGGACGCCAAGTGGGAGGCGAAGGCGCCCGAGCTTGCCGCGTTGCGCGCCTTCGCCAAGTGACCGTGCATTGCTACTTCACCGCCATGGCGCGACAACTTCGATGAGCGGCAAACGGTCCTTCGCGGGTGGCTCGATCCAGTCGCTCAGCAGCGCCGTCGCCTGGGTCGAGCGGCGCATCGTCATCGTGCTCACCGGCGCGATCCTGCTGCTGATCCTGCTGAACATCGCGACGCGCGCCATCGGCCGGCCGCTGGTATGGGTCGACGAGCTGTCGGTCTACCTCATGGTGATGACCTGCTTCGTCGGCACTTCGCTCACGGTGCGGCAACGGCTGGACTTCGCCATGACGCTCTTCATCGACCACCTGAGCGATGCGGCCCGGGCCAAGTACCGCGTCGTCCTCTCGGGCGTCGCCGTGGCGTATGCCATGTTCATCATCTGGTGTTGCTGGCGCATGTTCGATCCGCTCTCCCTCTGGCGGGTGGGGTTCGATCTCGCACGCTTCACCGAGCTCACGGCGAACTTCATCTACGCCGAGCCCACGCAGACGCTGGGCATCCCGAAATGGACGATCTACATGGTCATGCCGCTGTACGCGTTCGGCCTGTCGGTGCATGCACTGGCCAATCTCGCCGAGGACCTGGGCTGGACCCACACGCCGGGACTCGCGGGCGATGAAGCCGTCACCGTGGAGGCGGGCTGATCATGCTGACCGGCGCCGCATTCACCCTGTTCCTCATCGCGGGCCTGCCTATCGGGCTGGTCCTGTGCCTCTCCGCCGTGGCGTTCGTCGCGGGGGCGGGCAACACCGCGCTGCTCGACTCGTTTCTGCCGCAGTTGTTCGGCGGCATCGACTCCTACGGGTTGCTCGCGCTGCCGCTGTTCATCCTGGTCGGTGAATTCATGAACGCCGGCGGCATCACGACGCGCCTGCTGACCATGACCACGGCGCTCGTCGGCCAGTTGCGGGGCGGCCTGGCCTACGTGAACGTGTTCGGCAACGGGTTTCTCTCGGCGATCCTCGGCTCGTCGACGACGCAGATCGCGATCATGGCGCAGACCATCGTCCCCGAGATGGTGAAGAAGGGCTACGACAAGAACTTCGCCGTGGCGCTCACGGTGTCGGCGGGCCTGCTGGGACCGATCATTCCGCCATCGCTGATCTTCGTGATCTACGGGGTGATGGTGCAGGTGCCCATCGGCGACATGTTCCTCGCGGGCATCCTGCCCGGACTGCTGATCGTCGTGATGTTCTGCGCGATCATCTGGCTCATGGGCCTGCGCATGGAGTACCCGCGCGAGCCCCACAGCACCATGTCCGAGCGCGGCCGCATGCTCGTGCGCGGTCTGCCCACGCTCATCATCCCGGTGGTCATCGTCGCCAGCATCATGACCGGCATCGCCAGTCCCACGGAGTCGGCGGCGCTCGCCTGCGTCACGGCGCTGGTGCTCGGTCTCATCTACAAGGAGATCGACCTGCGGCAGATGCCGGGCATGCTGTACCGCACGGGCCTCAACACGGCGCTGGTGCTCTACCTCGTCGCGGCGGCCAACGTGTTCACCTGGGTCCTCGTTTACGGCCAGGTGCCGCAGGTGGTCGCCGAATGGCTCAAGAGCGTCGCGACGGGACCGGTGAGCTTCATGCTCTGGCTGAACCTGATCCTGCTCGTGGTGGGCACGGTCATCGACGGTGTCGCGGGCCTGATCCTGGTGGTGCCGATCCTGTTCCCGATCGCCACCGGCGTCTACGGCATCGACCCCGTCCACTTCGGCGTGGTGGTGTCGATCAACCTGACTTTGGGTCTCGTGTCGCCGCCCGTCGGCGCGGCGCTCTTCGTCGGCGCGTCGCTGACGAACACCAAGGCGAGCGACGTGTTCGCGATGTCCGTCCCGTTTTGCCTCGGCGTGTGCGTGGTGCTCGTGATGCTGAGCATCTGGCCCTGGTTCACCCTTTCACTCATCCGATAGAGGAGTTTCGATGAACGACAAGAACACGCAGATCGCGCGCATCTGGCGCGGACGCACCGCACCGGCGGTCGCCGACGAGTACTCGGACTACCTGTACGAGCACGGCGTCAAGAAGCTGGAGTCGCTGGGCGCGGAAGGCGTCCAGATGTTCCGCGAGGACCGCAAGGACGACTCCTACTTCATGGTGATCTCCTTCTGGGAGAACCACGAGGCCATGACGCAGTGGGCGGGCAACGATCCGACCAAGATCCGGCACCTGCCGAGGGATCCCGAGTACCTGCTCGAAGTGCCCCAGAGCGTCCAGATCCTCCAGGTCCGCTCCCGGAGTTGATGCAGCCCGACGAGCTGCTGGACGACATCGACCGGCACCTGCTCGGCCTGCTGCAGGCGAACGCGCGCGAGTCCGCGGCCAGCCTCGCGCGCAAGTTGCAGCTGGCGCGGACCACTGTGCTTTCGCGCATCCAGCGGCTGGAGCGGCGGGGCATCGTCGCGGGCTATGGCCTGCGGCTCGGGCAGCGCATGGAGGAGCCCGCGCTGCAGGCGTATTGCGGCCTGAAGGTGTTGCCCCGCTCGGGCCCCGCGGTGATGCGTGCGCTGGAGCGGTTTCACGAAGTGCAGGAGGTCGCCGCGGTGAGCGGCCAGTTCGACTACATGGCCGTCCTCAGGTGCCGCACCACGCAGCGCCTGGACGAATTGCTCGACCAGCTGGGTCAAATCGAGGGTGTGCAGGAGACGCACAGCTCGGTGGTGCTGAGCGTCAAGCTGGATCGACGCAGCGCGTTGCCGCCCTTGTATTAGATATCGAACCGCACGCCCTGCGCGAGCGGCAACGCTCCGGAGTAGTTGATCGTGTTCGTCGCGCGGCGCATGTACGAGCGCCACGCGTCGGAGCCCGACTCCCGGCCGCCGCCGGTTTCCTTTTCGCCGCCGAATGCGCCGCCGATCTCCGCGCCGGAGGTGCCGATGTTGACGTTCGCGATGCCGCAGTCGGAGCCCGCGGCCGAGAGGAACAGCTCCGTCTCGCGCACGTCGTTGCTGAAGATGGCGGAGGACAGGCCCTGCGGCACGTCGTTCTGCAGCGCGATGGCTTCGAGCACCGTGTCGTACACCATGACGTACAGGATGGGTGCGAAGGTTTCGCGGCGCACGGCCTGGGTTTGCGCCGGCATCTCCACGATGGCGGGCCGCACGTAGAAGGCTTCGGGAAATTCGCTGTCCAGCACGCGCTCGCCGCCGGATATTTTTCCGCCTTCCTGCGCGGCCGAGGCAAGCGCGGCCTGCATGCCGTCGAATGCCGCCTTGTCGATGAGCGGCCCCACGAGATTGCCGGCCAATGGATCGCCGATGGAGAGCTTCGCGTAGACGCCCTTCAGGCGCTCCACGAGTGCGACAGCGACGCTGCGATGCACGATCAGCCGGCGCGTTGTCGTGCAACGCTGTCCGGCCGTGCCTGCCGCGGCGAAGACGATGCCGCGCACGGCCAGTTCGAGATCGGCGCTCGGCGCCACGATGACCGCGTTGTTGCCGCCGAGTTCCAGCAAGGCGCGCCCGAAGCGCTGCGCGACGCGCGGCCCCACGGCCTGGCCCATGCGTGTGCTGCCTGTCGCGGACACGAGCGCGACCAGCGGGTGATCGACCAGCACTTCACCGACATCGCGTTCCCCGAGGAGGAGTTGCGACAGGCCCGCCGGCGCGTCGCCGAAGCGGCGCACGGCGGCCTCGAAAAGCGCCTGGCACGCGAGCGCCGTGAGCGGCGTCTTCTCGGATGGCTTCCAGATGACCGCGTCGCCGCAGACCCAGGCCAGGGCGCTGTTCCACGCCCACACCGCCACGGGAAAATTGAACGCGCTGATCACGCCGACGACGCCGAGCGGATGCCAGGTCTCCATCATGCGGTGGCCAGGGCGCTCCGACGCGATCGTGAGGCCGTACAACTGCCGCGACAGGCCGACGGCGTAATCGCAGATGTCGATCATCTCCTGGACTTCGCCCAGGCCTTCCGAGGCGATCTTGCCGGCCGCGATGGACACGAGCTGCCCGAGCGGCTCTTTCGCGCGCCGAAGCTCTTCGCCGAACAGGCGCACCAGTTCGCCGCGGCGCGGCGCGGGGACGCCGCGCCATGCGAGGAACGCCTCGTGCGATTTGCGCACGATGCCGTCGACATCGTCCACCCGCGTGGGTGTCACGCTGCCGATGCGCCGGCCGTCGATGGGCGAATGCGCGGCGAGCGTGCCGCCATCGAAGGCGTGCGCTGGTACCCCGAGGTCGCGAAGGATGGCTGCGACGGTGGATGGAAGTGTGGTCATTGCATGGCTCCTTGAACCTGGTCGAACGCCTGCGAGAGGCGGGTGATTCCCTGGCGGATGGCGGGCTCGTCGGGCGCGGCATACGACAGCCGCATCGTGCCCGGCTGCGACGCCTGCGCGAAAAATGCCGCGCCGGGCACGTAGAGCACGCCGGCCTCGACGGCGGCGTGAAAGAGCTGCTGCGAGTCCACCGGCGCGGTCGCGCGCGCCCAGACGAACATGCCGCCCGCGGGCCGGACAAAAGAGAGCCGGCCTTGCATGCGGCGATCGATCTCCCGCGCCATCGCGTCCATGCGCGCGAAGTAGCCCGCGCGCGCCCGCGCGACGGATGCGTCGTAGCGGCCGAGCGCGAGGTAGTTGGCCGCGATGTCCTGCGCGAGCGGCGAGGTGCACAGGTCCATGGTCTGCTTGGCGATCGCGCCGCGGCGCAGCACCTCCGGCGGGCCGACCATCCAGCCGATCCGCAGGGAAGGCGCGACGGTCTTGGAAAGGCTGGACAGGTAGACGACCGGGTTGGAGGCGGGGGCCAGGCGCTGGCCGATCGCGTAGAGCGTCGCGGGGGCGGGGGCGCCGAAGTGCAGCTCGCCATAGGGATCGTCCTCGACGACCACGATGCCGTACTCGATCGCGAGCCGCACCAGCACTTCACGCCGCGGGGCGGGAAGCAGGGTGCCGGCGGGGTTCGAGAACGTGGGCACCGTGTAGATCAGCTTCGGGCGGCTGGACGCGGGCGCGTCGCGCAGGATTTGCGCCAGCATGTCCACTCGCATCCCGTCCTCGTCCATTGCGACCTGCAGGACATTCGCTCCCGCCAGGCGCAGCGACTGGATGGCGGCGGAATAGGCGGGCGCTTCCACGAGCGCGACGTCGCCCGGCTCGATCAGGATGCGAACCAGGATGTCGAAGGCCTGCTGCGAGCCGGCGGTCACCACCAGATCCTTTGCGTCGCACGCGATGCCCCGTTGGCGTGTCAGCTCGGCCAGGGCTTCGCGCAATCGCGGGCTGCCTTCGGTGGGTCCGTATTGCAGCGCGGCGGCGCAATCGAGCCAGGTCATGCGGCTCGCTTCTTCCAGACCCTGCGCGTCGAGCAGGTCCGGCGACGGATAGCCGCCCGCGAACGAGACGATGCCCGGGCGCGAGAGGTAGCCGAAGAGTTCGCGGATCGGCGAGCCGGCCGGATCCTCGAAGTTCCTCGCGAACCGTACGCTCGTCATGACACCGTCTCCCTTCGCGAGAGTTCAGCGTTGGCGGCGCGCAGCGAGTCCGCCTGCTCCCTCTCGTACAACGTCATCTCGTCGATGAGCGGGCGTCCAAGCGCGTCTTCGAAATCGCCGCGCGCATCATCGGCGGGCAAGGCGGTGGGTGCGACGTGGGATAAATTCGACTGGAAGATGCCCGCGGCGCTCACTGGCAGGAAATCCTCGTAGCGCAGGGGCTCGGCATGCAGGACCCCGTTGTCCGCCCGAAAGCGAAAGTAGGCGAGGCCCCGCGCGCGCAGCGTCTCCAGGTCGTCCGGGAATGCGCGGAATGCCTGCTCGAGCCGGCGGGACTGATCAGGGTCCGCGTCCGACGCCAGCGACGTGTCGCGCGCAAGCGCGAGCAGCCGGTCGTACAGTGCGCGACCCTTGTGCGTCAGTGCCATGCCTCGCTGTTCCACTTCGCCGAAACGCGCCGTGTGCGAGCCCTCGGCGCCGGGTTCGTCGTCCGCGAAGCGCACCGGCTCTTCCAGCGCCTTGAAGCTCGTCTGGCGCAGCAGGATCGGGTGCCGGCGTGGCGGCGGACCCTCGATCGCTTCCTTGATGCGCATTCCGCGCAGCCGCATTTCCGCCTGCACGGCGTCGATGTCGCGCGTGCAAGGCGTCAGGTGGTTGATGTGCGGGCCCTTGAAACACACCACGTCGGCGATCAGCGGATGCGCCGCGTGCAGCGCGCGATACGTGGCGCTGCTGACGGTGGCGTCGGGGTGCCACCGGAACGTCTCGAGCGCTTCCCGCTGGAAATCGCGAGCCTCGACCTCGGTCAGGCCGCCCTGTTGTTCATGAAGATCGACGAGCGCCAGCAGCGCGTCGCTGAAGATCCGCCGCCGCGCGAGGATGCGCGAGGCTTCGTTGCGCAGCGCCTCGTCTTCGATCAACTCCAGGCGCAGCAGCGAGGTGAACAGGCGGAACGGGCTGCGCGCGAGCGCTTCGGGGCTCGTGGGGCGGAACGCGGTCGAATGGACCGGGACGCCCGACAGCGCGAGGTTGTAGTAGCCCACGGGTTCCAGCCCCATCACGGCGAGCACGCGCCGCATCCCGTGCAACTCGTCGCGGGTGCCGAGGCGGATCGCGCCGTGCCGCTCCATCGACGCGGGCGTCGCATCGCCCGCCCGGAGGCTGCGTTCCTCGTCGCACACGGCCACGATGTCCTGCAGTTGTCCGTAGAGCGGCACTTCGGCGCGGTACAGGTCCGACATCGCCGCGCAGAAAGCCGCGCGGATGTCGTCGGTGGATACGTGGGCGGCGGTCATGGGGGATGGGTGGTCGGGGTTCGGATAGGGACCGCCATTCTGGGCGGGCGGCGGCGAAAAAATCAAACGATCATTGGGTCACAGGTCATTCCAATCTAGAATGACCTGGACCATGTCGCCGTCCCGTCGCTTCATCCCGTCCACAGGACTCCTGTGCGCTTTCGAGGCTTCGGCCCGGCTGCAAAGCTTCACCGACGCCGCTGGCGAATTGCACCTGACCCAGAGCGCCGTGAGCCGGCAGATCCGGGCGCTGGAAGAGATGCTCGGTTCGCCGCTTTTCACCCGGGAGCGGCAGACCGTGCGCCTCACCACGGAAGGGGAGGCGTATGCCCAGGAGATCCGCCAGGCGCTGGATCGCATCTCGCAGGCGACGCTCGCGTTCCGCGCGAACCCGGCCAGCGGGACGCTGAACCTCGCGGTGCTGCCGACTTTCGGCACGCGCTGGCTGGCGCCCAGGCTGGCGAGGTTCTTCGCAGACCATCCCGGAATGACCGTCAACCTCACCACCCGCCTGGAGCCGTTCGATTTCAGGGCCGAAGGGCTGGACGCCGCGGTGCACTTCGGCGCGCCCGATTGGCCCGATGCGCAGGTCTGCCCACTCATGGCCGAGAGCGTGGTCCCCGCGTGCACGCCCGCGTTCCGGCGGCGCCATGGTCTCGCCAACCCCCCGGACTTGCTCAAGGTTCCGCTGCTGCATCTCTCCACGCGTCCGCGGGCGTGGCAGGAATGGTTCGAGGCGAAGGGCGTCCGCGCGCACGACGTGCCGGGCATGCTGGTTGACCAGTTCGCGATGCTCGCCCAGGCCGCTATCGCCGAGCTGGGCGTGGCCCTGCTTCCCACGTTCCTGGCCGAGCCCGAATTCGCGAGCCGCGCGCTCGTGCAGGCGATTCCGCGCGGCCATGTCATGAGCGCTTCGCGCTACTACCTGGTGTGGCCGACGCGCCGCGCCAACTATCCGCCGCTGGCCACGTTTCGCGATTGGCTGCAAAAAGAGGTGGCAACGTGAGCGCGGCTTCTCATCCCCAGGAGAGCGCGGAAAGGTCATTCGCGAAGATCGGCATGTCCTTCCACAAGCCCTTCAGCCCCTTGACGGCGATCGTGACCCACTGGGGCTGGTAGAGATAGGCGAGGACCGCGTCCTCGGCGAGCAGGCGCTGGATCTCGCCCACGAGTTGTCGCCGTTCGGCCGCCCGCTGCGCGTTCCGGTACTTGCCGTACAACGCCTTGAATTTCGGCGAGCTGTAGCCCCAGTAGTAATCCGGCTTGTCGAAATTGTCGAGGTCGAATGGCTCGGCGTGCGAGACGATCGTGAGGTCGTAGTGGTGCGCGCCGCCGTAGACGCTGGACAACCAATTCGCCCATTCCACGTTTTCCAGCTTTGCCTGGATGCCGGCCTTGGCAAGTTGCGACACGATGACTTCGCCGGCCTGGCGCGCGTAGGTCGGCGGCGGCAGCGTGATGGTCAGCTCGAGCGGTGCGTTGACGCCGGCCGCCTTCAGCAGCGCCCGGGCTTGTTCCGGGTCATACGGATTCACGCCGGTCAGGTCGATGTAGCCGAAGTCGCCGGGCACGTAGTAGCTGCCGATCGGCACGCCGTAACCTTCGGCGGCGCCCTGGATGACCGCCTTGCGGTCGATGGCGGCCGCGATGGCGCGGCGCACGCGCACGTCGTCCAGCGGCTTTCTCCGGTTGTTGATCGCCAGTACCGTCTTGGCGCGTGAGTTGGCCGTGAGCACCTGGAAGCCCGGATGACTCAGGAACTGCGGCACGGCCCGGGACGTGACGCGCGGAATAACGTCCACGTCCCCCGCGAGCAAGGCGGCCACCTGCGCGGCCGGGTCGGGGATGAAGCGGATCGTCGCGGACTTGAGCCTGATGGCGTTGGCGTTGCGCCATCCGTCCCATTTCGCGAGCGTGATGGACAAGCCCTTGTTCCACTTCTGCAACTGGTACGGGCCGGTGCCGATGGGCCGCGTGGCGTTCGTGTCGGCGCTTTTGGGCTCGACGATCGCCGCGCTCGCCTGCCCGAGCAGGAAGGGCAGATCGGGTTCGATGGCGCTGTTGATCAGGACCACCGTGTGGTCGTCGACGACGCGCGTGAGCAGGCTGGCGAACGTGCGCTTGTCCTTGTTGATGCTGTTCTGCGCGCCGGCGCGGTCGAACGAGAACTTGACCGTCGCGGCCGTGAATGGCTCGCCGTTCTGGAACCGCACGCCGCGTTTCAGCCTGAAGGTGCAGGTCTTGAGGTCGGGCGAGGCCTCCCAGCTTTCGGCGAGCAGGGGCGACACGCTGCCATCCGGATTGATCTTCGTGAGCGTCTCGAAGATGTTGTACAGCACCACCTCTCCGATCGCGGACGCGGCCCCGCTCGTCGGGTCGAGCCCCGGACTCGGCTCCAGTGCCATTCCGAGCACCAGGCGCTCCCTGCGGGTCTGGGCAAGGCCCTGCGGCGCGGCGAATTGCAGTGCGCCGGTGGCGGTCGCCGCGAGGGCATCACGTCGGTTCATCGTTTCGATTCGCAAGCGCGCTTGCTCGGTAGTTGGACGCGCGGTTATGCCATGTCGCGCGGGGAAGCTGCTTGACCTTCCGTCGTGCGTGCGGCTACGAGAATTCATGCGAGGCAAAAGATTGTCGCCACGAATTTCGGGCGGGCGTCAAATTGCCCTTGGCGCAAGCTGTTCCGCAGAATGCGCGGGCCGGCATGTGCCGTCGATCAAGACGAGGGATGGAGATGACTGACGCTGTATTGGGAATACGCGGGCGCCTTGAAGTGGGCGACACATTGACCGCGCAAGGAATGGCCACCGGAACGCAGACGGGCGCCGAATGGGCACTGCAGTGGCAGGCGTGGAACGGTACATCCTGGGTAAACGTCGGAGCAGTCGGAGCGACCAGCTACACGATCGTCGCCAGCCAGGTGGGCTGGCAATTCCGCGTGACCGGCGTGCTGGAAGGCCAGGCGTATGCGAGCCTTTCCACGGCGGCCGTTACGCTCGACACTAAGAAGGACACCGCGCCCACGATCGCGCCGAACGACCTCGCCGTGCTCTTCGCCCCCGGCGAGCA
This sequence comes from Pseudomonadota bacterium, assembly GCA_040385005.1. Taxonomy (GTDB): domain Bacteria; phylum Pseudomonadota; class Gammaproteobacteria; order Burkholderiales; family Burkholderiaceae_C; genus Ramlibacter. The sequence goes on from JAZKIF010000020.1 coordinate 84,003, forward strand.
GGTCACCTACAACAGTCTTCTCGCGGCGGCCGCATTCGGCGATGTCGACAAGAGCAATTTCGCGGGCGGCACGCTGGTCATCCAGAACACCAACGCCGTGTCGCGCGGCGGTGACGGCCAGGATATCCTGAGCTTCAACGGCCCCGGCGCGTTGAGCGTCAACCCAGCCACCGGAGACATCCTCAGCGGGACCCAGGTCATCGGAAAAATCGACGCCGCGCAGAACGGCAATGGCTCGGACCTGAGGGTGGTGTTCAACGCGAATGCCACGCTGGCGATGATCAACACGCTGGTCGACAAGGTCCAGTTCGCCAACAACGACGACAGCCCGGAGCACTTTCGCATGCTCACCGCCGTCCTCACCGACCCGACCGGCCGCTCGGCGCAATTCGCGCAAGGTGTCGAAGTCACGGGCCTGCCCGACGCGCCGGTGTTCACGAGCGCCGCGACCTTCACCGTCGCCGAAAACCAGCCCGGCGCCGGTTCGGTGAGCGCGTTCGATCCCGACCGCGAAGCGGGCCAGCCGCAACGCATCCAGTACAGCCTGGCTGCGGGGCAGGGCGGTGCGGACAACGCGCTGTTCCAGATCGACGCGATGACCGGTGCGCTGCGATTCGTCACGCCGCCCGACTTCGAGAACGGCGCCCACGCACCGTCCTACCAGGTGCGGGTCCGCGCGACCGACAGTGGGGGCGGCGTGTCCGACCAGGCCATCACGGTGAACGTGACGAACGTGAACGAGGCGCCGGTCTCGCACGACCTGCTGCTGTACACCTACGAGAATGGCGCACCCGCGACGGCGGTTGTGGGCTCGTACGACCCGGACGCGGGCGACACGCGGACGGTGACCTACTACGCCGCGGGCCTGATGGGAACGCTGGCGTTCGACGGCACCCGCTTCACCTACGACCCGGGCAACAATTTCAACGAGCTGTCCGCGTGGTCGAGTTCGACGCAGGCCTTTACCTTCACGATCACCGATGCGCAGGGCTCGAGCACGACGCAGAGCGGGAGCGTCATCGTCTTCGGTGCGAACGATCCCGCCGTTATCGGCGGCGCATCCACCGCCGTGCTTCGGGAGGACTCGGCCAGTTTTCCGACCGCGAGCGGACTGTTGACCGTCACCGACCCGGACTCGGGCGAAGGGAGGCTGGCGCCCGTCTTCGAACAAGGTGGCCTGGGCCTCGGCACATTCATCGTCAATGGCTCGGGCTGGAGCTACATGATCGACAACTCGCAACTCCAGCATCTCGGAGCCGGACAATCGGTCGACGACCTGCTCACCGTGCACAGCTTCGACGGCACCGCGACGCAGCAAGTCAAGGTCACCCTCACGGGCGTCAACGACAAGCCGCAGTTCGGCCCGATGGTCGTCGTCGGCAATCCGGTGGAAGCTGGCAACCTCGACAACGGCGCCGTCGTGCCCGGCACGCCAGCGCTGGCCGGGCGCGTCTCGGCCACCGACGCCGACGATGGCGACATCCTGACCTACTCGGGCTCGGCGGACGGCCTCTACGGCCGATTCGCGATCGACAGCGCCAGCGGCCAGTGGAGCTACGCGCTCGACAACAGCCGCTCCGCGACGAACGCGTTGAGGGAGGGGCAAAGCGCGTTCGAAAGTTTCCTCGTCACCGTGCGGGATTCGCAAGGCGCGTCGTCCCTGACCAGCGTGGGATGGATGGTGCGCGGCACGAACGACTCGCCCGTCATCGGCACCGCGGGGTCGGCGAGTGGCGTCGTGGCCGAGCCGGGCCACACCGGCCTCGCGTCCTTCGACCTCGCGGGCTCCTACGAGGCCGAGCACTTCGTCGCGCCCGCGGGCGACGGCAGCTTCTACCTGCTCGGGGACTCGGAGCAGGCGACCGTCCTCTTGCGCTTCAACGCCGATGGAAGTGCCGATCCGGCGTATGCGGGCAGCGGCCAGGCGGTGATCGACGGCATGGTGTCGCCGCGCGGTCTCGCGCTCGACAGCGCGGGCCGCGCCCTGGTTGTCGGTTACACGGCGGAGAACTACAGCCAGACCCAAGTCGACTGGGCGATCGAGCGGCGCAATCCCGACGGCACGCCCGATGCATCCTTCGGCAGCGACGGGCGCGTGGTGATCGACTTCGGCGGCTACGACTATCCGGCGCAAGTCCTGGCCGACTCGCAGGACCGCGTGCTCGTCGCGGGCCAAGGCGTGATCGTTCGACTGCAAAGCGACGGATCGCTGGACACTTCATTCGGCACGGGCGGCATCCTCACCCTGGCGGGCGATCCCGCACTGCCTTCGACATTCGGAATGCGCCTGGACGCGCAAGGCCGCCTGTTGCTCTGGGGCGGGACGCTCGATGCCGATGGCGACGGCGCAATCGGCGTTTTCCGCCTGCTTGCGGACGGCAGTCTCGACGCGAGTTTCGGCGTGCAAGGGCGCAGCCTCGTGAACACCGGCGAGCGCGGAGTGCGCGACGCCGACCTGCAGACCGCGCCGGATGGAAGCATCGTCCTCGCGTGGTCCGACTACACCGCTACGCCGTACGAGGACCCGGTCTCGCTCGCGCGTCTCGATGCGCAAGGCGCGCCCGATGCCGGCTTCGGCGACAGCGGCATCGTGCGCACGGCGCTCAACGCGGGCGCGTTGTCGCTCGCCGTGGACGCGCAGGGCGCGGCGATCCTGGGGTTCAGCGCGCCCGGCTGGGACGCGCGCGACATCACCGTCGTGCGTTTCGGCGCGGATGGCGCGCAGGACGCTTCATTCGGCGGCATGGGCTCCGCGCGTGTCGATCAAGGCAGCCTGGACGACATCGGCACCGTCCACGTCACGGCGGCAGGCGGCATCCTCGTCACCGGCAACGTCACCGCGTCCGGGCAGGACATCGAACTCGCCCGCTTCACCGGAAGCGGGGTGGTGGACGACACATTCGGGGCGATGAACGCGGGTGTCGTGGTCGCTTCCGGCGACCTGTTCGCATCGGACCCTGACACGGGCGACAGCCTGTCGTGGACGGGCGGCGCCAACGGAACCTACGGGACGTTCGCGCTCACACCGCAAGGGCACTGGACGTATGCGCTCGACACCGCGAGTTCCGCGTTGCAGACGCTGGGCGCCGGCCAGACCGCGACCGAATCCTTCACCGCCACGGTTCGCGACAGTTTCGGGGCCACCGCTTCGCAGCAGGTGACGGTGACCGTGGTCGGAACCTGGGACGCCGCCTGATGTTTCAAAGGCGGCCCGCAGCCAGCGCCCTGACGATCAGGCGCCGGACTCCCCACTTGTGGAACGGTACGACGAAGCACAGGTAGATGCGGCCGAACCAGTTGTGAACGACGCATGCGGTGGAGATGACCGAGAAAGTTCCGCGGTCCTCCACCTCGATGAGGACCGACAGGCGAAAGTCCAGATGCTTGTTGTCGCGACCGGCCACGAGTTCCCGCGGGGCCAGCGCGAATAGCGGCCATGCGCCGATGGCCTCGCCGACACGAGCCGCCTTATTCGATGCGGGACGCAGCACGGCCGATGCAGATGGAACTGCCAGGCCGAACAATCCGGCGATGAAGTTGCGCGTGAGCAAGGCCGCCTTGAAGTACCAAGGATGGTGGCCGAAGACCGCGTGGAAGACGGCGACCGGATCCGCGCATTCGCCGGTGATCGGGAAACGATAGGAATCGCGGAAGAAGGCTTGTTCGATCCAGCGGCGATCCATCGCGCTTCCGGGTGGAAATCCGCATTCCGCGATGCGATTCGACAGGGGCATGATGGAGAAGCCTCAGAGACAGGTGGTTCGCCTTCATGATCCCACGCAGACACCGGGCGGGCAATTGTCGCCAGGAATCCGGCTCTTTCACGCGCCGGCAGGCGCTCGCGCTCATCGCGGGTGCGGGGGCATATCCCGCGTCACTTCCCGCGGCGGTCGCCGGCCCGCCGCAGGAGGCCTTCCGGTCCACGGCGGCGCATTTGTTCGGCGACGAACAGGCCGGTGCGTTGCAGGAGACTTTCGCCGGCGCCTTGATCGGTTCCGTGCCGAATCGCGTGGTGGCTCCGGCGCGAGACGTGGCGCCTTTCGACAGGGCGCAAGCAATTTCGCCATTGCGCTATACGCACGAAGGCCAGCGCCTGGATCTGCGGGACTATTCGCGACGCCGCACCGTGACGGGGCTTCTCCTGGCCCGCAACGCAGAGGTCCTGTTCGAGGACTATCCGCGCGGCGGCGACGCGACGACCCCCTTTTTATGGGCCTCGATGTCCAAGTCGGTCATCGCGATCCTGGTGGGGATCGCGCTGGATGGCGGCGCGATCCGTTCTCTCGATGACCGCGCGAGTTCCTACGTGCCGGGCCTGGCCCGGTCCGCGTATGGTGACGCCACGATCCGGCATTTGCTCCAGATGAGTTCGGGCGTGCGCTTCGAGGAAAAATATGTGGGCGATGGAACAGGCGACCTGGCCCGGCTCATCGGCGACACGATCGGCCAACAGGGCGCGGGTGGCGCAGAAACGCTCTCCCGCTATTCCGCGCGGCGCGTGCAACCCGGCGCGATGTTCTATTACGCTTCCGCCGACACGCAGGCCCTCTCGCTCGTCCTGTCAGCCGCCACCGGCGCGAGCGTGAGCCGCTTCATGCAGGAGCGGCTTTGGCAGCCCATGGGCGCTTAGGCCGAAGCAACGTGGCTGCTGGATGCCGCCGGACAGGAGGCCGGGTATGCGTTCATGCATGGGACGCTGCGCGATCTCGCCCGCCTGGGAAACCTGCTCGCGCACGACGGGCGAAGGGGCGGCGTCCAGGTGGTGCCCGAAGCGTGGTTGCAGGAGGCCACGACCGCGAACCCGGTCGCCGCGCCCGGCGTGGCCGATTCGTTCTTCGGCTACGGCCGGCACTTCTGGATATTTCCCGGCGAGCAAAGGCAGTTCGCGCTGATCGGCGTGCGCGGGCAAGCATTGTTCGTCGACCCCTCGCGCCGGCTGGTCCTGGCGCAGACGGCCGTGTGGCCGACGCCCGGCGACCGGGCGTCGCGAGGGGAGTTGCTCGCGGTGTGGCGCGGCCTCACGGCCGGCGTGAATTGACGAGCGCGACTCCCGCGATGGCCAGCGCCCCGCCGGCGAGGAGCGCGAGGCCGGGCACTTCGCCATTGGCGACAAAGGCCATCGCCGCAGCGGTGGGGGGCACGAGGTAGAGGTAGTTCGCGGCACGCGCGGCGCCGATCGCCTTTTGCGCGGCGCCCCAGGTGAGGTAGCCCAGCGCACCGGGCACTACCGCCAGGTAGAGCAATGCGGCGAGCGCGGTTCCGGAGGCATGCGTCGCTTGCGTGATGGCGGCGGGCAGCCACGGCGCCAGGCAGAGCGCGCCGGCGCCGACCACCGCACCGGTTGTCGCCATGGCGCCGTACGTCGCGACCAAAGGCTTCTGCACGATGAAGTACAGGGCCAGGCAGCATGCGGCCCC
>JAZKIF010000021.1:0-46324 GCA_040385005.1 Pseudomonadota bacterium
CTTTTTTGTGGCGGGCGCGAGCCGTTACACCACGTTTGACGCGAGGCATGTGATTTCTCCTTGTACGTCTGGGTGATTACAGGCCGGCGAACGGCAGCATCTGCGCCATGTGACCCATATTGGTCTCATGGACGGCCGTGGGGCCGCGCAGGTGGCGCTTGTTCTTGGTGGACTTCTTGGTCAGGATGTGACGCTTGAAGGCTTGGCCGCGCTTGACGGTACCACCGGGACGGACGCGGAAGCGCTTTTTCGCCCCGCTCTTGGTCTTCATCTTGGGCATTTTCATGCTCCTTTTAAATTGTGCTCGTGAGGCGTCGCGGAAAGTTTCCGCGCCTTGTTGGCCCCGAGACACTTCTTTTCAAACGCCCCCGAAGGGGCTTTTGATTCTTGCGCCCGCATGGACGCGTCAACCACTGCGCCCGAATGGGCGCTTCGACATCTTTACGCCGAAGCCGGCTGCGAAGCTTCGGTAGTGGGCTTGATCACCACCTTCTTCTTGCCGGGCGCGATCATCATGATCATCTGCCGGCCTTCCAGGCGGGGGAACTGCTCCACGATGATCAGGTCCGCCAGCTCGTCGCGGATCTTGTTCAACAGCGCCATTCCCAGCTCCTGGTGCGTGATCTCGCGACCGCGAAATCGCAGCGTGATCTTGCACTTGTCACCTTCGGCCAGGAAGCGCCGGATGTTGCGCATCTTGATGTTGTAGTCACCGTCGTCGGTGCCCGGCCGGAATTTGACTTCCTTGATCTCGATGACCGTCTGCTTGGCTTTCGCTTCCGCCGCCTTCTTCTGCTCCTGGTACTTGAACTTGCCGTAGTCCATCAGTCGGCAAACCGGGGGGTTCGCCGTGGCGGCAATTTCGACCAGATCCACATCGGCCTCGCCCGCCATGCGCAGGGCTTCCGTCAGGCTGACGATGCCCAGGGGTTCGTTCTCGGGGCCGGAAAGGCGTACTTCCGGGGCCATGATTTCCCGGTTCAGGCGGTGTTTGCGTTCCTCGCGGTGGCGACGGTCGCGAAATTCAGTAGCGATGGTTCAAATCCTTCAAATCGATGCTATCCAATTGATAGCGAAACTGCCTTGGTACGCGCCGGCAAGCGGTGATTTCAAATGCGAATTCAATGCTTGTTGCGGATGTCCTGGGCGAGTCTCTCGGAGAATTCGGCCAGTGGCATCACGCCGAGGTCCTGGTTGCCCCGGGCACGCACCGCGACAGAACCTGCTGCCCGCTCCTTGTCGCCGACGACGAGGATATAGGGAAGCTTCTGCAACGAGTGCTCCCGTATTTTATACGTAATTTTCTCGTTGCGCTCGTCAAGCTCAACCCTAACCCCTTGATTTTGCAGCGTTTTGACGACTTCCCGCGCGTACTCCGCCTGCGAATCCGTGATGTTGAGCACCGCCACCTGCACTGGCGCCAGCCAGGCCGGCAGCGCGCCCGCGTGGTTCTCGATGAGCATGCCGATGAATCGCTCGAGGCTTCCCACGATCGCACGGTGCAGCATCACGGGGTGCGCCCGGCCGCTGGTCTCCGTCACATATTCGCCGCCGAGGCGCTCGGCCGTGTTGAAGTCGACCTGCATCGTGCCGCACTGCCAGTGCCGACCCAGCGCGTCCTTGAGCGTGTATTCGATCTTCGGCCCGTAGAAGGCGCCGTCGCCTGGCGAGACGACAAAGTCGACTCCCGACTTTCGCAGGGCCTCCATCACGGCAAATTCGGCCTTGTCCCACAGCTCATCAGAGCCGACCCGGTTTTCGGGACGCGTCGCCACCTTGTAGAGGATGTCGTTGAAGCCGAAATCCTTGTAGACCTTCTGCAGCTGGGCCGTGTAGTTGACGCACTCCTCGAGGATCTGGTCTTCCGTGCAGAAGATGTGCCCGTCGTCCTGCGTGAACCCGCGCACGCGCATGATGCCGTGCAGCGCCCCGGAGGGCTCGTTGCGGTGGCACTGGCCGAACTCGCCGAAGCGGATCGGCAGGTCGCGGTAGCTCTTGATGCCGTGCTTGAAGATCAGCACATGGCCCGGGCAGTTCATGGGCTTGAGCGCATATTCGCGTTTCTCGCTCTCCGTCGTGAACATGTTCTCGCGGTAGTTCTGCCAGTGGCCCGTCTTCTCCCACAGGCTCTTGTCCAGGAGCTGCGGACCCTTGACCTCTTGATAGCCCGTATCGCGGTAGACCTGACGCATGTACTGCTCAACCGCTTGCCAGATCGCCCAGCCCTTGGGATGCCAGAACACCACGCCGGGTGCCACGTCGTCGATGTGGAACAGGTTCAGCTCGCGGCCGAGCTTGCGGTGGTCGCGCTTCTCGGCTTCCTCCAGCATCGTGAGGTACTGCTGCAACTCCTCCTTGCTGGCCCATGCCGTGCCGTAGACACGCTGGAGCATCTCGTTGCGGTGGTCGCCGCGCCAGTAGGCGCCGGCCACCTTCATCAGCTTGAAGAATTTCAGCTTGCCCGTGCTCGGCACGTGGGGGCCGCGGCACAGGTCCTCGAAGCTGCCCTCGCGATACAGCGACACCTCCTCGCCCTGCGGGATGCTTTCGATGATCTCGGCTTTGTAGTGCTCGCCGATGCTCTTGAAATGCGCCATGGCCTCATCGCGAAGCAGTACGCGGCGCGTCACAGGCTCGTCCTTCGCGGCAATTTCGCCCATGCGCTTTTCGATTGCCGCCAGGTCCTCGGGCGTGAACGGCCGCTTGTAAGAGAAGTCGTAGAAGAAGCCGTTCTCGATCACCGGGCCGATCGTCACCTGTGCCTCGGGGAAAAGCTCCTTGACCGCATAAGCGAGCAAGTGGGCCGTCGAGTGGCGAATGACATCCAGACCGTCCGCGTCCTTCGCGGTGACGATGGCGACCGGGCTGTCCCTGTCGATCGTGAAACTGGTGTCGACGACCTTGCCGTCCACCTTGCCGGCGAGCGCCGCCTTGGCGAGGCCGGGGCCGATGGAAGCGGCGACCGCGGCCACCGTGACCGGGCCGGGATATTCGCGTTTGGAACCGTCGGGAAGCGTGACTTGGATCATGTTTTCTAGTCAGTTGGGTTCAGAGCTGACGATCTGAACCACAAGATAAAAAGCTAAAAAAAAAAGCGCGGTCGTCAGCCGCGCTTTGGTTGGATGCTCAAGAGCTCAATGCACGCGACTACCCGACCATCAAAGGCCGTTGGAGACTTCCAGGGTAGTTCGCGGTGTCATAACCAGGGTGCCTTTCTCGCTCTTGCTGGGGAATCGGAGCTCGGATTCTAACCGGCGGCGATAAATCCCGTGGCGTTGCAACGCGTACATGGCGTGATGACGGTCTGCTTCTCGACCTCGAAGTTCTCGTTGATGTTTTCGCTGTCGATGCGAAGCTCGCCGGTGCCGCCGCAGTCCGGGCACTTGGCCTGACTGAGCTTGGAGGCGTCGAATACGCCCGTCTTTTCGTTGTCTGCGCTCATGGGCCGGTCCCGTCTCCTGATGAAGGTGTGCGTACTCTACCGGTCGGCGAAGGGGGCGGCAAGCGGGCCGGCCCCCAAGAAAAACGGCCCCGCGGGGCCGTTTTTCACGCATTCAGAACGCTTTTGGCTCAGGCAGCCTTCTTGTGGTCGTCGAAGAATTGTTCGTCCTCGGTCGAGCCTTTGAGTGCGGCCGTCGAAGCGTTGGCCTCGATCGTCGTGGTGACGGCGTCGAAGTAGCCCGTGCCGACCTCGCGCTGGTGCTTCACGGCGGTGAAGCCCCGCTCAGCCGCGGCGAACTCCTTCTGCTGCAACTCGACGAAGGCCGTCATGTTGTTGCGGGCGTAGCCATAGGCCAGCTCGAACATCGAGTGGTTGAGGCTGTGGAATCCGGCCAGCGTGATGAACTGGAATTTGTAGCCCATCGCGCCCAGCTCCTTCTGGAACTTCGCGATGGTCGCGTCGTCCAGGTTCTTCTTCCAGTTGAAGGAAGGCGAGCAGTTGTAGGCCAGCAGCTTGCCGGGGAACTTGGCGTGGATCGCATCGGCGAAATCCTTGGCGAACTTCAGATCCGGCGTGCCGGTCTCGCACCAGATCAGGTCGGCGTATTCGGCATAAGCCAGGCCGCGGCTGATGGCCTGTCCCAAGCCCTTCTTGGTGCGGTAGAAGCCTTCCACCGTGCGCTCGCCGGTGAGGAAAGGCTTGTCGTTGTCGTCCACGTCCGCCGTCACCAGGTCGGCGGCTTCCGCGTCGGTGCGGGCCAGCAGGATCGTCGGCGTTCCCATCACGTCGGCGGCGAGGCGCGCGGCGATCAGCTTCGCATTGGCTTCGCGCGTCGGCACGAGCACCTTGCCACCCATGTGGCCGCACTTCTTGACGGAAGCCAGCTGGTCTTCGAAGTGGACGCCGGCCGCCCCCGCTTCGATCATCGCCTTCATCAGCTCGAACGCGTTGAGCACACCGCCGAAGCCGGCTTCGGCATCGGCCACGATGGGTGCGAAGTAGTCGACATAGCCCTCATCACCGGGGCCCTTGCCTTCGCTCCACTGAATCTGGTCGGCGCGCGCGAACGTCGCGTTGATCTTCTTGACAACCTTCGGCACCGAGTCCACCGAGTACAGCGACTGGTCCGGGTACATCTCGCCGTTGCTGTTGGCGTCGCCGGCGACTTGCCAGCCCGACAGGTAAATGCCCTTCAGGCCGGCCTTGACCTGCTGCATCGCCTGGTTGCCCGTCAGCGCGCCCAGCGTGTTGACGAAGGGTTCGGTGTTGATGAGGTTCCACAGCTTCTCGGCGCCACGCTTGGCCAGCGTGTGGTCGATCTGCAGCGAGCCGCGCAGCTTCACCACATCGGCGGCGCTGTAGCCGCGCTTGATGCCTTTCCAGCGCGGGTTCTCGGCCCAGTCTTTCTCGAGCTGGGCAATCTGCTGTTCGCGGGTGAGGTGGGTCCAGGATGTCATGGTGCGCTCCAAAGGTTGAAAAAAACTGGTTCGGATTCGGGCTCATGCAAGGCCGATGCCGATGGAGCAACTTTAAGTCTTCTACAAGAGCTTGTGAATGTCTTGTGTCTTATATAAGAGATATTTTTATTCTCTTATAAATCAACACGTTATGGATTTAATATCTCAATATGAAAATTCGTTTCTCGTATTGAGAAAAAATGGCGCAATGCAGCATGCTGCAATTCCATCATGCGAAACGGGATTTACGCAGGCTGAAAAAGAATCCAGTCGCCATGCCCGATCAGCTGCTTGCCGCGCACGCGCTCGGGATTGATCTCGTACACGAGGCACCGCAATGGGCGGCCCGCCACCTCGATCGCCATCTCGCGCTTGAAGTATTCGCTGGATGCGCCTGGCACGATTTGTTCGATCTCGTCCAGCACCTGCTCCAGCGCCGGCTCGATCGCGTAGACCTCGCCCACCACCGTCACTGCCTCGTCGCCGCCAAGCGTGAGGCCCGGATACCAGTCGATGTGGTACAGCCGCCCCACCACCTCCCCCATGCCGACATAGCGCGGGGTGGGCAGGAGGCGGTTGATGTCGTTGCGGCCACCGCGGCGCAGCGTGCCATAGACGAAGACGTGGCGTTCGGGGGCTTCGGGCATGATCCGTTGTCTTTGGAAACCTCGGATTCTCCACCCCCGGATGACCCCCGCACGCCAGCGCATCGCCGCGTATGCCTGCCTCGCCCTGAGCATGTCGCTGGTGGGCAGCTACGTCGCGCTCTCCAAGCCGCTCGTTGCCGCGATCCCCGTATTCCTGCTCGCTTGGCTGCGCTTCGGCATCGGCGGCCTCGCGATGCTGCCCTGGCTGCGCAAGCCAGACTCGGAGCTTCCACTTTCGCCTGCAACGCGTCGCCTCGTCTTCCTCGAGTCCTTCCTGGGTAACTTCCTGTTCTCGATCTGCATGCTGTTCGGCGTGAGCATGACGAGCGCGGTGTCGGCGGGCGTGATCATGGCCGCCATCCCCGCGGCGGTGGCCCTGCTCAGCTGGGCGTTCCTTGGTGAGCGGATCACGTCGCGCACCTGGGCGGCCATCGCGTGCGCGGCGACGGGCATCGGTCTGCTCGCATTCGCCCAACCGTCCGCGCACCCCGCGGGCAGTAACGCCGCCGCACACGGCAATGCGTGGCTGGGCAATCTCCTCGTCCTCGGCGCGGTGATCTGCGAAGCGTCCTATGCGGTTATCGGCAAGAAGCTGACCGGCGTGCTGGGTCCCAAGCGCATCACGTCGCTTATCAACCTGTGGGGCTTCGCGCTGGTCACGCCGCTGGGCGCGTGGACCGCGCTCAGCTTCGATTTCCCGGGCGTCGCGCCCGGCATCTGGATGCTGCTGCTGTTCTATTCGCTCGCCGCGAGCGTGTGGACCGTGTGGCTCTGGATGACGGGCCTGAAGGCCGTTCCCGCTGGGCAAGCGGGCGTGTTCACGGTGATGCTGCCGGTCTCCGCGGCGCTCGTCGGCGTGCTCGCGCTCGGCGAGCAACTCAGCGGCATGCAGCTCCTTGCATTCGCGCTCGCCCTCGTGGGCGTGGTGCTCGCGACGCTGCATCGAGACGCGCAGCCGTGAGTCCCCAGAGGAGAAATCCTGTTTCGCGGCGCGGTGTTGATGCAGTTTTCTCTCGCACTGCGCGAAGCGCTTGAACCGCCGCACTGCGTGCGCGTCTCGCGTTTCCAGAGGGAAAACACGTTCGATGCCCAGTGAAAAAAACGACACGCCCCAATGAAAAAAGCCATTTTTCGCTTGGAAACGCGTTTTTTCTCCAGTAGCATCCGCAGTGCCAGAGGGAGAGCGATCTCCCGGTGGTGATCACTTAACTTCTAGAAGGAAAATCAATCATGGCAACTGCAAAGAAAGCTGCGAAGAAGGCGCCCGCCAAGAAGGCCGCCCCCGCAAAGAAAGTCGCTGCGAAAAAAGCAGCTCCCGCGAAGAAGGCGGCTGCACCGGCGAAGAAAGCCGTAGCGAAGAAGGCGGCTGCACCGGCGAAGAAGGCCGCTCCCGCCAAGAAGGCCGCCGCGAAGAAGGCGGCTCCCGCCAAGAAGCGCACCCCGAACGCCGCGTTCATGAAGGCCCTGACCCCCAGCCCGCAACTCGCGGCCGTGGTGGGCTCGGCTCCTCTGCCGCGCACCGAGGTGGTCAGCAAGCTGTGGGCTTACATCAAGAAGAACAAGCTGCAGGACGCGGTCAACAAGCGCATGGTCAATGCCGACGCCAAGCTGAAGGACATCTTCGGCAAGGCCCAGGTCTCCATGTTCGAGATGGCCGGCCTCATCGGCAAGCACGTCAAGTAAGTCGAGGAAGGATCGCGCGCGTTGCGCCATGCGCAACTGACGATCTGCGCGATACTCCAAAGGCCGGTACCCACCGGCCTTTTTCATTTCCGCGCCGGCTACCGCCGGCCACAGCAGTATTGGACCCGCCACCCATGGAATCCATCGAGACACTCGCGAAGCGAGCCGCTCCCGCCGCCGACTTCTGGTCGGTGCGCACCGTCACCGAACAAACCGAACGCATCGCCGTGCGCGACGATGTTCCCGAGCCGCCCACGCGCCGCCGCGATACCGGCGTCATGGTCAGCGTGATCAGGCGGGGCGGCCTCGGGTACGCGGCGACGAGCGATGTGTCGCAGGCGGGTCTGGCCCGCGCCTTTGCGCATGCCGCCGAGCTGGCCGAGGCCAGCGCTTCGCACAGCGTCTTCGACTACCGCCAGGTCGCCATGCCCAAGGCGCAAGGCAGTTACCGCTCACCGAACGAACGCCCCGCCTCGGCGGCGACATTGCGCGACAAGTTCGACATGGTCCACGGCGTGTGCGCCAGCGCGAAGATCGACGGCGCCATCGTCGATCGCTCCGCCTCCATCTGGACCACCCACACCGAACAGTTGCTGGTCACCTCCGATGGCGGGCGGCTGGAACAGGTGTGGGACTTCATGGTCCCGGGCATCGAGGTGGTCGCATCGGCCAACGGCGATACGCAGACCCGCTCCGCCGCGGGCCAGTACAACGGCTTCTGCCAGCAAGGCGGCCTCGAGGTTCTCGAGCGCTCGGGTTTCGCGCAGGACGGCGTGCGCGTCGCGCGCGAAGCGCTCGAACTCGTGAACGCACCCAATTGCCCGAGCGGCGAGATGGACGTGCTGCTCATGCCCGACCAGATGATGCTGCAGATCCACGAGAGCATCGGCCACCCGCTGGAGCTCGATCGCATCCTGGGCGACGAGCGCAATTACGCCGGCACCAGCTTCGTGACGATGGACATGTTCGGCACGTACCAATACGGCAGCCCCCTGCTCAACGTCAGCTTCGCGCCGGACATCGCCGAACAGTTCGCCGCTTTCGCGTGGGACGACGACGGCGCCCCGGCCGAACGCCAGTGGATCATCCGCAACGGCCTGCTTGTCCATCCGCTCGGCGGGACGGTCTCGCAAGCGCGGGCACGAGCACTGGGACTCGACCTCGGGGGCGTATCGACGACGCGCGCGTGCAGCTGGAACCGCGCGCCGATCGACCGCATGAGCAACCTCAACATCGAGCCGGGGGACTCCACGCTCGACGAGATGATCGCAAGCATCGACCTCGGCGTGATGATGCGCACCAACTCGTCGTGGAGCATCGACGACTCGCGCAACAAGTTCCAGTTCGGCTGCGAGTACGGCCGGATGATCCGCGGCGGCAAGCTCGCGGAAGTCGTCAAACGCCCCAACTACCGGGGTATCTCCGCGCAGTTCTGGCGCTCACTCGCAATGGTGGGCGACGCGAACACTTTCCAGGTGATGGGCACGCCGTACTGCGGCAAGGGCGAGCCGAACCAGGTCGTGCGCGTCGGTCACGCCGCGCCCGCCTGCAAGTTCACGAACGTGTCGGTGTTCGGGGGAGCGGCATGATGCGCGACTATTTCGAGCAACTCGCGGCCGCCGTCTGCACGCCCCTGCCCGGGGTGGACGGCACGAGCTTTTATTTTTCCGCCGAAGACTCGGACTTCATCCGCTTCAACCACGCGCAGGTGCGTCAGGCCACGCACGTCGAGCAACGCAGCGCCAGCGTCTCGGTCGTCGCCGGTTTGCGCCACGCGTCGGGCTCGCTGGGCCTGTGCGGCGACGCGGCCGTCGACATCGCGGCACTGCTTGCCGAGCGCGATGCCCTCATCGCCCAACTGCCGCTGGTTCCGGAAGACAAATACCTGCTCCTGCCGGACGCCGTGACCGCCACCGAGCGATCGTCGCAAGGGCGCCTGCCCACGGCCGCGCAGGTGATCGAAGCCGTCGCGGAGCACGCCGCGCAGACCGACTTCGTCGGCTTCTACGCCGGCGGCCCGATGGTTCGCGCGTTCGCGGACAGCCGCGGCCAGCGCAACTGGCACAGCGTCGCCAGCTTCCATTTCGAGTGGTGCCTGTACCGCTCCGGCGACAAGGCCGTGAAGGCTTCGTATGCGGGCACCGAGTGGAACGACGCGCAGTTCGCAAGCAAGATGGCGCAAGCACGTGCGCAGGTGGAGTTGCTGGGTCTACCGCAAAAGACGCTGCCGCCGGGCGAGTACCGCGTGTACTTCACGCCGGTCGCCGTCGCGGACTTGCTCTCGACCTTGAGCTGGGGCGGCTTCGGCCTCAAGGCGCTGAAGACCGGCGTGAGCACGCTGCTGCATCTGCACAAGGGCGACGCGCAGCTTTCGCCCGCCGTCACGCTCACCGAAGCGACCGAGGAAGGCATCGCCCCGCGCTTCCAGGACGACGGATTCGTGAAGGCCGATGCCGTGCATCTTGTCCAGACCGGCCGCAGCGCCGGCACCTTGAACTCGCCCCGCAGCGCGCGCGAGTACGGCGCCCAGGCCAACGGCGCGAACAGTGGTGAGGGCCCCGAGGCCCTGCGGCTCGCGCCCGGCGACCTGCCTTCGGCCGACGTGCTCGCGAAGCTGGGCACCGGCGTCTACGTCAGCAACCTGCACTACCTGAACTACAGCGACCGTCTCGCGTGCCGCATGACGGGCATGACGCGCTTCGCGTGCTTCTGGGTCGAGAGCGGCAAGCTGGTCGCGCCGATCTCGGTCATGCGTTTCGACGACTCGTTCCTGCGCATGTTCGGCAGGGGCCTTGTCGCGCTCACGCAGGAAACGGAGCTCGTCCCCGATAGCAGCACCTATGGCAGCCGCCAGCTTTCCAGCGTGACGACGCCTGGCGCCATCGTCGAGGGCTTCCGCTTTACTTTGTAGCGCCGGCTTCGCGCTGGCGCTTCAGCGCGCCTTCGCGGATCGCGGAGAGCGTCCCGCGTGTGGTGATCACCTCGGGGTCGAGCATCACCTCGATCAACGTGCCCTGCTTGCGCTCCAGCGCGGCGACGAGTTCCGCCTCGAATTCGTCGGTGCGCGTGATCCGCACACCCGCATAGCCATACGCGCGCGCCAGCCCCACGAAATCCGGGTTGACCAGCTCGGTGCCCGCCACATGCCCGGGGTAATCGCGCTCCTGATGCATGCGGATCGTGCCGTACATGCCGTTGTTGAGCAGCACGACGATGCTCTTCGCGCCATATTGCGCGGCGGTGGCCAGTTCCTGCCCGTTCATCAGGAAGTCGCCGTCGCCCGCCATCGTCAACGCGACGCGGCCGGTCACGATGTTCGCGGCGATGCCCGCGGGCACGCCATAGCCCATCGCGCCAACGGTCGGCGCGAGCTGCGTCTTGTGGCCCTTCACGAGGCCATGATGCTTGAAGAACCGGTGCGTCCAGCTCGCGAAGTTGCCCGCGCCATTGGTGAGCACCGCGTCGTCGGGCAAGTGCTTCTTCAAGATGCCCACGATCGCGGGCATGTCGATGTTCCCGGGAAGCTTTTGCGGAACGAGATTCGATTCGTAGTCCGCGTTCGCTGCTTCAGTCCACGCCACCCACGGCAACTCGGGCGGCGCGCTGAGGACTTCGAGAGAACGCGCCGCGGCGTTCATCGTCGCGTTGATCGCGAGATCCGCCTGGTACACGCGATTGAGTTCTTCGGCGCTCGAGTGGATGTGGATCAGTTTCTGCGTGGCCTGGGGCGCCTTCAACAAGGTGTAGCCGCCGGTGGTCATCTCGCCCAATCGCGGGCCGATGGCCAGGATCAGGTCGCTCTCGCGGATACGCGCCGCGAGCTTCGGATTCAGGCCGATGCCTACATCACCCGCGTACTGCGGATGATGATTGTCGAACGTATCCTGGAAACGGAAGGCATTGCCCACCGGCAATTTCCAGTTTTCGGCAAAGCGTTGGAGGGCCTGCGCCGCCTGCGGCGTCCAACCGCCGCCGCCCGCGATCACGAACGGTTTCGTCGATTTCAAAAGCATCTCGCGCAATTCACGCAGCGAGCCCGGATCGCTCCAGGCCTGCACAGCTTCAACGCGCGCCAGCGGCCGTGCCTGCGTCTCCTTCACGAGCATGTCCTCCGGCAACACGAGCACTACGGGACCCGGGCGGCCATTCATCGCCGTGGCGAAGGCTCGCGCAATGTATTCCGGAATGCGTTCGGGATCGTCGATGCGTTCGACGCGCTTGGCCATGCCCTTGGTGCTGGGGCCGAAGAAATTGAGGTAGTCGACCTCCTGGAAGGCCTCGCGATCGCGCTGGTCGCTCGCGACGTCGCCGACGAAGAGGATCATCGGCGTCGAATCCTGGAACGCCGTGTGGACGCCGATCGATGCATTGGTCGCGCCGGGGCCGCGCGTCACGAAGCACACGCCGGGCCGACCGCACAGCTTGCCATGCGCCTCGGCCATGTAGGCGGCGCCGCCTTCCTGGCGGTTGATGATGAATCGGATCTGGTCCCGGTACGCGTGAAAGCCGTCGAGCACGGCGAGGTAGCTCTCGCCGGGGACTCCGAACACATGCGTCGCGCCTTGCGCGACGAGGCATTCCACGATGAGATGGCCGGCGATCTGGGTCATGGCTTCCTGGCTCGATGAAGGAGGCCTCATCTTACCGGCGCACGCCGCGCCGCGAAGCCACAACCGGCCACGCCGGCCCGCGCCGTTCAGCCCGCCGAGGAATGCACCTGCAGCCCGGTGCGCACGCCGTTCGCGGCCGGCCTGGAGGGGGACGTGCCCGAATCGATCTCGCCGGAGAGCTGGCCGCCCTCCTCGATCACGATCTTGCCGTAGCGCACGCGTCCGGTGACCTTGCCCGTCGAATAGATCACCAGCTTCTGGCGCACCGTGAGGTTGCCGTCGAACTGGCCGCGGATCTCGGCGATGTCGATGTCGGCCGAGCCCTTGAAGGAACCGCGCTCGGAGATCTGGATCACGCGCGAATCCATCGTCGCTTCCACGGAGCCTTCGACGACGAGCGTGTCGCAATCCGTGATCTCGACGCCCTTCAGCTTGATGTTCGGGCCGACGGTGAGCTTGCTTTCGCCTTCCTTGGCCGGCGAGCTGTTCGCCGCGGGCGCGGTGGGCGCCGCAGTGGCCGAAGCGCTCGCGACGCCGGCAGCGGCCGCCGCGTTCGGGTTGGCGTTGCGCTGGCTGTAGGCATCGGGTTCGCGCTTGTTGAAGAACGGGGACTGCATGGCCATGGGGGATCCTCTGGGTGGCGTTGATTGAGGTGCCGATGCTACGGACGAGCCTCATTACATGTTCGCCTTGTCACGCAAGTTCGGTAACCAAGTTCGTTGCCAACTTCACACATTCGCGCCGCATCGCTGCGACTTTTTCGACGCAAGGCACACGCAGTGTGTTGCGCAGGGCGCATCAACGGCGCACGATGAACGCGCAAGAGGGGATTCCGATGGACGCACGCATTTCCAGAATGTGCATCGCGCTTGCCTGCGCGGTGCTCGCGCTGCCTGGCCTCGCCGGTGACGAAGACCGGAAGTTCGACACCAGCGCCGGCAACCTGATCGCCGTGCTGCGCGAATCGCGCGGCGCGAACAAGCAGGACGAAGCGCTGCGCCCGTTCGGCAAGGTGCGCGGCGTGCTGCCGGACGGCCGCGAGATCGACCTCGACACGAGCTGGTTCCGCTACCTCGGGGACATGCACATCCGCCTGGTGTTCGACGGCGGCGAGACGATGCAGAGCGCGTCCTCCGAGGACCTGAAGCGCCTGCATCTCTCGCCGGACCAGGCGGTATCGCTGGCGGTCTCGAATCTGCGGCGCATGTACGGCCTGCCCGCGCCGCAGCCCTGGAGCGGCGCCCTCATGCAGGTGCAAAGCGGATCGCAGGACTTGAACAGCAGCTATTTCCTCGACCGCGAATTCTGGCGGGGCCTGCTCGCGAAGCACCCCGAAGGTATTGTGGTCGCGGTCCCGCGACGCGGCGGCCTGGTGTATGTGCCCCTGTCGGACGAAGCGTCGGTCGCGGACCTGCGCTTCAGCGCCGCCGCGCTCTACGCTGGGGGTCCGGGCGCCCGGCTGTCATCGGCGCTGTACCTGTTCAAGGATGGGCGCTGGTCGGTCTTCCAGCGCGCACTGCCGGACGTTCAGTAGCCCACCGTGTAGCGCGCGCCGCGAAAGCCCAGCACCGCCGATTTCGCGGTGATCTGTTCCAGCTTCACGCCCGACCCGAGGTCGGCGCCCTCCTTCACCACCTGCCCGTTGACGATCAGCATCCGTTGCGCCGGATTGGCGGAATAGACACCACCGTTGATCACGAGCTTGGGCGCATCGGGCGGCAGGCCCTGTACCGGCGGCAGGGGTTGAGACGGCGGAATCGGTGCGACAGCGCGTGGCGGCGGCATGGGGGCCGTATTGGCGGGCACGGGCGACATGCCCGCACCGCGCGGCCCCTGGAACGGCGTCATGCCGGGCGGCTGGCCCGCGGCGGTTGGCGCGGTGACGAGCGGCGCCGGCTCCGCCCGCGAGGCTTCTCTCGCCGGCAGCGGCGGCGCTTGCACCGTCGCCTGTGTCGGTGCGGGTGCGGGGGCCTGCACCGGGATGATTGCCGGCGCATTGATCACCGGTGCCCTGGCGACTACCACCGGCGGCGGCAGGACTTGCGCGGCAGGTGGCGGGGGCATGGCAGCGCGCGGGGCTTTGGCCTCGACTTGCGGCGCGGAACGCACTTCAGGCGCGCCCGGTCGGGCCAGATACCACGCGGCCCCCGCGATCACTGCAACGCCGGCGACGGCCGCCGCCCAGAGGGCCGGGCGCCGCATCGGCGCTCCACCTGGCGAATCCACCGGCCCCTGCAAGGGCTGCGCGTGAATGCCCCGCGCGGGGTCGCGCTCGCGTTGCGCGTCGGCTTTTCGAAGGGCGTCGAGGATGTAGGACATGGCGGTGCGGTTCAGGAAGCGGTGCGAAGGCGGGGCTCTTCGACCCCCGCCGCGCGATTGATCTGCATGAAGGTCATCGGCCCCGGCTGGCCGTCGGCGGCGAGGCCATGCGAGAGCTGGAAGGCGCGAAGCTGCGCGGTGAAAGTCGGCGCTGCAGGAAGGTGCGCGGACATCCAGGTCCGCGTCTCGCCCGCGCCACCGCCGGACTTGCGGTCGTAGCCCGGCGGCTCGCGCCACAGCGTCGCGAAATCGCCTTGCCAGCGTCCGGCCAGCGCCGCGATCGTCACCTTCTGCGACGCGCCCCCGGCAACCAGGGTCGCGCTGCCCTGATCCAGCGCCGTGAGCAAGGCATAGCGCGGCGCGCCTGTGTCGCGGTCGAGCGTGAGGATTCCGGGCCGACCCAGCTCGCGGATCTCGGCGAGGCTGAGGACTCGGCGAAAGCACTGCAGTTGCTCGCCCTTCAATGCCTTGCACGGGTCGCCGGAAGTCGCAGGGGTCACGTCCCAGGACTTGGCCAGTTCGCGCCACGCTTCGTCCATGCTGGTCATGAGCACAGGTGCAGTTGCGGAGGCCGCGGGGGCTGCACCGAGCGCCGACGCGGCGGAAGCCGCACGCGGAATCGGTGCGGCGCGTGCCACGCCGCCCTCCGATGGCGCGGACGCGGCAACCGATCTCGCGGTCGCCGTATCTTGCGGTCGCTGCGTGACATGCGCGAGAGCCGCGAACAACGCTGCGCCCGCCACCAGGCCCGAGGCCAGCACCACGGCCGTCCGCCGATGCCCGCCGCCAACGCCATCCGCGCCCACGTCGAACACCTCGGCCGCGGCCTTGTCCACCGTCGCGCGGTCGACCGTCGCCTGGCTGTTCGCGAAGGCGCCGAGCAGCGCGCGGTCGCACAGCAGGTTGATGCGGCGCGGCACGCCACGCGCGAGTTCGTGGATGCGCTTGAGCGCGCCGCGCTCGAACGGCAGCGGACGGCTCAGGCCGGCGACCTCCAGCCGATGCTGGACGTAGCGTCCGGTCTCCGCGGGTGTCAGCGCCCCGAGGTGGTAGCGCGCGATCACGCGCTGGGCCAGTTGCTCGAGCTCGGGACGCGCGAGCATCGTGCGCAGTTCCGGCTGGCCGATCAGGATGATCTGCAGCAGCTTGCGCTCGCGCGTTTCCAGGTTGGTGAGCAGCCGTAGTTGCTCGAGAACGTCGGCCGAGAGGTTCTGCGCCTCGTCGATGATGAGCACATTGTTGCGCCCCGCCGCGTGTTCCGCGAGCAGGAAATCGTTCAGCGGATCGAGCAGCGCCTTGACGGTTGGCTGGCCGCCGCGCGGCGGTACATCGATGTGGAACTCGTCGCAGATCGACTGCAGCAACTCGAGCACCGTGAGCTTCGGGTTGAAGATGTAGGCGACGTTGCAGCCCGCTGGAATCTGCTCGAGGAACAGGCGGCATACCGTCGTCTTTCCGGTGCCGATCTCGCCCGACAGCAGCACGAAGCCGCCGCCGCTGCCCAGGCCATACAACAGGTGCGCCAGGGCCTCGCGGTGGCGCTCGCTCATGAAGAGGAAGCGCGGGTCCGGCGCGATGGAAAAGGGCTCGCCCTTCAGGCCGAAGTAAGGCGCGTACATGGCAGCAAGGATACCCCTTGCGCCACGGCCGGCTTCAGGTCGCGGCCAGCGCCGTGCGACGCACCTTCCGGACGTTGAATGCGCTGGTGATGAGGATCGCCTGCGCGGCGACGAGGCCCAGCCACACGCCCTGGTATTGGTGGTGGTCCATCAACGTGCCGAAGAACAGCGGCGCCACCGCCTGGCCGATGTCCAGCCCCGAATAGACCACGCCGTAAACACGCCCGGTCGCGTTTTCCGGGGTCGACTTCTTGACGAGCAGGTCGCGCGACGGTCCCGCGATCCCGCTCGCGAACCCCATCGCGCCGAAGAGCGCGGGAACTGCCAGCGCGGGCACCGATCCCAGCCCGATCAGCAAGGCGATCAGGGCAGCGCCGCCGAAGCCAAGGCCCACCACGCGCTCGCACCGCGCCGGGTCCGATGCCAGGAAACCGCCCAGCACCATGCCGCCCGCACTGCAGACCATGTACACCGTGAGGCACATGGCAGCCAGTGCGATGGGCACACCGTGCAACTGTCGCGCGGCCTCGGGCGCGAACGCCTGCACGATGCTCAGCACGACGGCATAGAAAAAGAAGAACGCGAAGCACATCCATACCGCGGGAACGCGCAGGAAATCGAAGTTGCCTTCCGCTTGCAGGGCGGTGGCGCGGACGGGCGCGGCGGCCGGAAGGTTGAGCTTGTCGCGGTTCAACCAGAGCACGCCGAGCACGACGAATGCCAGCGTGCTCGCGCCCATCAGGGCGACGCGCCACGAGAACGCGATGGCCAGCGGGACGACCAACGCCGGCCCGAGCGCCCAGCCCAGGCTGCCCGTGATCCCGTGGAAGCTGTACGCATGGCCGAGCCGAGGCGCGCTCACCTTGCGGTTGATGAGCGTGTAGTCGACCGGGTGGAACACACCGTTGCCCACGCCCGCGACGACGGAGCACAGCGCCATCGCCCAGTACGTCGGGCTCAGCGCGAAGCCGAGCGCGGCCGCGCCCAGCAGCGCGAGACCGGCGAACAGGATAGGCCGGGGGCCCCAGCGGTCCACGAGAAAGCCTGAGGTTGTCTGGACGCCGCAGGAGACGACGAAGAAGATGGTCATCAGGAAGCCGAGCTGCGTGTAGCTCGCGTTGAAAGCATCCTTCAGCCAGGGGAACAGCGGAGCAAGGAGCAGCTGCGAGAAGTGGCTGACCATATGGGCCAGGCCCACGAGGCCGATGACGCCGGCATCCTGACGGAAAGGCACCGGCGCGTGGCCGGCGGAGACTGTCGTTGAACTCATCCCCTGATCGTAATGGTGACGGACTTTTCTGAAATGCGACGGAACGCCAGCTTTCGGCGAAAATCGGCCAAATCCGGTTGCATCGACATCGAGGCCATCGACATGTCCCGCCGTCCACTCCTCTCGACCCTCGTCAACGACACCGACGCCTTCCGTCCCAGCCGCCAGCGGCCGGTGCGCGTGCGCGCGCGGACGATGAAAGCCGACAGCCATTTCGAGCCGCACCAGCATCGCTGGTCCCAGCTGGCGTACTGCGCGAGCGGCATCGTACAGGTCACGTCCGAGCAGCACGCGGGCTCCGGCGACGAGGTCACGTTCATCGTCCCGCCATCGCGCGCCGTGTGGGTCGCGCCGGGCGCGCGCCACGCCGTGCACGTGCTGGAGGAGGCGCAGTTCCGCACGCTCTATATCGATGCGTCCGTCACGCCCGCCGGGTGGGCGCATTGCCGCGTCATCGTCGTGTCGCCGTTGCTCCGCGAACTGGTCCAGGCACTCGATGCACCGGTCGGCGCGAACCTTGCGCGCGCGCGGGAGGAGCGGCTCACCGGGCTCGTACTCGACGAGATCACGCATGCCGACAGCCAGGCGCTGGGTGTTCCACTGCCCCATGCACAGACCGGCGACAAGCGGCTGCGCGCGCTGTGCGAGGCCGTGCTGCACGCGCCGTCGCAACGCGCCACGCTGGCCGCATGGGCGGCAGAGGTTGGGGCGAGCGAGCGAACCATCACGCGACTGTTCCGTGAAGAGCTGGGGATGAGCTACCAGTCATGGCGACAGCAAGCCGTGCTCGCGCATGCGTTGCCACTGCTCGCCAGGGGCTTGTCCGTGAGCCATGTCGCGGCCGCAAGCGGCTACGCCAGCGACAGCGCATTCACCGCGATGTTCAAGGCCGCGATGGGCCAGCCGCCCACGCGATTCCGCGGGCGAGCCGACGGCGCTCAGTCGCGCAACGCGGCCGCATAGGCCGCGGCGATTGCCGGATCGCGTGGCGGCACGGCACTGCCCGCGACATACACCTGTGACGGCGGAGCCTCCGGGCTGGAGAACACCAGCGCGTCGAGCACGTCGTCCGCATCCACGCCCGCGAGGGCCGGCGCTTGCGTGTCGATCACCATGAAGTCGGCGCGCTGCCCGATTGCGATGCCGGCGAGCGGCAATCCGGCCGCGGCCGAACCCCCGAGCAGCGCACCCTCGAACAACGCGGCCGCGCTGCTGTCCGCGAGCGAAGCCTGCGCGGCTATGTTGCGCTTGCGGTGCAGGAGCCGCTGCGAATATTCGGCGAGGCGCAGCTCCTCCTGCCAGCTGCGCGTGACATGGCTGTCCGAGCCGATGGACCAGTTGCCGCTCAGGCCCAGCCAGCCGGGAAGATCGAACACGCCGTCGCCGAGGTTCGCCTCGGTGCTGGGACACAGCACGACGGAAACCCCCCGGCGGCGCATGGTCTCGAATTCCTGCGGATCCGCATGCGTCGCATGCACGAGGTTCCACCGCGCATCGAGCGCCACGTTCGCGGCGAGCCATTCGATCGGCCTGCGCCCGAGGTGGATCTGGCAATCGTCGACTTCCTGCTGCTGCTCGGAAATGTGGACGTGGATCGGCATGTCCTTCGACGCGCCCGCCACCAGTTCGGCCAAGGCGGACGCGCCGACAGCGCGCAGCGAATGGATCGCAATGCCGCTCGTGACCCTGCCATCGGGCGCGAATTCGCGAACATGCGCGGCGATCCGCAGCACGGAATCCGGCGTCGACGTGAATTGCCTCTGGTCATCACGTAACGACGGCGCGGCGAAACCGGCGCGCATATAGAGCGTGGGCAGCAGCGTGAGGCCGATGCCGGTGCGGCGCGCCGCGCGCACCAGGGCGGTCGCCATCTCCAGCGGATCCGCATTGGTGGCAGTCGCTGCGTGGTGAAGGTAATGGAATTCGCACACCTGCGTATAGCCCGCATGCACCAACTCCTGGTAGAGAAACGCAGCAACGGCTTCCAGTCGTTCGGGGTTCATGCGGTGCGCGAGGCGGTACATGCGATCGCGCCAGGACCAGAAATTGTCCTCGCTGCCGCCGCTTCGCTCGGCGAGTCCTGCCATCGCGCGCTGGAAAGCGTGGCTGTGGCCGTTGACGAGGCCCGGCAACACCGGGCCGGCAAGCACGTGCGCATCGCGCTGCGCATCGGGCCCTGCGTCCGGCTGGATGGCGCTCCACGTTCCGTCGGCAGCAACCGCGAGCAGCACGTCGCGCGCCCATGCGCCCGCGATCCACGCGCGCGGCGCGAAGAATCGCACGCCGTCAGCGGCCATACAGCGCCTTGCCCGCATCCAGCGCCGCGGACACCATCTCGCGCAAGACCGGCTGCACGCCGCCCGCATGCGCACTGTCGTAGTCGTAGGGCGGCTCCTCGCTCATGTAGAGGTGCTGGCACATCTCCAGTTGCACGGCATGCACGTGCGCCTCCGGATCGCCGTAATGCCGCGTGATGTAGCCGCCCTTGAAGCGGCCGTTGACCACATGGCTCACGTCGCCGAACCTCCCTGCCGCCCTGGCCACGGCCTCCCCGATCGATGCGTGCGCGCTCGCCCCGTCCGCCGTGCCGATGTTGAGGTCGGGCAGCACGCCCTCGAACAGCCACGGAATGCGCGAGCGGATGCTGTGCGCATCCCACAGCACCACATAGCCGTGTTCGGCGCGGATGCGTTGCACCTCGGCCGCAAGCGCATCGTGGTAGGGCTGCCAATAAGTCTCGCGCCTGCGCTGTTTCTCCTGCGGGGAGGGCTTGCGGCCTTCGCGGTACAGCGGATCGCCGTTGAAAAAATGCGTGGGGCACAGCTCGGTGTTCGACGCGCCGGGGTACATCGGCTCGTCGCCCGGCGGGCGGTTCAGGTCGATCACGTAGCGTGCGATGCGCGGCCGCAGTACCGTCGCGCCGAGCGCGGGAAGGCAGTTGTAGAGTTTGTCGAGGTGCCAGTCCGCATCCTCGACCTGCAACGCACGCGGCGCGTAGTCGCTCTTCAGGTCATCGGGGATGTCCGTGCCCAGGTGCGGCATGCTCACGAGCAGCGGCGACGTGCCGGTGTTCAACAGGAAAGTCATCTCGCTTCGCCTTCGAAGATAGTCTGGATCAAGGGATTCGCGCCCATCGCGTACGCCAATTGCGCGGGCTGCGCGGCGTCCCACAGCACGAAGTCCGCGCGGGCGCCGGCGACAAGCACGCCCCGGTCCGCAAGCCCCAGCGCTCGCGCCGCGTTGCGTGTCGCGCCGGCGAGCGCTTCCTCGGGCGTCAGGCGGAACAAGGTGCAGGCCATGTTCAGCATCAAGAGAAGCGAGGTGCACGGCGAGCTGCCCGGATTGCAGTCGGTCGAGATGGCCATCGGTACGGCATGACGGCGCAGCAGTTCCACCGGCGGCAGACGTGTCTCGCGCAGGAAATAGAAGGCTCCGGGCAGCAGCACCGCGACGCTGCCGGAGCGCGCCATCGCCGCCGCGCCCTCCTCGCTCAACCACTCCAGGTGATCGCAGCTGAGGGCGCCGTATCGCGCGGCGAGTTGCGCGCCGCCGCTGTCGCTCAATTGCTCGGCGTGCAGCTTCACGGGCAGGCCGAGCCGCGCTGCGGCGGCGAAGACTTTCTCCGTTTGCCCGGTGCTGAACGCGATGAGCTCGCAGAACGCATCCACGGCATCGACCAGCCCTTGCTCGTGAAGCAACGGCAGCATGCGGATCACCTCAGCGACGTAGTCATCAGCGCGCCCCGCGAATTCCGGAGGCAGCGCGTGCGCGCCGAGGAATGTCGTGCGCACCTCGACGCGCTCGCGCTCGCCCAGCAGCCGCGCGACACGCAACGCCTTGGCTTCATGCTCGAGCGACAGGCCGTAGCCGGACTTGATCTCGATCGTGGTGACGCCTTCGGCCATCAGCGCGCGAAGGCGCGGCAGGCTCTGGGCGAGCAATTCGTCCTCGGTCGCGGCGCGCGTTGCCTTCACGGTCGATGCGATGCCGCCACCCGAACGCGCGATCTCCTCGTAAGTCGCACCCTGCAAGCGCAATTCGAATTCGTGCACGCGGTCCCCGCCGTACACCAGGTGCGTGTGGCAATCGACCAGGCCTGGCGTGACGAGCGCGCCGCCCGCATCGTGGCGCTGCTCGCACCGGTCGGCCAGTTCACGCGGTAGTTCGGCGTGCGGGCCGATCCACGCGATACGGCCTGATTCGACGGCGATGGTTGCGTCGTCGATCAAGCCGTAGGGCTGCGCATGTGACGACTGCATCGTCGCCGCGCGGCAATGCATCCAGAGCCGGACACTCACTCGGCGACCTCCATCCACAGCGCGTTCGTCGCCTCGACTTCGACGCGACCGCCCATGTCGAGGTGGCGCCAGGCCAGCGTGCGCGGCGGGATTTCCAGCGTGGCGCCCTCGAACGTCACGCGTGCCGCGTTTGCGCCGGACCAGAGCGCCACAGCGCTGCCCGATGCGACAGCCAGGGCAACGGAGCCGGTCACGCGTTCCATGCGCCCGCTGCCTTCGCGCACCATCAGGTTGAAGTCCTGCGTGGGCCCATCGACCAGTTCGCACCGCGCGGCCGCGCCGCCATCGAACGACAACGGCGGCGATGCGGGCGTCAGCGCATGGATCGTGTCGCCGACGATGAGCCGCACGCCGCCACCGGACAGCACCGCGAACCACCGCTCGACGCCCTCGAACGACGAGAACGGCCCGTCCTGCCCGATCCGCGCCACGGACATGCGCCAATGCCAGTGCTCATGCACGGGAAAGACCACGAGTTCCTGCGTGGTGCCGCCGCCGTTTCGCCACGCGGTCGGCTTGACGGAATCCAGGACGATGCGATGCCAGCTCATGAATATGCTCCCCGGGGTTCGTGGCATTAGGCCTGAAACTGCCCGGCGAAACTGTAGCGCGTGCCGGGATACACGAGGCGCGCGACGCTCGCCACGTTGGCACCGCTCACCGTGCGGCGCAGCACGACGAGGCAGGCCTCGGTGCGCTTGATCGCGAGCGCGGCCGCGACCTCCGCTGTCGGGGTGCACGCCTCGATGGAGTAACTCGCTTCGGTCAGCGGCGCGTGGCGCAGCAGGTGCAGCGTGGGCGAGATCTGCGTAAAATCCGTGTCGAGATACGCGGGCGCGGCGGCCGGATTGACGTAGCGGTCCTCGTGCTGGATCGGCACGCCGTTCTCCATGTGGACGAGCACGGTGTGGAACACCGCGCCCCCGGTGCGCAGCCCCAGCGACTGTGCAATCTCCGCGCCTGCCTTCTCACGCGCCGCGAGCAGCACTTTCGCGGTGTGGACGTGGCCTCGCTCAGCCACCTCCTCATGGATGTCGCGGATCGTGAGGCGCGACGAGATGCGATGAAGCTGCGCCACGCGCGTGCCCGATCCCTGGATGCGCGTGACGAGGCCCTCGTTCGCAAGTTCGCGCAGGGCGCGGTTGACCGTCATGCGGCTCACCTCGAACTGCTGCATGAACGCCGACTCGCTGGGCACCGGGTCGCCGGGGCGCCACTCGCCGCTCGCGATGCGCTGCTTGATCCAGGCCTTGACCTGTTCGTACGCGTGGAGATCGCTCTTTGCCATGGCGCGGAGGATAACCCAGTTGACACAAGTTGTATAGACAACTAGGATCGGGCCGATTCGAAAACCGGAGCGGCCATGTCGGACCTATCGCAAACCCCATTCCTGGACAGCAAGGCGCGTCCCGTGCGCGCACCGCAGGGCACTCAGCTCTCCTGCGCCAACTGGCAGATCGAAGCGGCGTTCCGCATGATCCAGAACAACCTCGACCCCGCCGTCGCCGAGAACCCGGATGAGCTGGTGGTGTACGGCGGCATCGGCAAGGCCGCGCGCAACTGGCCGGCCTTCGACGCGATCCTGGCGACGCTGCGCAAACTCAAACCCGACGAAACGCTGCTGGTCCAATCCGGCAAACCGGTGGGAGTGTTCCGCACCCACGAAGGCGCCCCGCGCGTGCTCATCGCCAACTCCAACCTGGTGCCCAGGTGGGCGACGTGGGAGCACTTCAACGAGCTCGACCGCGCCGGCTTGATGATGTACGGCCAGATGACCGCCGGCAGCTGGATCTACATCGGCACGCAGGGCATCGTGCAAGGCACCTACGAAACTTTCGTCGAGGCGGGCCGCCAGCATTTCAACGGCGATCTCGCCGGCCGCTGGGTGCTCACCGCCGGCCTGGGCGGAATGGGCGGCGCCCAGCCGCTCGCTGCGTCGTTCGCGGGCGCGTGTTCGCTCAACATCGAGTGCCAGCAGTCCCGCATCGACTTCCGCCTGCGCACGAAGTACCTCGACAAGCAGGCAAAGGACCTCGACGAGGCGCTGGCCATGATCGCGCACCACACGGCGCGCAAGGAGGCGGTCTCCATCGGCCTGTGCGGCAACGCGGGCGAGATCGTGCCCGAGCTCGCGCGGCGCGCGAAAGCCGGCGGCATCCGCCCGGACATCGTCACCGACCAGACCTCCGCGCACGACATCATCAACGGCTACCTGCCGGTTGGCTGGACCGTCGAGCAATGGCAGGCCGCGCAAAAGGATCCGGCGCAACACGCGCGATTGAAGCAGGCCGCGGGCGAATCGTGCGCGGCGCACGTGAAGGCGATGCTCGAGTTCCATGCGATGGGCGTGCCGACGGTGGACTATGGCAACAACCTGCGCCAGGTCGCGCAGGACTTCGGTGTCGCCGATGCCTTCGCCTACCCGGGATTCGTGCCCGCCTACATCCGCCCCCTCTTCTGCCGCGGCGTCGGCCCGTTCCGCTGGGTCGCGCTCTCCGGCGACCCCGAAGACATCCGCAAGACCGACGCGAAGATGAAGGAGCTGTTTCCGCAGAACGCGCACCTGCACCGCTGGCTCGACATGGCGCAGGAGCGCATCAGCTTCCAGGGCCTGCCCGCGCGCATCTGCTGGATCGGCCTGGGCGAGCGGCATCGCGCCGGCCTGGCGTTCAACGAGATGGTCAAGTCCGGCGAGTTGAAGGCGCCTATCGTCATCGGGCGCGACCACCTCGACAGCGGCTCCGTCGCCTCGCCGAATCGCGAAACCGAAAGCATGAAGGACGGCAGCGACGCCGTGAGCGACTGGCCGCTGCTCAACGCCCTGCTCAACACCGCGAGCGGCGCGACCTGGGTGAGCTTCCATCACGGCGGCGGCGTGGGGATGGGCTATTCGCAACATGCTGGCGTCGTGATCGTGTGCGACGGCACGCAGGACGCCGCGGACAAGCTCGAACGCGTGCTATGGAACGACCCGGCGACCGGCGTGATGCGCCACGCGGACGCGGGCTACGAAATCGCGCAGGAATGCGCGCGCGACAACCACCTCAACCTGCCGATGCTTTGATGACCAGTGAAGTTCTATATCCCGGCCAGCTGACGCTCGCCCAATTGCAGCGCCTCTGCTCAGGTGAGCGCTTATCCGTCGAGCTCGATCCCGCGTGCCGCGCGGGCATCGCGGCCAGCGCCGCGACGGTTCGCCGTGCCGCCGACGGCGATGCGCCCGTCTACGGTGTCAACACCGGCTTCGGCAAACTCGCGACAACGCGCATCGGCAAGGAAGATCTCGCGACTTTGCAATTGCGCCTCTTGCGCTCGCACGCCGTGGGCGTCGGCCAGCCGCTCGATGAGCGAGTCGTGCGCCTCATCCTGCTTCTGAAAGCCACCAGCCTCGCGCGCGGCTACTCCGGCGTGCGCGAGGAAGTGGTCGATGCGTTGATCGCGCTGCACAACACCGGCCTCACGCCCGTCATCCCGTGCCAGGGATCGGTTGGCGCGTCGGGCGACCTGGCGCCGCTCGCCCACCTGAGCCTCCCGCTGATCGGCGAAGGCGAAGTGTTCTTCCAAGGCGAGCGCATGCCCGCCGCGCAAGGACTCGAGCGAGCGGGCCTGCGGCCCATCCAGCTCACCGCCAAGGAGGGCCTTGCGCTCATCAACGGTACGCAGGTTTCGACGGCGCTGGCCATCGACGCACTGCTCGCGACCGACCGCTTGTTCGAAGCGGCCGTCATCTCCGGCGCGCTCACGCTGGACGCGGCGCGCGGCAGCGATGGCCCGTTCGATCCCCGCATCCATGCGGTGCGCGGCCAGCCTGGCCAAATCGATTGCGCCGCCGCGTACCGCGCCCTGATGGTCGGCAGCGACATCCGCAGATCGCACCTTGACAACGACGACCGCGTGCAGGACCCGTATTGCCTGCGCTGCCAGCCGCAGGTGATGGGCGCCTGCCTCGACCAGATGCGCTACGCGGCGAAAGTCCTGGTACGCGAAGCCAACGCCGTGACGGACAACCCGCTGGTGTTCGACGGCGCCCTGGTCTCGGGCGGCAACTTCCATGCGGAGCCCGTCGCGCTCGTCGCCGACGCCCTCGCCGTGGCCATCGCCGAGATCGGCGCGATCACCGAGCGCCGCATCGCGATGCTGGTCGACACCGTCGTCTCGCGCCTGCCGCCCTTCCTCACGCCCGAGCCGGGACTCAACTCCGGCTTCATGATCGTGCATGTGACTGCGGCGGCGCTCGCATCGGAGAACAAGTCGCTCGCGCATCCAGCGAGCGTCGACAGCTTGCCGACCTCGGCCAACCAGGAAGACCACGTCAGCATGGCGACGTTCGCGGCGCGGCGCCTGCGGCCCATGCTGGACAACACGGCGCACATCGTCGCCATCGAGCTGCTCGCGGCGGCGCAAGGCATCGAATTCCTGCGGCCGCTGCGCAGCGCCCCGGGGCTCGAAGCGGTGTGGCAACTGGTGCGCGGCGTGTCGCCTGCGATGATGGTGGACCGCAGCCTGGCCCCGGACATCGAGGCCGTTCGCCACCTGGTCGCGGCGGGCGATATCGGCGACGCGATCGAAACCCGCATCCCCGAGCTGCTCGCCCTCAGGCTGCATTGATTCGAATCATTTCCCGCGTTAGTACAAGCATGGAGATTCTCTTTTGAAAGTTCAGGACGTCATCTTTTCCACCGGCCTGTCCGGTTACTTCAACAAGGACCTGAAGGCCGTCAAGGCCGGCGCCAAGCCGAACGGCAGCTTCCTCGAAGGCCCGCCCCTCACCCCCGGCTACACGCACATCGTCCAGGCGGGCGCGATCATCTCGGTGATGCTCGTCCTCGAAGACGGCAGCGTCGCGATCGGCGAGTGCGCCGACGTGATCTTCTCGGGACTCGCCGGGCGCGATCCGCTCTTCGTGCCCAAGGAACACTTGCCGACGCTCGAGTCGGTCGTGCGTCCCTGGCTGACCGGACGCGATGTCGGCACGTTCCGCAGGCACGCCGATGAAATCGACCGGATGGAAGTCAAGGGCGCGCGCCTCCACACGGCGTTGCGCTATGGGCTGACCCAGGCGCTGCTGAACGCCACCGCCCTCTCCGGCAAGGAAACCGCCGCCGAAGTGATCGCGCGCGAGTACGGAGCGAAATTGCAGGCCGTGCCGGTAGGCATCCTCGCGTCCTGCCACCGCGGCGATGCGCTGCAACTCGATCGCGTGATCATGAAGCGCGCGGCCGTGCTGCCGCATGCGTCGTTCACGCTCGCGGCGGATCTCGGCCCGAATGGCCAGGTGCTGATGGACTACGCCGCATCGATCGCCAAACGCATCCGGGAAGTGGGCGCGCCCGATTACAAGCCGCGCATCCACCTGGACCTGTACGGCACGCTCGGCGACCTGTTCGGCGACGACGTCGACGGCCTGGTCACTTACCTCGACCGCCTCGGGCGCAACGTGGAGCCGTTCGAGCTGCTGATCGAGTCGCCCGTCATCGCCGCGACCCGCGCCGCGCAGATCGACGTTTTCAGCAAGCTGAAGGCCGGCCTGCGCGCGAAAGGCTCGGGCGTCAAGCTGATCGCCGACGAGTGGTGCAACACGCTGGAAGACACGCAGGCATTCGTGAAAGCGAAGGCCTGCGACTTCGTGCAGATCAAGGCGCCGGATCTCGGCGGCATCAACAACAGCATCGAAGCCGTCCTGTACTGCAAGGCGAACGGCATGGGTTGTTGCCTGGGTGGCACCGCCAACGAAACAGACATCTCTGCCCGCGTGACAGCGCAGATCGGGCTGGCCACCGGCCCCGACTTCCTGCTCTCCAAGCCCGGCATCGGCGCCGACGAGGGCCTCATGATCCTGACCAACGAGATGCTGCGCACGCTCGCCCTGGTGCACCGACCCCGGCACGCGTGACAATCCCGGTTCCCAGAAGTAACGGAGACATCCCGATGAAGTACAAAAGCCTTATTCCGGCCGCAGCGGTCGCGGCCACATTGATCGCCGGCGCATTGCCGGGCGCCGCGCAGGCGCAGACACCCAAGCGCGGCGGCACCGCGGTCTTCGTGCTCGGCACCGACCCCCTGAGCCTGAGCCCCGACACCACGAATTCAGTGCCCGACGTCGCGGCCGGCTGCCTGGTGCACGACGCGCTGGTGCGCTTCAAGAAGGGATTCGAGATCGTCCCCAGCCTCGCGAAATCCTGGACCATCTCGCCTGACGGCCTCACCTACAAATTCGAGCTGGTCGACGCGAAGTGGCATGACGGCAAGCCCGTCACGGCCGATGACGTGAAGTTCACGCTGGAGGAGATCAGCAGCAAGTTCGGTCCGCGCTTCAACACGGCCGGAAAGTTCATCGAGAAGATCGACACGCCCAACCCGAAGCAGGTCGTGATCAAGCTGAACAAGCCGTTCGGCCCGTTCCTCTTCTCTCTGGCGTGCGAGCAGAACGCCGCCATCATGCCGGCGCACATCTTGCGCGGCCAGGACATCCTGAAGCATCCCGCGATCCTCACGCAGCCGATCGGCGCCGGCCCGTTCAAGGTCGTGGAGTGGGTGCGAGGCAGCCACATCGCGCTCGCGCGCAACCCCGACTACTGGCGCAAGGGCGAGCCCTACCTCGACCGCCTGATGGTGAAGATCATGCCGGACGCCGCGGCCCGCGTGCTCGCGCTGCGCGCCGGCGAAGTCGACTACATCGTGCCCGACTACATGCCGCTCAGCGCGGTGCAGATGCTGGAGAAAGATCCTCAGTACACGATGCAGGAGGTGAGCTATCCGGGCAGCGACATCATCATCCTGAACACGAAGAACGAAGCGCTCGCCAAGCCCCAGGTGCGCCAGGCGCTGCTGATGGCGATCGACCGCCAGTTCATCCACGACAAGGTGTTCTATGGCCTCGGCGGCATCCCGCGCAGCGCCTTCGACACGCGCCTGTGGGCGTACAACAAGGGCGTCGATTACATGAAGACGTACCCGTACGACCCGGCGAAGGCCAACAAGCTGCTCGACGCCGCCGGCGTGAAGGCCGGGCCCGACGGCACGCGCTTCACCATGCGCCTGCTGTTCGAAACCGCCAAACCCGAATGGCTGCCCGCCGCGCAGGCGCTGCAACGCTTCTGGCAGGCCGTGGGCGTGAAGGTGGTGCTGGAGGGAGCCGAGCGCCCGGTCATCCTGAAGCGGGTTTACAGCGACTACGACTACGAGGCGACGCTGCAGACCTACACGACCCTCGGCGATCCGGCGCTGGGCATCGCCCGCACCTACGTGACCGAGTCGATCCAGAAGGGCACGACGTTCAACAACGCATCGCAATACTCCAACCCGGAAATCGACAAGCTGTTCGACGCGGGCCGCGACGCGCACACGCAGGCCGACCGCCAGAAGGCCTACAACCGCATCCAGGAAATCCTGGCGCGCGACATGCCGGTGCTGAACCTGCACCAGCAGCCGCAGTACGCTGTCGCGACTTCGAAGCTCCAGGGCCTGTGGCAGGCCGCGAACCAGCAATGGTGGGGCAGCGTGTGGATGAAGTAGTAGCGACTGGGCAGGCCGCTTCGCTCAGCGAGCAGCTTGCGTGTTATTGGTCGGCGGCGCGATTCGAGGACTTGCCGCCCGAGGTCGTGCATGCAGCCAGGCGCTGCCTGCTCGACACCGTGTCGGCGGGCGTCGCGGGCGGCCGCACGGATGTCGTCGACACGGTGAGCCGCGCGATGGCGGCGGGCGGATCGGGTCCCGGGGACACGGTCCTCTGGGGCCGTGGCGACACGCTCGCGCCGGCTGCTGCCGCCCTCGTGAATGGCACCGCGGCGCATGCTTTGGAGCTGGACGATTTCGGCGGCTGCGGCCATTCGGGCGCTGTCGTGATCCCGGCCGTGTGCGCGCTCGCGCAGCGTTATCCCGTGAGTGGACGCGAAGCGATCCTGGCGAGCGCGGCCGGCGACGAGCTCGCCGGCCGCGTGCTCGAAGGCAGCGGCGGCTATCGCCCGCACAACGAGCGCGGGTGGCACTCCACCGGAACGTGCGGCAGCTTCGGTGCGGCAGCGGCTTCGGCGAAATTGCTCAAGGCGTCGCCGGATGAATTCACGCAGGCGCTCGGCATCGCCGGCACGTTCACCGGCGGCACCTGGGCCTTTCTCGCGGACGGCGCGCTGGTCAAGCGCTTCCATCCCGGCAAGGCATCGGAGACCGGCGTGAGCGCGGCGCTCCTGGCACGGGCGGGACTCACGGGACCGCGCCATGTGTTGGATGCGAAATGGGGCGGCTTCTATTCGACCTATGCGCCGGGCGTCGCGACGCCTGAGAAGGCCGTGGCCGGACTCGGACGCGACTTCCACATCCTGAACTCGGGCATCAAGCCTTATGCGTGCTGCCGCACCATCCACTCGGTGATCGACGCCGTGCTGGAGTTGGTCGGCTCGACGGGCCGAAGCAGCGAAGTCGAGCGCTTCATCGTCCACGGCAATGCGCAGACGAAGCTGCAGTTCGAGCGCATCGACGTGCGCAACCTGCTCGAAGCACAGTTCAGCATGCCGTATTGCCTCGCAGTCGC
Source organism: Pseudomonadota bacterium (assembly GCA_040385005.1). Classification (GTDB taxonomy): domain Bacteria; phylum Pseudomonadota; class Gammaproteobacteria; order Burkholderiales; family Burkholderiaceae_C; genus Ramlibacter. Next base: position 29,876 of record JAZKIF010000021.1, read on the forward strand.
GGCGCGCAGCGGTCGCGCGACGCTCGAGCAATTCGAGCCGCTTCGTATAGCGGATCCGGAGATCCAGCGACTGATGATGCTGACCGAAATTCGCACGGATCGCGTGCTCGGCCGCACCGACTACCCGTCGCTGGAAGTCGTGTTCAAGGGCGGCGAGCGCATCCTGCGCGACGTGCCCTTCGCCAAGGGCGCGCCGGAAGCTCCGGTGAGCGACGAGGAACTCGTGCAAAAGGCCAAGAGCCTGCTCGTGCCGGTGCTCGGAGACGCAGTCACATTGCGCCTCATCGACGGCATCTTCTCGCTCGAAGGCTGCGCGGATTTCTCGCAGCTGACGCGCCTTCTCGCAACATCCCCAAAGGGAACCGCGTAATGCGCTCCTATGTGCTCTCGCGCCTCGCCTGGGGCGCGTTCATCGTCCTGTGCATCCTGGTGCTGAATTTCCTCATCGTGCACATGGTGCCGGGCGATCCGCTGCATGCGCTGCTCGGCGACTTCCCGGTGCCGCCCGGCTACGCGGAAAAAATCCGCGCGGAGTTCGGGCTCGACAAGCCGATCTCGACGCAGCTGGGCCTCTACCTCGTGAACCTCGCGCAGGGCAACCTGGGTTTCTCGTTCGCGAACCGGATGCCGGTGCTGGACCTGATCCTGGCGCGGCTCGGGCCCACGATGATCCTGATGCTCCCCGCCCTCTTCTTCGCGGCGGTTCTCGGCATCGTGCTCGGGCTCGCCGCGGCGCCGCGCGCGGGCAGCCTGCAGGACTCGGCGCTCACCGCGATCTCCCTGTTCGGGTATTCGGTGCCGATCTTCTGGCTGGGACAGATGCTGGTGATCGTGTTCGCCATTCACCTCGGCTGGCTGCCGGCTCAGGGCATGAAGAGCATGCGCGACGAGCTGCAGGGCTTCGACGCGTTCCTCAGCCTGCTGCGGCATCTGGCCCTGCCCGCCTTCAGCGTGATGATCTTTTACATCGCCATCGTGGCGCGGGTCGCGCGCGCCAGCGTCGCCGAAGCACTTCACCACGACTACGTGCTCACGGCCAAGGCCAAGGGCTTGTCTCGCCGCACCATCCTCTGGCGGCATGTTTTGCCAAACGCGATGATCCCGGTCGTCACCGTCATCGGCTACAACTTCGGCCACTCGCTGACCGGCGCGATCCTGGTGGAGACGGTGTTCGCGTGGCCGGGCATCGGCAGTCTGTTCATCACGTCGATCACCAACCGCGACTATCCGGTGCTGCAGGGCATCTTCCTGCTGGCCGCCGTGTCGGTGGTGGTGATCAACATCCTCACCGACCTGTTGTACGCATTCCTCGACCCGCGCGTGCGGAGCAGCCATGAACGCAGCCAGTAAATTCTTCAAGCAGCTCGCCCGGCACCCGAGCGGCATGGCCGCTGGCGCTTTCATCCTGCTGTTGCTGGTGCTGGCGCTGGTTGCGGGCCTGTCGCCGGCGCTCGACCCGCACGTCATGAGCAACGAGTCGATGCAGCCTCCATCCGCACAGCACCTGCTCGGCAGCGACGAGCTCGGGCGCAGCGTCCTCGCGGGCGTCGTCCACGGAACGCGCGTGTCGCTCACCGTCGGCTTCTTCGCGGCCGTGGTGGCGACGTTCATCGGCATCCTCGTCGGCTCCGCGGCGGGCTTCTACGGCGGCTGGCTCGACACGGCCGTGATGCGCATCGCGGAATTCTTCCAGGTGATCCCGGGCTTCATCCTGGCGGCGGTGATCGTCGCGATGACGGGAACCGGCCTCTGGCAGATCATCGCGGTGGTCGGGCTTCTTGCGTGGCCGCAGGTCGCGCGCGTGATGCGCGGCGAAGTGATGCGCGTGAAGCAGCTGGAATTCGTCGACGCGGTGCGCTGCCTGGGCGTGAGCGAGCGACGCGTGCTGATCGGGGAAGTGATCCCGAATGCGGTCGCCCCGGTTCTCGCGGTGGGCACGCTCATCGTCGGCCAGGCGATCCTGCTGGAGGCCTCACTCAGCTTCCTGGGCCTGAGCAGCGCCGAACTCGTGAGCTGGGGGCGGATGCTCAACAGCGGCCAGCGCTTCCTCTTCAACGGTTGGTGGCTCTCGTTTTTCCCCGGCACCGCGATCTTCGTCACGGTCCTCGCGTTCAACCTCTTCGGCGACGCCGTCGGGTCCATCCTCAACCCACGCAATGCGAGATAACGGCATGCAACCACCTTTGCTCGAAATGCGCGAGTTGCGCATCGCCTACCGCACGCGAAGCGGCGGCGTCACCGCGGTGCAGGATGTCTCCATCGTCGTGCGCGAAGGCGAATCGGTGGCGCTCGTCGGCGAGTCCGGTTCGGGCAAGTCCACCGTCGCGCGCGCGGCGCTCGGCCTCCTGCCCGAGAAGATCGCGCACATCGAATCCGGGAGCATCCTCATCGAAGGCTGCGACGTCACCGCCTCCACGCAGGACCAGTGGGAACAGCTGCGTGGCCACCCGGTTGCGATGGTATTCCAGGACCCGCTCAGCTACCTGAACCCCGTCATGCGCGTCGGCCGCCAGATCGCGGAGAGCGTGCAGCGGCACGATCCGCAGGTGAAGGATGTTCCTGCTCGCGTCGCGGAACTACTCGACCTCGTGCGCCTGCCCGCGAGCGCCGTGCGCTCGTACCCGCACGAACTCTCGGGCGGGATGCGCCAGCGCGTGCTGCTCGCGATCGCGCTGGGCTGCCGGCCCAAGCTGCTGATCGCCGACGAGCCCACCACCGCGCTCGACGTGACGACGCAGGCGGAAATCCTCACGTTGCTGCGCGACCTGCGCCAGCGCCTGGGCATGGCGATGCTTCTGATCAGCCACGACCTGGGCGTGGTGTGGGAAGAGTGCGAGCGTGTCTACGTGATGTTCCGCAGCCGCATCGTCGAGAGCGGCGCGACGCAAACCGTCTTCTCCAACCCCTCGCATGCCTACACGGCCGGCCTCATCAAGGCAGCAAAGGCCGCGCGCAATAGCGAAGGCCGCTTCGAGACGATCGAAGGCGAGTTCTCCACCAGTGCCGATTGACGACGACATGGCTTCCTCCACTCCCAATTCGCAACGCCCGCTGCTGGTGCTGGACCAGGTCGGCAAGAACTTCCGCGGCGCGGGCGGCAGCGTGATGGCCGCCGTCAAGGGCGTGAGCCTCACCGTGCACGCCGGCGAGATCGTGGCGCTGGTCGGCGAAAGCGGGTCGGGCAAGTCGACGCTGGGCCGCATCGCGCTGGGCCTGCTGCAGCCCGATGCGGGCAGCGTCACGTTCGACGGCCATCGGCTGACCGGCCTTTCACCCGAGGAATTCCGGAAACTGCGCACCGGCATGCAGCCGATCTTCCAGGACCCGACGGCCTCGCTCAACCCGCGCAAGACCGTGCGCGAGCTGCTGATGCAGGCTCTCTGGACCCAACCCGGCGAAGGCGAGGCCCGGTGCGCGCGGTTGCTGGAAGACGTGGGCCTGCGGCCGGCGGCCCGATACCTGGACCGCTACCCGCACGAGCTGAGCGGCGGCCAGCGCCAGCGCGTTTCCATCGCGCGTTCGCTCGCGATGGAGCCGAAACTCATCATCGCCGACGAGCCCCTGTCCGGCGCCGACGTGTCCATTCGCGGGCAGGTGCTGAACCTCCTGCTGGACATCCAGCGCAGCCGCGACGTCGCGTACCTGATGATCACGCACGACATCTCGATCGCGCGCGCATTCGCCGACCGCGTCGCGGTGATGATGAAGGGCGAGCTGGTCGAGGTCGGGCCGGCCGACACGGTGCTGCGCGAGCCGGGTCATGCGTACACGCGCCGCCTCGTCGCGGCCGTCCCCGCACTCGATTGACCGGCGTTCGCATCCGGTAACGGATGAGAAAATTTCCTACAAATGGCTCAGCCATGCTCCGACCGCGCGGCTCAGCTGATTTTTTTAAATTGCTTGCATGGACCGGGCACATGGACCCGGTGCGGAGAGCAACGATGAGCAGCAGCACACATTCGAACGACACCAAGGAAGAGCACGCCACGGGGGGCGACCAGTCCCAGCACGAGCAAGGCGATTCCGGCCACACCGGCGAGGGCGCGGCCAGCGCCATGGCACACATGATCTCCCGCGGCGAGCAGCAGCAGCGCCATCAGAGCGGCCAGGCCGACGATGCCGCGGGGAGCAACCGTTCATGAGCACGGACAAAAAGAGCGGCGGGCAGCAGCAGTCGAAGTCGTCCGGGTCGGACCCTTCCAGCACTCCGCGCAGCGGCAGCGGCGCGGACACCGCGCTGGAGGTCATGATCAAGAAAAGGAACATGGGCACCAGCGGCGAATCGGAGCCGTCCCCGGCGGAAGACACGTCCACGCACCCACCCAGCGGCAAATAAGTCGATGCACCGCCCGGCCAACCGCGGCCGCGCTACGCTCGCCCCATGAGACACAGCGCGGGGCTCCTGATGTATCGGCGTATCGCCGGTGGCACGATCGAAGTGCTGCTGGCGCACCCGGGCGGGCCGTACTGGCGCAACAAGGACGCCGGCGCCTGGACCATTCCCAAGGGCGAATTCGAGGCGCCCGAAGAGGCGTTGGCCGCGGCGCAGCGGGAATTCCTGGAGGAAACCGGCATAGCGCCTCAGCCGCCTTTCGAGGCGATCGGCGAGATCCGCCAGAAAGGCGGCAAGCGCATCCAGGCCTGGGCCTTCGAAGGCGACGCCGATCCCGCCGGGCTGCAGTCCAACGAGTTCGAAATGGAGTGGCCTCCGCGCTCGGGGAAGCTCCAGCGCTTTCCGGAGGTCGATGCCATCGCGTGGTTCAGCCCGGACGAAGCGAGGCTGAAGATGAATCCCGCGCAGGCCGAGTGGCTGGACAGGCTGGCCCACGCGCTCGATTCTTCTGTGGGCAAGTGCTGACAGGCGAATCCGCAGCCACCTACCGGCGCGCGCCGCAGCGGACTACCGGATGTGCTGCCTCCAACCAGCACTATGGAGACATCGAAAAGCGGACACCATCATGCCCACCTTGACCTCCTCCCACACCGCAGCCGGCTCGCAACGAGACGGCACCCAGTCTGGTGCGAACGCGCAGGCCATGCGGCTTCCGATGCCCGTGCCGCTGCTGTTCCAGTTGCTGCGGCCGATCAACAGCGAGCACGACGTCGACTCACTCGCGGCGCACCTCGACTGCGCCCGGGCCCGCGGATGCTTCTGACGCGGCGGTGCGCATGAGCGCGCCACCCAAAGCGGCGGCGACCAAAGCGAAGACGGCGCCGGTCGCGAAGGCCAGTCGATACCCCGCCGTCAGCGCGGCCGCCTGATCCATCCCCGCAGCCAGCGCGCCATCCGTGCGCGCCGCCGCCAGGCTCGCCAGCACCGCGAGACCCAGCGCCCCTCCCATCATGAAGGACGTGTTCACGACGCCGGACGCGACGCCGGAGTCCTTGGGATCCACATCGCTCATCGCTGCCAGCAGGACAGGATTGAGCGCCATCCCCGCCCCCACTCCCAGCAGCACCATCGCGGGCAAGACATCGGCGATGAAGGTGCCTTGCACGGGGACCCGCGCGAACAGCGCCAGTCCCACGGATGCGAGCAGCAGCCCCGCGGCAAGCGGACGGCGGATACCGAATCGCATCACCATCTTCGCCGACACCCCGAGCGAAAACGCCGCCATGATCAGGTTGGCCGGAAGGAAAGCGAGGCCGACCTGCATTGGCGTGTAGCCGAGCACGCCTTGCATGTAGAGCGCGGAGATGAAGAACCAGGCGAACATCGCCGCGGCCCACAAAACCCCGACCACGTTCGAGACGGCGACATTGCGCAGGCGAAACAGGGCCAACGGCATCAGCGGGGCTTCGATCCGGGCTTCGATGGCGAGGAACGCGGCCAGCAAGATCGCGGCGACGGCCAGCAGGCCGAGCGTCTGCCCCGAGGTCCAGCCGGCATGGTTCCCATCGACGATCGCGTACACGGCGAACATGAGGGACAGCGTGATGGTGACCGCGCCACCAAGATCCAGGCGCGTGGCGGCGGGCGGCTGCGCGCGCGGCAACAACCGCAGGCACAGTCCGAACACCACGGCCCCGATGGGCAGGTTGACGAGGAATATCCAGTGCCAGCTGAGCGCGCCGGTCAGCAACCCTCCCAGCAGAACGCCAATGCTGCCGCCACCCGCGCACACGAAACCATAGACCCCCATCGCCTTCGCGCGGTCGCCCGGCTCGGTGAAAAGATTCATGATCAGCGAGAGGGAGATCGCCGAGACCACCGCGCCGCCCAGCCCTTGCACCGCGCGCGCAACGATCAGCATCGGCTGCGAATTCGAAACGCCGCAGGCCAGCGATGCGATCGTGAAAAGCGTCAGCCCCGCCAGGAACAGCCGGCGCTGCCCATACAGGTCGCCGAGGCGCCCGCCCAGCAGCAGGAAGCCGCCGAAGGTGAGCATGTAGGCGTTGATGACCCAGACGAGCGTGGTTTCGTCGAAACCGAGATCCTGGCGGATGGACGGCAACGCGACGTTCACGATGGTCGTGTCCAGCACGATCATCAACACGCCGGCGCACAGCACGGCGAGTGCGAACCAGCGGCCGCGCTCTTCGATCTTCGGTGTCATGGGGGGCGTCCTTGAAGACGCCCATCGTAGCGCGGCGCCTAGCGCGGTTGCGCCATGCGCATCCACGCGGCGCGCACGGCCGGCATCGCTTCGTCCAGCGACAGGCGCGAATCGCCTTTCAGGCGGACCCAATTCGCGCAGAGCGATTTCTCGGCGTCCTCGAAAGACCCGCCGTATTGCGCATACCCGATGTAGCCCACGCAGTAGGCGCCGGCATAGTCTTCGTAGTCGAGGCCGGGCTTGTAGTAGTGCTCGCGCGCATGCGTGCGCTGCCAGTGGGCGTCCTCGTGGTACGGATCGACGCGGCCCGCCACGCTCACGTCGGCCTCCTGCTCGTGGTCCATTTCGTGCATGGTGACGGTCATGCGGTGCTCCTTTTCGTGTGTCTGGGATGCTCCGGGAAACGCTGGCTCAGCAGCGTAGGACGAGCGCCGCAACATCGTGTCGGAGCCGGGCGATTCGTGATGGACGGCCGCGCTGTCGCCTTCGTGGCTACGGCCGCGCTGCCATGGCGCGATACTTTGCGCACATTCCGGAGAAAGCCATGGACATCCAGGGAAAAGTTGCGGTCATCACGGGCGGCGCGAGCGGCATCGGCGCGGGCCTGGCCAAACGCTTCGCGGCCGAGGGCGCGCGCGGCATCGTGCTCGCGGACCTGAACCTCGAGCGCGCACAAGGCGTCGCCCGCGAGGCAGGGCCGAACGCCATTGCCGTGAAATGCGACGTGAGCCGCGAGGCCGACATCCAGGCGCTGGTCGCCGCGGCGAAGGAGCGATTCGGGCAGGTCGATATCTTCATGTCGAACGCCGGCATCCTGGGACGCATGGGCGGCATCGAGCTGGAGGACGCGCTCTGGAACAAGATGTGGGAAGTGCACGGCATGGCGCACATCTGGGCGGCGCGCGCGGTGGTTCCCGAGATGGTGGAACGCGGCGAGGGCTACTTCGTCATCACGGCGTCGGCGGCGGGCCTGCTCAACATCGTGGAAAGCGCGCCCTATGGCGTGACCAAGCACGCGGCCGTGGCCATCGCCGAATGGCTGCGCATCGCCTATGGCCGCAAGGGCCTGCGCGTGTCGTGCCTGTGCCCGCAGTCCGTTCAGACCGACATGACCGCCGGCGGCACCGGTTCAGCGGGCCTGGACGGCGTGCTCACTGCCGAGCAGGTGGCCGGTGAGGTGGTGGCCACGATGCGCGACGAGAAATTCCTGGTGCTGCCGCATCCGGAAGTCGGGAAGTACTTCCAGAACAAGGGCCAGGACTATGACCGCTGGATCGGCGGCATGCAAAAGCTCTACGCCCTGCACGCCGCCGGCCAGGCGTCCTGAAACGAGCGGGAGTTATTTGCCGAGCAGCCCGACCACGCCGATGATGATCAGGTAGATCGCCACGATGAAGTTGAGCAGGCGCGGCATGACGAGGATCAGGATGCCGGCGACCAGCGCGGCGACCGGGCCGATATGGGGTACGAGATTCATTGGGGTCTCCCTTGTGTTGGAGACCCCAGTATCACGCAACGATCAGTTGCCTGGGGACTTGGTGACGCGAAGATAGGGCTTGACGGCCGTCCAGCCGTTCGGGAAGAGCGTCTTGGCGTCTTCGTCCGACACGGAGCCCGCGATGATCACGTCGTCGCCCTTCTTCCAGTTCACCGGCGTCGCGACCTTGTACTTCGCCGTCATCTGCATCGAGTCGAGCACGCGCAGGATCTCGTCGAAGTTGCGCCCCGTCGTCATCGGGTAGGTGAGCATCAGCTTGATCTTCTTGTCCGGGCCGATGATGAAGACCGAGCGCACCGTCGCGTTGGTCGCGGCCGTGCGGCCTTCGGAGGTGCCGCCCTCCTCCGCCGGCAGCATGTTGTAGAGCTTCGCCACGTTCAGGTCGGTGTCCCCGATCATCGGGTAGTTGACCTTCGAGCCCTGCGTCTCCTCGATGTCGGCGGCCCAGCGGCTGTGGTTGTCGACCGGGTCGATCGAGAGGCCGATCAGCTTGGCATTGCGCTGGGTGAACTCCGGCTCGATCTTCGCCATGTACCCGAGCTCGGTCGTGCAGACCGGCGTGAAGTCCTTCGGGTGCGAGAAAAGGACGGCCCACTTGTCGCCGATCCATTCGTGGAAATCGATCTTCCCCTGCGTGGTTTCGGCGGTGAAGTTCGGCGCTGTGTCGTTGATTCTGAGTGACATGATTTTTCTCCTGGCTGACCGGTTATTCCGGAACCGGTCATCATGCCGCCCGCGCGGGCGCTGTCAACCGATCCGCGTGCGCACCACAATGCGACCACGGACTTGTCCATCCATCAATCGCTTCGCCGCGTCGATGGCGCCGTCCAGCGAGACCTCCGACGTGATCGCATCGAGCTTGGCCGTGTCCAGGTCCTGGGCGAGCCGGCCCCACGCGTTCTCGCGCAGCGCGAGCGGCGCCATGACGCTGTCGATCCCGAGCAACGCCACGCCGCGCAGGATGAAGGGAGCGACGCTGCCGGGCAGGTCCATGCCCTGCGCCAGGCCGCACGCGGCGACCGCCCCGCCGTAGCGCGTCTGGGCCAATGCATTGGCCAATGTGTGGCTGCCCACCGCATCCACGACGGCGGTCCAGCGCTCCTTTTGCAAGGGCTTGCCGGCCGATGCAAGTTCCGCGCGATCGATGATGGCCTGCGCACCGAGCGACTTGAGGTACGCCTCTTCCGAAGCCTTGCCGGTGGCGGCGACCACGCGGTGTCCCAGCTTTGACAGCAGCGCGATCGCCGTGGAGCCGACGCCGCCGGTGGCGCCCGTGACGAGCACTTCACCCTCCCCGGCCTTCACGCCGTGGCGCTCCAATGCAAGGACGCACAACATCGCCGTGTAGCCGGCGGTGCCGATCGCCATGGCCTGCTTCGCGCTGAAGCGCTCGGGACGCCGCACCAGCCACTGGCCCTTGAGGCGCGCGCGTTCGGCGAGGCATCCCTTGTGGGTTTCGCCGACTCCGAAGCCGTTGAGCACGACCTGGTCACCGGTCTTCCACTGCGCGGAACTGGATTCGACAACGGTGCCGGAGCCATCGATGCCCGCAACCATCGGCCAGCTGCGCACGACGGGCGAGCGATTGGTGATCGCGAGGCCGTCCTTGAAATTGATGGTGGAGTAATCCACGGCGATGGTCACATCGCCTTCGGGCAGGAAGGCATCGTCCACCTCGCGCACCGAGGCGCTGAATTCGGGGTTTTTCTCCAGGACCAGGGCGTTGAACATGGCGATCCTTCTTCAGGCCGGCTGCGGGCCTTCGTAGCCCTCGATGATGATCAGGTCTGCGGTGGAGACGTCGGCGCGCAGCTTGATCGCCGCCTGGTAGTCGGCCGACCGGTAGCAGTCCAGGGCCGCCTGGTAGTTGGGGAATTCGATCACGGCGTTGCGCTGGCGCGAACCGCCCTCCACGTTCTCGAACGGCGCCCCGCGCACGAGGAATCGCGCGCCGTAGGCCGCCAGTGGTTTGGCATTCGCGGCGATGTATTTCTTGTACTGCTCGGCATCGGTGATGTCGACGCGAACGATCCAATAACCTTTGGCCATGGCAACTCCTGGGTGGGGGTGAAGCGCATTCTAGGCATGCGTGTAAAGCGTGCCGCAATGCCAACGATTTCACGCAAGGAAAGCGGCTTTTTACCCATGCACGCCGCAGTTGTCACAAAAAGATGCAAACTTCGGGGCTGAAGTACCCGCCATGAAGTTTTCGAAGACCGATTTCAAGAACAGCCTCTCGGGGTTGATCCTGCGCCGTCCGGCGCTGCCGTCCGATTCCGTGCTGGAAGAAGGCATCGAGGACATTCGCGAAGGCATGCTGGAGTTGCTGGGCGACGACGGCGCCAAGCAGTTCGCCTCCACCACGCGCCGCATCCGCTACGCCACCGACATCAAGGACCTCTGGTACCTGCGAGGCGACCTGATGGCCGCACTGGCGGGCCTGCACGGCGAGGTGGTCGCCCGCGAAAAGATCGCGCAGGTCAACGCGCAGTTCCAGGGCCTGCTGCCCGGTGGGCTGTCGTCGCGTCCCAGTCCGCTAGGTTGACGATCGGCCCGGCGCATCGACCGGGAACCTGATCGCCGACCGGGCCTTCGCCTTCGCGGCCTCTACTTCGCGTGTCTTCGGCTCGGCCGTCGTGACCAGCGACGAGATCAGCCGGCGCGCGACGGCTGCGACGTCTTCCACGGCCCGATCGAATGCTTCCTCGTTGGCCTTCGAAGGGACGCTGAACCCACTCAACTTGCGCACGAATTGCAGCGACGCGTCGCGTATCTCAAGCTCCGTCGCCGGTGGCTCGAAGTTGAACAAGGTCTTGATGTTGCGGCACATGGTGCTTGCGGATCGAAATCAACTATGGATCGACCTGGATTCGACGTCGGTGACGTCGGGAATCCGGGCGCCCTGCTGCACCGAATCGGCACGCGGTGTGCGCCTTGCCTGCCCGAAGCCACGGCGTGGATCGATGCGGACGATGAATGGAGACACGGCCTTGCCGCTCAGCGTCCCCCAGGCCGCGCGTACACCCCAGAAGCCGACCATCAGCAACGCCGCCAGCCCGGCGCTCACCGCGAACAGCAGGCCCGCGGCCAGCGCGAGAAGGCGGAGCAGGATATTCATGAGCATGGGCATCGTCTTTTCCCCAATGTGAATGGACCAATGGCCGCAGTATGAGCCGCGGCCATTAGCTGGGCTTAAGGCGCTCAGGCCGCGGCTTCTTGCGCAACCGGCTTCGCACCGCCGAAGTGGAACACCCCGGGCTCGCGCACCGGGTCGACCTCCACCGGGATCACGCTCTTGGGCGGGAAGCGCCCTTCGAGGATCAATTTCGACAGCGGGTTTTCGATGCGCTGCTGGATCGCGCGCTTCAACGGCCGCGCGCCGAACACAGGATCGAACCCGACCTTCGCCAATTCCTCCAGCGCCGCCGGCGACACCTGCAGCGTGAGGTCCATCTTGGCCATGCGTTGCTCCAGGATGCGCAGCTGGATCGCGGCGATCTTCGCGATGTCTTTCGCGTCGAGGCCGTGGAACACCACCGTCTCGTCGATGCGGTTCAGGAACTCGGGCCGGAAGTGGTTCTTCAGCTCGTCCCACACGGCGTCTTTCACATCCTCGTACGGCTTGCCGACCATCGCCTGGATCATGTGCGAGCCGATGTTGCTCGTCATCACGATCACCGTGTTCTTGAAGTCCACGGTGCGGCCCTGGCCATCCGTCAGGCGGCCATCGTCCAGCACCTGCAGCAGGATGTTGAAAACGTCGTGGTGGGCCTTCTCGATCTCGTCGAGCAGGATCACGCTGTAGGGCTTGCGGCGCACGGCCTCCGTGAGGTGACCGCCTTCCTCGTAGCCCACGTAGCCCGGCGGCGCGCCGATGAGTCGCGCCACGGAGTGCTTCTCCATGAACTCGCTCATGTCGACCCGGATCAGGTGATCCTCGCTGTCGAACAGGAACGTGGCGAGCGCCTTGCATAGCTCCGTCTTGCCCACGCCGGTGGGGCCGAGGAAGAGGAACGAGCCCGTCGGCCGGTTCGGGTCGGACAGGCCCGAGCGTGAGCGGCGAATCGCATTCGCGACGGCGCCGATCGCTTCGTCCTGGCCGACCACGCGCTGGTGCAGGCGGTCTTCCATCATCAATAGCTTCTCGCGCTCGCCCTGCATCAGCTTGGACACCGGAATGCCGGTGGCCCGAGCCACGACTTCGGCGATCTCGTCGGCTCCGACCATCGTGCGAAGGAGTTGCGGGCGGCCGCCGTCCTTCGCGCTCTTGGCCTTGCCCGATTCCTTGGCCTGCGCTTCCTTCAGCTGCTTCTCCAGCTCGGGCAGCCGGCCGTACTGCAGCTCGGCGACCTTGTTGAAGTCGCCCTTGCGGGTGAACTCCTCGATCTCGCGGCGCAGCTTGTCGATGCCTTCCTTGACCTGCGCGGAGCCCTGGGCCTGTGCCTTCTCGGACTTCCAGATTTCTTCCAGGTCCGCGATGTCCTTTTGCAGGCGAGCGATCTCCTCCTCGATCAGGTCGAAGCGCTTCTTCGACGACTCGTCCTTCTCGCGCCGGACGGCCTCGCGCTCGATCTGCAGCTGGATCAGGCGGCGATCGAGCCGGTCGATCGCTTCGGGTTTGGAGTCGAGTTCGATCTTCACCTTCGCGGCTGCTTCGTCGATCAGGTCGATCGCCTTGTCGGGAAGAAACCGGTCGGTGATGTAGCGATGCGAGAGCTCCGCCGCGGCGACGATGGCCGGGTCGGTAATCTCGACGCCGTGGTGCACTTCGTACTTCTCCTGCAGGCCGCGCAGGATGGCGATGGTCGCCTCCACGGTCGGTTCGCCCACGAGGATTTTCTGGAAGCGGCGCTCCAGCGCGGCATCCTTCTCGATGTACTTGCGGTATTCGGAGAGTGTCGTCGCGCCGACGCAATGCAGCTCGCCGCGCGCGAGCGCGGGCTTGAGCATGTTGCCCGCGTCCATCGCGCCTTCGGCCTTGCCCGCGCCCACCATCGTGTGCAGCTCGTCGATGAAGACGATGGTCTGGCCCTCGTCCTTCGCGAGTTCGCCGAGCACGGTCTTCAATCGCTCCTCGAACTCGCCGCGGAACTTGGCGCCGGCCAGAAGTGCGGCCATGTCGAGCGACAGCACGCGCTTGTTCTTCAAGGTTTCGGGCACCTCGCCCGCGATGATCCGCTGCGCCAATCCTTCGACGATGGCGGTCTTGCCCACGCCCGGCTCGCCGATCAGCACGGGATTGTTCTTGGTGCGGCGCTGCAGCACCTGGATCGCGCGGCGGATTTCCTCGTCGCGGCCGATCACGGGATCAAGCTTGCCCAGGCGCGCCCGTTCGGTGAGGTCGAGACAATATTTCTGGAGCGCGCCGCGCTGGCCTTCGGCCTGGGCGCTGTTGACCTTTTCGCCGCCACGCACGGCTTCCACGGCGGTCTCGAACGATTTGCGCGAGAGACCGTTCTCACGCGCGATGCGGCCGATATCCTGCTTGGTGTCCGCGACGGCGAGCAGGAACAGCTCGCTCGCGACGAACTGGTCGCCGCGCTTCATGGCTTCCTTCTCGGTCGCCTGCAACAAGGCGGAAAGGTCGCGGCCGACCTGCACCTGCTCCTGCCCTTCCACCTTGGCCCGCTTGTGCATCGCCGACTCGGCGCCGGCGAGCAGCCCGGGGACGTTCACGCCCGCGCGCTGCAGCAGCGACGTCGGACCGTCTTCCTGGCGCAGCATGGCCACCAGCAGGTGTTCGGGCTCGATGTAGGGATGGTCGTTGGCCAGGGCGAGGCTTTGCGCCTCGCCGAGGGCCTCCTGGAATTTGGTGGTGAGTTTGTCCAATCGCATGTGAAAAGCTCCGGTTGGGCAAAAGGTTAGGCTTTCCCCCTGTGTTTTCAAGGTCACTGTACGCCGCGACGCCCCGCCTGTGCCTGACTAAAATCAACACCAATGAAAATCCATCAGCTCTCGGTGAACTACCTGGCGGAGCAGGACCGCATCCTCGTGCGGATCAATACCTCGGCCGCGGAAGAGATCCGCATGTGGCTCACCCGGCGGCTGATGCTGGGCCTTTGGCCGTTGCTGTCGAAACTGCTGACCAAGCACCTGCTCAAGCTGGAAGCCGCCGGGACGGTGCTCGACACCGCCGACGACGGCCTGAAAAAAATGCTGACGGATTTCCGCAAGGAAGAATTCCTTCGGCATGCCGATTTCGACACGCCTTACCAGGAAGAGCGGGTGACCCTGCCGATGGGTGAAGAGCCGCTGCTGGTGACGGACGTGGATGCCTCGCCGCTTCCCAATGGGCGGCTGCGGCTGACCTTCAACGAGAAGCCGCCCAGCGCCGACAAGCCCCGACATTTCCAGCTGGAGATGGAGCCCAAGCTCATGCAGGGCTTGATGCACCTGCTCGAGCAGGCCCTGGTGCGCTCCCAATGGCGCGAGACGTTCGGGCAGCCGGTGGCGGTGGAAGAAGGCGCGGCGTCTGAGGACGATTCGTCCGCTTCGCGCAAGCCGCGTTATTTGAACTGAGCCTGACTGAGCTGAGCTATTTCTTGAGCGCGAACCCGGCGACCTGCTTGTACTCCTCAGACATGCGTTGCAGTTCGTCCTGGCTGATCAGGTCGTCAATGTGGCGAAATGGCTGCCCGCCGCTCAGCTCGTCCACGCGGATGTTGATGAAGTCCGGCGGCACGGTGCGGTTCGTTTCGACAATGCGCGCCGTCTTCTCCAGCCGCAACTGCTCGTAGCCAAGCAAGGCGCGTGGAATGTCCGGTGAGGCAACCAGCTGCTCCGCCAGCGTCCTGGCGTCGATGATGGCCTGCGCCGATCCGCTGGAGCCGCGCGGGTACATCGGATGGGCCGCGTCGCCCAGCAGCGTGACACGCCCGAAGGTCCAGCGCGGCACCGGGTCCTTGTCCACCATCGGGTATTCGAAGATGCGCTCGGCGCCGCGGATGAGGCCCGGCACGTCCAGCCAGTCGAAACGCCAGCTCTCGAAGATGTCGATGAAGTCGCGCGGAGTGCCGGCCTTGTTCCAGTCGTTCATCGGCGCGCCTTCGCGCCGGATCTCGGCGACCCAGTTCACGAGCTGGTTGCCCTTGCCGTCCACGTTGTCCGCGATCGGGTAGATCACCATCTTGCCGGTCTCGATGGAGCCGATGCGAAGGTAACTCTTGCCGCTCAGGATAGGCGCATGCACCGTCACGCCTCGCCATGTGTTGATGCCTGCGAAGGCGAGCGGCTCCTGCGGATAGAACTGGCGGCGCACGACCGAATTGACGCCATCGCAGGCGATCGCGGACTCGGCACTCACGGATGCAATCGCGCCGGCCGCGGACTGAAAGCGGATCGTCACGCCTTGTTCATCCTGCTCGATGCCCAGGCAGCGGTGATCGAGGTGAACGTGCGCCGCGCCCAGGCGCTCCAGCACCGCCTCGTACAGGACGCGGTGCAGCTTGCCGCGATGCAGCCCGATCTCGGGCGTGTCGTAGCCCGCATGCCGACCGCGCGCTTCCCGGAAGATGAACTGGCCATATCGGTTGAAGAACACGCTTTCGAGGTTCTCGATGCCGACGGCTTCCAGCTTCTCCTGAACGCCCAACGCCGCGAGCTCCTTCATCGCGTGCGGCAACAAGGTGATGCCGACGCCGATTTCGCGCACCTCGGGCACGGCTTCATACACGTCGCATGCGATGCCGTGCCGGTGCAGCGAAAGCGCCAGTGCCAGCCCGCCGATGCCCCCGCCGATGATCGCGATCGTCATTGCGCCGTGATCCCCTGCGCCTTGATGAGGCGCGCCCAGCGTTCCGCGTCCTGCGCGACGAGCGCGCGAAACTCCTCCGGGGTGCTGGTCGCGGGGTCCATGCCCTGCGTCTCGAATGCCGTCCGGACTTCGGGCGAGGCCAGGATGTCCTTGAGCTCGCGATTGAGCTGCGAGACGAGCTCGGGCGAGGTTCCCGGCGGGGCGAAGACGCCGTACCACATGTCCACGTCGACGTTGCCGGCCTTGGCTTCCGCGAGCGTAGGCACCTGCGGCAAAAGCGGATGCCGCTTCGAGCTGCCGATGCCCAGGGCGACTAGCTTGCCGGCCTTGATCTGCGGCAGCGCGACGTGGATCGGCAGGAACATCGCCTGGACCTGGCCGCCGAGCAGGTCGGTGACGGCCGGCGCCGTTCCACGGTAGGGAATGTGCGTGAGGTAGACGCCCGCCGTCTGCTTGAACATCTCGCCATAGAGGTGCGTGAACGTGCCATTTCCGGAGGACGCATATGTCATCTTGTCGGGCAACGCCTTGGCGCGCGTGACCAGCGCGGCTACCGATCGCGGCGCAGTGGCCGCAACGGCTACCAGCACCACTGGGTTCTCACCGATCAGCATCACAGGCACCAGGTCGCGGGTGAAATC
>JAZKIF010000022.1:0-10443 GCA_040385005.1 Pseudomonadota bacterium
CGACGGTTTCTACCGGACGCCCAAGATCCACTATGACAAAGTGACGCTCACCGGGCGGCCGTTCTACTACTTCTCCTACGGCGCGGCCTGCAGCGAGGTGGCGATCGACACGCTCACCGGCGAGAGCCGCGTGCTGAAGATCGACATCCTCCACGACGTGGGCACGAGCCTCAACCCCGCGATCGACATCGGCCAGATCGAGGGCGGCTTCGTGCAAGGCATGGGGTGGCTCACGACCGAGCAGCTGGTGTGGAACGACAAGGGCTACCTGTCGACGCACGCGCCGAGCACCTACAAGATTCCCACCACCGGCGACATCCCCGAGCACTTCGACATCGCGTTGTGGCACGAGCCGAACCGCGAGGACAACGTCGGCGGCAGCAAGGCCGTCGGCGAGCCGCCGTTCATGCTGGCGATCAGCGTGTGGGAAGCGTTACGCGATGCGGTGAGCAGTGCGCGACGCGATGGAAGCGCGGCCGGAATGCCCGCGCCCGCGACGGCGGAGACGGTGTTGCGCGCACTGGGCGCGGAGTAGGCCGCGACAATGCGCCAATGGAACGTCTCCCCCGCCACGTAGCACGCCTGCTGTGCATGGCCGGGCTGCTGGCCGCGTGCTGCACATCCCTGGCCCGCGCGGACCTTGTCACCGCGACCGCAGACACCATCACCTTCGAAGGCCGCATCGACGATCGCACCGCTGCTGAATTCCTGCGGCTGCTTCAAGACCCCGCCATCACGCGGCTGGTGATCACTTCACGCGGCGGGCTTGTCGCGCCGGCCCTCGACATGGCCGAAGCGATCCATGCGCGCGGGCTCGACGTGGTCGTGCCCGAGGACTGCCTTTCCTCCTGCGCCAACTACATCTTTCCCGCCGGACGCCGCAAGACGCTCGGCTGGCCCGGCGCCGTGGCGTGGCACGGCAACATGACGCATGTGGTGTACCTGCAGCAGTCCGGTCAGGCGTCGTGGAGCGAGCCCTTGATGGCGGAAGCACGGCAGCTCGCGCGCCGGGAGACCGACTTTTTTCGCCGCCTCGGCATGGATGGCTTCCTCTGCTGGTTCGGCAAGATCGCGCCGTACGATGTCGAGGCGTTCTATTACGTCAGCGTGCAGGACATGGAGAAGTTCGGCATCCGCGACGTGACGGTGCGCGAAGGCGCGGTCGATCGCAGCGAAGAGGGCCTGCGCAAGATCGGGGTGGATTGGGGACAGCTGGATGCGCAGCGCCCCGTCGTGAGAATGGACGACTGATGGTGGCGCGCGTGGATGCCGGGTCCAGCCCGGCATGACAGTGTTTTAGTCGCGCAGCCCCCTACCGTGACTTCACGCGGATCAGCTCGACGAGCGAGCCGACGTCCGCCGACTCGTCAAGCTTCCACGTGGCTTCGAGCAGCGCATCGGCAACCTGCTTGTCCATTCGCGGGCCGCACAGCTGCCAGTACTTCTCTTCCACCTCGGCATCCGTCATCGGATTCTTGTGGTGGCCCTTCGGGTAGCTCGCGTACTCGACGAATTTCCCGCCGGCCTTCGACGTGACCTCGATGCGGCAATCCATGAACTCCGGATAGCGCCGCGAGAACTCCGCGTTCTCCGCGATGCGGATGCGGTCCATCAGGCCCGGCAGGCGCGGATCGCGGATGCGCTCGTCGGAGAACGACTCGACCGAAATGCCGCCGTCCATCAGCGTCACGGCGAGCATGTACGG
The DNA here is from genome assembly GCA_040385005.1 of Pseudomonadota bacterium. GTDB lineage: Bacteria > Pseudomonadota > Gammaproteobacteria > Burkholderiales > Burkholderiaceae_C > Ramlibacter. The sequence goes on from JAZKIF010000022.1 coordinate 1,706, forward strand.
CAGGCTGTGGTCGGCCGTCTCGCGCGTGGTGGGCCGCCACTTTTCCGGCTCGCTCCCGATCTCGGTGAAGGTGAAGTTGTAGGTCTGGACGTCGATCGCCTCGATGTCCTCCCATGCCACCTTCTTGCGCAACTGCAGCGCCTGGTACAGAGGCAACTGCGAGTTGTATTCCGTGGGGATGTATTTGATCGCGCTGCGCTCCACGGCGAAGGGCGTTTTCCCGTCGCTCAAGGGCACGAGCTCGAACGCGCCATTCGTCACCTGCTGGAAGATGCCGTGCCGACCTTCGAACGCCTCGGTCGGACCCGTCATTCCCTGCTGCGCGAGCTGCACCGCGAAGATCGCGGAGCGCGCGGAGGCCGACGCGGCGCAGCCCTTCCACATCGTCAACTCGCCGCTGCGGGTCTGGCGCGTCGGCACATTGGGCGTGCATGCGAGCGAGATCGCATTGCCCATGCGCTCGACGTCCAGCCCGACAAGCCGACCGACACCGGCGGCTGTTCCGAGGCCGATGTAGAGGCCGTGATCGAACCCCTTGCGAAAGAGGTTGCAGGAATCGGCGAGCGCCATTTCCACTTCGCACGCGACCACCAGCGCAAGCAACGTTTCTTCGCCGCTCGCGCGGCGCGCTTCCGCCACTGCAAGGATCGCCGCGAACATGTCGCTCGGATGCGATGCCTCCAGCGACATGTACGTGTCGTTGAAGTCGAGGTAGCGCACCATCACGCCATTCGCGAAGGCGGCGGCCTCGATCGAGCTCTTCTCGCCGGACCCCCACACCGTCGCGGGCGGCATGCTCGATGCGGCCTTCGCCACTTCGCACGCGATGCGCACCGGCTCGCACTCCATCGCGCCCACGGCGCAGGCGAAGCTGTCGACGAGCAGGCGCTTGGTCGCGTGGATCGCGGCCGGCGTGAGCTGCGCGTACTGCAATGACGCGGCGTACCGCGCGATGTTTCGGGTGAAGGCGTCCATATCGTTTCTGTTGCGTTCCTATTGCATGCCGGTCCAGCCGCCGTCGATGGTGAGGACGGTGGCGTTGGTGTAGCTGGAAACGTCGGAGGCGAGAAAGGCCACGGAGGCCGCGACCTCCTCCACCGTGCCGAGCCGCCCGCGCGGGAATCCCGCCACCAGTTCGCGCCAGCGCGACTCGTCGCCGAGCTGCTTTTGCGCGCGCGCCTTCCATCGCAAGATCTGCCGGCTCGTCTCGGTGGGGCCGGGGTTCACGCCCACGACGCGCACGCCACGCCGGATGCCTTCCACACCCATTGCGCGGGTCATCGCCATCAGCGCTGCGTTCGCCATGCTGCCCGCGACGTAGTTCGGCACGGGCCGCTCGCCCGCGATGCCGATGACGTTGACGATGACGCCGCCGCCGCGCTCGCACATGCCGCGAAACACCTCGCGCGTGAGGTTGATGAAGCCGTACACCTTCAGCTCCCACGCGGCGCGCCATGCCGCGTCGTCCATGTCCAGCAAGCTCGCTTGCGGGATCGCGCCGGCGTTGTTCACGAGGATGTCGACGGGCCCCGCGGCTTGCGCGAGGCGCACGCATTCCTCGGGATGCAACAGGTCGGCGCGATGCGCGCGGGCGCGGATGCCGTGCGCTTGCGCGAGCCCGGTTGCCAGGCGCTGGAGATCGGGCTCGCTGCGCGCCGCGAGTTCGAGGTGGCAGCCCTCGCCGGCGAGCGCGTGCGCGACGCCTTCGCCGATGCCGCGCGAGGCGCCCGTGACGAGGGCGGTGCGCCCTTTCAGTTTCAAGTCCATGATGAATTTCCTTCCTTGTCGAAGCATGCCAGGTCCATCATGCGGCCCACATGGGGCGCTGCATCCAGGGACCACATCGCCTCGAGCAATTGCGCGCGCTGCCCGATCGCCATGAAGGGCGCGCACAGCGCATCGAATTTACGGTTCACTTCGTCGTCCGTCATGGGATCGAACTCGTGGCCGCGCGGGTGATCGGCCTGGGCGGAATGCTTCTCGCCATCGCGTGTCGTCACCGTCACGCGAGCGCGCAACTTTTTCGGGAACAGTTGCGTGAACTCCGGGTTCTCCGCTACGGTGATCATCTTCATCAACGGACGCAGCGCCGGGTCCAGGATGCGCGCATCGCTGAAGCTGTCCACGGTCATCTCGCCGTCGGCCAGGATCACGGCGAGCATGTAAGGCAGGCTGTGGTCCGCCGTCTCGCGCGTCTGCGGGTCCCAGCGTTGCGGCTCGTCGCCGACTTCGGAGTAGCCGCGCTGGTAGGTCTCGATGTGGATGTTCGTGATGTCCTCGAGCTTCACTTGCGAACGCAGCTTCTGCAGCAGCGCGAGCGGCACATGGCTGTGGTATTCGGTCGGGAAGTACTTGATGCCCGTGCGTTCCACGCCGAATCGCCCGCGCTTCGAAGGCACCGGCGCCAGATGAAAGACGCCCGTCACCTGGTCCCATACGCCGTGCTTGCCCTCGATCGCGAGCGGCGGCCCGGTCATGCCGTCCTTCGCCAGCAGCGCGGCGAAGAGTCCCTCGCGCGCCGAAGCGGCGGTGGCGCAGCCCTTCCACATCGACAACTCGCCGCGCCGCGTGTGGCGAGTCGGCACGTTGGCGCTCGCGGCGATCGCCATCGCGTTGCAGATTTGTGTCTCGTTCAACTTCAGGATGTGCGCGCAGCCCGCGACACTCGCCAGGCAGATGAAGAACCCGTGGTCCCAGCCGCGCTCGGCCAGGCCGAACGTGTCCGCCATCTGCATGAAGATCTCGACGCCCGCCGCCATGGCGATCAATGTCTCGAGACCACTCGCGCCGTAACCTTCGGCCGCCGCGAGTACTGCCGGCAGCATGTCGCTGGGGTGCCCTTCGCCGATCGACGTGTACGTGTCGTTGAAATCGAGATACCGCACCATCACCGAATTCGCGAAGCACGCCATCTCCATCGTCGTCGATGCGCCCGAGCCGATCAGCCGCGCCGATGGCGTGCCGATGCTGCGCACCGCCAGCCTTCGCGAGATCGCGCACGGCTCGCCCGCGTAGCCGCCAACGGCGCACGCCATCGAGTCGACCAGCAGCTTCTTCGTCGCATGCAGCGCGGCGGGCGTGAGGCTCTCGCGCGTGACGGCCAGGGTGTGCGCGGCCAGGGCACGCAAGGTGCCGTCCATCTCCACCGGTCCCACTTCAGCTCACCTTGATGCCGGCGCGCTGGATGACCTCGCGGTACTTCTTCACTTCCGAGCGGATGAAGTCGTCGAGCTGCTGCGCTGTGGAAGGCGCGACGTCCACGCCCTGCTCTTCGAGGCGTTTCACCACCTCGGGCTGCTTGAGCACGGCCATCATCGATTCATGCAGGCGGCGCGAAACGTCGGCGGGCAATCCCTTCGGGCCGAGCAGGCCGAAGGACTCCGCCATGTTGAAGTCGGACACGCCGGACTCCTGGAAGGTCGGCACGTCCGGCATGCGCGGCGAGCGCGCGGGACTCGCGATCGCCAGCGCCTTGAGCTTGCCGCCTTTCACCAGCGGCAGCACGCTGCCCACCGGCGCGAAGAGCATGTCGACCTGCCCGCCCATCACGTCCGCCATCGCGGGGCCGCCGCCCTTGTAGGCGACGTGCGTCATGTCCGAGCCGGTGCGGATCTTGAGCAGTTCACCGGCGATGTGGCTGCCCAGGCCAATGCCGCCAGACGCGAAGTTGAGCGGCTTGCCCGCGGCCTTCGCGCGGGAGAACAGCTCGTTCACGTTCTTCGCCGGATTGGACGGGTTCACCACCAGGACCAGCGGCGACGCGCCGATGAAGATGATCGACTGGAAATCCTTGTCGGAGTCGTAGGGCAGCTTCGCCATCAGCGTTTCGTTCGATGCGTGCGCGCCGATCGCCGGGATCGCGAGCGTGTAGCCGTCCGGCTGCGCCTGCGCCACCGCGCCCATGCCGATCGTGCCGCCGCCGCCGCCGCGGTTGTCCACCACGACTTCCTGCCCGAGCTCCTTGCCGAGCGGCTGCGCGACGATGCGCGCAATCAGGTCCGTGGTGCCGCCGGGGGCATACGGAATGATCAGCTTGACGGGGCGCTGCGGCTTCCATTGCGCGAATGCGGGCACGGCAAGCAAGGCCGTCGCGGCCGCGAGGCCTTGCAGCGCGCCGCGGCGCGACACGCCGGCGCCCGGCCGGTTTCGATGGATGGTGTTCACGGCTGTCTCCTCGCCTTCGGGTTCACGATGTGAACACTGTCCGTAAGGCTGATACCGCTATCATAGAGACGGGAAATTCATCCATCAACCGGTTTTCATCCATTCATGTCCAGATCATGAACACCGCGACTGACTCCGTTTCCGCCGACGGAACGCAAAGCCTGCGACGGGCCTTCTCCCTCGTCACGGCGCTCGCGCGCATGAATCGCGATGGCGGCTCCGTCGCCGAGCTCGCCGCGCGAACCGGCCTCAATCGCACGACGGCGCACCGCATGCTCAAGTGCCTGCAGGAAGAAGGCTTGCTGCGCTACGTCGCCGGCTCACATCGCTATTTCCTCGGGCCTGTCGCCTACGAGATCGGCCTGGCCGCCGCCGAACAGGTGAGGCTGCGCGCGATCTGCGCGCCGGCCATCGCGCGCATCGCCGCGCAGACGGACGACACCGTCTTCCTGATGGAGCGCGAGCGCTACGACTCGGTGTGCATCGACCGCGCCGAAGGCAGCTATCCCGTGAAGACGCTCACCAACTCGGTCGGAGACCGCAGGCCCTTGGGCGTGGGCGCGGCGGCGCTCGCCATCCTCGCGGCTTCGGATGACGCCGAGGACGCGATCCAGCACAACGCCGAGCGCTTCTCCAATTACCCCGGCCTCACGTTGCGCAAGCTGCGCCGCGACGTCGCCGAGACTCGTGCTCGCGGCAGCTCGCGCGGCCCCGCGGTCGGCGTGCAGGGCGTTCGCGCCGTCGGCGTCGCGCTGCGTACGCCCTCGGGCCGCGCCATCGGCGCCATCAGCATCGCGGCCGTCGAACACCGCATGACCGAGCGCAGGACTTCGCAGCTGATCGAGCTGCTAGAGAAGGAAGCCAGCGCGATGACGGGGCTCTTGACCTCGCTCTGATCCTGCGCTGCGCACGTATCCCCTCCTCCACACCCTGCCACAAGACGTAACTTGTGCAGCTGAGTCTGCACAGGCTCTCCTGCCTCTGCCGTTTTTGTTCGCGATGCGGACATGCCTCAACGTTGGCGAGCCTGGCCTCATCCATGGAATCCGCTGAGCCTGCGGGCGATCGGCTCAGCTACACGACGGGCGCAGGGAAAGACGGCGATACGGCTCAGCGCTCCGGCGTGCAATATTCACGCAAAACAATTGCCGAGGCTCGTTACGTTCGTAGGTGCCACGGCCGCGCTGATGTCGGACAACTCCTACTACATTCACGTCTCTCGCTGAGGTTGCGCCGAGCTCGACCGCGATGGACCCGATGGGCCATTCGCATCGCACTGCTGGTGGACGGAGCCACAGCTCATCTTTCAACGGTCGAAGGCCGGCATCACGCCCGGACCCGACGCCACAAATCCTTACACCCGTTGAACATGAGAAGACGCTTTTTTCTCCAATCCGCTACCTCTGCCGCTGTTGTCGCCCTGACGGGTTGTGGCGGCGGTGGTGGTGGCTCGGCAGCCGGCACGGCCACCGACACCTCCGCAACGTCGACTACACCGTCGACGAGCGCCCCCTCCACCGGCGGTCCCAGCGCTCAGCAGCAGCAGGCCGCCACCGCGACGGCTTCCGCCGCCGCCGCCTATCCCTTCGGCGCCCGCATCGACAAGTACGTTGCCGGGATCGCCCCCACGCAGAGCGCGGCCGCGATGGACTCGCTGCTGAAGACGCAATACACGGCATGGCGCAACGCGAGCATCGTGAGCGCGGACTCCATCGTCTCCGGCGGCTACGCGGTGCGGTTCTCCAACACCTCCTACCTCATGGTGTCCGAAGGCGCCGGCTACGGCCTGCTGCTGGCCGCGCTGTTCGCGGGCCATGATCCGCAGGCTCAGCAATTGTTCGACGGCCTGCTCGCCGTGGTGCGCGCGCGTCCGGCGTGGGCCGTGTCGCAATACGACCCCAACGGCAAGTACCTGCACGAGTGGCGCCTGAACGCCAACGGCACGTCCGGCGGCGAAGGCTGGAACGCCATGGACGGCGACCTCGACATCGCGATGGCGCTCTTGATGGCGGACCGCCAGTGGGGCTCCTCGGGTACGTGGAATTACAAGCAGGAAGCGACGAACACCATCGCCGCGCTCAAGTCCTGGAACATGAATTCCGACGGCTCGACACGCGGGCTGCCGAGCGCCAAGAACAACCGGACCTCCGACTACATGATCGGCCACTTCCGCGCGTTCAAGGCCGCCACCGGCGACGACATCTGGGACAAGGCCGTCGACAAGGCGTACAAGCTGCTGGACCGCATGCAGACCGTGTACTCGCCGGGCGTGGGCCTGATGCCAGACTTCGTGATCAACACCGACAGCGAGACGCCCGCGCCGTCCACCGGCTACATCGGTGACGGCAACGACAAGGAAGGCTACTTCTGGTGGAACGCCTGCCGCAACCCGTGGCGCTTCTCCTCCGATTTCGTGCTCTCCGGCGACACGCGCTTCTCGCTCGTCACGGGCCGCATGATCGACTTCTTCCAGAACTCGTCCAAGGGCGACCCGGCCAACATCGGCATGGGCTACGCGCTGGACGGCACCATCCTCATGGGCGGCAACTTCCCCGGCGGCAACAGCGCGGCCTACCACGGCCCGATCTGCGCCGGCGCCGTTGTCGACGCGCGTTTCCAGGGCTTCCTGGACACGATGTGGAACTGGAACGCGACCCACCTCACCACCGGCTACTACGACAGCGAGATCCAGCTGCTCAGCATGGCGGTGGCGTCGGGCAACTGGTGGTCGACCGCGAAGCGCTGATCCTTCGCCGCCTTGCAAAAACACAACACGAGGCATGCGATTGCATTGACCTCGTGTTTTTGCGCGCGCACACTCGCATCCTTCCTTCAACACCACAGGAGACAAATCATGCAAAGAATCGCCCTTGCCCTCCTGTCGGCCGCCTGACCTCGCGTCGCTCTACTCGCTTCCCGCGAATCTCTCTTGACGCATCGTCCTGATGCGTTCGTAACCCGGTCAAGCTGATCGCCGCTGCACGCGGCCGACACGCTCGTTTGTGCTTTCGCTCGCTGCGCATCTTCCTTGCGCAGGCGGCGTGTGCGCGCCCACGCGCGCTCCATCCGAACAACCGTTTAACGAACACACCATGATCGATATTAAATTCGAGGCATTGAGCCGCATCGGGCTCACCCCTTTCATCGCCGGACAGGTGACGGCGATGCAGGATGCAAGTGAAATTTCCGGCCGCGCGATGCGGATCGTCGAGACGCAGCGCGACGCGTTCACGCTGCACGACGGCAACACCGAACACGGTGCGCGCGTCATGCCGCACACCTTGCGCGTGCTGCAGGCGCAAGGCGACGCGCTCACCATCGGCGACTGGGTGCTGGTGAATGCCGATACGCACAATGACCTGTGGATCACGCACCGCCTGCCGCCGGTGACGCAGATCGCGCGTCGCGCCAACGACGGCCGCCGGCAGCCGCTCGCGAGCAACGTTGACACCGCGTTGCTCGTGATGGGGCTGGACGCCGACTTCAACGTCCGGCGAGCCGAGCGCTACATCGCGCTCGTGCACGCGAGCGGCGTGGAAGCCGTCGTTGTACTGACCAAGGCCGACGCGGTGCGCGACTGGCACCAGCGCATGGCGGTGCTGCGCGATCGCCTCCCGCCCACGGTGCCGGTACTCGCCATGAACGGCATGAGCACCGATGCGCGGCTCGCGCTCGCACCGTGGCTCGGCGCCGGGCAGACGCTGGTGACGCTCGGCTCGTCCGGCGCGGGGAAGTCGACGCTGACGAACACACTCACCACAGTGTCTGCGCAAGACACCGGCGGCGTGCGGCACGGCGACGGTCGCGGTCGGCACACGACAACGGCGCGCTCGCTTCACCGCTGCCCCGAGGGCGCGTGCATCATCGACACACCGGGCCTTCGCACCTGGCGCCCCGACGCGGATGCACAGGCACTGGCGGCGACCTTCGAGGATGTGCAGCGCCTCTCGCCGGCGTGCCGCTTTCGCGATTGCCGGCACCAGGGCGAGCCGGGGTGCGCGGTGGAGGAGCACGTCGCCGGGGACCGGCTCGTCAACTATCGCAAGCTGCTGCGCGACGCGCAGCGCAGCGAGCAGACGCCGCTGGAGCGCATCGCGCAACGCAGGAAGTGGAAGAAGCTGGGAAAGGCGGGCAACGAGCGCGCCAAGGAGAAGCGGCCATGAAGACGCGATGCCTCATTCCATGCGCAACACGACTCTCGTTCCCACCGGCACCGCTTCGAGGCGCAGCGTCCCGCCACCTTCTTCGATGCCGGCACGCAAGACCGGCGCCGCGACCACGCGCCAGCCGTGCGCGTCGGCCATGGCGCGCAGGGCGAGGACCTCCTCGAAGACATCGCCCCCGACGAGTTGCGCGTCCGGCCCGCCATGCAAGGAGTCGGCGACCTGGACCAGGGTGACGGCGCCTTGTGCCAATGCCTGCACCCGCACGGCTCGCGCCAATCCGGCAACCGCGTGGGCGGCCTGCACCGCGGCGGGCAGCGCGGCCGGCACGCGGTCGTCCGCCGTGAACACGGCGAGCAGGTCGTTGCCCAGCGGCAGAATGACCTTCTCGATACGGTAGCCCTCGGCCCC
>JAZKIF010000022.1:10453-31982 GCA_040385005.1 Pseudomonadota bacterium
GCGGCAGCACGTGCCGGGCGCCGAACATCTTGAGCTGGTCTTTCGCGTGGCGGTACGCGCCACGCAACTCGTCCGCCTCGGCGAGGCTCGGGCTGGCGGGAATCGCCGCCGGGAAGACGCCCACGTAGAGCAGCACCGCATCCGGGAACTGCACCTGCTCATTGGCGCGCTCCTTCTGCGTCCAGCGCGCGTTCAACTCGTTAAGCATCTGCACCTCGTAGCGCAGGCTCAGCTCATGCTTTTGCGATTCCATCGCGGATTCGAGATCCGCGAGCGCGGACCGCGCGGCCTGCGACTCGCGCTGAATGCGCTTGTCCACGAGGCCCTGGACGGCCTCCACGAGCTCGGCGAACTTGAAGGGCTTGGTGAGATAGTCGTCCGCGCCGCTGTTCATGCCTTTGCGTACGTCGGCGCGTTCGCCGAGCGACGTTACGAGCAACACCGGGACGGCTGCGATTTGCGGGTCCTCGCGCAGCGCGGCGAGGAACGCGTGACCATCCATGCGCGGCATGACCACATCGCACACGACCACATCGGGCAGCCGGGCGCGTACCTGCGCGAGGCCGTCCACACCGTCGGGCGCCTCGATGACCTTGTGGCCCGCCTTCTCCAGGCTGAATTTCGCGGCGAACCGCTGCGTTGTGTCGTCGTCTATGACCAGGATGAGCGCCATGCCCCATGGTATCCAAGCTCGGCCATTTGCGGCAAACGCATCCAGTTGTGTGCGCCATCCAACACAAAGCGGATGCGGCGCTTGCCGTTTCGCGTGCAGCTCAACCGCTGGAGGACCGCCGTTGGTGCGGCTTTCAGGCTCGTCCGTATCTCCATCCGACACGGCATGTCGGAAAACCTCGCACAAGCACACGAATGAAACCTACAGGTCGTGGCTCTGCGGGTGCGCACGATACGCTACATGAAGATACTCAATTTCATCCATGTCACCGTAGCTCAGGCGTTCTACGCATGGGCCTTGCGCGAGATCAACCCGATGCACCCGGATCTGCCGAAGATCATGATGCGCCGGCAGGAACTGCAGGACAAGGCGCGACGCGTTTTCGCCTGACGCTCGGCACGCAACGGCCGCGCGCCATCAGTGCTTCGTCGTCGTGTTCGTCGTGTTCGTCGTGTTCGCGGTGTTGGGCGTGCTGGTCGTCGTGTTCTGGGCTTGCTGTTCAGCCTGAGCCTTCTTGTTGGCGCGATGCTTGCCCACCAGGCAGCCCACGGCGGCGCCGGCCACACCATGATGTCCGGCCACATGCCCTGCGGCACCGCCGACAGCCGCGCCCTTGAGGCAACCCTTGGCGCTCGCGGCGCCGGAAACCGCAGTCAGCGCGGCGAAGAGGGAAATCGCAATGATCCGGGTTTTCATGTTGGTTCTCTCCGTGGATTGTTTGGATACGCCACTATTGCTTCCCCGAACCTGGCGCAAGGTCGGCAGCCCGACCTTCTTCCTGTAGGCGCATTCGCTCCTCATGCATTCGCGAACTTCGAACGCGGTGCGTAGAATCTCCCGCACATGACACGCCAACTCATCAGCTCGGGCTCCACCTTCGAAGAGCAGATCGCCTACTCGCGCGCGGTGGTCGACGGCGAGTGGGTCTTCGTCTCCGGCACCACCGGCTTCGACTACGCAACGATGGAAATTCACGAGGGCCTGGTCGAACAGACCGAGCAGTGCATGAAGAACATCGAGTCCGCGCTGCAGCAGGCGGGCTCGAGTCTGCGAGATGTGGTGCGCGTGACATACGTCGTGCCGAAGGCCGACGAATTCCCTCAGTGCTGGCCAGTGCTTCGCAAGTACTTCGGCGAAGTGCGCCCGGCGGCGATGATGATCTCGGCCGGCCTCGCGGACCCGCGCATGCGCATCGAGATCGAAGTCACGGCGCGGAAGAAGTAGCCCTCGCACGCTTCGCGTGCAGCATCTCCAGGAAACGCGCCGCCGGCTTGCTCAGCGGTCGATCCTTCGGCACCAGGCTTCCATACGATTCCAGCTTCTGCCCGAACTTGTAGGGCAGGATGCGCAGCACGCCGTGCTTCGCATCACGGCGCGCCACCGCTTCCGGAATCACCGCCAGAAGATTCGACTGCGTGATGAGATTGATCGACGTGAGGATGGAGCCGGTTTCGATCAATCCTTTCGGGATCGAGCAATGGTGCGAGCGGAACTCGCGCTCCACCACGTCGCGCATCGGGCTGCCCTGCGGCTGCAGGATCCACGGGTAATCCAGCATCGCCTCGAAATCGACGCTGCGCTTGCGAGCCAGCGGATGGTCGTTGCCCGCGATCACGGCCAGCGCCTCGTCCTCGATCGCCGTGAACTTGCATTCGACGCCCGAGAGCGGCGTCATGCGGCCGATGACGATCTCCAGCACACCCTCGCGCAACTGAGCGAGCAACCGGTCGCTGGTGTCGACCGCGATCTCGATCGCCAACAGCGGAAACTCCTTCTTCAGTCCCAGCATCGCCTGCGTGAGCCGCCCCGGCGACGCCGCCATGATGCTGCCCATCGCGAATTTGCCCGCGCCGCCCAGGCGGAATTCGCCGAGCTCGCGGTTGAGCGCCTCCATGCTGCCGCGGATGCTGCGGAAGTAGCCCGTCACGCGCTCACCGGCCGGGTTGAGCTTGAGGCCGCGCCCCGCGCGCTCGAAGAGCGGCTGGCCCAGCGCGTTCTCCAGCTCGTGCAGCATCTTCGTCGCGGCGGGCTGTGTCATCCCAAGCTGGCCCGCTGCAGCGCGCAGCGTGCGCAACTCGTCGACGGCCAGGATCAGCGCGATCTGCCGCATGCGCAGCCGATTGAGCAGTTGCGGCGTCGAATCCTGCTTGTCGATGGATCCCATGATTGATCACCCCAGGTTATGCATCCATGAAGAGCTTTCAGTTTACGGGAATCAATCGCTTCCCTACGATCGATGCATTCCCGAAAGAGATTCCCGATGGAGACAAACCGATGAAAAGACGCCTGGCCACCCTGGCACTTGCCTGCACGGCGCTGTTCGCCGCGACAGCCGCCCCCGCCCTCGCCCAATCCTCCGCCTGGCCCGCCAAGCCCTTGCGGATCCTCGTGGGCTCCGCGCCCGGCGGCGGCACGGACGCGATGGCGCGCGCCGTGGCCGATCGCCTCGGGCCGTTGCTCGGTCAGGCCGTGGTCGTGGAGAACCGCCCCGGCGTCTCCAACACGCTGGCCGCCGACGTGGCGGCCAAGTCGAACGACGGCCACACACTGCTGATGGGCGTCTCCACCGCGCACGCCATCGCGCCGCACCTGATCAAGCTGGGCTACGACAGCAACAAGGACCTCGTGCCGGTGGCCTTCGTCGGCTCCGTGCCCAACGTGCTGGTCGTCTCCAACACCGTGCCGGTCGATTCCGTTGCATCCCTCGTGCTGCTTGCCAAGTCCAAGCCCGGCCAGCTGAACTACGCCACCAGCGGCGCGGGCAGCACGCAGCACATCGCCGCCGAGCTGTTCAAGGACGCGACCGGTGTCTTCATCACGCACATCCCCTATCGAGGCAGCGGCCCGGCATTGGTCGACCTGATCGGCGGGCAGGTGCAGATGAGCTTCGACACGCTGCCCTCCGTCATCGGCCACATCAAGGGCGGCAAGATGAAAGCGCTGGCGGTTGCGAGCGCGAAGCGCAACCCGCAACTGCCCAACGTGCCGACTCTCGCCGAAGCCGGCGTGAAAGGCGTGGAGATGAGCGCGTGGTACGGCATCTATATGCCGGCTTCGACACCGAAGGACATCCAGCAGCGCGTGCACGACGAAGTGAACAAGGTGCTCGCGATGCCCGAGACGCGCACGCGCCTCGACGGCATCGGCGCGGAGATCACGCCGATGTCGCAGGCGCAGTTCCTCGCGTTCCACAACGCCGAGTACCAGCGTTTCGGCGACCTGATCCGCAAGAAGAACATCCGCATCGATTGAGCCCCATGAGCGACACCTCCTCCCATGTTCCCGTCGTCGCGTTGACACTCGGCGACCCGGCCGGCATCGGCCCAGAATTGATCGCGCGCCTCCTCGCGCAGGACAACATCACCAGCAAGGCCAACGTGGCGCTCATCGGCGACCCGTGGCTTTGGCAGGACGGCCAGCGCATCGCCGGTGTTTCCGTCGCCACGCTAGCAGTAGCCTCATTGGCCGACGTGCGCGCGCGCACAGACCGCACCTTGCCCGCATTCATCGCCGTCGACACGGTGCGCGCCGGGGAAGTGCAGCGTTCGCAGGCCCAGCCCGCCGGCGGCCGCTCCGTCATCCAGGTGCTCGACCAGTGCATGGACGCCGCGCTCGCGGGTCATGTCGACGCGATCTGCTTCGCGCCGCTCAACAAGTTCGCGATGAAGCAAGGCGGCCTGGCGCACGAGGACGAGCTGCATCACTTCGCGCAGCACCTCGGCGTGGAAGGCTTCTTCTGCGAGTTCAACACGCTGGACGGCATGTGGACTTCGAGAATCTCCTCGCACGTGCCGACGAAGGACGTGTCGAAATACATCACCAGGGAGCGGATCATCGATGCGGCGACGCTGATCTACCGCTCGCTGCAGGCCAACGGCATCGCCGAACCGCGCGTGGCCGTCGCGGGGTTCAATCCGCACAACGGCGACGGCGGCACTTGTGGTCGCGAGGAGATCGACGTCATCGAGCCCGCGGTGCGCGAGTTGAACGCACGCGGCGTGAATGTCGTCGGCCCGTTCCCGGCCGACACGATCTTCCTGCGCGCGCGCGACGGCGAGCTCGACGCCGTGGTCACGATGTACCACGACCAGGGCCAGATCGCGATCAAGCTGCTCGGGTTCTCCCGCGGCGTCACCGTCCAGGGCGGCCTGCCCGTCCCGATTACCACCCCCGCCCACGGCACGGCTTACGACATCGCCGGCCAGGGCAAGGCGAACGTGCAGGCGATGTCCAACGCTTTCGCCATCGCCTGCCGCATGGGCCAACACCAACCGAGGAGCTCTTCATGAAGATCAAATCCGTACGCGCCCGCGTTTTCGAATGGAAGGGCAAGACCGTTCCGCCGCAAGGCAACTTCTGCTCCAACGCCATGGACTTGCTGCCGACCAGCAAGGAAACCATGAGCACCTTCCGCTTCCACTCGTGGACCGTGGTGGAGATCGAGACGGATGACGGCATCGTGGGCCTCGGCAACGTGGCGCTGGCACCGAAGATCGCGAAGGCCATCATCGACGAATACCTCACGCCGCTCGTCGTCGGGCAGGACCCGTGGGACTACGAACTTCTCTCGCAGCGCATGTACCGCGGCACGCACGCCTGGGGCCGCAAGGGCATCGCGATGGCCGCGATCTCGGCGATCGACATCGCCATCTGGGACATCCTGGGCAAGAGCGTCGGCAAGCCGGTGTTCAAGCTGCTGGGCGGGCGCACGAAGGAGAAGATTCCCTGCTACTACTCCAAGCTGTACCGCACGGACATCAAGGAGATGCAGGCCGAAGCGGAGAAGTACCTGAAGCAAGGCTTCACGATGTTCAAATCGCGCTTCGGCTACGGTCCCGCGCACGGCACGAAGGGCGTGGCGGAGAATCTGAAAGCCGTCGAAGCGATCCGCGAAGTGATCGGCTACGACAACGACCTCATGCTCGAGTGCTACATGGGCTGGACGCTCGAATACGCCAAGCGCATGCTGCCCAAGCTCGAGAAATTCCAGCCGCGCTGGCTGGAAGAGCCGGTGATCGCCGACGACATCGACGGCTACGCGGAGCTGAACCAGCTCACGAGCATCCCGATCTCCGGCGGCGAGCACGAGTACTCGCTGCTCGGCTTCAAGCAGCTGTTGGACCGCAAGGCCGTGAGCGTGGTGCAGTACGACACCAATCGCGTGGGCGGCATCACCATGGCGCACAAGATCAACGCGCTGTGCGAGGCCTACAGCGTGCCGGTCGTGCCGCACGCGGGCCAGATGCACAACTACCACCTCACCATGAGCACGCTGGCATCGCCGATGAGCGAGTACTTCCCGATGTTCGACGTGGAAGTCGGCAACGAGCTGTTCTATTACATCTTCGACGGCGAGCCGGTGGCCAAGGAAGGCTTCCTGCAACTCGACGACAACACGCCGGGCCTCGGGTTGACCCTCAAGACGGAGTTCCTCGGGGACTTCAACATCATCGAATGAGCACACGCCGATCCGCCCGCTACGAGGGCCTGTTCCCGGTCGTCCCCACGACCTTCACCGAAACGGGCGAGCTCGATCTCGCCAGCCAGAAGCGCTGCGTCGATTTCATGATCGATGCCGGCTCCAACGGGCTGTGCATCCTCGCGAATTTTTCCGAGCAGTTCCTGCTGGCGGACGACGAGCGCGAAGTGCTCACGCGCGCGATCCTGGAACACGTCGACGGCCGCGTGCCGGTGATCGTGACCACCACGCACTTCAGCACGAAGGTTTGCGCCGAGCGTTCCCGCCGCGCGCAGGAGCTGGGCGCGGCGATGCTGATGGTGATGCCGCCGTATCACGGCGCGACGTTTCGCGTCGGCGAGCCGCAGATCCATGAGTTCTATTCGCGCCTGTCGGATGCCGTGAACATTCCGATCATGATCCAGGACGCGCCCGCTGCGGGCACGCCGCTCTCCGCGGCATTTCTCGCACGGATGGCGCAAGAGATCGAGCACGTCGCGTACTTCAAGATCGAGACGGCCGGGGCCGCCGCGAAGCTGCGCGAATTGCTGCGGCTGGGTGGCGACGCCATCGAAGGGCCGTGGGATGGTGAGGAGGCGATCACACTGTTGCCCGACCTCGACGCCGGCGCGACCGGTGCGATGACCGGCGGCGGATTCCCCGACGGCATCCGCCCGATCCTCGACGCGTTCCGTGCGGGACGGCGCGACGAGGCGATCGCGCTGTACGAGCGCTGGTTGCCGCTCATCAACATCGAGAACCGGCAGTGCGGGCCCTTGGCGGCGAAGTCGCTGATGAAGGGAGGCGGCGTCATCGCCTGCGAAGCGCCGCGGCATCCGTTCCCTCCGATCAACCCGTTCAGCCGGTCGTTGCTGGTGGAGACGGCGAAGCGGCTGGATGCGCTGGTGCTGCGGTGGGCGAGGTAAAAATCTGTCATCTCGGCAGAAACCTGTCATCTCGGCCTTGAGCCGGGATCCATTCCACGATGACTGATAGATATGCCAACGAGCTATGGATCCCGGCTCAAGGCCGGGATGACAGACTTTTTGGCTTGGGTAAGTGCCGTTCGCACTAAGCCGCCGCCAGCGCATGGGACGCCCAGTAGCCTCCATCGGCGTCATTGTGTAATCGTGTGCATTGTGTAGAATTACACAATGCACAGCACGCAGATCATCAAGCGCCTGAAATCGGAGGGCTGGATTCTCGTGCATACAGTGGGCAGTCATCACAAGTTCAAGCACCCGGATCGTCCCGGCCATGTGGTGGTCCCGCACCCCAAGAAAGACCTTCCCCTCGGAACTGTCCGAAATATCCATAGGCAAGCCGGTTGGAAGTGAAAGGAGCAGACATGTTTTATCCTGCTTATGTACATCGTGAGAAAAAGAGCGCCTACGGCCTGACGTTCCCCGACTTCGAAGGCTGTTTCGCAGCCGCCGATACGCTCGAAGGATTGCCCCAAGCCGCCCAGGAGGCCGTGCAGGTTCACTTCATGGGCGAGTCCTTCGCGATTCCCGATCCCAGCTCGCCCGAGCGATGGGTCAAGGACAAGCGCTTCACCGGTGGCTACTGGATGCTCGTCGACATCGACTTGTCTAGGATCAGCACAAAAGCGGTACGGCTGAACATCAGCTTGCCAGAGCAGTTGGTCCACCAGATTGACGAGTTTGCACAGTCCCACAACATGACGCGGTCTGCGTTCCTGGCCTCAGCCGCCAAAGGAAAAATGGGGCTTGGTGCGTGAGACGCTAAGCCGACGCCAGCGCCCACTCCAGCGACGCCCCTGCGGCCAGGCACAACGAGTCCATCCCGCGCGGCGCGATCACTTGCAAGCCCATCGGCCTACCGTTGATGCCTGTGGCACCGGGCACGTTGAGGCACGGATTGCCCAATAGCGTCCATGCGCGATTGAAGGTGGACGCGCCGGTGCTGCCATAACCTTCCGGCGGCTCGTCGGGCGCGCTCGGCGTGAGCAGCACATCCACGCCGTCGATCCACGCATCGCAGCGGGTGCGCGCGAGTGATGCGGTGGCCTGCGCGGTTGCGTACTGCGCATCACTGATCATCAACGCGCCTTGTAGATAGTCGCGCAGCAATGGTGAGAGCCGATCGCCGAACTCCTCCATCTCGCGTCGCAGCGCCCGCACTGCTTCCCAGCCTTGCACGGCGTCGTGCGCGACATGCGCTTCGCCCACCCAGGTTGGCAGATCGCAGTCGACGATGCGCGCGCCAGCATTTCGCCAAGCCGACACACCGCGCCCCATCGCCTGCCGCGCGCTCGGCGATACCTCACCCCACGGATAAGCGCGCGGAACGCCCACACGCCATTCGCGACGCGCGTTCGCCGACAGCGCCGCGATGCGCCCCCCGCTTACTGCCTGCGCAAAGTCCGCGACCTCGTCCACCGTGCGCGCGAACAAGCCCACCGTGTCGAGCGACCACGAAAAACTTTTCATGCCCGCCGTCGGCAACACATCGAAGCTCGGCTTGAACCCGACGATGCCGCAGTACGACGCAGGCCGCACGGTCGAGCCTCCGGTTTGAGAGCCGATGGCCAGCGGCACGAGACCCGCCGCGACCGCTGCGGCTGAGCCCGCGGACGAGCCGCCCGGCGTGCATCCCGGCGCGGCCGGGTTCAGCGTCGCCGAAGGCTGCAGGTACGCGAACTCCGTCGTGACCGATTTGCCCATCACCACCCCGCCCGCGCGCCGGATGATGCCCACCATCGCGGCGTCGTGCGCTGGACGGTAACCCTCGTAGATCGGGGAGCCATAACTTGTCGGCAGGTCGGCCGTGTCGAAGATGTCCTTCACGGCGACCAACTTGCCGTTGAGCGGGCCGCGCGCGGCCGACTGCAGGCGCCGCGCCTCTTCGTCATCCAGCAATGCGGCAAAGGCCTTGAGCTGCGTGTCGCGCTCTTTCATGGTCGTCTCCTGTGTGCGCAGCCATTGTCACGATTTGGCGCCGCGGCATCCATGGGTGCGCCGCTTAGTAGCAAGTTCTTATACTGCGCGGACGGAGCGGCCCGCCACGCATGCAAGGGACGCCACAGTCGCGAATCGCGGCTGGATATTCACGGACGACGGAGGCCATCATGGTTTTTTGGGGCGCAATCTGGGGTGGGGTGCTCGGGCTCTTGTGGCGCGGGCACGATTGGGAGCGGCAGTTGGTGATCGGCGCGGCACTCGGCGCCCTGGCCGGACGCATGCTGCGCAACGCGGTGCGCAAGGAGGTCGAGGAGGCGCATGCACGGCTACGTGCGCAGGGCCCGGTAACAGCACCGCCGGTTGCCGCAACGGCCGCACAGGTCGCGGCGGCGATTCTCGCGCCCGCTGCTGCTGGCACAGCTCGTCCCGAAGCAAAGCCGGCGGATTTCCAGGAGACGTTTCCCCAAGAGGCGGCGCCCATCGCGCAGGTCTACGAGACCTACGTCCCGCCGGTTGCGCCTCCAGTGAAGCCCATCGAGCCCGCGGAGCCCGACATCTTCACCACGCTCGTCACCCGCGCGCGCGACTGGCTGTTCGGCGGCAACACCGTCGTGCGCATGGGCGTGCTCGTGCTGTTCGTCGGCCTGGCATTCCTCGCCAAGTACGCGATCGACAACGCGCTGCTGCCGCCGGAGTTGCGCCTCGCGGCCATCGCGCTGTCGGGCATCGCCTTGTTCGTGTTCGGCTTCCGCCTGCGCGGCAAGAGTCCGGACAAACTCGCCTACGCCCTCACGCTGCAGGGCGCGGGCGTGGCGGTGCTGTACCTCACCGTGTTCGCCGCTTTCCGCCTCTACAACTTCCTGCCCGCCGGCGCGGCGTTCGCGGCGCTGGGATTGATCTGCGCCTTCGCCGCCGCCATCGCGATCGCGCAGAACTCGCTCGCCATGGCCTTCATCGGTTTCGCGGGCGGTTTCGCGGCGCCCATCCTTGTATCGACCGGCCAGGGCAACCACGTCGCGCTGTTCAGCTACTACCTGCTGCTGGGCGTCGCGATCGCGGCCATCGCCTGGCTCAAAGCCTGGCGTCCGCTGAACCTGCTCGGTTTCTTCGCAACCTTCGGCGTCGCGACCGCATGGGGCGCGCTCAAGTACAAGCCGGAGAACTTCGACACGACCGAGCCGTTCCTCATCGCGTTCTTCCTCGTCTACGTCGCCGCGACCTTGCTCTACGCGACGCGCCATTCCCTCGCCGCAAAACGCGCGGTCGATGGCACGATGGTTTTCGGCGTGCCGATCGCCGCATTCAGCCTGCAAGCGGCGCTGGTGCGCGACATGGAATATGTGGCTGCCTTCTCGTCGCTCGCCATGGGCGCGTTCTACATCGTTCTTGGCGGGTGGATGGCGCGGCGCAAGGAAGGCAAGGATGCCGCCAGCCGCTGGCTCGCCGAATGCTTCCTTGCGCTCGGTCTCGGATTCATCACGCTCGCGGTTCCACTGGCGCTGGATGCGCGCTGGACCTCGGCGGTGTGGGCGGTCGAGGGCGCCGCTGTCTACTGGATGGGCCGTCGCCAGGGCCGCTGGCTGGCTCGCGCGGCAGGCCTTGCCTTGCAAGCGTTCGCGGCTGTTTCGTTCATCGCCGGGCTGGAGCGCAGCGGCGGCAACGTGCACACGGCGCTTTTCCCGTTCGCGAATCCCTTCTTTATCGGCGCGTTCATGCTGGCTGCATCGGCGGTGGCCATCGCCTGGTGGACACGCGAGCCTCTCGCGACCGACAGCGCGAACGATTCGGCGATGTCGCGCTCGTTCACGAACATCGAGAACGCGCTCGCGCCCATCTTCTTCTGGGTCGGCTTCCTGTGGTGGCAGTTCGCGCTGATGGGAGAAATCGGCCGGCAGGTGCCCGACGTCGCGGGCGCGGTGACGCCGGTGTTCAGCGCGGCCATGCAGCTTCACCTGCAGATGGTCGCGTGGGTGGCGAGCGCATTCGCGGTCCACTTCCTTGCGCTGCCAACCCGCAAGCAGCCGTGGGAGATCGCCGCGACGCCCGGCTGGATCGTGCTGCCGCTGCTGCTGTATTACGCGGTGTACGGCGCGTTCACGATGGAGCACGTGTTCGTGGAGGGCGGCTGGCTCGCGTGGCCGTTGGTGCTGGCGCTGCACTTCGTCATGCTGCGCGCACTCGACAAGGGCCGGCCCGAGGCGTGGTGGCCGTGGGTCCACGCGGGTGGCGTCTGGCTCATCGTGCTGCTCGAAGGCAACCTGCTGGTGTTCAGCATCGGCAAGGGTGGGCTGTGGCAGACGTCCTGGGCGACGGTCATCCTGCTCGTCGCGGGCACGCTGGTGTTGCTGCTGCTCTCGCGCCGCGCTTTCTTCGACGGGATGCAGAAGGAATGGCCGCTGGACCGGTTCAAGCGCGCCTACCTGTGGCTCGCCGCCGCGCCGCTCGCCTTGGGTGTCGCGCTGGGCAGTCTGCTCGTTGCGGTCTATTCCAGCGGCAACTCGCGCCCGCTTCCCTATGTGCCTCTGCTGAATCCCACGGACCTAGCCGTCGCGATGGGCCTGGCCGCTTGCGCGCTTTGGTTGATGCGGCTGCGCCGCAGTGACCTCGACGTGCCACAAGCCGCGCGCGGCAACGGCTGGCTGCTGGCACTCGCGGGCATCGGCTTCATCGCGATCAACACGGTGTGGCTGCGCATTGCGCATCACTATTTTGGTGTGACATGGAACGCGCAGCAGCTCTTCTCGTCCTTCCTCGTGCAGGCGGGCTACTCGATCCTCTGGACCTTGCTCGCGCTCGGCCTGATGATCGGCGCGCACCGGCGGGACCTGCGCAATGCGTGGATGCTCGGCGCGGTGTTGCTGGGCGTCACGGTGTTGAAATTGTTCGTGATCGATCTGTCGAATCGCGGCGGGTCGGAGCGAATCTTCGTGTTCATCGCTGTCGGTGTGTTGATGCTGGTGGTGGGGTACTTCGCGCCGCTGCCGCCACCGCGTGCGAAGGGTGAAGCGGTGGACGGCAAGTTGCAGGGAGCGGGCACATGAACGCATCGGTTTTAAGCCGCGTCGTTTGCCGCGTTGCTTGCCGGCCAGTTTCCCTGCTTGTCGGACTGGGATGCGCCCTGGCCGCTTTCGCGCAGGCGCCGCAGCCGCAGGACTTCGCGTTTCGCGCGCAGCTTGAAGTGCCTGCTTCGGCGAACGTCGCGCGCGCCGGCATTCCCGCGGAAGCGCTCGCGCGCATGCAAAGCGCCGACGCGCGCGATGTGCGGATCTTCAACGCAGCTGGGGAAGTCGTGCCGTTCGCGCTCGCTGCGCCTCCCGCCCCTGCGGCCCTGCCGTTGGTGTCGACGCCCGCATTTTCCGCTTTGCCGTTGTACGCCGCCGTTGGCGGGAATGCGAAATCGCAGAAGGGCACGATACAGGTGCGCATTGGGGATGGGCAGCGCTCGGTGTGGGTGCAGATCGACGGGCAGCAACCCGCTGCAGGCGCCACGAAGATCGACTCGGTCATCTTCGACACGCGCGGGCAGAAGCAGCCGCTCTCGGCGCTCAAGGTGCAAGCGGGCCTGCCCGCCAATGCGCCGGTGCGCATGACCGTGTCGACCAGCAGCGATCTTGCGAGCTGGATGCCAGCGCAGACTCGCGGCCGGCTGTTCCGCTTCGAAGGCGCGGGCGCGCCGGCGAACCACGTGCTGGAGTTCGAGCAACCGCTTTCATTGGATGGCCGATATCTGCGTTTGGACTGGAGTGGGCAGGAGGGTGTCACGGTCGAATCGGTCACGGGGTTGATCGCCTCCGGCCCGGCGGCGCCCGCGCGCATTCGCGCGGCGTTGCCCGCGTTGCAGGCGCAGGCCAAGGGACTGGAAGTTCAATTGCCTTTCGCGACGCCAATCGCGGCGCTCGTGCTCACCACGCCGCAGGCCAACGCGCTGTTGCCGGTGCGCATCCTCGGACGCAATGAGCCGTCTCAGCCTTGGCGCGTGCTGTCGTCCACTGTCGTGTATCGGCTTGGCGCGGCGGGGAACGACTCGACGAATCCGCCGGTGGCCTTGCATCGCGCCAGCGTGAAATGGCTGCGCGTGGAGTCGACCCAAGGGGCCGATCTCTCCGGGACGAAGCTCGACGCATCGGCGGAGTTCGATCCGGTGCAACTGGTTTTCGTGGCGAACGGCAGCGCGCCGTTTCAGCTGGCTGCGGGCCGCACGGACACGCCGGGTGCTGCGCTTCCGCTGAGCGTGCTCTCGGCCGCGTTGGCCGGAAAGCGGATCGACGAGCTGCCCGAGGCGGTTGTCGGCGCGGGCACCGTGGCACCGACGCCGGAGGCCGAGACGGGATTCCTGGCCGTGATTCAGCAGGCGGGCATTTCGCAGCGGGCGGCTTTGCTGTGGGCCGTGCTCATCGCGGGTGTGCTGCTGCTGGGCGGCGTGGCGTGGTCGCTGATGCGGCAGTTAAAGGCTGCGCCGCCGCCTGCGGAGTGACTCGGCGCCGGCAACTATTTGTCCGGCGCCGGTTGCGGCTTGCCACTTTGCACGGCTACATTGGCCGATTTCTTCTCGGCCTTGCTCGAAGCCTTTTCCTCCGTCTTTTGCTCATGCTTTTCCACCCTGACCATTGCAGCCGCTGCCTTCTCCTGCGGCACGGGGTCGGGCGGGGCCGCATGAACCCACATTGAAGCTGCGAGGAGAGGTGCGATTGCAATGGCGATGATGTTGCTGTTCATTCTCGAGGTCCCTTTGATGTGCGCCGTCAAAATCCGTTGCCGCCGTTGATCGTCACCATCCAAGGCGACTTCTCCTCGGTGGATAACTCCGTCATAACCTGGTTGCGGTTGTCCGACGCGCCCGGCGCAAGCCCGTCCGCGTTGCCGATGCAACTGGTTGCGTACCAGCCATGGATACCGCGCACCTTTCCCGTACTCGGGTAGATGACGTTCGTGGCGTTGGTCGCGGGATCCGCGTTGCTCTGCCACTCCAGGCCCGACACAGTGAAGGCGGTGTGCGGAAAGCAGCTGTTCGCGGCGTCCTGGGCCAGCGAGCTGCTGCCCTTCGCATCGCCCAGCATCGCGATGCGCACGAAGCGCCTGACGGGAAGGGAATCGACGTTGATCGTGGTGGTTCCGACCTTCAGACCCAGCTTCAAGTCGAACGTGTTCAGGCAACTGGATTTCAGCTGGTTGGGCGTGACGTTGCGGTCGATGCAGGACGACGGCTGGACGGCCTGCAACAACGCCTGGTTGCCGTTGACCTCGTCGCGTGTGTGCGCTTCGATGCCGGTGGGGGTGCTGATCGCGTAGTAGTCGCTCGCGTTGATGTACGAGAAGAACGTCGGCTCGGACAGATCCTGGGTCGCGACCGCGACCGCGTTCGCTTCCGTGCCCAGTTGCCCTCGATAGACCACTTGCAGGCGCACGTCGGTGGCGTTCATCGGCAGCGCCTTCTGGAAGCTGAAGGTGAACGGCTGGTCCGCTGTCGTCAGGGAAACCATCGCGCCTCCGTTGGCAGGATCGGACACGACGACTTCGTCCTCGGTCGTCCGACACGTGTCGTACTTGTATTTGTCGCCGGACAGGGCGTCCAGGTCCTTCACGCCACTCAGGTCGAAATTGGTGCCGGACGGGTCGTTGCAGAGGTTGCGCCGGAACTTGAGCACCGCCAGCAGCTTGCCGCCGCTGAACTGCTGCGGCTGGTCGTCATAACCCATGGCGGGCGCACTGAGTTTGAGCTTGATCTTGTCGAAGCCGGTGTTGTTCGTCCGCAAGTCGGACGCGGCGATGGTCTTTGTGGCGTGATCGACGAAGCCGTAGACGCCTTCATCGGGCAGCTTCATTTCGATCTTGCCGCGGAAGAAGAAGTTCAGCAGGCCCGCCGAGTACCCGACAGCTCGGGGGATCAACACGTTCGCCATATCGTCGAACACCGTGCGGTCCAGCACGTAGCCTGTTGATCCATCGCGCAGGAAGTCAAGCCAGGTTCCTTCACGGGTCTGGTGTAGCCTGTCCGAGCCGCCGGCGTAGCTGTCCGGAACATCGCGCACGAGGTAGGTCGCCGAATAGCCGCGCGAGAAGGCAATGGTTTCGCGGGAGTAAGCGCCCAGGGCGCTGCTCGGTGATGGGTATTTGGAGTTGCCGAAGTTGCTCGCGGGTGTGAAGAAGCCGCGGCTGCTGTAGTCGGCCAGGCCGCGGCCCGAGGGGATGGCTTGGCCGGGCGCGGTGCTCCAGAAGTCGCTGTAGCTGGTGAATTTGACGGCGTCGTAGGTGCCGAAGTTGAGTAGAGGCGGAGAAGAGATGACGGTGCCGTTGATTTCGAACTCTGCCTGACCCCTGACGCGTGCGTCCAGATATTTCTCATAAATGGGGTTGCCCATGAAGTTACGCGCGGTGATGCCTGCGTGCGACTCGTTGCGTGTGTGCTGGGGCTGCGCCATGTCCTGGTTCAGGTGCATGACATCGCCCAAAGCCCTGAACGTCGTGGCCCAATAAGCCTTGCGAGTCGTCATGTCCGCATCGAGTCCCGCGCCGCCGGCTCCGGTGCCGTCCGACTTCCTCCCGGTCAAGGCGCGGTACATCGCCTCTCTTGCATCGACCACGGTAAAGTGGTTTCGCCGCGAAGTATCGGGCTGGCTCGGAGAGGCAAACGCATCGGTCGAGCCTGTCGCCCAATTCACTGCGTCGTCGCGCACGTCGAACAAGCAGAAGAAGTCGGCCTTGCGTTGGCCTGCGGGCTTGGTCGGATCGAAGAAGTGATTGCACCAGCGGTTGATGTCGCCGTAGGGATCGTCGTTCGCGGGCTCTCCTTTGGGACGCACGAACCGGTTGCCAGCGTCGTCCTCGCGTACTGCGCCGCGCATCAGCCAACCGGGCAGGGTGAGTGGTGGAATTGTGAGATCTTTGATGATGCGGAACTCGAATTCGTGCGCCTGCCTCTCCGTGTCGCTGGATGAGCTGTCGTAGTACGTCGAATTGAAAGGAATGGTCGTACCGTAAGCCGAATCGAATGTGGCATCGCGCGCAGACGTGTCCACTAAATACCAATCGAGGCCAAGATCGCGACGTAGCCCTTGATTGATCGCAAGTTTTGATCGGTTGTACGCTTGATATGTGATTGCCGCATGTGTCGCGAGCTCGTAGGGCAATGCAGGCTTCGCCGCCAGTACCGCCATCACTGTGAGGAAGAGTCTTGCATTTTTCAATTTTTTGTTCCTTTTTCCGATGTCTTATTTAAACTTTGTCGAATCGACCACACCTTACTTCGCCCTTTTAAGTTCCTCGTCGAGCGGATCGTCGATCTCACTCGCCAGAAAAGAAGCCAGCCGCTGCTGATTCCTTGTTTCCGCCAGTTCAGCAGCCTCACGCGCCGCCGCCACGTAAAACTGACGCATGCTCCTCCTGCTCGGGCCAGCTTGCGCGCACCCCCAGGCAGGACTTGTCAGGACTTGAGCGAAATACTCATCTTTGGTGCCTGTGAAGGGCGCCACAACGATTCGCGACGGCAGCGCGATCGTGCCTTCTTTAAAAATAGTTATGTAGCCGGGCTTGTAGGCGTGGTAGTCCACACCTGCAGAGGTAAACCGCAGATCTGAGAACGACCATGCACGGGTCCACGCAGCGATCCTGTAGCGACCCTCAGCATCGGTGCGTGCGGTTTCTACGTGATAGCAGGCACTGCTGCTCTCCCCGAAAATCTTCGTCCAGTTGCCATGCCAGCGCATGACAACAATCGCATCGGCAACCGGCTTTCCAGTAGCCTGATCGACCACGACGCCAATCACAGGTCCACGGTATGCGGAGCAGGCTTGCAGTGATGCAATGGCCAATGCTGCCATCATGATTAGCAAAGACCTTAATGGTTTCATTTCTGCTCCTCTTCTCTCAAAAACTGCCCATTGGGTCCTGGTCATCGCATAACCCTGATTTCCTCATCAAACGGATCGTCGATCTGACTCGCCAGGAAAGACGCAAGGCCTCGCTGGTTTTGCGTTTCGGCCAGTGCGGCAGCTTCGCTGGCAGTAGCCACCAACAGCTGGCGCAGACCTCTACGACTGGTGCCGCCTTGTTCGCACCACCAGGCGGGACTGCTCAGGACTTGCTCGAAATACTCATCCTTCGTGCCTTTGAAAGGCGTTACGACGATGCGGGCGGGCAACGTGATCGTGCCCTCCTTGAAAACCGTTACATAGCCGGGCTTGTACGCGTGGTAGTCAACCCCTGCGGAGGTAAACCGCAAGTCCGAGAACGACCATGGACGACTCCACGCTGCGATCTGATAGCGGCCCGCCGCATCAGTGCGTGCGGTTTCTACGTGATAGCAGGCACTGCTGCTCTCGCCGAAAATCTTCGTCCAGTTTCCGTGCCAACGCATCACGACAATCGCGTCGACAACCGGTTTACCCGTTGTCTCGTCGATCACCACACCGCTAACGGGCCCGCCGAACGAAGAGCACGCCTGGAGCGATGCCAGAGATAGCGCGGCAATGCACGTGAGGAGTCTAGACAGATGTTTCATTGGACCCCTGCTCACATCGCATCGACGCGCCACACGCCGTCGTTGTCGCGAATGAAGTACACCGGATACCCCACCGTGCCCCCTGCCTTTTGCCGCAGGATCACGTATTCGGCGTGGTCGATGGAAAGCGTCACACCCTCCAGCGTGCCCAATTGATCCACCGCCGTGGCTGCATCCGGTTGCAGGTTCTGGAAGATCGATCGGTATTGCCCCTGCGCGCCGGCAGTGACGCCATTCAGCGCGCCTTCCACGTCGCCAGTGCGCACCTTGGCCAGCAAGCGCATCCACAGGTCCTTCAGCATCAGGTCCATCTTCACCGGGTCCACCCCGGTTACCGCCAGTTGCTGGGTCGTGACGTTGCCGAGCATGTCCGTGATCCTGAAAATCGGCCGGATCACCCCGAGGGAGCCGAACGACAGCGTGTAGACGATCTCCTTGCGCCCGGTGACGAAACTGGGGTCGTTCGCGGTGCTGAAGTTGAACATGCCGCTGCCAAGGTAATCGATGTCCAGTTGCCCGATGCCATTCGCGTTGCGGAACGTGAATTTGGGATTCACCGGCCCAATGCTCTCCTCATCTTCAACGGTGACGACGCTGGTTGCGCTCGCGCCTGCGGAGACGGTCACTGTGGAGGTGGTCAGCGCCCCTTCAACCGTGGAGAGCGCGGCCGTGATCTGGCTTTCGAGCGGAACGATGCCGTTCGCGTAGAAATTGCCGCCGCTGTCGACAAAGGCGATGGCGCCATTGACCGTCACACCCGAGTACTTCGGTGCGGAGATGTGGCCCCGCACCAGCGCCCCTTCCGGCCCGACAGAGGCACCCGCCAACGGCGCGTCCAACACGATCGTCGGCGCACCCACCGAGATGTTCACCACCGTCGACGTGCTCGATGTCCCTTGATCATCCGTCGCCACCGCGGTCAGCGCGTAGCTCCCGGCAGGCGCGTTGTTCCACACCCAGCTGTACGGCGCGGCAATCACCGTGCCCAGCGGCGTGCCGTTCTGAAAGAACGCGACGCTGGTGATGCTGCCGGCCACGGTGCTGGCATTCGCGGTGATCGTGATCGCAGCCGGTGCGAAGAAGTTCGTGCCTCCCACCGGTGCGGTCACGCTCACGTTCGGCCCCGGAACGACCGATAACGACACCGGCGCCGACGTGGCCGCAATGCCCGCGGTATCCACGGCCCGCGCCGTGAGCGAGTAATTCCCCAGCGCCACGTTCGACCACACGAAGCTGAATGGCGCGGTGGTGCTCGTCCCAATCAGCGTGCTGTTGGCATAGAACTCCACACGTGCAATCGGGCTGCCGCTGCCCGAGGCATCCGCGTTCAGCGCGACGCTGGACCCCGCCGCGACCTTGCCCGCCGACGCAGACGTCGAAAGCGTCACCGACGGCGGTGTCGCGACCATCACCGAAACCGGCGCCGACGTCGTACTCGCACCCTTGTCATCCGTGGCGCGCGCCGTGAATGCATATGCACCTACGCCGAGCCCGGAGACAACGAACGAATACGGAGCGACGTTCGTGCTGCCCAGGTATTGCCCGTTCTGCAGGAATTCCACCTGGCCCACGGTGCCATCACTGTCCGAAGCACTCGCCTGCAGCGTGATCGAGGCCGGCGCGCCGAACGCGGCATTGTTGGCCGGCGCCGTGAGGCTCACCGATGGCGCGACGTTCGGTCCGGCGACGGTGAACGAGATCTGCTGCGACTGACGCGAAACACCTTTGTCATCGACCATCAGCGCGTACACCGTGTATGACCCCTTCGCCGGATTGCCCAACGTGAAGGCATACGGCGGACTCGTCGCAGTACCCAGCTTGCCAACGCCGTTGCGAAAGTAGTCCACGCGCTGCACCGTTCCACTGGACAGCAGCGTGGACGCCTGAAATGTGAGGTTGGGCGGCATCTCGTAGGAGGCGCCCAACGTGGGCGAGGTCAACACCACCAGACGCTGCGGCACATCCACCGTGACGCTCGCCGACGAGGAAGTGCCGTCGCGCCGAACCGCCGTCGCCGTGAGCGTGTTCGCGCCTGGCGACAGCGGCACGTTCTTCGCGATGAAAGTGGTCGTGCCTGTGAGCGTGCTCAGGATCGTGCTGTTGTTTCCGTTGGAGACGAGCACCGTCGTGTCCGCGGTCCCGTTGAACGTACCGGTCACGTCCGTGATCGGATAGTTGAAGAGCGTCGCAGGCGTGGGACTCGTGATTGTCGTGAGCGTCGATGAATTGACGACGTTGATCGCCGCCGCGCTCGATGTGGCCGTCGCACCGGCGTTGTCCGTGGCTTTGGCGGTGATGCTGTAGGCGCCCACCGCGACGTTGGTCCAGTTGAACGTGTACGGCGCGGCGGTGGCCGTTCCGATCAGCGTGGTGCCGCCGCGGAAGAACTCCACTTTCGCGATCGTGCCGTTCGAGTCCGCCGCGTTGGCCGCAAGCTGGATGGTGGCCGGGGCGCCGTAACTTGCGCCGTTGGCGGGGGACGTCAACGTGACTGTCGGCGGCGCGTTCGTCACGGCAGATACGGTGATGCTCGCTGCCGTCGATGAGGTCGCGGCACCCGCGTTGTCCGTTGCCTTCGCGGTGATGCTGTAGCTACCCGCCGCGACCCCCGTCCACGTGTAGTTGTACGGCGCTGTCGTGACCGAGCCGATCAAGGTCGTGCCACGGAAGAACTCCACCTTGGCGATCGTTCCGTCGGTATCCGCGGCCGTCGCGGCGAGTGGCACCGTCGCCGGAGCGCTGAATGTCGCGCCGCTCACCGGTGACGTGAGCGTGACGGTCGGCGCCTTGTTCTTGACAGGCCCCGCGGCAAAGACCGCGCAGGTTGCGGCCGCGAGCAGCACCAGGGCCGCACGGCGAAGTTGTAGAAGCAGCATGGCCCCTCCCCTCTCTTGGGTTTCGTTGTGGTTGTGGATGCGCGCGGGCGCGAGGCTTACTGATCGAGCTGGCAGTACACGGGTTTCGACACCGCGCCGTCCGAGCTGCGCACGGCCGTGTACTTGTGCGTGCCGATGGCCGCTGCGGCCGTGTAGATCGCCTGCCCGTTCTGGATGGGCGCCGTGCCGACGGTGACCCCGTTGTCCAGGAAGGCCACGGTGCCCGCCGCATTCAGCGGCAGCGAAGCGCGCAGCAGCGATCTCAGCCCGCCATTGCAGCCGCCCTCCAGCAGGATCGGCACGCCCAGCGTGCTGATCTTCGCGACGAAGACATCGTCCGCGCCACCGGCAGCCACGCGCAACGCGCCTTGCGTCGTCGGGAAGTTCGTGGCGTATGTGGTGCCCGCGATATACGCGTTGCCCTGTGCATCGATGCCGATGCCGTTCGCCTGCTCGTCGACGTTGCCGCCCAGCCGGGTCGCGTAGCGGATGTTGAAGATGTAGTTGCTGAACGGATCGACCTCGATCTTCGCGACGAATGCGTCCTTGCCACCGCTTTGCGCCGGCTGGATGGCGTCGGTGAGCCAGTTCACATCCACCGACGAGAGAAAGCCGGTCACGAAAATGTGGGTCCCGCTCGGGTCCACGGCGATCCCCGTCGCACCGTCATTGGGTTGCGACGGCGAACAACTGCTCACCGTCGCGCTCAGGCACGCGCGGCCACCCAGGTAGGCGGACATCGCGAGGCTTCCACCATCGGGGTTGAACACCGTGACGAACGCATCCGTCACGAAGTTGTATTGCGGCAGCGGCTTGAAGTACCCGTTCAGGCGAGGGAAGTTGGTCGACTTGGTGTCTCCCGCCACATAGACCTTGCCGCCCGCGTCCACGGCGATCGCCATGCCGTTGTCGTCGGTCGCGCCGCCCAGGAACGTGGAGAACACGAGGCCGGAGCCCGCCGGGTTGAGCTTCGCGACGAACGCGTCGCGTCCGCCCTGAAGATTGGGCTGGAACGCGCCGAGGGTCACCGGAAATCCGGCGGCGGTGGTGGTGCCCGTGACGTACGCATTGCCGGCGGCATCCGTCGCTATCCCGTTGATC
>JAZKIF010000022.1:31992-88997 GCA_040385005.1 Pseudomonadota bacterium
AATTGGCGTCCTTGAAATAGCGCGGCACGGCCTTCCTCGCCACCTCCCCCAAGGTAGGTGGAGTACGCGAGCGCGCTGCCAGCCGCGTTCAGCTTCGTCACGAATCCGCTGCCCCCGGTGCCGGACGGCAGCACGGTACGGAACGCGCCCGCCGTCGTCGGCAAGTTGCCGAAGGTCTGGCCCGCCAGGTACACGCTGCCTGCGGCATCGACCTTGATGGATCTCGGCGTCGCGCCTTGCAGGTACGTGGAATACACGAGCGCATTGCCGGCGGGCGAGAGCTTCGTGACGAACGCACCACCAGCCGAGAGACCCGCAGAGAAGGCGCCCGCGGTCACCGGATAGCTGTTCGACGACGTGACCCCCGCGATGTAGGCGCTGCCGTTCGCGTCCACCGCGATCACCTTCGCTTCGGACGTCGACCGGCGCCCGCCGATGTAGGTGGAGTAAACGAGGCCGGTGCCTTGCGGGTTGAGCTTGGCGACGAAGGCGTCGCCCGTTCCGGCCTGCGCCGCCTGGTAGGCGCCCGCTACCGGGAAGTTCGTCGAGAAGGTCTGGCCCGCGATGTACGCATTGCCGGCGGCATCGACGGCGATGGCGTTGCCCAGATCGGTGTTGCTGCCGCCCAGGTAGGTCGAGTAGCTCAGGATCGGGTCCACGGTGAGCGCCCGCTTCGCGTCGAAGGCCGCGATCTGGAAGCGTACGCGGTTGCCGCGCGTCAGGCGGTAGTGCGATGCGACGGCCTGCCGCCGGCCGTTCTTCTCCTGGTAGACGACGGGCTTGTGCTGCCGGAGCACCCCGCTGTCCGTATGCACGAGCAGGTCGCCATGCTTGTCCAGTTCGAGTTTGCGCGCGCCCTCGAAGAAGAGTTCGATCCGGCCGGGATCGGCGCCCGGCTTCAGGACCAGGTCGTATTCGACTTCGCCCTTGCGCCCGTAGAAGAGCGCATCGACACCGGGATAGATCGCGCTGTAGCGCACGCGCTCGAAGTTCGGGACATCCGCGAATTGCCGGTCGGACGCTTCGCCGAGGAGGTAATTCGTCTTGTGGGCCGTCTCGCCCTCGCCGACAGCGAGCACTGACTTGTTTGCGCCGATGAAACGCAGGGTCACGACGCTGGGCGGCGATGACCGGCCGTGGCCAGGCAGTGCGAACACGGCGCCGGATGCCGTGAGCGCCACCCGGTACGCGCCCGCGCGGGACACGAACCGCACCGAAGAATCGTGCTGGCCGCGGTTGGCCTCGAACTCCACGGGAAACTGGCGCAGCGAAATATCCGCTTGCGGCTGCGGTTGTGGCTGCGGTTGCGGTTGCGGCGCGGCCAGAACCTCTGACGCGCACACGAGCGCGGCCAGCAATGCCAAAGAATGGCGCATGAATCCCCCCCTCGATCTCTAACTATTGTTTTAGACGAGGGCGGTTTGTATCAGTTCTTTGGTATCAGTGCAACTACTTTGGCTATAAATCGATTTAAGTAATCAGCGTACTTGAAGCGCGGCACCCGTGCCGCGCTCCACCATGCCGCCCACCACGGCCGCATCGGCGAATCCATGGCGGCGGAAGACGGCCAGCACTTCGTCCACGGCACCTGGCGAGCACGACACCAGCAGGCCGCCGCTCGTTTGTGGATCCGTCAGCAGCGCGTGGTCTTCGCCGGCGAAGCCCGCCGTCAATTGCACGTCGCTGCCATAGCCGGCCCAGTTGCGGCCCGACGCGCCGGTGACGTAGCCCGCACCAGCGAGGTCGCGCGCCCCTTGCAGGAGCGGCACCTGCTTCCAGTCGATCTGCGCCGCGAGCTTCGCGCCGCGCGCGAGCTCGAGCGTATGGCCCGCGAGGCCGAAGCCGGTGATGTCGGTCAGCGCGTGCACACCGGGCAGCGCGGCGAGATCCGGGCCGGGTGTGTTCAGGCGCGTGGTGGTTTCGATCATCCGGGCGTAGCCGGCGGCGTCAAGCTTCTCTTTCTTCAGCGCGGCGGACAGAATGCCCACGCCGAGCGGCTTGCCGAGGATCAGCACGTCGCCCGCCTTCGCGTCGGCGTTTCGCTTGACGCGATCCGGATGCACGAGGCCCAGCGCGACGAGGCCATAGATCGCTTCCACCGAATCGATCGTGTGCCCGCCCGCGATCGGGATGCCCGCCGCGCGGCAGACCGATTCGCCGCCCTCCAGCACGCGGCCGATGGTCGCGGTGCTCAGCACGTTGATCGGCATGCCCACCAGCGCGAGCGCCATGATGGGACGGCCGCCCATCGCGTACACGTCGGAGATCGCGTTGGTCGCGGCGATGCGCCCGAAGTCGAACGGATCGTCGACGATGGGCATGAAGAAATCGGTGGTGGCGATCAGCGCCTGCTCGTCGTTGAGCTTGTACACGGCCGCGTCATCGGCCGTCTCGATGCCGACCAGCAGTTCGGGCGGAATCGGCATGCGCGCCGTGCCCTTGAGGATTTCGGAGAGGACGCCGGGCGCGATCTTGCAGCCGCAACCGCCGCCGTGCGACAGGGACGTGAGGCGGGGTTCGGCTTGTGTGGGTGTGAGCGGTGCGTTCATCGGGCGGGTTCCAGTTCTTGCAGGAGTTCGAGGAGGCCAGCGCGTTCGTTCGCGGGATCGAACAGGGGCGCGCGACGCCGGGATTGTGCGCCGAGCAGGGCAAGCTTGCCCTGCGCAGGGTCGTTCTGCGTGGCGCGACACTCGCGCAGCAGAGCCACGACGGCATGCGCATCGCCATGGGGGAAATACCCGGCGTAATCGCGCCCCAGCATGCCCACGTTGCCGGGGACGTGCGACGCGAGCACGGGTGTGTGGCTGCGCACTGCTTCCATCACGACATGCGCGCCGCCTTCGAGCACGCTGGGGTGCAGCAGCAGGTGCGCGCGCCGGATGCGCTCGCGTGTTTCGTCATGCGCAAGAGCGCCGACCCATTCGTAGTGCGGACACGCCTTCGCCGTCGCTGTTGCCTCGGCGGCCAGCGCCTCGTCGCCGCTGCCGTCGCCGATGTGGACGATGCGGATGGCTTCATGCGCGCTCAGCAGTCGCGCCACCT
This sequence comes from Pseudomonadota bacterium, assembly GCA_040385005.1. Classification (GTDB taxonomy): domain Bacteria; phylum Pseudomonadota; class Gammaproteobacteria; order Burkholderiales; family Burkholderiaceae_C; genus Ramlibacter. The sequence goes on from JAZKIF010000022.1 coordinate 35,035, forward strand.
CGAAGACCGTGCGCGGGGATTTCACGGCGCGCAGGTGACCGACGACGACGACGTCGAGACGATCCACCGGCTTGTCGGCCGCGGGCAACCCGGTTGTGGACTGAAGGATGACGCGCGCCTTCTCTCGCAAAGCGGGCGAGAACTCATCCAGGCCGAGTTCCTGCAGCACGACCAGCCGTTGCGCGAGCTCCAGCGACCGGCGCGCATCGGCGTCGACGGCGACATCCTGGTACAGGTCGGTGCCGGTGAGCACCACGGCGAGCCCCGCGCCCGGGTGCGCACCGGCCCATGCGGCGATGGACGATGCGGACTTGCGCGCATGCAGCGCGATCATGATTTCGTCGCCGCCAGCGTGCTCATCCGGCCAACGCGTGGCGATGCGTACGTGCGGCGATCCACCCAGCATCGCCTTCCACCGCTCGGCCGTGCGTTCGTTGCCGTTGTTGGCCCCTGCCGCGGCGGGGCTTACGATGACGACCGATGGAACACGCATCGCCTGTTTATAACTCCGCCGGCCCGGCGGCGTCGCTCGAGCTGCGCCATGGCGACACGCACGCGGCCCGGCGCGCCCTGCTCGCCGTGCGCGACCGCACGCTGCAGTTGGCCGACGCCTGGGAAGCCGCGCTGGGACGGGGCGGGATGCGCATCCCCTACGACGCGGGCCTGAACCCACCCGTGTGGGAATGGGGGCATGTCGCATGGTTCCAGGAATGGTGGGTGGCGCGCAATCGCGAGCGCTCTCTCGGCGGGCGCTGCGATCCGGCGAATGCCAGGCTGCCGTCGCTCCTCGCACGGGCGGATGCGTTCTACGACTCCAGCGCCGTGGCGCATCGCACCCGTTGGGAATTGCCGCTGCCCGATGCGGCGCAGACGCGCGACTATCTCGCGCGCACTCTGGAATCGACGATGGCCTGCCTCGTTGCATTGCCGGCCGGTGCGAGCGACGCCGATCTTTATTTCTTCCGGCTCGTGGCGCTACACGAGGCGATGCATTCCGAAGCCTCCGAATACATGGCGCGCACGCTGGGCATTGCGCTGGACAGCGCACCCGCGCGCGAACTCGGGCCGCATCGTGAGCTCGAGCTGCCTGCCGGACGATTCCTGCTCGGGTCGCCGCGCGAAGGTTTCGCGTTCGACAACGAACTCGACGCGCATGAGGTCGAGATCGCCGCGGCGCGAATCGATGCTCAGGCGGTGACGTGGGAGCGATTTGCTCCCTTCGTCGAGGCTGGCGGCTATTCCGATACGCAATGGTGGACGGACGCCGGCCGCGAGTGGCTCTCCGCGCAGGACCGCGTCCCCTCAGTGCATGCCACGCACCGGCTCCATGCGGTCGTCCATGTGAACGCGTTCGAAGCCGAAGCCTGGTGCAATTGGGCGGGCCGGCGCCTGCCCACCGAAGTCGAGTGGGAATGCGCCGCGCTGACGCTGCCCGGCTTCGAATGGGGCAACGCATGGGAGTGGACGTCCAGCGACTTCCTGCCCTTCGCGGGCTTTGAGCCGCATCCGTATCGCGACTATTCCGTGCCTTGGTTCGGCACCCGGCGCGTGCTTCGCGGCGCGTCCCCAGCGACGTCGCCTTTTCTGGCACATGCGAAATATCGCAACTTCTTCGAGCCGCACCGGCGGGACGTGTTCGCGGGGTTTCGCAGCGCGGCCCGATAGACCGAGGCCTGCGTGGATGCCGGATCCAGTCCGGCATGACAACGGAGTTGGATCAGCCCCGGAAGTGACACGCCACCCAGTGGCCCGCCGTCGATTCCTTCAACACCGGCGTCTCCGCGCTGCAAACCGGAAACTGCGCGATCGGGCACCGCGTATGGAAGCGGCATCCCCCAGGCGGATTGATCGGGCTGGGCACGTCGCCCTGCAACATGATCCGCGTGCGCTTCACCTGCGGATCGGGAATCGGCACCGCCGAGAGCAGCGCCTCGGTGTACGGATGCAGCGGATTCGCGTACAGGTCCTTAGCCGGCGCGATCTCGGCGATCTTTCCCAAATACATCACCGCCACGCGATCCGAGAAGTGCTCCACCACCGACAGGTCGTGCGCGATGAACATGTAGGTGAGCTGCAGCTTCTCCTGCAAGTCCTCCAGCAAGTTGATCACCTGCGCTTGCACCGACACATCGAGCGCCGACACCGGCTCGTCGCACACCACCAGCTTCGGATTCACGGCCAGCGCGCGGGCGATGCCGATGCGCTGCCGCTGCCCGCCGGAGAACTCGTGCGGATAGCGGCGCATGTGGTCCGGCGACAAGCCGACCAGCGTCAACAGTTCGGCGACGCGGTCGCGGTGCTCCGTGGCATTGCGCGCGAGCTTGTGGATGGTGAGCGCCTCGCCGATGATCGCGCCCACCGTCATGCGCGGATTGAGCGAGGCGTACGGGTCCTGGAAGATGATCTGCATGTCCCGCGCAAGCGCACGCAGGTCGTCCTTGCCCATCGCCGTGACGTCGCGCCCCTCGAACCACACTTCGCCCGACGTCGGCTCGATGAGGCGCAGGATGCAGCGGCCGGTCGTGCTCTTGCCGCAGCCCGATTCGCCGACCACGCCCAGCGTCTCGCCGGCCGCGATGTCGAAGCTCACGCCGTCGACCGCATGGACCTTGTCCACTTGCCTGCTGAAGACGCCGCCCTTGATCGGGAAGTGCTTGACCAGGTCCTTGACGCGCAGCAGCGGCTCGGTCATGGCGCGACCTCCGCGCTCGGCACCGCAACGCGATCCATCTCGAAGATTTCCTCGGCACGGATGCACGCCACCTTGTGCCCTGGCTCGATCTCGCGCAATGCCGGCGTCGCGGCCACGCATGCGGGCAGCGCGAATTTGCAGCGCGGCGCGAAGCGGCAGCCCTCGGGCGGATCGAGGAGCTTGGGCACCGTGCCACCGATCGATTCGAGCCGCACGCGATGCGTCGCGGCCCGGTCGATGCGCGGGATCGAGCGGATCAGGCCGCGCGTGTACGGATGGCGCGGCCGCGCGAAGAGTTCGGCTGCCGAAGCTTCTTCCACCACCTTGCCCGCATACATCACCACCACGCGCTGCGCCATCTCCGCCACCACGCCCATCGCGTGCGTGATGAGCATGATCGACATGCCCAGGCGCTCCTTCAATTCGTTCAGCAGGTCGAGGATCTGCGCCTGGATCGTCACGTCCAGCGCGGTCGTCGGCTCGTCGGCGATGAGGAGTTGCGGGTTGCACGACAGCGCCATCGCGATCATCACGCGCTGGCGCATGCCGCCGGAGAACTGGTGCGGGTAGTCATGGATGCGGCGTTCGGGCTGCGGGATGTTCACCAGCTTCAGCATCTCCGCCGCCTGGTCCATCGCGGATTTGCGGCTGAAACCGCCATGCAATCGCACCACTTCCGCGATCTGCTGGCCCACGGTGTACACCGGGTTGAGCGAGGTCATCGGCTCCTGGAAGACGATGGCGATTTCCTTCGCACGCACCTTGCGCATGCCGGCGTTGTCCAGCGGGACGAGGTCCTGGCCTTTCCACAACACCTGCCCCGCGACGATCTTGCCGGGCGGCATGGGGATCAGCTTGAGGACGGTCATCGCCGTCACGGTCTTGCCGCAGCCGGACTCGCCGACCACGCACACCGTCTCGCCTTTTTCCACGGTGATGTCGACGCCGTCGACGGCATGCAGCCATCCGTCATCGGTCTTGAAGTGGGTCTTGAGCCCTTTAATTTCCAGTAACGACATCACATGACCTTGCGCGGATCGAGCGCGTCACGCAAGCCGTCGCCGATGAAGTTGATCGCGAGCACCGCCAGGAAAATTGCCGCGCCCGGAAACAGCGCCCAGTACGTCGCGATGTCCAGGTATTCCTTGCTGTCGTACAGGATGCGGCCCCAGGTGGGAATGTCCGGCGGGAAGCCGAGCCCGAGGAACGACAGCGTCGACTCCGCGATGATCGCGGCCGCGACGTCGATCGTCCCCGCGACGATCACGGGGCCGAGCGCATTCGGCAGGATGTGCCGCACCACTTGCCGCGTGGTCGTCGCGCCGAGCGCGCGCGCGGCTTCGACGAATTCCTTTTCGCGCAGCGAGAAGAACTGCGCGCGCACCAGGCGCGCCACCGGCATCCAGCGAAAGCCGCCGATCACGCACACGATCAGCAGGAACACGCCGATCTCGGGGCCGAACGCATTCTTCAATCCATCGCGAAAGAGGTAGATCAGCAGCAGCAGCAAAGGCAGTTGCGGCAAGGAGAGGAACAAGTCCGTGAGCCACATCAGCGCCGTGTCGATGTAGCCGCGCGAGATGCCCGCGATCGCGCCGATCGCCACGCCCACGGTGAGCGCCATCGCCATCGCGGCCAGGCCCACGGCGAGCGAGATGCGCCCGCCGTACAGCATGCGCGCGAGGATGTCCTGCCCGAGGTCGTCCGTGCCGAACGGGTGCGCCCACGAAGGCGGCTTCAGGCGCGCGGAAAAGTCGATGTCGTTGATCGCGACCTTCCACACCAGCGGTCCCACGAACACCATGGCCACCATCAGGCCGAGCACGAAGAGGCTGATGAACGCGAGCTTGTGCCGGCGAAAGCGCCGCCAGGCGTCGCCCCAGAGCGACACCGGGCGCGGGCCGGCGGCCACGGGCGCACTAGCGATAACTGATGCGGGGGTCGAGCCAGCCATAGAGCAAGTCGGCAATCAGGTTGAAGAGGATCACTAAACAGGAGAACACGAACGTCACGCCCATGATCACCGGCGTGTCGTTGCGCAGGATGGCATCGATCAGCAGCGAGCCGATGCCCGGGATGCGGAAGATCTGCTCCGTGACGATCGCGCCGCCGAAGATCGCGGGCATCTGCAGGAAGACCAGCGTCACGACCGGGATCAACGCGTTGCGCACGACGTGCTTCATCATCACGTCCCACTCGCCGAGGCCCTTGCTGCGCGCGGTGGTCACGTGGTCGAGCCGCACCACATCGAGCATCGCGGAGCGCACGTAGCGCGTCCAGCTCGCGCCCTGGAAGAGGCCCAGCACCATCACCGGCATGATCGCCTGCTTCAGGTGTTCCCACCACCACTGCCAGCCGGTGGCCGAGATGTCCGCGCGGAACACGAAGGGCAGCCAGTCGAGCTTGATCGAGAACAGAAGGATCAGCAGCAGGCCGGTGAAGAACGTGGGCAGCGAGAAGCCGACGAAGGCGAGGCCGCTCGCGATGCGGTCGAACCACGAATACGGGCGCATCGCCGAGTAGATGCCCACCGGCAACGCGATGCACAGCGCCAGCACCTGCGACGCGCCGATGACGGCCAGCGTGATCGGCACGCGCTGCCAGATCAGCTTGTCCACATCGATGCGGCTGATGAACGAAAAGCCCCAGTCGCCCTGCAGCATCGCCCACAGCCAGCGGAAATACCGCTGCCAGACCGGATCGTCCAGGCCGAACTTCTTGCGCAGCGCCGCCGCGACTTCGGGCGGGACGTTCGGGTTGGTCGCGAGCTCGCTGAAGGGGTCGCCCGGCGCGAGCGCGAGCACGGTGAAGAGCACCACGCTGATGCCCAGCAGGCTGGGCAAGGCGATCAGCAGCCGCCGCAGGAGGTAGTTGCCCACGGCGGTTATGTCGACAAGGTTTTCAAGCTTCCCGGTACCAGTTCTGCAGTTGCCCGAAGTCCAGGTCCCAGCCGGACAGATACGTCACCAGCTTGGTGCCGACACCGCGCACACGCGGACGGCTGATCAGCGGAATGATCGAGTTGCTCTTGCAGACCAGGTCGTTCAGGCGAATGAAGAGGGCCGCGCGCTTGACCGGGTCCAGCTCCGCCTGCGCGGAGTCGAACGTCTTGTCGTACTCGTCGCTGTACCAGCGCCCGATGTTGCGGCCCTGCCATTTGTTGGCCTTGGACGAGATCTCTTCCTTCACGTACTGGTTCATGAAGCGCTCGGGGTCCGGCTGCGTCTGCGTCGTGGTGTACATCTGCATGTCGCACCAGAACTTGCCATACGTGTCCGGGTTGGCCACGTCGGACGAGAAGAACACCGACGCCGTCACCGACTTCAGCTCCAGATCGATGCCGGCCTTTTGCGCGGCCTGCTTCACCACGGCCTGTTCCTTCTGGCGGATGCCGTTCACGGAGGTCTGGTAGACGAACTTGAGCTTCTTGCCGCCCTTCTCGCGGATGCCGTCGCCGCCTTTCTTCCAGCCCGCGGCCTCGAGCAGGGAGTTCGCCTTGTCGACGTTGAACTCCATCTTCAGGTTGGTGGAGCGGTACTTCTGCGGGTTGTTCAGGAAGTTGGGCGTGGCGATGCCGGTTCGCCCGTAGATAAACTGCTGCATCGACTGCCGGTCCATCAGCAGCGCCATCGCATCGCGCACCGCGGGGTCGCTGAATGCGAAGTGCTTGCTCTTGATGCTCGCGCGCTCGCCTTCCACCTCGGTAAACGGGTCCGTCATGTTGAGCATGATGAACTCGATGTCGCCGCTGGGAATGATGTGGACCTTGCCCTTGCCGCTGTCCTCCATGCGCTTGAGCACTTCGTCCTCGACCTGCAGGTTCCAGGCGTATTCGTACTCGCCGGTCTGCAGCACCGCGCGCGCGGCCGAGGTCGCGTCGCCGCCGCCCTTCATCTCGATCGAGTCGAAGTACGGCTTGTTGGCCATGTGGTAGCCGGTGTACATCTCGCCGCGCACCATGTCGCCCGGCTTGAAGTCCACGAACTTGTACGGGCCCGTGCCGACCGGCTTCAGGTTGCCGGGTGCATCGCGCGACTTGCCGCCCGAGTACGGCCCGAACACGTGCTTCGGGATGATCATTCCCTCGGCCGCGACGAAGGTCGTCGCCCAGAACGGCGTGGGTGTCGCGAAGGCGACCTTGACCGTGTAGTTGTCGACCTTGGTGACGACCACGTCCTTGTAGACGGCGCTCGTGACGGCCGCCGTGGCCGGATCCTTCGCGTATTCCCAGGTGAAGACGCAGTCGTCGGCGGTGAACGGCTTGCCGTCGTGCCAGGTGACGTTGCGCTTGAGCTTCCAGGTGACGGACTTGCCGTCCGCCGCCACGCCGCCGTTCTCGCGGGAGGGGATTTCCGTCGCGAGGATCGGGATGAGGTTGCCGTCGTTGTCCCACACGGCAAGCGGCTCGTAGAAGATGCGCGAGCCTTCCTGGTCCTTCGTGCCGTTCGCGAAGTGGGGCTGCAAGAGCGTCGCGCCCTGCCACCACAGCACCTTCAGCGCGCCGCCGCCGCCCCGCTTGGTCGGCTTGTAGACAGGCACGGCCGTCTGCGCCTGCGCGACGCCGGCATGCATGAGCAGCATCGAGGCGGTCGGCGCGGACAAGCCCACGGCCACCATGCGCTCGATGAAAGTGCGGCGCGGCATCTTGCCGCTTCGAACATCCTCGATCGACTCGCGAATTTCTCTTTCCTGCATGGCGAAGCTCCTGGCTCGTTGGATTTGAGAACGAAAGGATGGAGGCAAGGCGCTTGCACCGGTACCGTGCAAACACTGATATCCACCCCTCGATCGCCGAAGCAAGAAACCTACCAGCGAACGGATGGACGATACTCAGCGCGGCACGACAACCAGAGCACCGGACATGAGACTGCCCAACCTCCTCGCCACACGACGCGGCCGCCTGGCCGCCTTTGCCCTCCTGTACGTGACCGAGGGGATCCCGCTCGGCTTCGCCGCCACGGCGGTGGCCACGCAGTTGCGCCGGCAAGGCATCGGCCCGGCCGAGATCGGCGCCTTTGTCGCATCGTTCTACCTGCCCTGGGCGTTCAAGTGGGCGTTCGGGCCGTTCGTCGACGTGTTCCGGTCGCAGCGCTTCGGGCATCGCCGCGCGTGGATCATCGGCACGCAGATCGTGATGGCGGCCACGATCCTCGCGCTGATCGCGGTGCCGTTGCCGGCGGGGCTGGGGATGTTCACGGCCATCCTGCTCGTCCACAACACCTTCGGCGCGATCCAGGATGTGGCCATCGACTCGCTTGCCGTGAACACGCTCAACGAAGACGAGCGGGGCCTCGCGAACGGGCTGATGTTCGCGGGGGCGTCGGTAGGCCAGGCGATCGGCGGCAGCGGCGTGCTGTTCTTCATCGCATACCTCGGCTTCCAGTCCAGCTTCATCTTCGTCGCGGCCTGCCTGCTCGGGGTCACCGCCTTCGTCGTCCTGCCGATGAAGGAGAAGGCCGCCGAAGTGCTGCTGCTGCCCGAAGGCATGAGCCGCATGCGCCAGGCCACCGCCGAGATGCGCGTCTTCGCGGTCCAATCCTTCCGTTCATTCATCGGCACGCGGGGTGCCTTCTCCGGCGTGTTCTTCGCGCTGCTGCCCGCCGGCGCGATGTCGCTCGGCCTCGCGCTGCAGTCGAACCTGGCCGTGGAGTTCGGCATGAACGACGACGAGGTCGGCCTGCTCAATCTCTGGTCCTCGATCATCTCGGCCGCAGCCATGGTGTTCGGCGGCTGGCTCTCCGACAAGTGGGGGCGTCGGCGCACGCTCGCCGTGTACCTCGCGGGCATGAGCCTGCCGGTGATCTACCTGCTGTGGGTGCTGCAGACGAACGGCTACGTCATGCCGCGCGCGCCGGGCGGCCCGCCGCTGCCGGCGCTGCTGCTGCCGCTGTGGATCGCGTCGATGGGCTACGCTGTATTCCAGGGCCTGATGTACGGCACGCGCGCCGCCATCATGATGGACGTGACCAACCCACGCGTCGCGGCCACGCAGTTCACCGCGTACATGGCGATGATGAATCTCGCGATCTCGATCGCCGCCAGTTGGCAAGGCGTCGCGGTGGAAGCCTGGGGCTACCCGGTCACGCTGCTGGTGGACGCGATCACCGGGCCGCTGTGCATCCTGCTGCTTCCGTGGATGCAGCGAAAGACGAGCGGCAACACGGATGCGTACGCGCACGTGCGAGCGCGCAACCTCTCGGCCGTCCTGGGCATCTGCTGCCTGCTGTGGATCCTCTATTGGCCGAACCATGAACTGCTTGGCGCGGGACAGCCCATCGTCGGCACGTTCTTCACATTGGTCTTCATCGCATCCGCCCTCTTCCTGCTCGCGGGCCGTGAAGTGCTCGCTGGCGAGGCCGGCCCGTGGCGCCTCGCCGCCCTGTGGGCCGCGCCGCTGCTGCTCGCGATGCACGGGCGCTATCACCTCGCCAAGCTCGACTCGATGCCCATGCTGCACGGCATCGCCGAGCTGCTGATGTACCTGGTGCCGCTCTTCGGCGGGCTGGTGCTGCTGGGCATGTCGACCCGCAACTGGAGCGCGACGGAACCCGCGGAAGAGGAAGGGGACGCGGCGAAACCCGCCGTGCTCACGGCATGAGTCGCGAAGTCATCCACACCGTCGAGGTGGAATTCGGCGATTGCGACCCGGCGCGCATCGTCTGGTTCCCGAACTTCTTCGGCTGGATCGATGCGGCGTCGCGACACTTCTTCGTCGAATGCGGCCTGCCGCCGTGGCACGAAACCGAGAAGTCGCACGGCATCATCGGCACGCCCCTGGTCGACACGCACGCGAAGTTCGTGAAGACGGCCAGCTATGGCGACAAGCTGGAGATTCACACCTCCATCCCCGAATGGCGGGGCAAGAGTTTCGTGCAGCGCCACCGCATCACGCGCAGCGCCCTTGGTGGCCCGGCCGACCTCATCATGGAATGCGACGAGGTCCGCATCTTCGCCGCCCGCCGCGAAGGCGACATCCCGGGAATCCGGGCCGTGGCCGCCCCCGAGGAATTCCGGCGCCTGTGCGAATGACGCCTCGCCGGGGCCGGAAAACCACAAACTCCGCTTGCGTGAGCGCTGACTCATCCGGATAATTCGCTCACTTTCACCGGAGGTGCTGTCATGACTGCTCGTGTGATCTGTATTTCGCGCGCGATGTTGACGAATGCGGACGTCATCGCCCAAGGCGTCGCCGAAGGCCTCGGATACCGCATCGTCGACGAGGAAATCGTCGCCCGCGCCGCCCAGCGCCGCAACCTATCCCCCTCCGAAGTCGCCAATGCCGAGCGGCGCAAGTCGCTGATCGCCAGCCTGGTCGAGGAGATCGGCGACAGCAGCGCGGACGTTATCAAGTTCATCACCAACCCCAAGGAAGCCGGCGCGCACGACGACGTGCGGCACCTGATCCGCGACGCGATCATGGAGACCGCCGAAGAAGGCAACGTCGTGATCGTCGCGCACGCGGCGTCCTACGCGCTCTCGCGCCGCAAGGATGTGCTGCGGGTGCTGATCACCGGCTCCGACTTCGGCCGCGCGAACAAGTGGCTGCCGAGCAGCGGCGGCAAGAGCCCGCGCGAGGCGCAGGAAATCATCCGCGAGAGCGATGCGGCGCGCGCCAATTACCTCAAGCGTTTCTACGACGTGAAGCACGAGTCGCCGCAGGACTACGACATCACGCTGTCCATCGATTCGCTGCCCGAGGCGGCTGCCACGCAGCTCATCCTGGCGGCCGCCAGGGCCATCCAGTAAAGCTGAAACTCCGGGTCGGGACCCGGATCAAAATGGTGTCTCGCCACGAGAGGACCGCCATGAAATCCATCCGCACCCTCACCGCATTAGCCCTCCTTGCCGGGCTGGGCTGCGCTGCCCAGGCGGGCGCCGTGACTGTCTCGTTCACCAACCCCGACATGTACATCGACGCCAGCACTTCGCGCTGGGACGAGAAGGCGAACCTGCAAGCCCTCGCGACCCACCTGCAGCGCCTGGGCGAGCGCTGGCTTCCCGCGAACCAGTCGCTGAAGATCGAGGTGATGGATGTCGACCTGGCGGGCGCGGTGCATCCGTCGCGCATCGACGGCTCGCCGCTGCGCACCGTGCGCGGCCGCACCGACTGGCCGAAAGTGAATGTGCGCTACATCCTGGAGACCGACGGCCAGGCCGTGCGCACGTCCGAGGAGTGGGTCTCGGACATCAACTACGCCCGAGGACTTCCACGGGCCAGCAGCAACGAGCCGCTGTACTACGAGAAGCGGATGCTGGAGGTGTGGTTCAAAGGGCGATTCGCGCAGGGCAATCCGGGCTGAACGTCAAAGCACCAGGATCGCGCGAAAGTCATTCACGTTCGTGTTCGTCGGCCCGGTGACGACCAGGTCCCCGATCGCGCTGAAATAACCGTACGCGTCGTTGCGCGAAAGATAGGTGTCGATCTTCATCCCTTGCGCCAGCGCGCGCTGCAAGGTGTCCGGCGCGACGAACGCGCCCGCGTTGTCTTCCACGCCATCAATCCCGTCCGTGTCCGCCGCCAGCGCCCAGACGCTCGCATGGCATTGCAGCGCCTGCGCGAGGCCCAGGCAGAACTCTCCCGCGCGTCCACCGCGACCGCGCGGCGTGCCTTCGGGCTGCTTCCTGATGGTGACGGTGGTTTCGCCGCCGGAGAGGATCACGCACGGTTTCGCAAACGGCTGGCCGCGATGCGCGACCGCGCGAGCAAGTGCCGCGTGTACCTTGCCGACTTCGCGTGACTCGCCTTCCATCTCGTCGCTGAGGATGTAGGCCTCGAGACCCGCCGCGCGGGCTTCCTTCGCGGCGGCTTCCAGCGATTGCTGTGGCGTCGCGATCAAATGCACCGCATGTCCCGCGAACAGTGCGTCGCCGGGCTTGGGAGTTTCGAGAGCGCCTTGCTCCAGCAGGCTCATGATCGCGCCCGGCACTTCGATTGCGTAGCGCTGCAGGATGGCGATGGCTTCGGCGCAACTCGTCGCGTCGGGCACGGTAGGACCGCTCGCGATGATCGACGGATCGTCGCCGGGCACGTCGCTGATCGTGAGCGTCACCACCTTCGCCGGCGCGCAGGCCGCCGCCAGCCGTCCGCCCTTGATGCGCGAGAGGTGTTTGCGCACGCAGTTCATCTCGGAGATGTTCGCGCCGGAGTCGAGCAATTGCTTGTTGATGCGCTGCTTGTCCTCGAGCGTGAGGCCTTCCGCCGGCATGGTCAGCAGCGACGAGCCGCCGCCGGAGATGAGGCACAGCACGAGGTCGTCGGCGGTGAGGCCGTGCGCCATCGCGAGGATGCGCTGCGCGGCCTTGAGGCCCGCTTCATCGGGAACAGGATGCGCCGCTTCAACGATCTCGATGCGCGGCTTCACGCCGTCGGGGCGCGGCGGGTTGTGGTGGTAGCGCGTGACGACGAGACCTTCGAGCGGCGCATCGGCGGGCCACAAGGCTTCGACCGCATGCGCCATCGACGCGCCTGCCTTGCCCGCGCCCAGCACGATGGTGCGGCCCTTGGGGGGCGGGGGCAGGAAGGCGGCGGTGTTGTGCAGCGGCAGTGCGCGCCGGATGGCGGCGTGGAAGAGGTGTTCGAGGAAGCGGCGCGGGTCGGTGGTGGGGTTGGGCGCGGTCATGGGGTGTCTCCGGATGGAGATTGTGACGCCGTAACCGGGTGGTAACCGGGCGTCATTAGTCGAGCGCGTCGGGATTCTTCAGGGATTTCCTGTCTTCCGACAACAGGCGGCGCTCTACCTTCTTCACGTCTTCTGAAGGCGGCAAGCCCTCGGGTCGAATGCCCCGCTCCAGAAGTGTCTTTCGAACAGCTTCATTGTTGGTGATGTGCTCCTGCGAGATCGCCCGTTCGCTTCCCATACGATGCTGGCGCGCGTTGAAGATCGTGATTTCGGCGGCGAAGTCCTTGGCCTTCAGGATGATGGTGGGCGCGAAGTCGGCCAACGGCCGGCCATCGGGTACTTTCCATTGCGCCTTCATTGCTTGGGTCGATTTGCCAAAAAGGGCTTGGTCACCTTTGCTCCGGATGAGAGCGAAGTCCTGATTGTTGCCCGCTTGCTCGAAGATCACGTCGGAAAGCTCTCTCTCCGTGGAGGTGAGCTTTTTGCGCGCAGAGATGCGCTCCGCATCCAGCAGGCGCTGCTCGATCAGCTCGGCGCGCCGGGTTTGCACGGCGAAGTAGGTTTGCGCGAACGCGATTTCCTGCTTCTTGGGGTCTCCGTTCTGGGCGATCAGATAGCACGCATAACGGGTAAGCATGATGTCGTCCACTTCCCGCTGACTGCCCGAGCCCAGATCGACCATTTTGCCGACGTCGGCAAAATGGTCGGCTACGTCATGGCCCGAAACTTCGCACGCTGTCTTGGCCTTGAAAACAACGTTCAGGAAGTTGTCCCACTTGGTGTAGCCGAGCAGTTGCTGAATGTCTCGCGCCAGCCAAAACTCGACACCGCCCTCCGTTTGCCGTGCGTGGCCCTCGAACGAGGTTGTCAGCGTGTGAATAAGCTCGGTCTTCATGTTTTCTGCCTTGCCGTGGATCTCGTTCAGCGCCGTAATGCGACTTCAACGCGGCCGGAGATGATGATTGCCGTGGAATATTGCTGGCTGACGGTAAACGCTTCGTCAAGCAGCAGGGTCACTTGTTGCGTGCCCTTGTGCAATTCTAAAGAAAGTCGAGCTGCCAGGCCACTCGAAAGCGTAAGAGCCCGGCGCTATTCAGGCCGGGCTCCGAGTTCGTGCAATGCGGGATCGGCCCGCCAAGACGCCTACTTCTTCCCCAGATTCAACCGCTTCGCGCTCTCCGTATAGAGCTTCTGCTTCTCCTGCATGAACGCGTCCATCTGCTCCACGCCCACGTTCACCAGCTCGAAGCCGCTCTTGGCCGCCAGCTCCTTCATTTCCGCATCGTTGTTCAATTGCCCCCACAGGTCCGACAGGCGCTTGCGCTCCGCCACGGGGGTCGACTTCGGCACGCCGATGCCGCGGTAGGCGCCGTCCACCCAATCCACGCCGAGCTCGCGGAAGGTCGGCACGTCCGGCAGCAGCGGATGGCGCTTCTCCATCGCGACGGCGAGCGCGCGGACCTTGCCCTTGTTGTTGATCGCGAAGGCGGTGTACGTCACCGCGCCGTCGATCTGGTTGCCGACGACAGCGAGCGACATGTCGCCCGTGCCCTTGTACGGCACATAGGTGCTCTTGATGCCGAAGGCGGCGTCGAGGCGCTCGTGCGATGCATGGTTCGCGGAGTTGAGGCCGGAGCCGCCGAGGTTCATCTTGCCGGGGTTCTTCTTCGCGCCCTCGATGAAATCCTTGAAGGTCTTGTACGGGCTCGCCTCGGGCACCACGAGCGCATCGGGCGTGAAGTGGAACCAGAACACGGGCGTGATGTCCGCCGTCTTGTACTGCACCTCGCCCTCGATCGGCTGGAACACGATATGCGGCAGGTTGATGCCGGCGACGTTCGTGCCGTCGGCAGGCAGCTGATTCATCTGCGCCCACAACAGCCCGCCGCCCGCGCCGGCCTTGTACTGGATGATGGTGTCGATGGCGGGGCACTTCTTCTTGAGCACGACTTGCTGGTGGCGTGCCGACAGGTCGGACTCGCCGCCCGGCGGGAAGGCCTGCCAATACAGGACGTTCTTGTCGGGGCAGCCTTGCGCCATCGCGAGCGGCGAGGCGCACAGCGCGAGGATCGCGATCAATTTCCCTATGCCTGTTTTCATACTGCGGGTCTCCTGGTTGGTCGCAGCCATTCTGGGCACGCGGGGCCGCCGGGGCATTGGTGACTTCCAGCAGAAGAGCCGCGGCGCCGAGGCCTTTGGTGTGCAGTTCGGACTAGAGCGCGCGATTGAGGTCGACGTCCAGGCCTGCTTGCCGCATCTCGCGCGCGAGCAGGAGTCGCCAGATGCCACCCGCGTCGATCGGGACGCGCGGGATTCCTTCCCATTGCGGTGACGGCTGCGCGGAACCTGTCACCACGAGGCAGACGCGCCCGCGGCCGATGGCGCCGAGCAGGAAGCCGAACTCCAGCAGCACGGCGTCCAGCTGGTCCGCGGGCAGCAGGAACACGGCGTAGTCGGCGGCTCGCACCACGTCCAGCCGATCGAGCGCCGCGAGGTGCGTGTCGCCCTGCGGCTCGGGTGCGAGCAGCGGCTCGAGGCCGACTTGCTCGGCAAACGCCGAGACGTCCTGCAGGACCGCATCGGCGAGACGCGAAACGATGGCGACGCGTCCGCGAACGGCGGCTGGTGTCGGCGTTGGTGTCGGCGTTGGTGTCGGTGCTGGTGTCGGTGCAGGCGTCGGCGCGGGCGTCGGTGCGGGCGTCGGTGCTGGTGTCGGTGCGGGCGTCGGTGCTGGTGTCGGTGCGGGCGTCGGTGCGGGCGTCGGTGCTGGTGTCGGTGCTGGTGTCGGTGCTGGTGTCGGTGCTGGTGTCGGCGCAGGTGTCGGCGCAGGCGTCGGCACAGGCGTTTCCGCAACAGCCGCCTTTCCTTCCAGACGATCCGCCAGCAACTTCTTCACGGCATTGAGGTTGCCGATCGCGTGCGTGATCCCGTCCTGGATGCCCTGCCGCAATTCATTCGTGGAGTAGCGGTCGCCAAACACGGACTCCATCTCCGAAGCGAGATCCTCGATCGCGTATTGCTTGTATTCCGGCGCGGACTTGCCGCCGAGGATTTCAGCGAGCGTGGTGTTGACCTGTTTTTGCAGCGCCTCGATGCGCGGGTCCCAGCGCTCCTGGATGCCCTCGAGGTCGAAGCCTCGCAGTTCCTTGATACGCCTGCCGATCTTCTCGATCGCGCGCTCGAGCGTGGCCTTGTCCTGCGCGCTCAGGCGAGAGGCGGATTTCCCGTTGGACATGCGAACTCCCCCGTGTGATTGCCTCGCACTTTACTACCGCCCAGCCATAATCGCCGCTCCCATGCATGTCACCGATTCCATGCGGACCGCGCGTCCGCCCCGCTCTGGAGCCTGAACTGGATTTCGCACTCGTCCTCGTCCTCGGGCTCGTCGCCGGCACCATCGGCGGCATCGTCGGCTTCGGCACTTCGATCATGCTCATGCCGGCGCTCATCCTGGTCTACGGGCCGCGCCAGGCCGTACCGATCATGGCCATCGCCGTCATCATGGCCAACGCGTCGCGCGTCGCCGCGTGGTGGCGCGAAGTTGATTGGCGCACCACCCTCGCCTACTCCGCGACAGGCATCCCTTTCGCGGCGCTCGGCGCACGCACGCTGCTCGTGTTGCCGATCAGCCTGGTCGAGGCGACGCTGGGCGCGTTCTTCATCATCATGATTCCCGTACGCCGCTGGATGGCGCGGCAGGACTGGAAACTCAACCGCTGGCACCTCGCCGTGGTCGGCGCGTTCATCGGATTTTTGAGCGGCATCGTCGTGAGCACCGGGCCGCTCAATACGCCTTTCTTCCTGATGCACGGTCTCGTGAAGGGCGCCTACCTCGGCACGGAAGCGATGAGTTCGCTCGCCGTGTTCGCCTCGAAGGCCGTGACCTTCCGTGCGCTGGGCGCCCTGCCGTGGGAGTCCATCGTGCAGGGGCTCATCATCGGCACGTCGCTCGTGGCGGGGGCCTTCATCGCCAAGCGCTACGTAAAGAAGATCGATGCCGATCGCTTCCGGCTGCTCATGGATGGGCTGCTGCTGATCGCGGGATTGACGATGCTCTGGGCGGCCATCGCGCGCTAGTTCCGGCGATACTCGTATCGCGATGACGCCCCATCAAACCACCACCATCACCTTGCTCACCCTGATGCCGCTGCTCGTGTGGCGGATGGTGGTGCGCGTCAAGCGCATGGTGGGCCGGCAGCGCGCCGGTCGCATCCGGCCGTGGATCCAGCTGGTGATTTTTCCGCTGGTCATCGCGCTCCTGTGCTTCCTCGCGCGGGAGCACCTGCAGCAGCTTTGGTGGCTCGCGGGCGGCGTCGCGGCAGGGCTCGGGCTCGCGGTGTACGGCCTCAGGAAGACCGTCTTCGAGCCGACCCCCACGGGACTTTTCTACACACCCAATGCGCATCTCGGGATCGCTCTCTCCGTGCTGCTGGTCGGCCGCGTGCTGTGGCGAATGGGCGAGATGTTCCTGATGGATACGGCGGCGCCGCAGCAGCCCGACGACTTCGCCAGGAGTCCACTCACGCTGCTGGTCTTCGGGCTGCTCGCGGGTTATTACATCGGCTATGCGGCGGGCCTCATTCGCTGGCGCTTTTCGGTCCTGAGCGCGAAGAAGCGGCGTGATGCTGCGCCGCACGAATGATTTTTTATGATTTATTTCCGATTGGCGCGGCGCCGCTGACTTTTAAAATGCGCGCTTCACCAAACCACAAAGCAGTTCGTATTTCATGAAGAATCTCCTCCTCCTCACGGCCCTCGTTTCGATGCTCGCCGCCTGCGCTTCCGAACCCATGTCCGCGCAACAGGTCAGTGACCACGCAGCCTGCCGCCGCACCGACGCACCCACCGGCAGCAACCTCGTTCGCAAGAGCGAGTGCGCGCCGCAGGCCGTCCAGCAGGACGCCGCCGCGCCCGCGCCCACGAAGAAGAACTAGGGCCTGCCGCGGCACCGCGAAGGAACGCTCCGCGGCCAACGCCCACCCATGGGACCTTCGAAAGGGTCCCCATGCGGAACAGCCGCGATTCTCTCCAGACACAAAAACCAAAACAGACACAGTCGGCCACCGTGGGGGCCACCCACCTGGCGGATCGCGCCGCGCAGTCTTGGCAGGATGAACTGGCGACAGGCGATGTCGATCACTATCGCATCGTTGCCGCCGCCCTTCCGACGCCGCAGGACAACGAGGCCGACTGGAGCGCATGTCTCGTCTCGATCTCCCGGGCGCTCGAAAGCGCGCCCGAGGAGTCCATCGCCGCGGCGCTCGCCAAGAAACTGGCGCAAGCCTGCAGTGCGTATGCCGCGCGTGCCGAATCGCCGTCCGGGGCCGCGAGTCTCGCGGCCGAAGGGGGCATCGAGCTCGCGGCCGCGCTGGCGTTCGGCCTCGGCAAGCAGATCGCCGCATGCGGGCCCGCGCTCGAACGCGTGCTTCGCGCGCTCGGCGAATTGCCGGCGGACCGGTTGGCCGGCCTGGGTGAACGGCGGCGCATGCAGCTTGCGCGGGCGTGCGCCTGCGCGCCGAACGGAGCACCTGCACTTTCCCTGTTCGTCGATACGCTGGCCCAGGAGATCGCGGCGACGCTGGGCGACGCACCTCGCCTGTCGTTGCCGCTGGATCACGCGCTGGCCCTTGCGAAGTTGTTCAGCCAGACTGGAGCGAACACGACTCGCCAGGCGGCGCTGGAGTGCCTGGCCGCCATGATCCGCAGGCACGCCGTCTCGCACTGGGCCGGCGCGAGCAAAGAGTCGCTCGGCGCCTTGGCCCTGCATCTGAGCCAGGCCGCAAAGACGCCGCACATGGCCGAAGCGCGGAGATGCCTGGCGCAGCTTCAGCAGACGGCAGGCGAACAGCCGGCATCGCAGGACGGCCGGGCCTGGGAAGCCTGGCGCCTATGGAAGCACGACACCCGACTCGGCCGCGCCGATACCGCCGGAGCCAGGCTGGCCGCCGCGGTGGAAGCGCAACACGGCGCCTTGACCGCGGACGTGCCCAGGCCCGTCTCGCTGATGATGGCCGGCCTGGCCGAGGGCGATGCCGTCACGTGCGCGAAGGCTGTGGGCATATTGGCCGGGCTGGTCGCGGGCGCCGACCTGTCCGGCTGGACTTACATCGATCTTTGCCTGGCGCTGCAGTGCGTGGGACGCCACGCGAAGGTGCCGCAATGCGCCCAGGCGTTCGCCAGGCTGCTGGACGCGGTCGAACCCATGCTGCGGGCCAAGGTGAAGGTGCGCGATGGCATCGACGCAAGCCCATCGCACCCCGTCCCCGACCGGATCGGGCATTCCGACGTGCACCATCTGCGCGGATTGACCGAAAGCATCCGCGCCTTCCCGCGGGCCAAATCCGACGCTGCCGTTCGAGCCATCGCCGAATGGACGATGTTCAACCTGTCCCATCTGCGCGCCGACGACGTGCTGAGTGTTCTGGAGCCGCTGGTCGGACTTGCACACCGAGGCAAGCTGGACAAGCGCCTGGTGCCCTTGCTGCGCGCGATCGACTTCGGCGCACCGCCCTGGCCCCTCGCGTCCTGCGCGCGCCTGGCCGAGATGCTGACACCCTTTGCCGCGGACCGTGCGTGCCAGCGCCTCATGGAGTCATGGGCCGTCCATGTCGTGGGCGAATTGACGCAGGAGCAGCCCGCGCCCTGCGCCGACGCGCATATCGCGCAGGCGCTCACGGCGGCGGCGGCTTTCGCGCAGGCGAACACGGCCTTGCCCTCGCTGACCGAAGCCGCGAACCTGCTGGTGGCGCGGATACAGCGCCAGCCGCCCGGCGCGCAGCAATCCAACGCCAGGGCGTTCTGGCAATTCCTGTCGACGCTTCGCAAGTCGCCGCAGCTTGAAAATTGCGGGCAAGCAGTGCATCAACTGGAAACCGCCGCTGCCGACTTCTCGCCTGCCGTGTTCTCCGAAGCGCTTGCCATCTATACGCGCGAACCCGGTCCGGCAGCGGCGGTGGAGTTCGCGAATTTCATCGTCTCGCAGCCCGAGCAGCTGCTGGGCGTGGATGCGAAGGTGCTCGCTTACGCCATGAGCGCGCTCTTTCGCGGACGCGACGCGCGCGACCCCGCGTGTTCTCTGGCGATGAGTGTCCTGGCCCAGGCCGCGCCGAACCACGCGCTGGAGTGGGATAGCGGCTCGCTGGCGCTCGCGATCCACGCTCTGGGCGCCTATCCGGATGTGCCGGGCAGCCGCGCGGCCGCCACGGCCATGGCGACCCATATCGCACGCCACGCGGTCGAGGCGATCGCCACCCGCGACCTGGTGAATCTGGGAAACATCGTCAACGGCCTCAGCAAGTTCGCCGAGGCGCCCGAGGCAATGCAGGCGATCAAGACCTTTGCCACGTGGATCGCCGGCAACGCCGATACAACCTGGGGAGGAACCTTGCTGGCCAAGCTGGCCAACGGTTTCAGCAAGTTCGACCCGGTGCCCGAATGCGCCGATGCGATCGCCACTTTGGCCACCGCCATCGCGAAACGCGAGACGCTCGCGAAACGAGGCAAGACCGACCACGAATCGGGCCCGTATGTTCAGCAGCTGGCCACAGCCTTCGCGCGCTTCGGCCGCAACCCGGCCTGTAGCGTCGCCGTCGAGCAAGGCATCCGTCGACTCGCGCGGGTGATCCAGGCCGCGGAAGGCGAGATCGGCAAATGGCGCCTGGTGGACCTGTATCGCACGGTGATTGCGCTCGCGGCTTACTTTCCGCACGTGGAGGAATGCCGTGCCGTCGTGTACCTGCTGACGCAGCAGATCGCGCGGCGCGCCGGCGGCGGCGAACACGTGGGGAAGGCTTATCGGCAGCAACTGCACGACGCGCTCCTGCAATTCGAAGGAGGGTTGCAGCCGGATGGCGTGCCCTCGTACGCGAAGCCCGCGTTCGATCTTGTCATGGGACGCGTGAACAGCTTCCCGGAGCAAGCCGAGACCGCCTCGGCTCTCTCGGCGCCGCCAACGATCACCCTGATGGCGTCACCGGTGCCCAAGGGAGGCATGCGGCTGCCGAAGGACCGCAAGCCTCGGAAAATCAAGGCGCTCACGGCGACCGGCCCCAGGCATGCCGGCATGCCGACAAGCACGGTCACCGCGCTCCAGCCCTCGACCCCGCTCGTCAAGCCGACGCAGCTCGTCTACAAGAGTGCATCCGACCTGGTCACCCAACTCTCCCACATGCCGGACGGCCATCTGGCGAACATGCCGATGCCGACACTCGCGAAATGTGCCAGGGAAGTCCATGGCGCTCAGTGGGACACCTTGGCGCTCGTCGTTCTGGGCAAGGAAGTACAGGCACGGCTGAAAACATCCGGGGTGGATACGCAGGATTTGCCGCAGTTGTTCGACATCTTCGGCAAATGCGCCGCGACCCCTGGGGGCAAGTATGCGGCGCTGGAATTCGCATTCCGGTCGGTCTGCGAAGCGTTGCAGGCCCGCCCCGCGCAACTCGAGTCGGTGGTTAGTCAGTGCGGCGCCAGATTGCTGGCGGACCTGTCGGCCTACTTTCGCCGCACTTCCGGACTGGAAGGGATCACCGCGGTGACCGCGGCCGTGCAGCTCGCCGATCTGGCCAAGGCGCCGTCGGCGGCACTCGCGCAGTACATCGGGAACGTTCGCGAAATCCAGGCGACGGAGAGCGGCACTCCCGAAGCGCTGCATGTCGATGCCACACCATCCCCCGCCGAGGCGGCGCGAGACCGTGTCGCAGCGGACATCGGGAAAGCGCGCGCGGACATGATCAAGGGACTTCCATGTTCGTGGACAGTCAGGTCGTTCCATGACTTCGTCGTGTGGAAGGAAACCACCAGGAACCGGCCCACCGGATCGGCAGTTTTGGGCTCCTATCTCTTCCTGTTGTCGCCGGACTGGAAAAGCCACCGGCAAAGCTTGTCCGCGGAAGCTCGCAAGAAGCTCGCCGGGCAAATCGAAGGACGCGGCAAGGTCAAGGACGAGACCCTGGCGCAAGCCGGGGAAGCTCTCGCGGGACGCTACCTCGATCGCCTCGCGGGCAAGGGCAAGGACAAGGGCAGCGGCGGGGGCCGGCTCTTTCGTTCGGGCGTTCCAGACGCGGACGCCCAGGAAAACATGGTTGCCGCGAACTGGTTCGCCTCCGCCGTCGTCAATCTGCACGCGGACCCGCTCCTGCACGGCCTCATGGGCGTCGCCGCGGACATTGTCCTGAATTCTCCGGATTGGGATGCAATGGCCCGCAGGTTGACGCCGCAGCGTTACCAGGCGCTCGTGACGGCCTTTGCCTCGGTCGGCAATGCCGCCACGGACCCGGAGATCCGCCAGGCTTGCGCCGAGGCCGCGGGTCGTCCGCAGGTCCCGGCTCGGGAGTCCGCGCCGCTGCCTCGCTCGAACGCCACGGAACGCCGGCTACAGGCCTCGGCGCTCGCGGCAATCTCCGCACCCAATCGCAAGGCTGCGCTGAAGCGGCAGGCCAGGATCGCGGCGCAGCTGAAGACGCCCGAAGCGAGAGGCGCCTTGCATCGAGCGCCGACCGGGCCACGGCCGGCGCCGGACGAGCCCGAAGAAACCGGCGACGCTCGGCAGTCGCTCCCATCCAGCCTCACCCCGAAAATAGTCCGACCGATGGTTGGCGTGATCGGGATCCTGGCGGCTGTCATCTCCGCGCGCACGGATGAAAGCGATACCCGGGTCATGGTGTTGCGAGGACTCTTGTTCAGTTTCCTGATGTGGATAGCGTTCGAGCTCAAGGTCCACCTTCAACGCCAACCCGCGCAGCCCGTGCGGCCCGCGCAGCCCGCGCCTCAGGGAGAATGACCATGCATCCATTCGAATCCCTCGTGGGGCCGTTGCGAGACGACCTGGCCGACCTGCAACAGCTCATCGACGACGCGGTCGCGGCCCTGAGCGACGGCCTGACCCTCGCGCAGCTGCTCGAGATCCCGGACGACCAGCTGGAATCCCTGCATCGCCTGGCCTGCGAACTGCGCGAAGGCGGTCACGCCGACGACGCAATGGTCGTGGCGGTGCACCTGGCGCTTCACCAGCCGCGCGAGGAGCGCTTCATCGCCATGGCGGTGCAGTGCCTGCAGGCCCTGGGCATGCGGCAAAGCGCCATCGGCATGCAGATCCTGTCGTTGGCGAACGATGCCTCCATGGCAAAGCTGGTCAAGCTCGCCCATGGCTTCCTGGCCCTCGGCGACGAAGGCCAGGCCCTGGGAGCATTCGAGGCTGCGTTGCAATCCAGCGAATGCCGCGAGCAGGATGCCGACCAGGAAGACTACTGCGCGAGGAACATTCGCATGCTGCGCTTCAAGCTGGGCGGATAAGCCGAAGCCGCGCTTCTTCGCGTCCCGTGGGGCCGGCCGTCAAGGCGCGGGCGCCCCGGCCTGGAACCACTGCCCGATCAGCGCCCGCTCGGCATCCGTGATGCCGGTGGCGTTGTTCATGGGCATGAGCTTGGTCACCACGGCCTGCTGGTAGACCGCCTGCGCGTGCTGCTTCACCGCCTCGGGCGAGTCGAGCCGCACGTTCTTCATCTGCACCTGCGCGCCGTGGCACATGTAGCAGCGCTGCTCCAGCACCTTTTGCAAGGCGACGTAGTTGGCTGCCGGCGGCGGCGCGGCGGCTTGCGTCGAAGCTGGCGAAGGCCCCAGCCAGACAGCCACCGCGATGATCACCGCGACACCCACCAGCGCGTAAGGCAGCGGATTCGCGTTGCGCCCCAGCTTGAAGCCATGGCGCATCACGAAGAACTGCCGGATCGCCGCGCCCGCAAACATCATCAGGATCAGCACCAGCCAGTTTTGCGGATGGCTCCAGGTGAAGCTGTAGTGGTTGGACAGCATCGCGAAGATCACCGGCAGCGTGAAGTAGGTGTTGTGCACGCTGCGCTGCTTGCCCCGCATTCCGTGGATCGGGTCGACCGGCTCGCCTGCCTTGATGGAGGCGATCACCTTGCGCTGCCCCGGGATGATCCAGAAGAACACATTGGCGCTCATCGCCGTCGCGATCATCGCGCCCACCAGCAGGAAAGCAGCGCGGCCCGCGAACCAGTGGCATGCGAGCCACGAGGCGATGCACACGAGCACCAGCACCAGAGCGCCGACGATGGCATCGCCGTTCTTCCTTTGCCCGAAGATGCGGCAAATCGCGTCATAGGCGAGCCAGAACACAGCGAGGAACGACAGCGCGACGGCGATCGCCATGGGCGGTGTCCACGCCATGAGGCTCTTGTCGATCAGGTAGGTGCTTGCGTTCCACAGGTACGAGATCGTGAAGAGCGCGAAGCCCGTCATCCACGTCGTGTAGCTCTCCCAGAAAAACCAGTGCAGGTGATCCGGCAGCTTCGGCGGCGAGACGTTGAACTTCACCGGATGGTAGAAGCCGCCGCCGTGCACCGCCCAGAGTTCGCCGCTGACGCCCTGCTTCTTCAGGTCTTCATCGACCGGCGGCGTGAGGCTGGAGTCCAGGAACACGAAGTAGAACGACGAACCCACCCAGGCGATGGCGGTGATGACGTGGGCCCAGCGCAAGAGCAGGTTGACCCAATCGAGGAGGTAGCTTTCCATGAAGTTCCAGTGGTGTCGTCGGTGTTGTTGTTCAGCGGGGGCCGTCGCCCGGCGGTGCGATCTGCAGGATCTGTGCCGCGACGCTCACGGCAATGACTTCAGGCTCCTTGCCCGCGATCCCAGGCAGGCCGATGGGGCAGGTGATGTGCGCGAAGTCTTCGTCGGTGAACCCGCGTTCCTCCAGGCGATGGCGGAACGTCGCCCACTTCGTCTTGCTGCCGATGAGGCCGATGTACGGCAGGTCGGCCTCGGCGCGCTGACGGCGCAGGCAGGCAGCGACGATGTCCAGATCCTCGGCGTGGCTGAAACTCATGATCAGGACGCGCGATCCGGTTTCGAGGTCGGCGACGGCCGCTTGCACGGGATCGGAATGCTCGCACTGCACGTGCTCGGGCAATTCATCCGGGAAGATCTCGTCGCGGCTGTCGATCCACGTGATCTCAAAAGGGAGCGTCGCGAGGACATTCACCAGCGCCTTGCCCACGTGCCCGCCGCCGAAGATGGCAAGCGGGGCGAGCCGCGGAGCGACACGAGCCTGAAGCGTCGGCAGTTCGGCTGCCTCGAAGCGTTCGAAGCGCAGCCGCATCACGCCGCCGCAGCATTGGCCCAGGCCCGGACCCAGCGACCACGTTCTTTCCGCTTCGACTGCAACGCCGGGATTGCCCAGGCGCCGCCGCGCCTCGGCGATGGCCTCGAATTCGAGATGGCCGCCGCCGATGGTGCCGGAAACCTCGTTCGAGCTGACCGCCATCCACGCCCCCGCCTCGCGCGGGGCCGAGCCCTGCGTAGCCGCCACTGTTACAAGCACCAGCGGTACATCGGGAAGCGAAGTCGTGACAACTTTCATAATTGCGTGTTTCGATCCCGCATCCAATCGCAAGAAACGTAGCGTTTACGTAAAGCCGGTCGTCGTACATGGTTGAGTTGGCGTTCAATCGGCTCAGTTGTAATGCGCGGAAGAAAAGCGCAACCATTCCGGAGACCCGTATGAAGCATTTCCCTGTTCTGGGCGCCCTCGCCGGCGCGGTTGCCGCGCTCCTCGCGGCCTGCGCCCCGGCACCCCTGCGTCCCACGGCCCCGCCCGCCGTCGTGGTGCAGCCGCAGCCACCCGCCGAAGCGCAAGTGAACCAGCCGCAGGTCGCCGTCGCACCCGGCCACATGTCCGGCCCGTCCAGCGCCACCACACCCCGCGCTTACCGCGCGGACGCCGCTACGCATTTGTACGGCTTGAACCAGCAGCGCATTTTCAAGGGCAAGCTGCCCCCGCTGCTGTACGCCATCGGCGTGCTGCAGGTTGAAGTTGACGGGCGCGGGCAAGTACGCTCCCTCAGCTGGATGCGCGCGCCCAAGCATGCGCCCGAGGTGATCGCCGAGATCGAGCGCACCGTGCGCGCCGCCGCGCCCTTCCCCGTGCCCGCGCGCATGGGCAAGGTGGTCTACACGGACACGTGGCTGTGGCACAAGAGCGGCCAGTTCCAGCTGGACACGCTGACCGAAGGCCAGCTCTAAACTTCCCATCACGAGCCCCGATACGTGGAGTAACTCCACGGGCTCACCAGCAGCGGCACGTGGTAGTGCTGCTCGGGGTGGGCGACACCAAAATCCAGCGCCACCCGATCCAGGAAATTCGGCTCAGGCAGCGCGACGCCCCTTGCCTTGAAGTACGCGGCGACATCGAAGACCAGCCGGTACGTCCCCCTCTTCAGCTCGCCGTCCGCGAACAGCGGCCCGTCAGGGCTGCGCCCATCCGCATTCAGCACGAAGCGCTTGACCAGCGTGGTGGCTTCGCCCTGCGTCGTGTAGAGCGCGACCGCCATGCCCGCGGCCGGACTGCCGTGCATCGTGTCGAGGACGTGGGTGCTCAGGCCCATGGCGATCTCCAAGGATTGTGGACTGCAGTGTATACACTTTTTTGAAATGCAGCTACCATTGCGCCGATGGAATCCTCCACCACGCATTTCATCGTCCAGGAGTTGACGCGCGCGATCGTGGAGCACCGGCTGCAGCCCGGCACCAAGCTGGCGGAGCAAAAGCTCGCGGACCACTTCGGCGTGTCCCGCACGCTGGTGAGGCAGGCGCTGTTCCAGCTCGCGCAGAACCGGCTGATCCGCATGGAGCCGGCGCGCGGCGCGTTCGTCGCGGCGCCGACCGTGGAAGAAGCGCGGCAGGTGTTCGCGGTGCGCCGCATGCTCGAAGCCGAGATGACCCGCGCCTTCGTGCGCGACGTGACGCCCGCGAAAATCCGCGCATTGCGCGAGCACATGTCGCGAGAGAAGGACGCGCTCGACGGCAGCCTCACCGCCGACGGCATGGAGCTGCTCGGTGACTTCCACGTGCGCATGGCCGAGTTGACGGGCAACGAAGTGCTGGCGCAAATCCTCAAGGACCTGGTCTCGCGCAGCTCGCTCATCACGCTCATGTACCAGCGCGCGGGCGCCGCGCGGCACTCGCAGGAGGAACACGTGGAGTTGGTGAAGGCCATCGCAGCGAAAGACACCGCGCGTGCCGTCAAGCTGATGCATGAGCACCTGCTCCACGTCGAGGAAAGCCTCGCCTTCGACCGCAAGGTGCCGACGCACGACGTCGCCGCCGCCCTTTCCTGAACGGGACGCCATGACCTACGACAGCACCGCCCCCTATCCGCGCGACCTCGTGGGCTACGCCCGCAATCCGCCGCACGCGCAGTGGCCCGATGGCGCGCGCATCGCGGTGCAGTTCGTGCTGAACTACGAAGAAGGCGGCGAGAACTCGGTGCTGCACGGCGACGCGGGCTCCGAGCAATTCCTCTCCGAGATGTTCAACCCGCCAAGCTACGCGGCGCGGCATCTCAGCATGGAAGGCATCTACGAATACGGATCGCGCACGGGCGTGTGGCGCATCCTTCGTGAGTTCGAAAACCGCAAGCTGCCGCTCACTGTGTTCGGCGTGAGCATGGCGCTGCAGCGTCATCCCGAACTCACGTCCGCCTTCAGGCAACTGGGTCACGAGATCGCCTGCCACGGTTTGCGCTGGATCAACTACCAGGGCGTCGATGAAGCCACCGAGCGCGAACACATGGCCCAAGCCATGCGCATCATCGACGAGCTGACGGGCGAGCGCGCGTTGGGCTGGTACACGGGGCGCGACAGTCCGAACACGCGGCGCCTCGTCGCGGACTACGGCGGCTTCGAATACGACAGCGACTACTACGGCGACGACCTGCCCTTCTGGATGAAAGTTGCGAAGACCGATGGCAACGTCGTGCCGCAGCTGGTCGTGCCGTACACACTGGACACGAACGACATGCGCTTCGCGCTGCCGCAAGGGTTCGCGCAGGCGGAGGACTTCTTCGTCTACCTGCGCGACAGTTTCGATGCGCTGTACACGGAAGGTGAAGCGTCGCCGAAGATGATGAGCGTCGGCATGCATTGCCGCCTGCTCGGGCGGCCCGGACGCATCGTCGCGCTGCAACGCTTCCTGGACCATGTGCAAAAGCACGACAAGGTATGGGTGTGCCGCCGCATCGACATCGCGCGCCACTGGAAGCAGACCCACCCGTACGAAGAGAAAGCGAGGCGCTGACCGTGACACACACCCTTGAACAGCTCAATGCGGCCTCCGCCGACGAGGCGGCGCAACTACTCGATGGCCTGTACGAGCACTCGCCGTGGATCGCGCAAGCCGCTCTCGCGCATCGGCCCTTCGCTTCGCTCGCGCAGCTGAAGCACGCGATGGCGCGCGTCGTCGCTCAGGCCGGGCACGAGAAACAGTTGGCGCTGATTCGCGCCCACCCCGAACTCGCGGGCAAGGCGATGGTGAGCAAGACGCTCACCGCGGAGTCCACGAACGAGCAGGGCAAGGCGGGGCTTGCCGATTGCACACAGGAAGAATTCGCACGCATCCAGCAGCTCAATGCCGACTACAACGCGAAGTTCGGGTTTCCGTTCATCCTGGCGGTGCGCGGTCCGCGCGGCACGGGGTTGTCGCGGCGGGAGATCATCGACACGTTTTCACGCCGGCTGGACAACCCGGTAGATTTCGAAATGGCGGAGGCCCTGCGCAACATCCATCGGATCGTGGAGCTGCGGTTGAACGACAAGTTCGGTGTCTCGCCGGAGTTGGGCGATGTGGTGTGGGACTGGCAGGAGAGGCTGGCGGAATTCTCCGATCCGGAATTCAAGGAGAAAGGGCAGTTGACGGTGACGTATCTGACGGATGCGCATCGCAACGCCGCGGGGATGATCGCGCAGGAGATGAAGGCGTGCGGGTTCGATGAGGTGACCATGGATGCGGTGGGGAATGTAGTAGGTGTGTACAAAGCGCACGACGCAAAGCGCAAGACACTTCTCACCGGCAGCCACTACGACACCGTGCGCAACGGCGGCAAATATGACGGGCGGCTCGGAATTTTCACGCCCATGGCTTGCGTGCGCGAACTGTCGCGGCAGAAGCGTCGCCTGCCGTTCAACTTCGAAGTGATCGCATTCGCGGAAGAAGAAGGACAACGCTACAAGGCCACCTTCCTCGGATCGGGCGCGTTGATCGGTGCGTTCAATCCCGCGTGGCTCGACCAGAAAGATACCGACGGCGTGACGATGCGCGAAGCGATGCAGCATGCGGGGTTGCCCGGTACGGTGGAGTCCATCGCAGCGCTTCAACGCGACCCTGCCGACTACCTCGGCTTCGTCGAAGTCCACATCGAACAAGGCCCGGTGCTGAACGAGATCGATCTGCCGCTGGGCATCGTCACCTCGATCAACGGCGGCGTGCGCTTCCTGTGCGAAGTGATCGGCATGGCCAGCCATGCGGGCACGACGCCGATGAACCGCCGCCGCGATGCGGCTTCGGCCGTCGCCGAACTTGCGCTCTTCATCGAGAAACGCGCGGCGCGCGACGGCGACTCGGTCGGCACCATCGGCATC
Source organism: Pseudomonadota bacterium (assembly GCA_040385005.1). GTDB lineage: Bacteria > Pseudomonadota > Gammaproteobacteria > Burkholderiales > Burkholderiaceae_C > Ramlibacter. Next base: position 63,780 of record JAZKIF010000022.1, read on the forward strand.
TGGACGGTGCCCGGCGGCTCGACCAACGTCGTGCCGGGCCGCTGCCAGTTCACGCTGGATCTGCGCGCGCCGAACGATCCGCAACGCGATGCGATGGTGAAGGACGTGCTGGACGAACTGCGATCCGTCTGCACGCGTCGCGGCTTGCGCCACACCATCGAAGAGACGATGCGCGCTGCCGCGGCGCCCAGCGCGCCCGATTGGCAGCAGCGCTGGGAATGCGCCGTCGAGAGCTTGGGCGTTCCGCTGTACCGCATGCCCAGCGGCGCGGGCCACGACGCGATGAAACTGCACGAGGTGATGCCGCAGGCGATGCTCTTCGTGCGCGGCCAGAACTCTGGCATCAGCCACAACCCGCTCGAATCCTCGACCAGCGACGACATGCAACTCGCGGTGCAAGCCTTCGGACGCCTGCTGGACGATCTAGCCAAAGAAACACAATGACCGACTACGACAAACTCGACGCCTGGGTCGATGCGCACTTCGACGAGGAAGTGAAATTCCTCCAGGCGCTCGTGCGCGTGCCCACCGACACGCCCCCCGGCGACAACGCGCCGCATGCGGAGCGCACCGCCGATCTGCTGAAGGATTTCGGCTTCGACGCCGAGAAGCATGCCGTGCCGCAAGCCGAGGTGCACGACTACGGTTTGCAATCCATCACCAACCTGATCGTGCGGCGGCGCTACGGCGAGGGCGGACGCACGATTGCGCTCAATGCGCACGGCGACGTCGTCCCGCCCGGCGAAGGCTGGACGCATGACCCCTACGGCGGCGAGATCGAGGACGGCAAGATCTACGGGCGCGCGGCCGCGGTGAGCAAGAGCGACTTCGCAAGCTTCACCTTCGCGGTGCGCGCGCTCGAGGCACTTCAAGTGAAACTGAAGGGCGGCGTGGAACTGCATTTCACCTACGACGAGGAGTTCGGCGGTGAGATGGGACCGGGCTGGCTGCTGCGCAACAAGCTCACGAAGCCCGACCTGATGATTGCCGCCGGCTTCAGCTATGAGGTGGTCACCGCGCACAACGGCTGCCTGCAGATGGAAGTGACGGTGCACGGCAAGATGGCGCATGCGGCCATCCCGCAGTCGGGCGTCGATGCGCTGCAAGGGGTCGTGGCCATCCTCAATTCGCTCTACGCGCAGAACGCGGAGTACAGGAAGGTGACATCGCAGGTGCCGGGCATCACGCACCCTTACCTCAACGTGGGCCGCATCGAAGGCGGGACGAACACGAACGTCGTGCCGGGCAAGGTGATGTTCAAGCTGGACCGCCGCATGATTCCCGAGGAGAACCCGGCGGAAGTAGAGGCATCGATCCGCCGCGTGATTGCCGATGCCGCCGCGCTGTGCCCCGGCATCACGGTGGAGATCAAGCGATTGCTGCTCGCGAATTCGATGAAGCCGCTGCCGGGAAACGCGCCGCTCGTCGACGCGATCCAGAAGCATGGCGAGCAGCTGTTCGGTCAGCCGATCCCGGCGATGGGCACGCCGCTGTACACGGACGTGCGCTTGTATGCGGAAGCCGGTATCCCCGGAGTCATCTACGGCGCGGGGCCGCGGACGGTGCTGGAGTCGAATGCCAAGCGGGCGGATGAGAGGCTGGACCTGGAGGATTTGCGAAGGGCGACGAAGGTCGTGGCTCGGGTGTTGAGGGATTTGCTGGAATAGCCCTTCCCGCTGTCATGCCGGGGTCCGACCCGGCATCCGGGCGCGCCCCGCTGGATCCCGGGTCGGGGCCCGGGATGACGGGGGCCTTCTTCGTCAGGCTTAATCACGCGCGGGGCTTCGCCTCCCACCACCGCGCGCCGAACCGACCCTGCAGGAAAGCGACGAAAGCCTGGACCTTTCCAGGCACGAGTTTGGGCGAAGGAAACACCGCATTGATTTCCTGCTCGGGCAACGAGAACCCCTTGAGCACTTCCACCACCTGTCCGCTGGCCAGCGAATCGCTCGCGACGTAGCGCGGCAATGCGGCGATGCCCAGGCCGCCACGCGCCGCGGCGAGCACGGCGGAGAGATTGTTGGATCGCAGGCGCCCGGTCACCGGGACGGTGGTCGCCTCGCCCTTGGTGGAGATCACACGCCACACATCGTCGCCCTGCACGCTGCTGTAAACGAGGGCGTTGTGACCGCTCAGGTCCGCCGGGCGTTTGGGTGTGCCGTGCTTCTTCAGATATTTGGCTGACGCGACGATTACCCACGGGTTCGTGCCGAGGAAGCGCGCGCCGAGTGTCGAATCCGCCAGCTTCCCCATGCGCACGGCCAAGTCGAGGCCCTGCGCCACGAGGTCGGTGTAACGGTCCTCGAAGCTCAGGTCCACCTTCACTTGCGGATGCGCGGCCATGAAGTCCAGGGCGAGTGGAACGATCACGCGCCGGCCGAACGCTACCGAAGTGCCGATGCGAAGCAGGCCTTGCGCCTGCGACTGGCGCAGCCGCGCGATGTTCTCCGCGTCCTCGGTGTCGCGCACGATGGACTTGCATTTCTCGTAATACAGCGCGCCCGATTCGGTCAGGCTCACGCCGCGTGTGTTGCGATTGAGCAGGCGCACCTTGAGGCGCGTCTCGATCGCCGCGATCTGCTTCGTGACGGTCGGCTGCGTCGTCGCGAATTCCCTGGCGGCTTTCGAGAAGCTGCCGGTTTCCACCACGCGCACGAACATCTCCATGGCCTGCAGGCGATCCATCGTGTCGTCTCCACTTATTCCTGGTTGGAATGGATGTTATGGGCGCCAGGCGGGTTCCGCAATGGGGGATGCGTTCATACAGTCGGAGCCAGCACAAGGAGAAACGCACATGGCACGTATGACAGCCGCCCAGGCCGCCGTCTGGGTGATGGAGAAGGAAGGCGTGACGCAGGCCTTCGGCATTCCGGGCGCGGCGATCAACCCGCTGTACTCGGCCATGCGCAAGCAAGGCACGATCGCGCACATCCTGGCGCGGCACGTCGAAGGCGCGTCGCACATGGCCGAGGGCTACACGCGGGCGGTGGCCGGCAACATCGGCGTGTGCATCGGCACTTCAGGCCCCGCAGGTACCGACATGATCACGGGCCTGTATTCCGCGCAGGCGGACTCGATCCCCATCCTCTGCATCACCGGCCAGGCGCCGCGCGCGCGGCTGTACAAGGAGGACTTCCAGGCGGTGGACATCGAGTCCATCTCAAAACCGGTGACCAAGTGGTCGGTGACCGTGCGGGAACCTGCGCAAGTGCCGGGCACTTTCCAGCAGGCCTTCCACCTCATGCGCTCGGGACGACCCGGTCCCGTGCTGATCGACCTGCCCTTCGACGTGCAGATGGCCGAGATCGAGTTCGACCCCGACACGTACACACCTTTGCCGGTGCACAAACCCTACGCATCCCGCGCGCAGATCGAGAAGGCGCTGGACATGATGGCGCAGGCCGAGCGGCCGCTGATCGTCGCGGGCGGCGGGATTATCAACGCGGATGCGAGCGATCTGCTCATCGAGTTCGCGGAGCTGACCGGCATCCCCGTCATTCCCACGCTCATGGGTTGGGGCGCCATACCGGACAGCCATCCGCTGATGGCCGGCATGTGCGGCCTGCAGACCAGCCACCGCTACGGCAACGCGACGATGCTCGCGTCGGATTTCGTGCTGGGCATCGGCAACCGCTGGGCCAACCGGCACACCGGTTCGGTCGACGTGTACACGAAGGGCCGAAAGTTCGTCCACGTCGATATCGAGCCCACGCAGATCGGCCGCGTGTTCGCGCCGGACTACGGGATCGTCTCGGACGCGAAGCTCGCGCTGGCGCTATTCGTGCAGGTGGCGCGCGAGCGACGCGATGCGAAGCATTTGCCGAGCCGCGCCGCCTGGGCCGCGCAATGCCAGCAGCGCAAGCACACGCTGCATCGAAAGACCAATTTCGACGACGTGCCCATGAAGCCGCAGCGCGTGTACCAGTGCATGAACCGCGCGTTCGGCGAGGATGTCTGCTATATCAGCACGATCGGCCTTTCGCAGATCGCGGGCGCTCAATTCCTGCACGTCTACAAGCCGCGCCACTGGATCAACTGCGGCCAGGCCGGCCCGCTCGGCTGGACGGTGCCGGCTGCGCTGGGCGTTCGGGCGGCCGACCCCTCGCGCAAGATCGTCGCACTCTCGGGCGACTACGACTTCCAGTTCATGGTGGAAGAACTCGCCGTCGGCGCGCAGTTCAAGCTGCCCTACATCCACATGGTGGTGAACAACTCCTACCTCGGCCTGATCCGCCAGTCGCAGCGCGGCTTCGACATGGATTTTTGCGTGCAACTCGGCTTCGAGAACATCAACATGCCCGACGACGGCACGCCCGAGCGCTCCTACGGCGTGGACCACGTGAAGGTGGTCGAGGGCCTGGGCTGCAAGGCGATCCGCGTGCACCGCCAGGAGGAAATCCGTCCCGCCATCGCGCAGGCCGAAGCATGGATGAAGGAGTTCCAGGTGCCGGTGGTGATCGAGGTGATCCTCGAGCGCGTGACCAACATCGCGATGGGCACGGAAATCGACGCGATCAATGAATTCGAGCCGCTTGCGCAAACGCGAGGCGACGCGCCCACGGCTGTCGCCGCAATGCTGGACTGAACACAAGGAAACGACACATGCCGCGCTTCGCCGCCAACCTCACGATGCTCTTCACCGAGCTGCCTTTCCTCGATCGTTTCGCCGCCGCGCGCGCGGCGGGGTTCGATTGCGTCGAGTACCTGTTTCCGTATGCCTATCCCAAGGAGGAACTCGCGAAGTCGTTGCGCGCCAATGGATTGAAGCAGGTGCTGCACAACCTGCCGGCCGGCGATTGGGATTCGGGTGAGCGCGGCATCGCCTGCCATCCGGACCGCGTTGCCGAGTTCAGGGCCGGCGTCGCGAAGGCCGTCGATTACGCGAGCGCCCTGGCTTGCGCGCAGGTGAATTGCCTGGCGGGGAAGGTACCTGCCGGCGTGGAGCCGGAGCATGCGCACGTGACATTCGTCGGCAACCTGCGCTACGCGGCGCAGGTGCTGAAGCAGGCGAATGTCCGGTTGCTCATCGAGCCGATCAATACCTATGACATTCCGGGCTTCTTTCTTTCGACGACGAGGCAGGCGGTTGAAGTGATCGACGAAGTGGGCTCGGACAACCTCTTCCTGCAGTACGACATTTACCACGCGCAGCGGATGGAAGGGGAATTGGCCGCGACCATCGAGAAGCACCTCGCACGCATCGCGCATATCCAGCTGGCGGACAACCCGGGGAGAAACGAGCCGGGGACGGGTGAGATCAACTATGCGTGGTTGTTGAAGAGGATCGATGAGCTGGGGTATCGGGGCGTGATCGGGTGCGAGTACAAGCCGAAGAACGGGACTGTCGAAGGCCTGGAGTGGCTGTTCGCCGAGGAGGTCGCGGCATGACCTCCCGATCAGGACTCAAGCTTGGCTTCATCGGCCTGGGCATCATGGGCGCGCCGATGGCGGGACATTTGTTGAATGCGGGCCACGTGCTCTTCGTCCACACGCATGGCGCGGCGCCTGCAGCGCTGGTCGATGCGGGCGTGACGGTCTGCACCAGCTCGCAAGGCGTCGCCGAGCGCGCGGACATCATCTTCACGATGGTGCCGGATACGCCCGATGTGGAGAAGGTGCTCTTCGCACCCGAGGGTGTCGCCGCGGGATTGCGCGCGGGCAAGGTCGTGGTGGACATGAGCTCCATCGACCCGATCGCCACGCGCCAGTTCGCCAGGCGCATCGCGGGCATGGGCTGCGATTACCTCGACGCGCCGGTATCCGGCGGTGAAGTCGGCGCGAAGGCGGCCAGCCTCACCATCATGGTGGGCGGGGAAGCGGCGGCGTTCGAGCGCATCCGTCCGCTGTTCGAAGTGATGGGCAAGAACATCACGCACGTCGGCGCCGTGGGCGATGGCCAGGTGTGCAAGGTGGCCAACCAGATCATCGTCGCGCTGAACATCGCGGCCGTCGCCGAGGCGCTGGTGTTCGCATCGAAGGCCGGCGCGGATCCGGCCCGGGTGCGCCAGGCGTTGATGGGCGGCTTCGCGAGCTCGCGCATCCTGGAAGTGCATGGCGAGCGGATGATCAAGCGAGCGTTCGAGCCGGGTTTTCGCATCGCGCTGCACCAGAAGGATTTGAACCTCGCGCTGCAGGGCGCTCGCGCGCTCGGTGTCTCGCTGCCGCAGACGGCGATCGCGGCGCAGTTGATGCACTCGTGCGTGGCGCTGGGCCTCGCCGAGGCGGATCACTCCGCGCTCGTGCAGGTGCTGGAGCAGATGGCGAGGCATCCCGTGGCACCCGGCTGACCGGCGCGCGATCCCGGGGACCTGTCAGTCCCCCGGCAGGTGGATGGCGAACTTCGTGCCCGTGCCCGGCGACGACACGACCTCGATGCGCCCGCCATGCTGCTCCACCACCTTCTTGCAGATCGCGAGGCCGATGCCGCTGCCTTCGTACTGGTCGCGCGGATTGAGGCGCTGGAACACGTCGAAGATCTTCCGGAAGAACTTCGGCTCGATGCCGATGCCGTTGTCCGCCACCGAGACCACCCAGCCGGCGGGGACTTCCTCGGCGCGCACCTCCACATTCGGCGGCACGCCTTCGCGGCCGAACTTGATGGCGTTGCCGATGAGGTTCTGGAACACCTGCGCCATGCCCGCGCGCTCCGCCAGCAGCGGCGGCAGGGGCTCGCGGCGGACGACAGCGCCAGTGCGCTCGATGCCGTGCCGCAGGTTCGCGAGCGCGTCGTCCAGCGCCAGATCCAGCGGAACGCGTTTCGCCTGCCCCCGGTCCTGCCCGGCGCGCGCGTACGTGAGAAGGTCCTCCAGCAGGCCGCGCATGCGCTTCGCGCCGTCGATGATGTACGTCACGAACTCGCGGCCGTCGTCGTCCAGGCGGGGCGCATAGCGGCGCTCCAGCAACTGGGCGTAGCTGCCGACCGCGCGCAGCGGCTCGGACAGGTCGTGGGAAATCACGTACGCGAACCGCTCCAGCTCCTCGTTGGAACGCGTGAGCTCGGCGACCTTGCCGCGTATCTCCTGCTCCGCGCGCCGCCGTTCGCGGATATCCCTGAGCGTCTCCACGATCACCCAGCGGTCGTCGGCCGAGCGGATCGCCTGCCGGCGCACTTCGCAGACCATGCTCGTGGGCGCGTCGCGATGCACGAGAACCTCGGTCGTGACCGTGGCCGGCGCCTGCGAAATCACGCCGTCGTAGATCGCCGCCAGGGCTTCGCCCTCGCCGGCTTCCAATTCCCAGCCGCGGGGCGCCGCGGCAATGAGCTCATCGTGCGAAAGCCCGACCAGCGCGCAGGCCGCCCGGTTGACCTCCAGGTGCGTCATGGACTTCCGGTCGATGAGGAAGACCGCGTCGTCGCCCATGTCGAGCGCCGTGGCCAGGCGCTCCATCCGCGCCTGCGCGTCGCGCCGCTCGGTGATGTCGCGGCGGCTGGTGACCACGATCCAGCGGCCGTTCATCCGGTGGGCCTGACGCTGCAGCTCCAGCACCGCTGTCCGGCCGCCCGCCGTCGCCGTTTCGATCACGAGCGTTCGCTGGGGTTGCGGCGACATCGCGACCGCCTCCCCGAACGCCTGCTCGAATTCCTTGCGAGGCCGACCGGTGAGCTCCCACGGCGTCAGTTCGAGGAAGCGCTCCCGTGTCAACCCGTACAGGCGCAGCATGGCGACGTTCACATCGATGTAGTGCATGGTGGCGTAGTCGACCAGCGCCACCGCGTCGGACCCGAGGTCGAGAGCGAGCGCCAACAGCTCCACGCGGGCGCCGTCCGGCCCCGAAGTGTCGCTCGTGTCGCCCAGCGCATCTTGCTGCATGCCCGATCTGTAACACGGCGGCCCGAAAAGCGTCAAGCCGCGAACACGGCCGATATCATCGGTCGATGCCCGCCGCACCCTCCCTGCCCATCTGGACCCTGGCCGCCCCCGTGCTTGGCTGGCTCTTGCTCACGGGGACGTGGTTCGGCCTTTCCGGCTGGTATGACTTGCTGGTCGCGGCCGGCCTCATCGGCAGCGTGCTCGCCGCCGTGCACCACGCGGAAGTGGTGGCCCATCGCGTGGGCGAACCCTTCGGCACATTGTTGCTGGCCGTGGCGGTCACGGTCATCGAAGTCGGCCTGATCGTGTCGTTGATGCTCGCGGGCGGCCCCGCCGCAGCGGCGTTGCCGCGCGACACCGTGTTCGCGGCCGTGATGCTGATCCTGAACGGCATGGTGGGCCTGTGCCTGCTCCTGGGCAGCCAGCGCCACGGCGAGCAGACCTTCACGCTCTCGGGCGTCAGCGCGTCGCTCGCGACGCTCGCCGCCATCGTGACGCTGACGCTCGTACTGCCCAACTACACGTTGACGACGCCGGGGCCGATGTACAGCGCGCCGCAACTGGGCTTCATCGCGCTCGTGTCGCTGGTGCTGTACGGCACCTTCGTACTGGTGCAGACGGTGCGGCATCGGGACTATTTCCTGCCCTCGCACGCCGCGCCGGACGACCACGCGGCGCCGCCGTCCACGCGCACCGCGGGAATCAGCGGCGCGGTGCTGCTGGTGTCGCTGGGGGCGGTGGTGCTGCTGGGCAAGGCCCTGGCGCCGGCGATCGAGCGCGGCGTCGCGGCGATCGGCGCGCCCCAGGCGCTGGTGGGCATCATCATCGCCGCGGTGGTCCTGATGCCCGAAAGCCTCGCGGCCGTACGGGCCGCGCGCGCCAACCGGCTGCAGACCAGCCTGAACCTCGCGCTGGGTTCCGCGCTGGCCAGCATCGGCCTCACGATTCCCGCGGTGGCGATCGTCTCGCTCGTTACCGGATGGACGCTGGATCTGGGCATCGACGCCAAGTCCACCGTGCTGCTGGTGCTGTCTCTGATGGTCGCGACTCTGTCACTCAGCACCGGACGCACGACGGTGCTGCAGGGTGTGGTGCACCTGGTGATCTTCGCGGTCTACCTGTTCATCACCATCTTCCCGTGAGGCCGGCGTTCGGTGCGGGTTCCGGCATTGGGGTACGCTTGAGAACCCGCGCTCTTTCAGCAGCGCGACAGAACAAAGGATGCACCATGGAAACCCCGCACGACCACGACCACGAACCCGCCAGCACGGCCGAGCCACGCAATGCCTTCCTGGAAGAGAAGGCCTTCAAGTCGCGCACGGTGCTCGTCTTCGGCGAGATCAACGACAAGGCGGCCGCCGACATCACGCGCCGCCTCATCGCGCTGGACGCCGATTCGCACCAGCCGATCGACATGCTCGTCAGTTCGCCCGGCGGCCACCTGGAGTCCGGCGACGCGATCCACGACATGATCAAGTTCATCAGCGCTCCGGTGAACATGATCGGCACCGGCTGGGTCGGCAGCGCCGCCACGCACCTCTACCTGGCCGTGCCGAAAGAGCGCCGCTTCTGCACGCCGAACACCCGCTTCCTCATCCACCAGCCGAGCGGCGGCGCCGGCGGCCAGGCGACGGACATCGCGATCCATGCGCAGGAAATCATCAAGGCCCGCGAGCGCATCGCCCGCACGATCTCGCGCGAGACCGGACAGGACTACGACAAGGTGCTGCAGGACATCGAGCGGGACCGCTGGCTTGGGCCGGAAGAAGCGATCACCTATGGGCTGGTCGGGCGGATCATCAACAACAAGAGCGACTTGAAGAAGTAGAGGGATCCGCCGGTGAGCAAGGGACCTTCCAACTCCGGCAACCGCCCGGCGCTCGTGGTCGTGGACGTCCAGGTCGGCGTCATGGCCGAAGGCTGGGAGGCGGCACGGGTCATCTCCAACGTGGCCCTGGCCGTCCGGCGGGCGCGCGAACAGGATGTGCCCGTCGTCTGGGTGCAGCATGAGAGCGACGAATTGACCCGCGACTCGGCGGCCTGGCAATGGGTGCCGGAACTCGTGCCCGCGAATGGCGAGGACCGGATCCACAAGCGCTACGAGTCATCGTTCGAGGCGACGGATCTCCAGGACGTGCTCACCCGGCTGGGCGCCACGCACATCGTGCTGGCGGGCGCGCAGACCAACTGGTGCATCCGCGCCACCGCGTACGGCGCGCTCGACCGCGGCTACAGCCTGACCTTGCTGCGGGACGCCCACACGACGAACGACATCGACCTGGGGGAAGGCGAACGCATCGCGGCCCAGGGCATCGTGGCGGAATTGAATATCGCGATGAAATGGTTGAGCTACCCTGGCCGCACGTGCGGCACCGCGGCGGCCGCGGAGATCGACTTCTCCATCCCCGCCGGCACCGACGCCCGCTGAGGGGAGTGAGTCCATGAGTTTGCACGATGCCTGAGCTGAAATATCAAGTCGCCAGCCTCAAGCTGGTGCCGCACAAGGCAGCATGATGCCCACCGGACTTCTCGCCATATTCACCACCGTCGCCACGCGCGACGAAGCTCGCCGGATGGCGAAAGCGATCGTCGAGCGAAAGCTGGCCGCGTGCGCGCAGATCTCGGAGATCGAGAGTTTCTACATCTGGAAGGGCGCGGTGCGGAACGAGCCTGAATGCCGCATCCTCTTCAAGACCACGGCAGCGCAATACGTCGCGGTCGAGGCCGCCATCCGCGAACTGCATTCTTACGAACTGCCCGCCATCCACGCCGTTGCGATGGAGCACGTACACGCACCGTATGCCGAATGGATCGAGGAAGGCTCCTCCGGACGAGCACCGGTGTCGTAGCCTGCGAACGCCGCGCTCCGGGAGCTACCGGGGGATGTCTCCGCGCTTGTCGGCGGCGCGCAGAAAATCGAAGTCCACGCCCTGGTCCGCTTGCGTCACGGTCTCCAGGTACAACTTCCTGTAGCCGCGCGCCGCCGTCGGCACTTCGACTGGATTCGTCCGCGCACGCTCGGCCATTTCCTCGTCCGGCACCAGCAATACCAACTCCCGCTTCTCTACCGACAACCGGATGCGGTCTCCGCTGCGCACGTGCGCTAGCGGTCCACCCACCGCGGACTCCGGCGTCACGTGCAGCACGATGGTCCCGAACGCCGTGCCGCTCATGCGCCCATCGGAAATGCGCACGATGTCCTTCACGCCCTTCTTCGCCAGCTTGCGCGGGATCGGGATGTAGCCCGCCTCGGGCATGCCCGGCCCGCCCTTCGGCCCGATATTCTTCAGCACGAGGATGTCCTGCGCGGTCACGTCGAGGTCGTCGCTGTCGATGCGATTGGCCAAATCTTCAAGTCCTTCGAAGACAACGGCGCGCCCTTCGTGTTCCATCAACTTCGGGTCCGCCGCCGACTGCTTGATGATCGCGCCGCCGGGTGCGAGGTTGCCGCGCAGCACCGCGATGCCGCCTTGCGGATAGATCGGGTTGTCTCGCGTGCGGATCACATCCTGCCTGAACGCGGGTCTCGCGCTTTCGAGTTCCTCGCCGAGCGTTCGTCCCGTCACCGTCAACGCATCCAGGTGCAGCAGCGGCTTCAACTCCCGCAGCAGCGCGGTCATTCCGCCCGCCGCGTGGAAGTGCTCCATGTAGTGAAGGCCGGACGGCTTCAGGTCCACCAGCACGGGCGTTTCGCGGCCCATGCGATCGAGCGCCTGCAAGTCCACCTCGTACCCCATGCGCCCCGCGATGGCCGTCAGGTGCACGATGCCATTCGTCGAGCCGCCGATCGCGAGCAGCACGCGCATCGCGTTTTCGAATGCATCGGCGGTCAACACCTTGTCAATGGTCAATCGGTCTTTCGCGATCTGCACCGCGGTGCTGCCCGTCAGCTCCGCGACGCGCATGCGGTCCGCCGTCACCGCCGGCGGCGATGCGCCGCCCGGCACCGTCATGCCCAGCGCCTCCGCGACGCAGGCCATGGTGCTCGCCGTACCCATCACCGAGCACGTGCCCACGCTCGGCACGAGCTGGTTGTTCACATCGCCGATCTCGGTCTCGTCGATCTCCTCCGCGCGGAACTTGCCCCAGTAGCGCCGGCAATCCGTACACGCGCCGACGACTTCGCCGCGATGCGAGCCGGTGAGCATCGACCCCGTGATCAGCTGGATCGCCGGTAGCCCGGCCGACGCCGCGCCCATCAACTGCGCGGGCACGGTCTTGTCGCAGCCGCCGATCAACACGATCGCGTCCATCGGCTGCGCGCGGATCATCTCCTCCGTGTCCATGGCCATGAGGTTGCGCAGGAACATGCTGGTCGGCGCCGCGAAGCTCTCGCCGATGGAGATGGTGGGAAATTTCACCGGCAGGCCGCCCGCGAGCATCACACCGCGCTGCACCGCCTCGACGAGTTGCGGCATGTTGCCGTGGCAGGGGTTGTAGCCGCTACCCGTATCCGCGATGCCGATCACGGGACGGTCGAGCGCCGCATCGGTATAGCCCGCGCCCTTGATGAAAGCTTTGCGCAAAAACAGCGAGAACCCCGCATCGCCGTAGTTCGTGAGGCCCTTGCGCATGCCGCCTGACGGCGGGGAATTTTTGGGATCGTCGGTGGGTGAAGACATTGTTCGTACTGCCTGGGGATACTTGCGAAGGCGCGCGAAGGATTGTGCGCTTCATAAGACAATGCCACCCGTAGCAACCCCCCAACGAGAAGAGAAACCCTCATGTCAGCCGCGTTTGCATCCACACCCCTTTTTCACCTCGCCTTCCCCGTGCGGGACATCGCCGAAGCGCGCCGCTTCTACGGCGAGCTGCTCGGATGCCGCGAGGGCCGCAGCAGCGATGCGTGGGTGGACTTCGATTTCTATGGCCACCAGGTGGTGGCGCATCTCGCGCCGCAGGAATGCGGCGCGGCCTCCACGAGCGCGGTGGACGGCGACAGCGTGCCGGTGCGCCACTTCGGCGTGATCCTCTCGGTGCCGGGCTGGCAGCTGCTGGCCGACAAGCTCACGGCCGCGGGCACGAAGTTCATCATCGAGCCGCACATCCGCTTCAAGGGCGAAGTGGGCGAGCAGGCCACGATGTTCTTCCTCGATCCTTCCGGCAATGCACTGGAATTCAAGGCCTTCGCGGATATGTCGCAGGTGTTCGCAAAGTAGGCGCCCGCCAAAAAAAACAAGAGGCATCCGCCCCTCGCGGAGCGGATGCCCGAAATACTTCTGATGCGCTTGTAGCGCGTGTTCTTAGCGGACGCGGCCGCGGCGGAACAGGTTGACGATCGCCAGCAGGATGATCGCGCCGACGAGCGAAACGACCAGCGAGCCGATGCTGAAACCGTCATTGATGGTGCCCGCGCCGACCATCGGGGAGATCAGCCAGCCGCCGATGAAGGCGCCGACGATACCCACGACCACGTTCAGCAGGATGCCCTGCTGGCCGTCGGTCTTCATGACCAGGCTGGCGAGCCAACCAACGATGCCACCTACGATAAGCCAGAGAATGAAACCCATTTGAGACTCCTTTAAGCCGCGAACGGCGTGTTGTTGAAAGCGGCCGGCCCTCTCGGTCCAACCACCTGCCGCAAACAAGCAGCCGGTGAAAGAAATATCGGCGCGCGCCACCGGGCAAGGCGTAGTCGGCCACACAGGCTCATCGTGCGCGCTTGGCGCGTGGCCGCGTCGGACGCGCCCTACCTTCCCGCAGAGCCACGCGCAAGGGGTTACCCGCAGGATGAGCGCGCCGCGCGCCAGCGACAATGAAGCCGCGCCTCACTGCTGAGGCACCCTTCTTGCTTGAAGGTGCCGTCGTCAAAACATTCCTGGAGTTCCCGATGAAGAAACGTCTCATCCTTCAAGCCGCGCTGGCTGCGTTCATGACCGGCTCGTTCGGCGCTGCGCAGGCGCAGGCTACGCCGATCAAGTTCCAGCTGGACTGGCGCTTCGAAGGCCCCGCCGCGCTGTTCCTCACGCCCGCGGCCAAGGGCTACTTCAAGGACGCGAAGCTGGACGTCACGATCGACGCGGGCAACGGCTCCGGGGGCGCGGTGACGCGCGTTGCCTCGGGCACGTACGACATGGGCTTCGCGGACCTTGCCGCGCTGATGGAATTCCATGCCAACAATCCGGATGCGCCCAACAAGCCGGTGGCCGTGATGATGGTCTACAACAACACGCCCGCCTCGGTGATGGCGCTGAAGAAGTCCGGCATCAAGACGCCCGCCGACCTGAACGGCAAGAAGCTCGGCGCGCCGGTGTTCGACGCCGGCCGCCGCGCCTTCCCGATCTTCCAGAAGGCCAACGGCATCCCGGGCGTGAACTGGACCGCGATGGACCCGCCGCTGCGCGAAACCATGCTGGCCCGAGGCGACGTCGATGCGATCACCGGATTCACCTTTACTTCGCTGCTCAATCTCGAAGCACGCGGCGTGAAAGCCGCGGACGTGGTCATCCTTCCCTATGCCGACTTCGGCGTGAAGCTGTACGGCAACGTCGTGATCGCGAGCCCCAAGTTGATCAAGGAAAATCCCGCCGCCGTGAAAGCCTTCCTCTCCGCGTTCACGAAGGGCATGAAAGATGTGATCGCGAAGCCGGAAGCCGCGATCGCCGACGTGAAGGCGCGCGACGGCATCATCAACACCGAACTCGAAACGCGCCGCCTGAAGCTCGCGATCGACACCGTCATCAACAGCCCGGACGCGCGCGCCGAGGGGTTCGGGCAGGTCGTCCCCGGCCGCCTCTCGCTGATGGCGTCGCAGGTCTCCGATGCGTTCGGGACCCGCACGCGCGTGAATCCCGACGCGGTGTGGAACGGATCGTTCCTGCCGTCGAAGGCGGAGTTGAGCGGCGTGCTGCCCCGGAAATGATGCCCCCACGCTCCCCCACTGCGTGTGGGTCGCTGCCCCCCGGGGGGGCCTTCGCGCCTTGGGGCGGCCCGGCGGCGCTCAACGCCTCCGCGTCTGGTTTCGCGCGGTTCGAGGACGTCTGGCTCGCCTACGACGAGGAGGCGCTCGCGCGCAATGACTTCGCCGTCGAGGCGATCGACCTCGATGTCAAGCAGGGCGAATTCATCGCGATCGTCGGGCCTTCGGGCTGCGGCAAGTCGACGTTCATGAAGCTCGCGACGGGATTGAAGATGCCGTCGCGCGGAAAGATCCTGATCGACGGGCAGCCGGTGACCGGGCCGCTCAAGATCTCCGGGATGGCGTTCCAGGCGCCTTCGCTCCTGCCCTGGCGCACGACGGTGGACAACGTCCTCCTGCCGCTGGAAATCGTGGAACCGTACCGCGCCAACTTCAAGGCCAAGCGCCGCGAGTACGAGGAGCGCGCGCGCAAACTGCTGCAGAAAGTGGGGCTCGCCGGCTACGAAGATCAATACCCGTGGCAGCTCTCGGGCGGCATGCAGCAGCGCGCGAGCATCTGCCGGGCGCTGATCCACGAACCCAAGATGCTGCTGCTCGACGAACCGTTCGGCGCGCTCGACGCGTTCACGCGCGAGGAGCTGTGGTGCATCCTGCGCGACCTGTGGACCGAGCAGCGCTTCAACGTCATCCTGGTGACGCACGACCTGCGCGAATCGGTGTTCCTCGCGGACACGGTGTACGTGATGAGCAAGCGCCCGGGCCGCTTCATGGTGCGGCGCGAGATCGACCTGCCGCGTCCGCGCGAGCTGGAAGTGACTTACACGAAGGAATTCACGGACATCGTGCATGAACTTCGCGGGCACATCGGTGCGATCCGCCAGACCACCGCGGCCGCCGCGAAGGCGCCGGCATGAAGCGCAGGCAACTCGAAGCGTGGTCGCCGTGGGTGCTGCTGGTCGCCGTGATCCTGTTGTGGCAATTGATCTGCTCCGTGTTCAGCGTGTCGGAGTTCATCTTCCCGAGCCCGCTGCGCATCTGGAACCAGCTGATCGAGTTCAGGGGGATCATCGCCGCGCATGCATGGCGCACGTACTGGGTGACGATGGCGGGCTTCGGCCTCGCGATCGTGGTGGGCGTGCTGCTCGGATTCCTGATCGGCAGCTCGCGCATGGCTTACGCCGCGGTGTATCCGCTGATGACGGCGTTCAACGCGCTGCCGAAGGCGGCGTTCGTGCCGATCCTGGTCGTGTGGTTCGGCATCGGCGCGGGGCCGGCGATCCTCACGGCGTTCCTCATTTCTTTCTTCCCGATCATGGTGAACATCGCGACCGGCCTCGCCACGCTGGAGCCGGAGCTGGAAGACGTGCTGCGCGTGCTCGGCGCCAAACGCTGGGACGTGCTGGTGAAAGTCGGCCTGCCGCGCTCGCTGCCGTATTTCTACGCATCGCTCAAGGTCGCGATCACGCTGGCGTTCGTGGGCACGACGGTGTCGGAGATGACCGCCGCCAACGAAGGCATCGGCTACCTGCTGATCTCCGCCGGATCCGCGATGCAGATGGGCCTCGCCTTCGCGGGGCTGGTGGTGATCGGCGCGATGGCGATGGTGATGTACGAACTGTTCAGCCTGCTGGAGCGCCACACCACTGCGTGGGCGCATCGAGGCTCGCAAGGTCACTGAAGCGGGATCGTCATGGCTTGGCATGCGCACCTCGCGCTCGATTACTCGATGGAGAACGACCGCTGCGTCGCACGCTTCGAGCACGACGGGCCGCTGCGCATCCTGCAGACCCTCTACCCGGAAGGCGACCGCACTTGCCACAACGTGCTCGTGCATCCGCCCGGGGGTTTGGTGGGCGGCGACACGCTGGACATCGCGATTCGCGCCCGCGCCGGCTCGCATGGACTCGTGACAACTCCGGGCGCGTCGCGCTTCTACCGCAGCGACGGCGAGACGGCGTTGCAGCGCACGCGCATCGTGATCGACGAAGGCGCTCGGCTGGAGTGGTTGCCGCTGGAAGCCATCTGCTACAGCGGCTGCATCGCGCACAACCACGTGAGCCTGCAACTCGCGGACGGCGCGGAGGCCATCGGCTGGGACGTGACGGCGCTCGGCCTTCCCACCGCGAACTTGCCGTTCGAGCGGGGCAGCCTGCTGCAGCACGTGGAGCTCGAAGGCGCATGGCTGGAGCGCGGCCGTATCGATGCGCATGACGCCGCGTTGATGGAAGGGCCGCTCGGGCTCGCGGGCCATCGCTGCCTCGCGACGCTCTTCTTCGCCGCGGGGGCGGACATCCCGCGCGCCAGGCGAGAGGCGGCGCTCGACGCGGCGCGGGCCGTGATCGATGCGCACGAGCTGCGTGAGTTCGCGGGCGCGACGGCGCCCGGGCCCCGCGTGATCGTGGTTCGCGTGATCGCGCCGCTGGTCGAGCCGGCGATGCAGTTGCTGAAATCCATACGCGATGCCTGGCGGCCACTTTTGTGGAATTTGCCCGCAACGAGGCCCCGCACCTGGGCGCTTTGAGGCCTTTGGCGTAGCTCAGCGGCGTGCTCTCCCACGCCTGCCATCCGCGTCCTACGGCCGGACCGGCTGATGGCCGCCCGCGATGCGTCCCCTCCTCCGGCATTGCCGGGCTGGATCCGTTCCTAGACTTCATCCATCGAATCAGGAAACGCACCAGGAGATACCGAAATGACCGCACGCACGTCCAACCATTCCCGCAAGAGCCTCATGTCCTATGGCATCGCCGCCTTGCTGGCCGTGACGGCAGCAACGGCCCAGGTCGCCACCGGTACGACCGGCATCGACGCCTCCGGCAGCTTTCAATCCGAAGTGAATGCCTGCATGACCGGCAAGACCCAGCAAGACCAGGAGACCTGCCTGAAGGAAGCACGCAACGCGCGAGCCGACAAGCAGCGCGGTGTCCTCGACAATTCCGGCGCCCAGTTCCAGAGCAACGCCGCGGCGCGCTGCGACGCCCTGGCCGGCGAAGAGAAGGCGGCCTGCCAGGCCCGCGTGATCGGCTACGGCAACACCACCGGCAGCGTTGCCGGCGGCGGCGTGCTGCGCGAAGTGGAGACGGTCGTGATCCAGCCCGGTTCCGGCCCCGTCACCATCGAGCCGAAGACCTCCGATCCGGTCGTGCTCGTTCCGTCGAAGTAACCAGATAACAGTCACACAAGGCAATTCAGGGAAATCGTTCAGGGAGTCGGTAGAACAAACCCCGCAGAGGATTTGCAGCAACCGAGAGAAATGCCCCGCTCATGCGGGGCATTTTTTTGCGCGTTCGACGGCCAGATTTGTTGCGGCGGTGGCTCAACCGTTACGGGATGCGCCCAAAGACGTCTTTTGGGCCTTCCTGCTTACATCCACTCACAGACTCCGCGGCCAAGTGCGCACCATGGTCCCTCTTTCAACAAATCGGGATCAGGATGAGCAAGAAACTCTGGACATCGCGCGCTTTGCGCTGGGGCGGCGCCTTGGCATTGACGGCGACTTTGGCGGCGTGTGGCGGCGGCGGTGGTGGTGGCGCAGTCGGCGCAGCGGGCGACGGCAGCCTGCGAATGGCCCTCACCGACGCACCGGCGTGTGGTTACGACCACGTGTGGGTCACGATCGAGAAGGTGAGCGTGCACCAGAGCAGCACCGCTGGTGACTCCGACGCGGGATGGAAAGACCTCACGCTGTCTCCCGCACGCAAGGTGGATCTCCTCTCGCTGACCAACGGTGTCCTTGAAGAACTGGGGACGATGCCCTTGGCCGCCGGCCAGTACTCGCAGATCCGCCTGGTGCTCGCGAGCAACTCCGGCACCGGAGCGTCGGCACTCGCGAATTCGATCCAGCCCACCGGCGGCGCGATCACCGAGCTCTCCACGCCGAGCGCGCAGCAAAGCGGCTTGAAGCTGCAGGCGCACTTCGACGTGGCAGCGGGCCAGATGGCCGATGTCGTGCTGGACTTCGACGCGTGCAAGTCGATCGTCAAGGCCGGCAATTCGGGAAGGTACAACCTGAAACCCGTCGTCTCGGTCGTGCCCCGCATCGTCTCGGGCATCCTGGGTTATGTCGCGACATCGATGCCGCTCGGCAGCACCACCGTCGCCGCGCAACAAGACGGCGTCACCATCCGCGCTACCGCGCCGGACGCCACGGGCAAGTTCTCCATTCCCTACCTCGCCGCCGGAACGTACACGCTGGTCGTGGCCAGCGAAGGACGCGCGACGGCAGTGGTGACAGGGGTCACGGCGGGAACGACCACCACGGTGATCAACGGCACGGCAACGGCCATCACCACGCCGGTGTCGTCGATGGCCGATGTCACGGGGTCCGTCGTGGTGAGCACGGTCTCGGGCAGTACCACGGTCTCGACGCCGTTGACGGATGCGACGGTGCGCGCCACGCAGGCGCTGACCGGCGGGCCTGTGATCGAGCTCGGCGCGCAACCCGTCGATGCGACCTCGGCGACGTATCGCTTCCACCTGCCGGTTGCCGCGCCGCAGAAGGCCGCGTACACCGCAGGAGGAACACTGACCTTCACCGCGGACTCCGCAGTGGCGGGCAAGTACAGCATGCAGGCGCAGTCACCGGGACGCGCAAACATCGACAAGCCCGCGGACATCAGCGGTGGCTCATCGGTGACCGTGAATTTCGCGTACGGTCCATGAACGTCGCGACCTGATGCACGAATGCCCCGCTGAGCCGGGGCATTTTTTTTGCCTTGTCACCGGAGCTTGCGGCCACCTCCTACAGACATCGGGCAATCGATGGCTACCCTATGAGGCCGTGTTCCGACTCCCCGCAGCTCCCCTCTTCTTCTCCGTCGCACTGATGACCGCCCTGGCGGGCTTCGGCGTGCTCTTCGACCGGCTCGCGACTTCGAGCACGCAGGCCGAGGCATCGCCGGCGCAGCATGCGGCGCTGGAGCGCGACCGCGCCTCGCCCGAAGTGCTGCAGGTGGCGAAGTGGGCCGTCAATTCGAATGACCACGCGGGCCTGCCATTCTTCGTCGTCGACAAGACGAAGGCTCGCCTCTTTGCCTTCGATGAAGCAGGCCGCTTGCGCGCGAGCACCTCGGTGCTGCTGGGTTCGCGCCGCGGCGACGGCGCGGCCGTTCCGGAGACCCCCGCGGGTCGCTTTGTTTCGGACACCTGGCGCACCGCGCTGGACGATGGCATCGTGTGGATCGATGGCCGCGCCGCGCTGTCGCTGCATCGCGCGTCGTCGTCGGCCGCGCCAGGGCGCGCGGCGCAACGCCTGGCCTCGCAGACCGTGGACGACAAACGCATCTCCGATGGATCGCTGCATGTGGCCGATGAGTTCTATGGC
This sequence comes from Pseudomonadota bacterium, assembly GCA_040385005.1. Classification (GTDB taxonomy): domain Bacteria; phylum Pseudomonadota; class Gammaproteobacteria; order Burkholderiales; family Burkholderiaceae_C; genus Ramlibacter. Next base: position 83,770 of record JAZKIF010000022.1, read on the forward strand.
CGGTATGTCGCGCCGCTGCGCGCCGGCGGCAGCATCGCCTATGTTCTTCCGGAGGTGTTGCCCATGGGGCAGCTCTTCGCCCTGACAGACGATTTGCCCGAAGCACCTATTGCACACAGGAGGCCTTCATGAACCAGCCAGCCGAAAAATCGCCCGACACGAACACGGATGCGAACCCGAAAGACGCCACGCACGCGAAACACGGCGCGTCCAGCGAAGTAACGTGGGATGGCGGCGCGGGACGCCAGCCTTATACGAACCAGGGGATGAGCGAAACGTCGACGGCCGAAGAGGGCGAGGCCGCGGAAGGAGACCGCGGCGCGCTGTCGGGGAATAACCTCGAGCAGCAGGCCGCAGTCAAGGGCAAGCCGTAGAAGGCAGCCGGTTGCTCACGTCAGAGGACGTGGAGCAGCATCAGCAGCACGACGACGACGACAGGAACGCCAAGAAGCCAGAGGATGACGGGCATTTGATTTCTCCCAAGTTGTTGATGCTTGAAAGTTACCTGCTGCCTCGTGCCCGGCCTGCGGGGCGCCGCCCCCAAAACCGGTAGGCAGGTGCCTACAGTTGCGCAGCGAGGCGGATCAGATCGCGACCAGCTGCCGCACGCCGTTGGCTTCCATGTCCTTGCCGGCGCCCCGCGCGATGAATTCGCCGCGCTCCATCACGAGGTAGTCGTCGGCAAGTTCCTGCGCGAAGTCGTAGTACTGCTCGACGAGCAGGATCGCCATGTCGCCGCGGTCGGCGAGCATGCGGATGACGCGTCCGATGTCCTTGATGATGCTCGGCTGGATGCCTTCGGTGGGTTCGTCGAGGATCAGCACCTTCGGCTTCGCGGCGAGCGCGCGCGCGATGGCGAGTTGCTGCTGCTGGCCGCCTGACAGGTCGCCGCCCCGCCTTCCGAGCATCTGCTTGAGCACCGGGAACAGCTCGTAGAGCTCCGCGGGAATCGGCGTGCCCGCGGGCTTGTAGGCCAGGCCCATTTTCAGGTTCTCTTCCACCGTGAGGCGCAGGAAGATCTCGCGGCCCTGCGGCACGAATCCGATGCCGGCGCGAGCGCGCTGGTAAGGCGTTGCGTGGGTGATCTCCTGGCCGGCGAGCGAGATGGTGCCCGTCTTCACCGGCACAAGGCCCATGAGCGACTTGAGCAGCGTGGTCTTGCCGACGCCATTGCGGCCCAGCAGGACTGTCACCTTGCCCAGGTGTGTTTCGAGGCTCACGTCCCGCAGGATGTGCGAGCCGCCGTAGTACTGGTTGATGTTTTTGGCGGTCAGCATGTCAGCGGCCCAGATAAACCTCGATCACGCGCTCGTCGTTCTGCACCTGCGACAACGGCCCTTGCGCCAGCACCGAGCCTTCATGCAGCACCGTCACGATGTCCGAGATGGTCTCGATGAAGCTCATGTCGTGCTCCACCACCATCAGCGAGTGCTGGCCCTTGAGCTCCAGGAACAATTCCGCCGTGCGCGCGGTTTCTTCATCGGTCATGCCGGCGACCGGCTCGTCGAGCAGCAGCAGCTTCGGGTCCTGCATCAGCAGCATGCCGATCTCCAGCCACTGCTTCTGCCCGTGGCTCAGGTTGCCCGCCATGCGCCGCACGTCGTCGGCGAGATGGATGGTGTGCAGCACTTCGCTCAAGCGATCGCTCTGCCCGGAGTCGAGGCGGAAGAACATCGACGGCTTCACGCCCTTGTCGGTCTTCAAGGCGAGCTCCAGGTTCTCGAACACGGAGAGCTGCTCGAACACCGTCGGCTTCTGGAATTTTCGCCCGATCCCCATCTGCGCGATCTCGGGCTCCGTGTAGCGCAGGAGGTCGATCGTGCTGCCGAAGAACACCGTGCCCTCGTTGGGGCGCGTCTTGCCGGTGATGATGTCCATCATCGTGGTCTTGCCCGCGCCGTTCGGGCCGATGATGCAGCGCAGTTCGCCGGGCGCGATGTCCAGCGAGAGCTTGTTGATCGCCTTGAAGCCGTCGAAGCTCACGCTGACATCTTCGAGGTAGAGGATGCGCCCGTGCGTCGTGTCGACTTCATGATCGGTCACCACGCGCGAGAAGCCGGCCGAGCGTCCGCCCGATTCCGTCTTGCCCGCGGGCTCGCGCTCCTGGTACGCCTTGGCGCGGCGCGCGCCGTCATCGAGCAGATCGGGTGTCATGCCTTGCCCCTCAGGCGGCGCACCAGGCCCACCACGCCTTGCGGCAGGAACAGCGTGACGGCGATGAAGAGCGCGCCCAGGAAGTACAACCAGAACTCCGGCGCCGTGACGGTGAGCCAGCTCTTCGCGCCGTTGACGATGAACGCGCCGATGATCGGGCCGATCAGCGTGCCGCGTCCGCCCACGGCCGCCCAGATCGCGATCTCGATGGAGTTGGCGGGGCTCATCTCGCTCGGGTTGATGATGCCGACCTGCGGCACGTAGAGCGCACCCGCGACGCCGCACATCACGGCGGAGAGGGTCCAGATGGTGAGCTTGTAGCCGATCGGGTTGTAGCCGGAGAACATGACGCGCGTTTCCGCGTCCCGGATCGCCTGCAGCACGCGGCCGAACTTGCTCGCGACCAGCCAGCGGCCGAAGAGGTAGAAAGCGAGCAGCGTCACGCCGGTGAGGACGAAGAGAATCATCCGCATCGTGGGCGTCTGCATCGGCACATCGAGAATCCGCTTGAAATCCGTGAAGCCGTTGTTGCCGCCGAAGCCCGTCTCGTTGCGAAAGAACAGCAGCATCGCGGCATAGGTGAGCGCCTGCGTGATGATCGAGAAGTACACGCCCTTGATGCGCGAGCGGAAGGCGAAGAAGCCGAACACGAACGCCACCAGCGCGGGGACGGCGACGATCAGGAACAGCGTCGCCGCGAAGCTGCCCGAGAACGTCCAGTGCCAAGGCAGTACTTTCCAGTCCAGGAACACCATGAAGTCCGGCAGCGTGGAGTGATACTGGCCGTCGGTGCCGATCTGCCGCATGAGGTACATGCCCATCGCGTAGCCGCCGAGCGCGAAGAAGAGCCCGTGGCCGAGCGAGAGGATGCCGGTGTAGCCCCAGATCAGGTCCATCGCCAATGCGCAGATCGCGTAGCACATGATCTTGCCGACGAGCGCGACCGCGTAGTCGCTCATGTGGAAGACGCTGCCTTGCGGAACGTAGAGGTTCAGCAAGGGCGCGACTGCGCACACAACGATGAGGGCGACGATGAATGCCGTCCAGCCTTTGCCGCTGAGGACCGAAGGCCTGGGCGGAAGCACGAGGCGCACGACGGCAACGGAAGGATCTCGTTTCATCATGCTTCGGCGCTTCGGCCCTTGACCGCAAAGATGCCTTGCGGCCGCTTCTGGATGAAGATGATGATCAGCACCAGCACCGCGATCTTCGCGAGCACGGCGCCGGTCCAGCCTTCCAGGAATTTGTTCAGCACGCCAAGACCCAGCGCGGCGTAGACGGTGCCCGCGAGCTGGCCGACCCCACCGAGCACCACCACCATGAACGAATCAACGATGTAGCCCTGCCCCAGATCGGGACCGACGTTGCCGATCTGGCTCAGCGCGCAGCCCGCGAGCCCCGCGATGCCCGAGCCGAGCGCGAAGGCATACGTGTCGATCCGCGCCGTGTTCACGCCCATGCACGATGCGATCGGACGGTTCTGCGTGACGCCGCGAACGAACAGGCCCAGCCGCGTGCGCCCGATCAGGAAGCCCATGCCGAGCAGCACCGCTGCCGCGAACGCGATGATGATGATGCGGTTCCACGGCAGTTGCAGGTTGCCCATGACGGCGATGCCGCCGCTCATCCAGCTCGGATTCTCCACGCCGACGTTCTGCGCGCCGAAGGTCGACCGCACGAGCTGCTGCAGCATCAGGCTGATGCCCCAGGTTGCGAGCAACGTTTCGAGCGGACGGCCGTAGAGGAAGCGGATGACGCTGCGCTCGAGGATCGCGCCCATCAGCGCGGAGGCGGCGAACGACACCGGCACCGCCGCGAGCAGGTACCAGTCGAACGCACCGGGCAGGTATTTCTGGAACACGCCTTGCACGACGTACGTCGCGTACGCGCCGATCATCATCAGCTCGCCGTGCGCCATGTTGATGACGCCCATGAGGCCGTATGTGATCGCGAGACCCAGTGCAACCAGCAGCAGGATCGACCCGAGGCTGATGCCCGAGAAGATCGCGCCGATCTTGTCGCCCCAGGCGAGCGACGCATCCACCGAGCGCAGCGACGCTTCCAGCACCGCTTTCACGTCGGGCTCGGTCTCGACCTTGATCCGCTCGATCAGCAGCGTCTTCGTCGCGCCGCTGTTGCTTTGCGAGAGCAGCTTCGCGGCTTCCACGCGTTTGCTCTTGTCGCTGCTGCCCAGGAGCGCGGCGGCGCGCACCAGGCCGAGCTGTTCCTTGATCTGTGGGTTGGTCTCGGTAGCGTACGCCTTCTCAATGAGCGGCAATTTGCTCTCGTCGCTGTCGCTGCGCAGTTGCTTCACGGCGGCGGCGCGTTGCTTGTCGTCCTTCGAGAAGAGCTTGAGCGCCGCCATCGCGGTGTCGAGCTCGCCTCGCATGCGGTTGTTGTTGATCACATCTTCGGCGTCGGCCGGCAACGGCGTTTCCGCGCCGGTGACGGGGTCGAATGCCTTCTCGTCCTTGACCACGAAGACCTTGTCGCCGGAGGTTTTCACCGCGTCGTCCATCAGTGCCTGGATGAAGGCTGCGGTCTTGTCGTCGGCGGATGCCGCTGCCTTGTTGAGCGCCTCGATGCGCGCGTCGGCTTCGCCGATGGCGATGGCTTTCGCCTCGGCGGGCGTGAGCGCCTGGGCGTGGGTCGCCGTGAGTGCGAGGAGGAGAAGGAGGCAGCGGATGAACATGAAAAGGAACCTGTAGTTTGGGCGGCACGCCGCCCAAAGTGCAGAAGCCTTGGGTTTCATTCCCTCTCCCCGAGGGGAGAGGGAGAAAATCACTTCTTCACCGGCTCATCAGGCTTCTTGTCGTTGCCTTCGATGTACGGAGACCACGGCTTGGCCTTCACCGGACCGGGCGTCTTCCACACCACGTTGAACTGGCCGTCGGCCTTGATCTCGCCGATGAACACCGACTTGTGCAGGTGGTGGTTCTTCTCGTCCATCTTCGACACGATGCCCGACGGCGCCTTGAAGGTCTGGCCCGCCATCGCGGCGATGACCTTGTCGGTGTCCGTGGACTTGGCCTTCTCGACGGCCTGCTTCCACATGTTGATGCCGATGTAGGTGG
>JAZKIF010000023.1:0-2238 GCA_040385005.1 Pseudomonadota bacterium
GTTCGCATGGGCCGAGGCGCCCATGTCCGCCATCGAAGGCGCGACCGCCTGGCTGGGCAAAACGGCCTCGGGCGTGATGCCCAAGGGCTATTTGCAGAGCTTCATCACCGACGGCTTGATCGCGGGCGTGGGTGGCGTCCTGGTGTTCCTGCCGCAGATTCTCATCCTGTTCTTTTTCATTCTGGTGCTGGAGGAATCCGGCTACCTGCCGCGAGCGGCGTTCCTGCTCGACCGGATCATGGGCGGCGTGGGGTTGTCGGGCCGCTCCTTCATTCCGCTGCTCTCCAGCTTCGCGTGCGCGATCCCCGGCATCATGGCGGCGCGCACGATTTCCAACCCGCGCGACCGGCTGGTGACGATCATGATCGCGCCGATGATGACCTGTTCGGCGCGCTTGCCCGTGTATGCGCTTCTCATTGGCGCTTTCATCCCGAAGCGCGAGGTCGGGCCTGGCCTGGAGTTGCAGGGCCTGGTGCTGTTCGCGCTGTATGTCGCGGGCGTCTCGGGTTCGCTCGCGGTCGCGTGGGTGCTCAAGCGCTTCACCGCGCGCAACCAGGTGCGCACGCTGATGATGGAATTGCCGTCCTATCACGTGCCGCACGTGCGCAACATCGCGCTCGGCCTCTTGCAGCGCGCGCAGATTTTCCTCAAGCGCGTGGGCGGCGTCATCCTCACGTTGACGGTCGCGTTGTGGTTTCTCGCTTCCTTCCCTTCGCCGCCCGATGGCGCGACGCGTCCCGCGATCGAATACAGCGTCGCGGGCATGCTGGGCAAGGCGCTGGCCGTGGTGCTGGAGCCGATCGGCTTCAACTGGCAGATCAGCATCGCGCTGGTGCCGGGCATGGCCGCGCGCGAAGTCGCCGTGGGGGCATTGGGCACGGTCTACGCGTTGTCCGCCACGGGAGACGACACGGCGCAGGCGTTGACGCCGCTGATCGCCCACAGCTGGAGCCTGGCGACTGCGCTGTCACTGCTGGCGTGGTTCGTGTTCGCGCCGCAATGCATCGCCACTCTGGCGACGGTGAAGCGGGAAACGGGCGGCTGGAAATGGCCGCTCGTGATGGCCGGCTATCTGTTCGCGCTGGCTTACGTGGCCTCGTTCATCACCTACCGCGCAGCGGTGGCGATGGGCGCCGGTTAACTGGCTTCGCCTTCGCCCAGTTGCGACTGCAGGTAGTTCTGCAGGCCGATCTTCGCGAGCACGTCCAGCTGCGTCTCCAGGAAATCGATGTGCTCCTCGGTGTCCTTGAGGATGCCTTCGAGGATTTCGCGCGAGACGTAGTCGCGCACGGTCTCGCAATGCGCGATGCCTTCCTTCACCGCGGCCTGCGCGCCGCGTTCACTCTTCAAATCGCAGTCGAGGATCTCCGGCACGTCTTCGCCAATGAGCAGCTTGCCCAGGTCCTGCAGGTTCGGCAGGCCGTCGAGCATCAGGATGCGTTCCATCAGTTTGTCGGCGTGCTTCATCTCGCCGATCGACTCCTCGTATTCCTTCTTCGCGAGGCGATCGAACCCCCAGTGCTTGAGGATGCGGTAGTGCAGGAAGTACTGGTTGGTCGCGGTGAGCTCGTTCCTGAGCTGCGCCTGGAGGTGCTGGATGACTTGCGGATCGCCTTGCATGGAATGCTCCCGGGGAGTTTGTTGACTGTCTGTTCCCCGGGATTGTGGCTCAATTCAATGGCGAACCAGGTGCTCGAACGCGCCCAGCGCGGCCTTGGCGCCATCGCCCGCGGCGATGATGATCTGCTTGAACGGCACCGTGGTCGCATCGCCCGCCGCGAACACGCCCGCCAGTGAAGTCTGGCCCTTCGCATCCACGATGATCTCGCCATGGCGCGACAACTCGAGCGTGCCCTTCAGCCACTCGGTGTTGGGCACGAGCCCGATCTGCACGAACACGCCTTCGAGGTCGACCTTCGCCGTCTCGCCGCTCGCACGGTCGCGATAAGCAAGGCCCACGACGCGTTGCCCGTTGCCCAGGATCTCGGTCGTCTGCGCGTTGACCAGCGTCGTCACGTTTGGAAGCGTTGCAAGCTTGCGCTGCAACACTGCGTCCGCGCGCAGTTGCGTGTCGAACTCGATGAGCGTCACGTGACCGACGATGCCTGCGAGGTCGATGGCCGCTTCCACACCGGAGTTTCCCCCGCCGATCACCGCGACGCGCTTGCCCTTGAAGAGCGGGCCGTCGCAGTGCGGGCAGTAGGCCACGCCCTTGTTGCGGTATTCCTGCTCGCCCGG
>JAZKIF010000024.1:0-5009 GCA_040385005.1 Pseudomonadota bacterium
CCTGGAAAAGATCGCGCTGGAAGACGAATACTTCGTCTCCCGCAAACTCTACCCCAACGTCGACTTCTACTCGGGCATCGTGCAGCGCGCGATCGGCATCCCGGTGTCGCTGTTCACCGCGATCTTCGCGGCCGCCCGCACCGTCGGCTGGATTGCCCAGCTGAACGAGATGATCGGCGACCCCGAGTACAAGATCGGCCGCCCGCGCCAGCTCTTCATCGGCTCGACCAAGCGCGACGTGAAGCCGCTCGCGCAGCGCTGAACTTCGGATCGGCTCGCTCCAAGGCCCGCTTCGGCGGGCCTTTTTGTTTTTCCGGGCGGACAGGACGGCCATCTCGTTTCGCGATGACAAACGGCGGACGTTTAGAGGAAAATCCGAACTCCCCATCGCAGACCGCGATGACTCCGCTCACCCACCGTGAAACCCTCTGAACGCAACTTCGCCCGCCGGATCGACCTCACGTCGCTCCAGCTGTTCGTGGCCGTGTGCGAGCTGGGCAGCATCGGGAAGGCCGCGGAGCGCGAATTCATCGCGGCGTCGGCGGTGAGCAAGCGTCTCTCCGACCTCGAAGCCACGCTGGACACGCCCCTTCTCTACCGTCACACGCGAGGCGTCGATTTGACCCCCGCCGGCGAGAGCCTGCTGCACCACGCGCGCTCGGTGCTCTTCAGCCTGGAGAAGATGCAGGGCGAGCTGAGCGAATATTCCGATGGCGTTCGCGGCCACGTGCGCGTGCACGCGAGCATCTCCGCCACCGTGCAGTTCCTCCCGGAAGACCTGGGCCAGTTCATCGCCTCGCACCCCGAAGTCAAGATCGACCTCGAAGAGCACCTCTCGACCGAAGTCGTGCGCGCGGTGCAGGAAGGCGCCGCGGACCTGGGGATTTGCAATTCCGCGGTGCTGTCGGCGGGCCACGGCCTGCAGACGCAGCCGTACCGCGAAGACCAACTGGTGCTGATCGTGCCGCGCCGCCATGTGCTCGCGCGTCGCAAGTCGGTCGGGTTCGAGGAAACGCTGGACTTCGACCACGTCGGGCTGCACTCCAACAGCTCCATCTACATCGCGATGCGCGACGCTGCCGCTTTCGCCGGCCGCACGATCCGCTTGCGCATCCACGTCACCGGGCTGGACGCCATGTGCCGCATGATCGACAACGGCCTCGGCGTGGGCGTCATGCCGCTGCGCGCCTTCGAGTTGATGCACGGCGTGGGCGACCTCGAAAGCGTGAAGCTCACCAATGCCTGGGCGACGCGCAGCATCGACCTCGTGGCGCGCGACTTTTCCACGCTCCCCGTCACCGGCCGCCTGCTGGTGGAGCACCTCACATCGCACGCTGCCAGCGCACAGACCCCCGAATTGGCCACCACATAAAATCCGCACGACAGGAACCACCATGCCACGCACCCTCTACGACAAGATCTGGGACGAACACGTCGTCCACACCGAGGAAGACGGCACCGCCATCCTCTACATCGACCGCCACCTCGTGCACGAAGTGACGAGCCCGCAAGCGTACGAGGGCCTGCGCCAGGCGGGCCGCAAGGTCTGGCGCATCAGCTCGATCGTCGCCACGGCCGACCACAACACGCCCACCACCGGATGGGAGCGCGGCTATGACGGCATCACCGACCCGATCAGCAAGGAGCAAGTCACGACGCTGGACAAGAACATGGCCGAGTTCGGCTCCGCGGCCTACTTCCCGTTCCTCTCCAAACGCCAGGGCATCGTCCACGTGATCGGTCCCGAGCAGGGCGCGACGCTGCCCGGCATGACGGTTGTCTGCGGGGACTCGCACACCTCGACGCACGGCGCGTTCGGCGCGCTCGCGCACGGCATCGGCACGAGCGAGGTCGAGCACGTGATGGCGACGCAGACACTGCTCGCGAAGAAGGCGAAGAACATGCTCGTGAAGGTCGAGGGCAAAGTCCCACCCGGCGTCACGGCCAAGGACATCGTGCTGGCGATCATCGGCCGGATCGGCACCGCCGGCGGCACGGGCTACACCATCGAATTCGCGGGCTCCGCGATTCGCGCCTTGTCGATGGAAGGCCGCATGACGGTGTGCAACATGGCGATCGAAGCCGGCGCGCGCGCAGGCCTCGTGGGCGTCGATGAGAAGACCATCGACTACGTCAAGGGCCGGCCGCTGGCGCCCAATGGGTTCGAGTGGGACATGGCCGTCTCGTACTGGAAGACGCTCCACACCGATGCCGACGCGAAGTTCGACACCGTCGTCGAACTCGACGCCGCCGCGATCATTCCGCAGGTCACCTGGGGCACCTCGCCCGAGATGGTGCTCGGCATCGATGCGCGCGTGCCCGATCCCGACAAGGAAAAGGACGCCAGCAAACGCGATGCGATCGAACGCGCGTTGACGTATATGGGCCTGGAGCCCGGCAAGGCGCTGAACGACGTCCACGTGGACAAGGTGTTCATCGGCTCCTGCACCAACAGCCGCATCGAGGACATGCGCGAAGCCGCCGCGATGGTCCGCAAGCTGGGCCGCAAGGTCGCGCGCAACGTCAAGCTCGCGATGGTCGTGCCCGGCTCGGGCCTCGTGAAAGAACAAGCCGAACGCGAAGGCCTGCACGAAATCTTCAAGGCCGCGGGCTTCGAGTGGCGCGAGCCCGGCTGCTCGATGTGCCTTGCGATGAATGCCGACCGGCTGGAGCCGGGTGAGCGTTGCGCCTCCACCAGCAACCGCAACTTCGAAGGCCGCCAGGGCGCCGGCGGCCGCACGCACCTCGTGAGTCCAGCCATGGCCGCCGCCGCCGCGGTCCATGGTCACTTCGTCGATGTCCGGCAATTCGCATAGATAACCCTGGGGACAGTCCACGAGCGAAGCGGTGCTCTGTCCCCTCACTTCAGGAGAAAACCATGAAGACCATCGCATCCCTGCTCGTGCTGTCCTTCCTGCTGGCGCTGGCCGGCTGCAACACCGTCAAGGGGGCCGGGCAGGACATCCAGCGGGCCGGTACGGCGATCGAAGACGCGGCGAAGAAAAAGTAAATGGCTTGCTGGACTGCCCACGCCGCAAGGCGTGCTCTGTCCCCAACTGATTGGAAAAGATGCAGAAATTCAACATTCACAAGGGCCTCGTCGCCCCGCTCGACCGCGAGAACGTCGACACCGACGCGATCATTCCCAAGCAGTTCCTCAAGTCGATCCGCAAGACCGGCTTCGGCCAGAACCTGTTCGACGAGTGGCGCTACCTGGACCACGGCGAGCCGGGGCAAGACCCCGCCTCGCGCAAGCCCAATCCGGATTTCGTGCTGAACCAGCCGCGCTACAAAGGCGCGTCGATCCTCATCGCACGCAAGAACTTCGGCTGCGGCTCCTCGCGCGAGCACGCGCCGTGGGCGCTCGACCAGTACGGCTTCCGCGCGATCATCGCGCCGAGTTATGCCGACATCTTCTTCAACAACTGCTTCAAGAACGGCCTGCTGCCGATCGTTCTTTCCGAGTCGCAGGTGAGCGAGCTCTTCGAAGCGGTGAAAGCATTCCCGGGCTATGAACTGACGATCGACCTCGATCGCCAACTGGTCCAGAAGCCCGACGGCGGCGCGTTTGAATTCGACGTGCAGCCATTCCGCAAGTTCTGCCTCGTCAACGGCTTCGACGACATCGGCCTCACGCTTCGCCAGTCCGACAAGATCAGGGCGTTCGAAGCCGAGCGCCTCGCCAGCAAGCCCTGGCTCGCCCATTCACTCCCGAACTGAGCCCCATGAAAATCGCAATCCTGCCGGGTGACGGCATCGGCACCGAAATCGTCGCGGAAGCGCTGAAGGTCCTTCAAGCGCTCGACCTGAAGTTCGAGCATGAGACCGCGCTGGTCGGCGGCGCCGCGTACGAGGCGCACGGGCACCCCCTGCCCGACTCGACCCTGAAGCTCGCGAAGGAAGCGGACGCGGTCCTCTTCGGCGCCGTGGGCGACTGGAAATACGACAAGCTCGAACGTGCGCTGCGTCCCGAACAGGCCATCCTCGGCCTGCGCAAGAACCTGGGCCTGTTCGCGAACTTCCGCCCCGCGATCTGCTACGAGCAACTGGTCGATGCGTCGAGCCTCAAGCCCGAGCTGATCTCCGGCCTGGACATCCTCATCATCCGCGAGCTGACGGGCGACATCTATTTCGGCCAGCCGCGCGGCCGCCGAACCGCCACCGACGGGCACTTCCCCGGCGCCGAGGAAGCCTTCGACACGATGCGCTACTCGCGCCCCGAGATCGAGCGCATCGCGCACGTCGCATTCCAGGCGGCGCGCAAGCGCAGCAAGCGCGTGACCAGCGTCGACAAGGCGAACGTGCTGGAGACCTTCCAGTTCTGGAAAGACGTGGTCACGGAAGTCGGCCAGCAATACCCGGATGTCGAGCTCGACCACATGTACGTGGACAACGCCGCGATGCAGCTGGTGAAGGCACCGAAAAAATTCGACGTGGTCGTCACCGGAAACATGTTCGGCGACATCCTGTCCGACGAAGCCGCGATGCTCACGGGATCGATCGGCATGCTGCCCTCGGCCAGCCTCAACGCGTCGAACCAGGGCCTCTACGAGCCCAGCCACGGCAGCGCACCGGACATTGCGGGCAAGGGAATCGCCAATCCTTTGGCTACAATCCTGTCTGCCGCCATGATGCTTCGCTTCTCGCTCAACCAGCCCCAGGCTGCCGACCGTATCGAGTCGGCGGTGAAGGACGTGCTCGCCTCCGGGCTGCGCACGGCGGACATCTACTCCGATGGCACGAAGAAGGTCGGCACCCGCGAAATGGGCGACGCCGTCGTGGCCGCCATCACCAAGAAGACGATTACCAAGGGCTAGCAAGCTCCGGTTCGTCGCGCCCCTCCCCGGCCGAACGAGCCGGGGGAACAAAAGATTCAATGACTTTTGAAAGGGCATCGCAAATGAAACTCTCGAACGGACAACAGCCGCTGGTCGGCCTGGTCGGCTGGCGCGGCATGGTCGGCTCCGTCCTGATGGACCGCATGCAGGCCGAGGGCGACTTCGCCCTCA
>JAZKIF010000024.1:5019-17170 GCA_040385005.1 Pseudomonadota bacterium
AACAACGCTGAAAGACGCGTTCGATATCGAGGCGCTGCGCAAATGCGACGTCGTCATCACCGCCCAGGGCGGCGACTACACCAGCGAAGTCTTCCCCAAGCTGCGCGCCGCCGGCTGGACGGGCCACTGGATCGATGCGGCTTCGACGCTGCGCATGAAAGACGATGCGGTCATCGTGCTCGACCCCGTCAACATGCCCGTCATCAAGTCGGCGCTGGTCAAGGGCGGGCGCAACTGGATCGGCGGCAATTGCACCGTGAGCTGCATGCTCATGGGCGTGGGCGCGCTCTACAAGGCGGGCCTCGTCGAGTGGATGAGCAGCATGACCTACCAGGCTGCGTCCGGCGGCGGCGCGCAGCACATGCGCGAGTTGCTCACGCAATTCGGCACGCTCAACTCGGAAGTGCGCTCGCTCCTCGATGACCCCAAGTCCGCGATCCTCGAAATCGACCGCAAGGTGCTCGCGCGCCAGCAGTCGATGTCTGCCGAGGAGACCGCCAACTTCGGCGTGCCGCTGGGCGGCTCGCTCATTCCCTGGATCGACAAGGATCTGGGCGACGGCATGAGCAAGGAAGAATGGAAAGCCGGCGCGGAAACCAACAAGATCCTCGGGCAGGGCGCCGGGTTCGACGTCCCCGCGATCCCGGTCGACGGCTTCTGCGTGCGCGTGGGCGCGATGCGTTGCCACAGCCAGGCACTGACCTTCAAGCTGAAGAAGGACGTGCCCGTCGCCGACATCGAGCAGATGATCGCCGCCGACAACGACTGGGTGCGCGTGGTCCCAAACAACCGCGAAGCGACCTTGAAGGATCTGACCCCCGTCAGCGTGACGGGCACGCTGGGCATTCCGGTCGGCCGCATCCGCAAACTCGCGATGGGTCCGGAGTACCTCGGGGCCTTCACGATCGGCGACCAGTTGCTCTGGGGCGCGGCCGAACCGTTGCGCCGAATGCTCAGAATTTTGCTGGACGCATAACTTCTCTTGCGCCCCAACCAACGGCCTGTAAACATCGGTGACAGGCCGTTGTCACGTCACCACAACGACTGCACCGCATTCATGGACGGCATGCGTGTGCAGAAGTTAAAAGCCGTCTCAGCTTGTCAGCCTAAGACATTGATGTTATGGTCCTTTTAGCAAATTCAGCGTCGAGGCGTTTGTTCGCATGATGAGAAAAAAATTGCCTGCAGACCGAGCGATGGGGGCGCAAATATCGATCGAGAAGCCGCGTTGGCGCGCAACCGCACTGGCACTCGCCGCGGCTGTGCTGCTGGGTGTTTCCGCATCGGATGCCAACGCCCTCGGCTTGGGTCGAATCACAGTCCTGTCGGCTCTCGGTGAGCCCCTTCGGGCCGAGATCGACGTTCCCGAAATCAACGCCGAAGAGATCAGCAGCCTGCGCACGGCGGTTGCCTCGCCCGAGGCGTTCCGCGCCGCCGGTTTCGAATTCAACCCATCCCTCTCGGGCATCAGCATTTCGTTGCAGCGCCGTCCCGACGGCCGCCACTTCCTTCAGCTTTCCAGCCAGCGTCCCGTCAACGATCCCTTCGTCGACCTGATCCTGGAGACCAGTTGGTCTTCCGGCCGGATCGTGCGCGACTACACGCTGCTGCTGGACCCGCCGAACCTGCGGCCGGCCGCGCCGCTCTCCGCACAAGTCACTCCTGCTCCTGCGGCCCCTCGCACTGCAACGGCGCCCGCGCCTTCGACGACGCGTGAAGCGCGCGCCCCGGCAACTGCTCCCGCAACCCGCGCTCCGGCCGAACGGCCCACGACGGCTGCCGCGCCCAAGGCGCCCGCCCCGGGCGGCAAGCAGGTCACGGTGCAGGCCGGCGACACGGCCGGCAAGATTGCCGCGGCCAACAAGCCCGCCAATGTTTCGCTGGACCAGATGCTGGTCGCGATGCTGCGAGCGAACCCCGATGCATTCGTCGGCGGCAACGTGAACCGCCTTCGGTCCGGCGCCGTCCTCGATGTGCCGGGCTCCGAGGCCGCGGGGCTCGTCCCGCCGCAAGACGCGAGCCAGACGCTGGTCGTGCAAAGCCGCGACTTCAACGAATTCAGGCGCCGCCTGGCGGAAGGCCTGCCGACGACCAATGTGTCTCCGGCCGAACGCCAGTCGTCCGGCAAGATCCAGGCGCAAGTCCAGGAAAAACGCCCCGGCGCGGCTACTCCCGACAAGCTCACCTTGTCCAAGGGCGCCGTGCAGGGCAAGGCCGGCGAGGACAAGATCGCCCGTGAACGTGCCGCCAAGGATGCCGCGACGCGCGTCGCCGAACTCAACAAGAACATTGCGGACCTGAACCGCCTGAGCGCCGCGTCCGGCCCCGCCGGAACAGGCGCCAGCGGCGCTCGGCCTGGTGTCGCCCTCCCGGTTGCCGGAGCCGCCAGTGGCCCGGCCCGTGCGGCGTCCACCGCGGCCGCGACCGTGCGGCCTGCATCGGCCCCCACAACGGTGGCTGCTGCCGCACCCACACCCGCTTCCGCGCCTCGCGCCGCTTCGGCGCCGGCTCCGGTGGCGGCGCCTGTCACTGCGA
Source organism: Pseudomonadota bacterium (assembly GCA_040385005.1). Lineage (GTDB taxonomy): Bacteria > Pseudomonadota > Gammaproteobacteria > Burkholderiales > Burkholderiaceae_C > Ramlibacter. The sequence goes on from JAZKIF010000024.1 coordinate 7,555, forward strand.
CTGTTGCGGCAGCTTCAGCGGCCAAGCCAGCTTCCGCTGCCCCGATGGCGGCTGCGCCTGCCTCCGCCGCGCCTGCAGCCACGGCGTCGCCGATGGCCAACGTGGCAGCGCCCGCTGCATCGAGCGCCGTCGCAAATGCCAGTCTTGCCAGCCCTGCCGCCTCCGCAGCCAGCGCGTCCACTGCGTTGTCTGCGGCTGCCACGGCCAGCGCTCCGGCCTCCGCGGCTGCGCCTGTGACGGCCGCCGCAAGCTCGCCTGCCGCAGCGCCTGCCGCATCCGCCGCCAAGCCGACACTCCCGCCGCTCAAGGCCGAAACCAGCATCGTCGACGACCTGCTCGAGAACCCCATCGTCCCCGCGGCAGTTGGCGGCATCCTGGCTTTCCTCCTCGGCTTCGGTTTCTACCGCGCCCAGCAGCGCAAGAAGTCGACCCAGGTCGACAGCTCTTTCCTCGAAAGCCGTCTCCAACCCGATTCGTTCTTCGGCGCCAGCGGCGGCCAGCGCATCGACACCAACGAAGGCAGCCCGACCGGCTCGTCCATGGTGTATTCGCCCAGCCAGCTCGATGCCGCCGGCGATGTCGACCCGGTCGCTGAAGCGGACGTGTACCTGGCTTACGGCCGTGACCTGCAGGCCGAGGAAATCCTCAAGGAAGCCTTGCGCACGAACCCGCAGCGCGTGGCCGTGCACAGCAAGCTGCTCGAGATCTACGCCAAGCGCCGCGACGGCAAGGCTTTCGAACTCGTCGCGACCGAGGCCTATGCGCTCACCCATGGCGAAGGCCCGGAATGGGACCATATCTGCGAACTGGGCCAGGAGCTGGATGCGTCCAACCCGCTGTATCGCCCGGGCGGTGTGCCGGCGGAAGGTGCAGTGGCAGCAGCAGCAGCCGCGGCCGGCGCGGGTGTTTTCGGTGCCACGACGGTACAGCACGCCACGCAGGCCAACGACGCCACGCAAGCGGTCCAGGCCGCACCCCCGGTCGACCTCGATCTCGATCTTGATTTCGACCTGGACGCGCCCGCGGATGCTCCTGCCGCTACTGCGCCCGCGCCCGCGCCGCAGCCCACGCTGGCGCTCAACGTTCCGCCCGCGCCTCCCGACAGCGACGCCATGCCCGCGCTGGACATGGACTTCGGCGCACCGACGGTCTCGGCCCCCGCCGCGACGGAGCCGGCGCGCCTCGAGGCGCCTGATCTCACGCTCGACGAAAACGCGCTGAGCTTCGATCTGGACGCGCCTCCGGAAGCCCCGTCATCTGCTCCTATCTCTGCCAAGGCCGCGCCTGAAGCAGATGCGGGCATGATCGAATTCGACCTCGGCTCGCTCTCGCTGGACCTTCCGGGGGCTACCGCGCCGGCACCAACGCCCGCCGCCGCGGCCACTGTCGCCAGGGCCGCGCCTGAACTGGATGAAGGTCCGCCCAGCACCTCTTCAGGCGCCCTGAGCACCGCCGGTTTCGACGACTCGGGCAGCGGCGATCCGCTCGCCACCAAGTTCGCACTCGCTCAGGAGTTCAACGCGATCGGCGACCCTGACGGCGCCCGCTCGCTGGCGCAGGAAGTGATCGCGGAGGCATCCGGCGACTTGAAGAGCAAAGCCCAGAAGTTCCTGGCCGAGATCGGCTGAGGCCGACTGCAGCGCCTCCTTCGGAAAGGCCCGCCCATGAGGCTGGCATTGGGCATCAGCTACCACGGACAAGCCTACGAAGGCTGGCAGAGCCAGTCTTCGGGCCTGACCGTGCAAGACAAGCTCGAATCCGCCCTCTCCCAATTCGCCGTGCAGCCCGTCACGACCGTTTGCGCGGGTCGCACCGACTCCGGCGTGCATGCGTTGATGCAGGTCGTCCACCTCGACACCGAACTGCGGCGTGAAGAGTTTTCCTGGATCCGCGGCACCAATCGTTTCCTGCCTTCCGACATCGCGGTGCAATGGGCCCGGCCCGTGCCGGATGAATTCCACTCGCGCGCTTGCGCGACCTCGCGGCGCTACGCGTATGTGGTACTGGAGAGCGCTGTACGCCCGAGCGTCGATGCCGGCCGGGTGGGATGGGTGTTCCGGCCGCTGCAGCACGCTGCAATGCAGGAAGCCGCTTCGATGCTGCTTGGCCCACACGACTTCACGTCCTTCCGCGCATCCGCGTGCCAGGCACTCTCCCCCGTCAAGACGATGCTGCGCATCGACATCTCCCGGCGCGGCGCGTACTGGCGGTTCGACTTCGAGGCGAATGCCTTCCTGCACCACATGATCCGCAACATCATGGGATGCCTGCTCGCCGTCGGCCAGGGACAACAGCCCGCGGAATGGATGCGCGAGGTGCTGCAAGCGCGCGATCGCGACGCCGCCGCGCCGACCTTCTCGCCCGATGGACTGTATTTCCTCGGCCCGGTCTATGGCCCGCAGTGGAATCTGCCCGACCGCACGCCTGCTTATGATTGGCTGCCATGAGTGCCCTTCTCCTCGCCCAACCCCGAACGCGCATCAAGATCTGCGGCTTGACGCGAGAGCAGGACGTGGACGCGGCTGTGGAAGCAGGCGCGGACGCGGTGGGATTCGTCATGTATGCGCGCAGCCCCCGCGCCATTTCACCGGCACGGGCCGCGGAGCTGGCGCGGCGCCTGCCGCCCTTCGTGACGCCGGTGCTCCTGTTCGTCAATGCGTCCGCCGATGAACTGCGCTCGGCCTGCGACGCGGTGCCCCACGCGACTCTGCAGTTTCACGGCGATGAATCGCCCGCCGATTGCGACGCCGCCACGGCAGACGGACGGCGACCCTACATGCGCGCCGCGCGCGTGCCTCTGCAGGCCACCGAGCCGTTCGACTTGGTAAAATTCGCGGCTGAATATCCAAACGCCCAAGCCATCCTGCTCGACGCGCACGTCGAGGGTTATGGCGGCGGCGGGAAAGCCTTCGATTGGTCACGCCTTCCAGCAAACGTCAACGCTCGCCTCGTCTTGAGTGGTGGGTTGACGCCTGCAAACGTGACCGATGGCATCTCGCAGGTCCGGCCGCGCTGTAGATCGCTGGCCGTCGATGTGAGCTCCGGGGTCGAGGTGGCTGACGGGGAAACAACCCTGAAGGGCTTCAAGGACCCGGAAAAGATCCATCGGTTTGTCGCGGCCGTGCGCGCTGCCGACAAGCTCCTTGCCTGAGACAAGTCATGCCCAGCTATCAACAACCGGACCCGACCGGCCACTTCGGGATTTACGGCGGCAGTTTCGTCAGCGAAACGCTCACGCACGCGATCAGCGAACTGCGCGAGGCCTATGCGCGTTATCAGCACGACCCGGAATTCCTCGCCGAATTCGCGAGCGAACTGAAGCACTTCGTGGGCCGGCCATCGCCCGTGTACCACGCCGCGCGCACGAGCCGCGAAATGGGCGGCGCGCAGATCTACCTCAAGCGCGAGGACCTGAACCACACCGGCGCCCACAAGATCAACAACGTGATCGGCCAGGCGATGCTTGCACGCCGCATGGGCAAGCCGCGCGTCATCGCGGAGACCGGCGCGGGCCAGCATGGCGTCGCGACCGCCACGATTTGCGCACGCTACGGCCTGGAGTGCGTGGTGTACATGGGCAGCGCCGACGTGAAGCGCCAGAGCCCGAACGTCTACCGCATGAACCTGCTCGGCGCGCGCGTCGTGCCCGTCGAATCCGGCAGCAAGACGCTCAAGGACGCATTGAACGAAGCGATGCGCGACTGGGTCACCAACGTCGAGAACACTTTCTACATCATCGGCACCGTGGCGGGCCCGCACCCGTATCCGATGATGGTGCGCGACTTCCAGAGCGTGATCGGCAACGAGTGCCTGGAGCAGATGCCGGAGATGATGGGCGGCCAGCCCGACGTCGTCGTCGCCTGCGTCGGTGGCGGCAGCAATGCGATGGGCATCTTCCACCCCTACATACCGCACGAGAACACGCGCCTGATCGGCGTCGAAGCGGCCGGCGAAGGCCTGGAAAGCGGCAAGCATTCGGCGTCACTGCAGCGCGGCAGCCCGGGCGTGCTGCACGGCAACCGCACGTACATCCTGCAGGACGAGAACGGGCAGATCACCGAGACACACAGCGTGAGCGCCGGCCTCGACTATCCGGGCGTCGGCCCGGAGCATGCGTGGCTCAAGGACATCGGCCGCGCCGAGTACGTGGGCATCACGGACTCGGAAGCGCTCGAAGCCTTCCACTACCTGTGCCGCACCGAAGGCATCATCCCCGCGCTCGAATCCAGCCACGCCGTGGCCTACGCGATGAAGCTCGCCAAGACGATGAAGCCGACGCAAAGCATCCTGGTGAATCTCTCGGGCCGCGGCGACAAGGACATCGGCACGGTGGCAGACCTGGCCGGCGTGGACTTCTACGACCGTCCTTCGATGCGCGGCCTTCAGGTCAAGGGCGGTAAATCATGAGCCGCATTTCGCCCACATTCGACGCGCTGAAAGCCCAGGGCCGCAAGGCGCTGATCCCCTACATCACCGCCGGATTCCCCTTCGCGGACGTGACGCCGGAGTTGATGCACGGCATGGTCGATGCGGGCGCGGATGTGATCGAACTCGGCGTCCCGTTCTCCGACCCGATGGCCGATGGCCCCGTGATCCAGAAGGCGGGCGAGAAGGCTTTGGCGCTGGGAATCGGCACGCGCCAGGTGCTGCAGATGGTCCGGAAATTCCGGGAGCGTGACAACAAGACGCCCGTGGTCCTCATGGGCTACGCCAACCCGGTGGAGCGCTACGACCTCATCAACGGCCAGGACGCTTTCATCCGCGACTCGGCGGCCGCCGGCGTGGACGGCGTCCTGATCGTGGACTACCCGCCCGAGGAATGCGAAACCTTCGCCGCGAAGCTGAAGGCGCAGGACATGGACCTGATTTTCCTGCTCGCGCCCACCAGCACCGATGAGCGCATGCGACTGGTTTCGCGGGTGGCGAGCGGCTACGTGTACTACGTTTCACTCAAAGGCGTGACAGGCGCCGGGCACCTGGATACCGCAGCCGTCGAGCGTATGCTTCCCCGCATCCGCGAGCACGTGAAGATTCCGGTCGGCGTGGGCTTTGGAATCCGCGATGCGGCAACGGCCCAGGCGATCGGCAAGGTGGCTGATGCGGTGGTCATCGGCACGAAACTCATCCAGATCGTGGAAGAGCAATCCAGAGACAAAGTGGCCTCCACCGCTTCTACGTTCCTGCGGGAAATCCGTTCGGCGCTGGACGCATAATCGGCCAAGGAGCAAAAACGACGATGAGCTGGCTCGAAAAACTTCTCCCCCCCAAGATTCAACAAACCGATCCCGCCGAACGCCGGCAGGTGCCCGAGGGCTTGTGGATCAAGTGCCCGAGCTGCGAGAGCGTGTTGTACAAGACCGACCTCGAGCAGAACCAGAACGTCTGCCCCACCTGCAGCCACCATCACCGCATCGGCGCGCGTGCCCGCCTGAACGGCTTTCTCGATGCCGAGGGCCGCTACGAGCTCGGCCAGGAAGTGCTGCCGGTCGATCCGCTGAAATTCAAGGACAGCCGCAAGTACCCCGAGCGGCTCAAGGAAGCGCTGGAGAACACTGGCGAGACCGATGCGCTGGTCGTCATGGGCGGCGCGGTGCAAAGCATCAGCGTGGTCGTCGCCGCGTTCGAATTCGACTTCATGGGCGGCAGCATGGGCAGCGTGGTCGGCGAGCGCTTCGTGCGCGGCGTCCACGCCGCCATCGAACAGAAAGTGCCCTTCATCTGCTTTACCGCCACGGGCGGCGCGCGCATGCAGGAGGGCCTGCTGTCCCTGATGCAGATGGCCAAGACCAACTCCGCGCTGACGCGCCTGGCCAAGAAGGGCCTGCCCTACATCAGCGTGCTCACGGATCCGACGATGGGCGGCGTGAGCGCCGGATTCGCGTTCGTCGGCGACATCGTGATCGCCGAACCGAAGGCGCTCATCGGATTCGCGGGGCCGCGCGTGATCGAATCCACGGTGCGGGTGACGTTACCCGAAGGCTTCCAGCGCGCCGAGTTCCTGCAGACCAAGGGCGCGGTCGATTTCATCTGCGACCGCCGCGAATTGCGCAAGACGGTGTCGCATGCGCTGGCGATGCTCCAGCGCCAGCCTGCCGACGCGGTGAGCTGAGCCGCGCTTATCAGCGCAACACCGCCGCCTGCAGATAAGCGAGGACGATTGCCGCCACCTGCAGCGCGACGAGAAACGCCAGCGGCGACAAATCGATCCCGCCCACCAGCGGAATCAGCTTGCGCCATGGCCGCAATAGCGGCGCGCACAGCCGGTCGATGATGTCCACCACCGGTGAATCCGCCTGGACCCACGACAGCACGGCGTAGACGATTACGAGGCCCGTCATCGCGGAAATCACCAGCCGCAGCACGCCGAAGATCGCCAGCAGCGGGATCACCTCGAAGCCCGTCACCCGGCCCGTCAGCAGCCAGAGAATGGTGAACTGCGCGAACTCCACGAGGAAGACACCGACCAGGCTCGCCGTGTCGATGCGGCCCATCGCCGGCAGGATGCGGCGCAGCGGCAGCACCAGCCAGTCGGTGAACGCGAACACGAAACGCCCCACCGGATTGCCGAACGGCACGCGCTGGTATTGCATGTAGAGGCGCAGCAGGCAGGCGCCTCCCAGGAGCCCGGCGGCGACGTCCAGCAGGAAGGAGAGGATTTGGTAGGCCATGAGACGCGGCGTTGTGGGTCGTGGGATGATAGCGGGCAGAAACGGGAATCCTTGTGTCCTCTGCCCTCACCTTGCAGTCGCTGCCGTTGTTCCCTCTGGGGACAGTGCTCTTTCCAGGCGGCGTGCTGCCCTTGCGCATCTTCGAGGTCCGCTACCTCGACATGATCGCGCGCTGCCACAAAGCCGGCGCGCCGTTCGGGGTCGTCCTGCTGACGCAGGGCGGCGAAGTGCGGCACCCTGAAGTGAGCGAAGCCTTTTCGAAAGTCGGCACGCTTGCAACCATCGTCGACCTGGAGAGCTCCCAACCCGGCCTGATGATGATTCGGGCCAGCGGCGCACAGCGCTTTCGCATCACGTCGAGCGACCAGCTCAAGCACGGACTGTGGGTGGCGGACGTCGAGCGCCTCGCGCAGGACATGACGGTCGCGATTCCCGACGATCTCCGGTTCACCTCGACGGCACTCGCCAAGTTGATCCAGTCGCTGCAGGAAAAAACTTCCAGCCCCGACCAGATGCCGTTGCAGGGCCCGTGGCAGCTCGATGACTGCGGCTGGGTCGCCAATCGCTGGTGCGAGCTGCTGCCCCTGCCCGTGCCGCTCAAGCAGCGCATGATGGAGCTGGACAATCCACTGGTACGGCTGGAACTGGTCAGCGACGTCCTCTCGCGCACCGGCATCGCCAACTAGCGGGGCGCGTACTCCGGAACCTGCGAGCGCAGCCAGGCGCGCAACTCTTCGTTCGACGGCCACGGGCCCGCGTCCCTGATCCAGCCGTGCACGGACTCGATGTCGGGCATCTGTCCCGAAGTCTTGGCGACGCGCAACTTCGGATGCGGCGTCGGCTCCGTCGTCTCGTCGTCGGCCAGCAATTCCTCGTACAACTTCTCGCCGGGACGCAAGCCGGTGTAGCTGATGGGGATTTCCTGTTCGGTCTTGCCCGAGAGGCGGATCAGCATCCGCGCGAGCTCGACGATCTTCACCGGCTCGCCCATGTCCAGCACGAAGATCTGTCCCGAGCGGCCCATCAAGCCGGCCTGCAGCACGAGCTGCGCGGCTTCGGGAATCGTCATGAAGTAGCGGACGATCTCTGGATGCGTCACCGTCACCGGCCCGCCGCGCGCGATCTGCGCGGTGAACAGCGGCACGACCGAACCGCTCGATCCGAGCACGTTGCCGAATCGCACCGAGACGTACTGCGTGCCGGCATATTCGGCAGCGACGCCTTGCACCATCAGCTCCGCGAGGCGCTTGCTCGACCCCATCACGTTGGTCGGGTTCACGGCCTTGTCGGTGGAGATCATCACGAAGCGGCGCGCACCGCACTCGCCCGCAACCCGCGCCGCGTGCAGCGTGCCGATCACGTTGGTGCGCAGCGCCTCGATCTCGTTGAGCTCCTCCATCAGCGGCACGTGCTTGTACGCCGCCGCATGGAACACGACCGCCGGCCGGTGCTTCATCGCGATCGCGCGCAGCCGATCGAGTTCGCGCACGTTGGCCGTGTAGTAGAAGCCCTGCATCTGCGGATGCGTCTGCCGCATCTCCTGCTCGAGCTGGTAGACCGCGTACTCCGACACGTCGACGCACACGAGGCGTCCCACGCCGAAGCGCGCGGCCTGCCGGCACAGCTCGGAGCCGATCGATCCACCGGCGCCGGTGACCAGCACGGTCTGGCCCGAAAGCAGCTCGGCGAGTCCCGCGACGTCGAGCTGCACCGGAGTGCGGCCCAGCAGGTCTTCGAGCTCGATCTTGCGCGGCCCGGCGCTCTCGGTCTTGAGCCATTCGTCCGGACGCGGCATCGTGAGCAGCGCGAGCCTCGATCCGGCGCCACTCATCAACGCTTCCCGGCGATCGCTGGAACCGGCGGGGCTCGCGACCAAAGCCGCGTCCGCGTCTTCCGCTTCGGCAATGTGCGCGATGTCGCTCGTATGTCCGAGCACGCGGATATTCTGGAGCGACCGTCCCGCCTCCGCCTCGACCGGCGACACGATGCCCACGGGCTGCCATTGCACCGAACCCTTGAGCGCGCGCAGCGCATCGGAGGCATCCTGGATCGAGCCCATGATCAGCAGCCGGCGACCGCCCTGACTCAGCGTGCGCCGCTCGATGAACGTGCGCCACGCGGCGCGCACCGCGCCCAGGAGCACCAGCGCGATCAGCGGCTGCAGCAACAGCACGGAGCGCGGAAAGCCCGGCATGCGCTGCATGAGGATGAGCGCACTGGTGAGCAAGCCGCCCAGCATGATGCCCGTGGCCAGTTGCCTCAACTCGGGCAGGCCGATGTAGCTCCACACCTGGCGGTAAACGCGCGCCATCGAGAGGCCGACGCCGTACGCCACGGCGGACCAGGGGCTCGCGAGCAATGCCAGCTGCAGGAACTCGTCGGGGATGTCGAAGTTGAAGCGCAGCCAGAACGCGGCCCATCCCGCCACCAGCACCAGCGCGAGATCGACGACGAGCAGGATGAACGTGTTCCTAGGCAGCCGCACGCGTGTCCTCTGCGAGGGCGAGCGCACGGCGCAGCTGCTCGATCACGCGCTCCTGCTGCGGCGCGGTGAGGTTGGAGCCGGAAGGCAGGCAGATGCCGGACTCAAACAGCGATGCAGCAACGTCGTCGCCGCCGCCGCTGTCCTTGTCGGCCGTTCCATGCGCGAAATACGGCGCACCGCGAAAGAGTGGCTGCTGGTGCATCGGCTTCCATACCGGTCGGGCCTCGATCGAGTGCCGCTCGAGGTAACGCAGCACCAGATCGCGCTTCATCCGCGCGTGCTGCCCCGACAGCGTGAAGCACGTGAGCCAGCGCGTGGAGCGGTGGCCGGCCGGCTCGGGCATCCAGTGCAATTGCGGCTGGTCCGAGAGAGCCTCCCGGTAATTCTCGAACACCTGCCTGCGCTGCGCGACGCGTTGCTCGAGCACGCGGAGCTGCCCGCGCCCGATGCCGGCCAGCACGTT
>JAZKIF010000025.1:0-32433 GCA_040385005.1 Pseudomonadota bacterium
TCTGCGCCGGCATTTACTTGAGCCTCGCCGACATCGCCGTCGGCTGCGCGCTGGGCTACCTGGACTTCCGCTTTCCGGCCATCGATTGGCGCGGCCCGTACCCGAACCTCACGAAGCTGCAGGAAAAGCTGATGCAACGCCAGAGCTTCATCGACAGCAAGCCAGACTGAACAACCACAGCCAAAACCGCGCAGCGGCACCAGCCGCACGAAGTAACACGCAGTGCGGCTCCCCATGAAAAAACCCGGCAACGCCGGGTTTTTCTCATCTGATCAAAACACACGCAAACCGCGAAGCGTTTTGCGTGTGAATAAAGTGCTGCGAAGCGCCCCGAAACGAAGGAGGGAGGGAGGGAGGAGGAGAAGAGTCGCTCCAGGATTGCAGCCGGGCCCAAAATGCTCCCGGCAGTCTTCGCAGCAAAAAAAGGTGTCTGCCTCTCTCGTGCTGAATAGAGTGGGGACGATGCGCCGCGGTTCCAGTCCCTCGCCAGATTGCGAGGTAAATTTTTGTGAACCGGCTGTTGCTTCCTGTATGCCGCCGGCCTACTTCACGGCCAGCTGCTTCTCGAGTTCACGCAGCAACGTCTTGTCGTCGGGCGTCGTGAGGCTCGTGTAACTGGTGATGACCTTGCCGTCACGGGCCACGAGGTACTTGTGGAAATTCCACAGCGGCTGCCGGCCCGTCGCGCGTGTGAGCTGCTTGTAGAGCGCATTGGCCTGGTCGCCTCTCACGCTCGACTTCGAGAACATCGGAAACTTGACGCCATAGGTGTTCTCGCAGAAGTCCGCGATCTGCTTGTTGTCGCCGCCCTCCTGCTCGAAATCGTTCGAGGGAAACCCCAGCACCACCAGCCCGCGGTCGCGGTACGTGGCATACAGCGCTTCGAGGCCTTTGTACTGCGGCGTGAAGCCGCAATAGCTGGCCGTGTTCACGATCAGCAGCACCTTGCCGGCGTACTGGCAGAGGTTCTGCGGCTTCTCGTCCTGCAGGCGCGGGAAGTTGTGGTTCAACACCGCGGGGCATGCACCGGGTGCAGCTGCAGGCACCGTTGGAGTCGGTGTCGCGGCGGCGGCCGGAGCGGCTACGAAGGCCATCGACACGACAAAGCCGGCCGCGATGAGGTGGAAAGTGTTCAACATATTTTTGCCTCGAAGGCGTTATGTGGCCGGATTGTCAAGCCGTTTTCACTCGCCCGCTTAAAATATGTGCAGCAGAAGAAAGACCGACATGCTTTATCCCGAATTGTTCAAGCAGCTCGAATCCGTCCGGTGGGACATGGACAAGGACATCCCGTGGGCCCAGTTCGAAGACGCCAAACTCTCCGATGAGCAGGCCCGCACGATCAAGATGAACGCCATCACCGAGTGGTCCGCGCTGCCCGCCACGGAGATGTTCCTGCGCGACAACCGCGACGACAGCGACTTCTCCGCATTCATGTCCATCTGGTTCTTCGAGGAGCAGAAGCACTCGTTGGTTCTCATCGAATACCTCAAGCGCTTCCGCCCGGACCTCGTGCCCACCGAACAGGAGCTGCATGAAGTGCGCTTCGAGTTCGAGCCGGCGCCCGCGCTGGAGACATTGATGATGCATTTCTGCGGCGAGATCCGCCTCAACCATTGGTATCGCCGCGCCAGCGAGTGGCATACCGAGCCGGTGATCAAGCACATCTACACCACGCTGAGCCAGGATGAGGCGCGTCACGGCGGCGCGTACCTTCGTTACATGAAGCGGGCCATCAACAAGTTCGGCGACGAAGCCAAGGCGGCGTTCACCAAGATCGGCGTGTTGATGGCCAGCGCGCGCCGCACGGCGCAGGCACTGCACCCCACGAACCTGCACGTGAACAAGGCGCTGTTCCCGCGCGACACGATCCAGAGCCGCCTGCCCGATCCGGAGTGGCTGGAGCAGTGGCTGGACACGCAGATCAATTTCGACGCGGTGTGGGAGAGCAAGGTGGTCGAGCGCATCCTTCACAACATGAGCCTGCTGATGGACCGCAGCTTCAAGAGCGTGCAGGAGCTGAACCGCTACCGCAAGGAAGTCGCCGCCTCGCTCGCCGCGGCCGGCGCAAGGCCCGCGCCCGGCGCAGCGTGAAGCGATACCTGTCATTGCGGGCTCGACCCGCAATCCAGGTGTAACGTGTCCATGCCCCTTTTCCACTCGAAAATCATTGCCCGCGCCGAGGCGGAATCGCGCGTTCGCGCGCTGCCCCAGCCCGTCGTCTTCACCAACGGCGTCTTCGACGTCCTGCATCGCGGCCACGTGACGTACCTTGCGCAGGCGCGCGAACTCGGCGGCAGCCTCGTCGTCGCACTGAACACCGATGCCTCGGCCAAGCGTTTGGGCAAAGGCGCCGACCGCCCCCTCAACAACGAGCACGATCGTGCCGCGGTCATCGCGGCACTGGAGAGCGTGAGCCTCGTCACCTGGTTCGACGAGGACACGCCGCTCGAGCTCATCACCGAGCTGCGGCCCGCGATCCTCGTGAAGGGCGGCGACTACGACATGTCCAAGCTCGCCGAGACGCGCGCAGTGGAAAGTTGGGGCGGCCGCGCGCTGGCGATTCCGTTCGTGGACGGCTACTCCACCACCGCATTGGTCCAGCGCATCCGCAAACCCTGATCAGGACAGCGGCGGTTCCGGCTGCTGCTGAACTTGCGGGCGTGGCTTGCGGCGCAACTTCTCGCGAACCCGGCCCATGAAGTGCTCCACGTCGTCCATGTACGTGAACACCACCGGGATCACCAACAGGCTCAGCACCGTCGACGTGATCAGGCCACCGATCACCGCGATCGACATCGGCGAGCGGAAGCTCGGGTCGGCGGTGCCAAAGCCGATCGCGATCGGCAGCATGCCCGCGCCCATCGCGATGGTAGTCATGATGATCGGCCGCGCGCGCTTGTGGCAGGCGTCGATCAGCGCGTCGAAGCGCGAGAGGCCGTGGTCGCGCCGCGCGACGATCGCGTACTCCACGAGGAGGATCGAGTTCTTCGTCGCGATGCCCATGAGCATGACCAGCCCGATCAGCGACGGCATCGAAAAACTCTTCTGCGCGATCAGCAAGCCCACGAACGCGCCGCCCAGCGAGAGCGGCAACGCGGCGAGGATGGTGACGGGCTGCAGGAAATCCTTGAACAGCAGCACCAGAACGAGATAGATGCACAGCACGCCGGTGAACATCGCGAGGATGAAGCTCATGAAGAGTTCGCCCATTACTTCCGCGTCGCCGACTTCAATGACTCGCACGCCGGCCGGCAGGCTCTTCACGGAAGGAAGCTCCTTCACTTTCGCGGCGACGTCGCCGAGCGGCAGCCCGGAGAGTTCGATCTCGAAATTCACGTTGCGCGAGCGGTCGTAGCGGTCGATCACGGCTGGGCCGCCTGTCATCTCCAGCGTTGCGACCTGGCCGAGCATCACGGGACCTTTCGAGCCCGGCACCGCGAGGCGCTCCAGCACGGATAGATCCTTGCGCGCGTTCTCGTCGAGTTTCACCAGGATCGGCACTTGCCGCTGCGAGAGGTTCAGCTTCGGCAATGCGATGTCGTAGTCCCCCGAGGTCGCGATGCGCAAAGTCTCCGCGATCGCCGCGCTCGTCACGCCGAGATCGGCGGCGCGCGCGAAGTCCGGCCGCACCGCGATCTCGGGGCGAATCAGGCTCGCCGTGGATGCGACGCTGCCGAGGCCAGGGATCGTTCGCAAGTCGCGCTCCACGGCACGCGCCGCTTCGCCCAAGGCTTGCGGGTCTTCGCCGGTGAGCACGAGAACGTACTTCTCGCCCGAGCCGCCCAGGCCCACCTTGCTGCGCACGCCCGGCAGCGGCTCGAGCGCGGCGCGGATCTTGTTCTCGATGCCTTGCTTGCGCGGCCGGTCGCCGCGGTCGGTGAGCAGGATGGTGAGCGTCGCGCGGCGAGTTTCGGCCGCGCCCGATCCGGCCATCGGGTCGGTGCCGGCCGTGCCGCCGCCGATGGTGGTGTAGACGCTCTTCACATGATCCACGCGAGCGACCATCTGCCGCGCCTGCTCCGCCGTCGCTTTCGTCTGCTCCAGCGTCGAGCCGGGCTGCAGCTCCAGGTACACCTGCGTCTGCGAGTTGTCGTCGGGCGGGATGAAGCCCGTGGGCAGCAACGGGATCAACGCGACCGAGCCGAGGAAGAACAGGCCGGAAAGAATGAAGGTCGCGAGGCGATGCCGCATGCTCCAGTTCACGCAGCGCAGGTACACCTTCATCCACGCTGCATCCTCGACGTGCCCGCTGACGATGGGCTTGAGCATGTACGCCGCCATCATCGGGGTCAGCACGCGCGCGACGATGAGCGAGGCGGCCACGGCGAGCGACGCCGTCCAGCCGAACTGCTTGAAGAACTTGCCCGCGATGCCGCTCATGAACGCCGTGGGCAGGAACACCGCGATGAGCGTGAAGGTCGTCGCGATCACCGCGAGGCCGATCTCGTCGGCCGCTTCCATCGCGGCCTGGTACGGCGTTTTGCCCATGCGCAGGTGGCGCACGATGTTCTCGACTTCCACGATCGCATCGTCGACCAATATCCCGACGACCAGCGACAGCGCCAGCAGCGTCACCACGTTCACCGAAAACCCGAGCAGGTTCATGCCGATGAACGCCGGGAGCACGGACATCGGCAGCGCGATGGCGGAGACGAAGGTGGCGCGCAAATCGCGCAGGAACAGCCACACCACCAACACGGCGAGGATCGCGCCTTCGTACAAGAGGTGCAGCGAGCCGTGGTATTCCTCTTCCACCGGGGTCACGAAGTCGAAAGCCTGCACCAGCTCGAGATCGGGCCGCTGCGCCTTGAGTTCCGCGAGGGCCTTCTGCACGCCCGCGCCGACGGTGACTTCGCTCTCGCCGCGGCTGCGCGTCACTTCGAAGCCGACGACGGGCTTGCCATTGAGCAGCGCGGCGGAGCGCGGTTCGGCGACGGTGTCGGTGATCGTCGCCACGTCCTTCAGGCGCACGCTGCGCGGCGGCGTGCCGGAGAGCGAGAGCTGCAATTCGCCGATCTCCGCGGCCGTCTTCACGGTCGCCATCGTTCGCACGGATTGCTCCGCGCCACCGAGGTCGGTGCGTCCGCCCGCGCTCTCCGTCTGGACCTGACTCAATTGCCGCGAGATGTCCGCCGCGGTCGCGCCCAGCGCCTGCAAACGCACCGGATCGAGCGCGACGCGAATTTCGCGGTCCACGCCGCCGACGCGATTGACGGCGCCCACGCCGCGGACCGCGAGCAGCTTGCGCGAGATGTCGTTGTCGACGAACCACGAGACCGCCTCATCGTCCATGCGCTTCGAGGCGACGGTGAACGCGAGCACCGGCTGGCTCGCGAAGTCCAGCTTGGTGACGATGGGTTCGCGCACGTCGGCGGGCAGGTCGCTGCGCACGCGCGCGACGGCGGCGCGCACATCGTCCACCGCTTCCTGCACCGGCTTTTCGAGGCGGAACTCGGCGGTGATCGACACCGCGCCGTCCTGCACCTTGGTGTAGATGTGCTTCAGGCCTTGCGTCGTCGCGATCGCGTCTTCGATCTTGCGCGCGACGTCGGTCTCCATCTGCTGCGGCGCCGCGCCGGGCAACGCGGCCGTGACGCTGATGGTGGGCAGGTCGATGTCCGGGAAGTTCTGCACCTTCATCGCGTTGAACGACACCACGCCGCCGAACGTGAACAACACGAACAGCATCACCGCCGGGATCGGGTTGCGGATCGACCAGGACGAGACGTTCATCATGGGGCGATGCGGACCAGGTCGCCGTCGTTGAGGAACCCGGCGCCGGCCGAGACCACGCGAGCATCCGCCGGCAGGCCGGAGAGGATTTCGAGCTGGTCGCCGGCGAGCCTGCCGGTCTGCACTTTCACCTGGCTCACGCGGTTGTCGGGATTGATGCGGTACGTGTAGCTGAAGCCGTCGCGCACCACCACGGCCGATTGCGGCACCGTCAGCGCGGGCGTCATGCCGAGATCGAATTCGCCGCGCGCGAACATGCCGGCGCGCGCCGAAGCAGGAGCACCGGGCAAAGGGGTGAGATCGACATACACCAGCGCGGCGCGGCTTTGCGGATCGACTGTCGGGCCGATCATGCGCACGCGGCCCGACAGGCGCGCACCGCTCGCGGCAGTGACCGACGCCGTGGTGCCGGTGGTGATGCGACCCAGTTCCTGCGACGTGACCTCGGCGCGCCACTCCAGGCGGCCCTGGCGGATCAGGCGGAACAGCTCCGTGCCGCTGCCCACCACGGCGCCTACCGTCGCACTGCGTGCTGAGATGATGCCGTTGTCCGGTGCGTAGACATGCGTCTGGTTCACGCGCACTTCCTGCGCCTGCAGCAGCGCGCGCGCCGCTTCGACGCGGGCCTGCGCGGTCTTCTCGGCGGTGAGGTACTGGTTGATCTGCGATGCGCTCAACGCGCCGCTGGATTGCAGGCTGCGCGCGCGCTGCGCATCGACAGCCGCATTGGACGCGGCGGCTTCCGCTTCCGCGAGGCTCGCCCGCGATTGCGCGGCTTCGGCGCGCGGCGTATCGGCGGCGAAGGACGCGAGCACCTGGCCCTTCTTCACCTGGTCGCCGACGTTGACGTTTACTTCCGTCAGGCGCAGGCCCGGCGTGTCCGCGCCGACGCTGGCTTCCTGCCAGGCGGTGATGTTGCCGTTGGCCGAGAGCTTGATCGGCAGGTTCACGCGCTTGGGCAGCGCCGTGGTCACCGTCAATGCGGGCCGCACGGAGGCGGCGGCGTTCTTCTTGTCGTCGGCGGGCTTGCGGGTGTCGGACAGCCAATACAGGGTGCCGCCCGCCAGCAGCACGGCGGCGACGATCGCGGCGATGACCGCGGGCGTGAATCGTTTCTTGTTCATTGTGTGATTACCTTCTGCATTGCACCGCGCGCCCAGCCGCCGCCCATCGCACGGTACAGCGCGATCCACGCGGTGACGCGCTCGCGCCGCAGCGCGACCCACGCCGTCTCCGCGGCCAGCGCCGTGCGGCGCGCATCCTCCAGCTCCACCAGGCTCGCGAGCCCGCTGTCGTAGCGAGCCTGCGTTGCGGTGAACGAAGCGCGATAGCCCTCCATCGCGGTGTAAGCGTCTTGCGTGCGGGACTTCGCGCTCTCCAGCGTGACGAGTGCTTCTTCCACCTCGCGCACGGCCTGGCGTACTCGGTCGGCATACAGCAGCGCGGCCTCTTCGTAGCGCGCCTGGGCGGCGTCCACGTCCGCAGCGCGGCGGCCGCCATCGAAGAGCGGCAAGGTCACGGCGAGCGGGCCGATCGACCAGGTTTGCAAATCCGTGGAGACACCTCCGGTGCGCACCACGCCGGCATTGATCGAGCCGGCGAGCGACAGGCGCGGGAAGCGCTGCGCGCGGGCCGCGCCCACGTCGGCGCTGGCGGCGGCGACTTCGCGCTCGGCCTGGTAGACGTCGGGGCGCTGCGCGAGCAGTTGCGCGGGTACGGCCGCCACGGCCATCACGTCGGCGCGCGCGGGTTCCTTCCAGCCGCCCGCGAGCTTCGCGCGCAACGTGGGCTCCGGCATCGCCGTGAGCGCCACGAGCGATTTCAATTCGATGTCGCACTGCGCGGCCTGCTGCGTGGCGCGAGCGGATGCTTCCGCCGCGCTGGCGCGCGCGAGCGAAGCGGTGGCCGGCGCGGTGAAGCCGGCGCGTTCGCTTAAGGCCGAGAGGCGCGCGGTCTCGGCGCGGGATTTCGCATCGTTCACGGCAACGGCGCGCTGCTCTTCGCACGTGCGCAGCGTCACGTAGCTGGTCGCCGCTTCGGCGGCGATGGAAACGCGGGCGGCGTGCCAACTGGCGCTCGCGCCCTCGAGGCGCGCCTGCGCGGCATCGGCGGTTGCGCGTCCGCCGCCGAACAGGTCGAACTCCCATGCCGTCTGCAATCCAGCCTGGACGACGGTGGCAAGCGGGGCGGGGGGCTGTGTGTTGCCACGCGATACGGACCCGGCGGCATCGAGCGTCGGCAGCAAGGCGGCGCCGGCGGCCACACGAGTCGCGCGTGCCTGCCGGATGCGCGATGCCGCCGTGGCGATCGTCGGGTTCGCGGCTTGCGCCGACTCGATCACCTCGACCAGCAGCGGATCGTCCCACTGCGACCACCACGCCGTGAGGTCCGCGAGCGTGCCGTTGTGCGGCAGCGGCGCGTACCACTGCGCGGGCGCCTCCAGCGAGGCGGAAACCGGCGGGCGCGGCGCGCTACAACCGGCCAGGGCGCATGCCGCGGCCGCGAGGAATACGAGTTTCTTCATGGGTAACCGGCAAGCCTACCATCGCGCGATGCGTCGGCAGTCCCCGAAGTTACCGGGTGCAACCTGGATCTGTCAGGAGCGAATCCGGAAAAATCGTCAAGAGAAGACGGCGTTCCAGAGCGCCAGCACGGCCAGGCGCTCCGTCTCCAGCGCGCCATCGGGGACATGCGTCGGTTCTTCGTCCAGGCGCGCCTTGTGCTGCACCCGGCGCAGTTCGCGGTAGGCGCTCGCGGCGGCCTGCCCGACACCGGCCGGAAGCAATCCGCAGGCTTCGGCGCGTTGCAGCAAGGCGATGTTGCCCACGTTCGGGATCAACTCCTCATGCGCGGTCGATTGCGACAGCACCAGGTACTGCACCGCGAATTCGGCATCGACCATGCCGCCGGCGCTGTGCTTCACGTCGAAGTAACCGGAGCGGATCGGATGCGCGGCCCGGACTTTCTCGCGCATCGTGATGATCTCGCCGCGCAGCGCCACGTTGTCGCGCGGCGCGGTGATGACGGCGCGACGCACTTCGTCGAAACGATCCTGCAGTGCCGCGTCGCCCAGCACGAAGCGCGCGCGCGTCATCGCCTGGTGTTCCCAGGTCCACGCCGTGTTGCTGCCGCGTCTTTGCTGGTAGTTGTCGTAAGCCTCGAAACTGGTGATCAGCAGGCCCGAGTTGCCGTTGGGCCGCAGGGCGGTGTCGATCTCGAACAGGTCGCCCTCGGCTGTCTTCGTGGTGAGCCAGTTGATGAGCTTGCGCACGAAGGCCGCATACGCTTCGGGCGCGGCTTCGTCGTCGTCCTCGTAGACGAAGACGATGTCCAGGTCGCTCCCGTAGCCGAGTTCCTTGCCGCCCAGCTTGCCGTAGCCGATGATCGCGAAGCGCGGCGCATCGCGGTGGCGATTTTTCAATCGCTCCCAGCACCAGCGCGCCGTCAAACGCAGCACCGCATCGGCGAGCGCGCTCAACTCGTCGGCCACCTGCTCGACCGTGAGGCGCCCCTCGACGTCGCGCGCGAGCGTGCGAAACACTTCCGCGTGGTGCGCGCGGCGCAGCAGGTTCAGCAGCGCCTCGTCATCGTCCTCGCCGGTGATCCGCAGCGAGCGGCGCCGGTGTTCCAGCTCGCGCTCGAATTCCTCGGGCGCGAAGCGTTCGGCGAGCATGGTGTCGTTCGCCAGTTCGTCGATGACGCCAGGGTGCTGCAAGAGGTAGCGCGCCGGCCAGCGCGCAGCGCCCAGCACGCGCAGCAGCCGCTCGTGCACGCCGGGCCGCTCCAGCAACAGGGCGATGTAACTCTCGCGCCGCAGCAGCGGCTCGATCCAGTCGGCCATGCGCAGCGCGGCTTCCTCGGTGACGCGGCCCTCCGCGAGCCACTGCGCGGTGCGCGCGACAAGGCGCGACAGGCGGGCCCGCGCGTCTTCGCGCAGCGCCAGCACGCGCGGATGCCGCGACCATTCGGAGACGCGCTCGCGCAAGCGGGAGGGCAGTTGCTCCAGCACGGTTTCCAGGTCGGGCGGCGCAGCCTTGCCGCCCTTGGGTCCCGCACAGCCCTTGCACTCGGTCCCGCCGCCCAGCAGCTTGTCGAATTCCTCCGCGACCAGTTCGCGGTGACTGTCGAGTTCGTGCAGGAACGGGCAGCAGTTCGCAAAGCCCATGGTCTGCGCGATCCAGCCGAGGTCGCCGTCGCCTTCCGTGTCGCAGGACATCGGCATCACGTGCGTCTGCTGGTCGTCCAGGTACTGGATGCGGTGTTCGACACGGCGCAGGAATTCGTACGCCCGTGCCAGCGCATCGGCCGTCGCCTGCGGCATCAGCCCGGCGGCCGCGACGCGCTGCAATGCCTGCAAGGTGGGGCGCGTGCGCAATTCCGGATAGTGGCCGCCGCGCACGACTTGCAGCAACTGCACGATGAACTCGATCTCGCGGATGCCGCCGCGCGAGAGCTTCACGTCGTTGGCGCGCTCGGGCCGGCCCGCGCTGCGCTTGGCCGCGTGCTCGCGGATCTGCTTGTGCAGCACGCGCAGGGAATCGAAGACGCTGTAATCGAGGTAGCGGCGAAAGACGAAGGGCAGCACCACGGAGCGCAGGCCCTGCGCCGAGCCGCCATCGATGCATTGGCGCGGCGACACGACGCGGCTCTTGAGCCAGGCGAAGCGCTCCCACTCGCGGCCCTGCACCTGGAAGTAATCCTCCAGCGCGCCGAGCGAAACGGCCGGCGGCCCTGAATTCCCGTTGGGGCGCAGTGCCAGGTCGACCCGGAAAACAAAGCCGTGCTCGGTCGGGTCGCCGATCAATCCGTAGATGGTCTTGACGGCCTTGCCGAAGTACTCGTGGTTGCTGATGCGCCCGCGCCCGCCTTCGTGGCCGGCGGTGTCGCCGTCCTGGTCGTAGATGTAGACCAGGTCGATGTCGCTGGAAACGTTGAGTTCGCGCGCGCCGAATTTGCCCATGCCCACGACCCACAATTCGGCGCGTTTCCCGTCCGCGCCGATCGGTGCGCCGTACTGTGCATCGAGGTCGCGGCAGGCGCAGGTGCACGCGATGTCCAGCGCGAATTCAGCCAGCTCGGTCACGGCGGTGGTCACGACGGCCAGCGGCGCGAAGTGGTCGCAGTCCAGTGACATGAGCCGCTCCATCACCAATTGGCGCAGGATGCGCAGCGAAGTCGCCTCGGTGTCGCCGCGCGCGCGCAGCGCCTCGTAGGCCTGCTTCATGGTCTCTCGGGTCGGGGTCCCGGCCGCCAGCAGGGCGAGTTCGGTGGCATAGCGCCGCCGCAGGCGCTGCGCGAAGCGGGAGTGGGAAGACAAAGGGCCGTCGCCCGAAGGCGAAACGGCCTGTATTTCCTGCGAACCCGAGGCACTGCCGGGGGTCATAATTCCTGCCACATCGATGAATTCATGAACGACCGCTCGCCGTTTCCGTCACGTCTGTTGAAGGCTTACGCCATTGTCGCGAAAGGGTTGTTGTGGCTTCTCATGACCGCCTGGCTGGTGCTCGCACTGGCCTGGGGGGCCCTTCACGGCTGGATTGTGCCCCGAATCGGCGAGCTTCGCCCCGACCTGGAAATCGAAGCCGGGCGCGTCCTGGGGGTACCCGTTCGCATCGGACAAGTGACCGCGCGCAGCGAGGGCCTGATCCCCTCGTTCGAGCTCACCGACGTGGTGCTGCTCGACCCGCAGGGCCGCGCCGCGTTGCGCCTGCCGCGCGTGCTGGCCGC
This sequence comes from Pseudomonadota bacterium, assembly GCA_040385005.1. GTDB lineage: Bacteria > Pseudomonadota > Gammaproteobacteria > Burkholderiales > Burkholderiaceae_C > Ramlibacter. The sequence goes on from JAZKIF010000025.1 coordinate 11,464, forward strand.
CTTGTCCCCGAGTTCGCTGTGGAATCTCGGCTTCGAGCAGTTGTACATCGACCGGCCCGAGGTGGATGTCCGCCGCGCGGCGGACGGCAAGATCTTCGTGGCCGGCCTGGACTTCTCGCGTGGCAGCGACAACGACGGCAAGGCGGCCGACTGGTTCTTCCGCCAGACGGAGTTCGTGATCAGCGACGGGGTGGTGCGCTGGACCGACGAGATGCGGCAGGCCCCGCCGCTGGCGCTCGAGAACGTCGACTTCGTCGTGCGCAACACGGCGCGCAGCCACGCCATCCGCCTGGACGCGACGCCGCCCACGCAGTGGGGTGACCGCTTCACGCTGCGCGGACTGTTCCGCCAGCCGCTGCTTTCCACCCGCAGCGGCCGCTGGCAGGATTGGTCCGGCCAGGCGCACGCGGATTTTTCCCGTGTCGACGTGTCGCAGTTGCGTCGCTACGCGAACCTGGGGGTCGAAGTCAGTCAGGGCCGTGGGGCCGTGCGCGCCTGGGCCGACCTGGATCGCGGGCAGCTCACCGGCGCCGTGGCCGACCTGGTGCTGGCCGATGTGAGCACCACGCTCGGCAAGACGCTGGCGCCGCTCGCATTGCGTTCCGTCTCCGGGCGCCTTGCCGGCAAGCGCCTGGGCGACGGATACGAATTCAAGACCGAGCGGCTGCAGTTCGTGACGCAGGAGGGCCAGCGCTGGCCGGGCGGAAACGCCTTCGTGTCCTGGACGCCGGCCGGCGGCAAGCAGCCCGCGCAAGGCGAGTTTCGCGCCGACAAGCTCGACCTGTTCGCCGTGACGCAGATCGCATCGCATCTGCCGCTCGGCACGGCGACGCATGCGGCACTGACCGCTTACGCGCCCAAGGGGCTGGTCGAAACCCTGCAGGCCAAATGGCAAGGTCCCATCGACAACCTGCGCGGCTACCAGGCCAAGGGCCGCGCCGTGCGGCTGGAAATCGCGGCGCGTGCGGCGGAAGCCACGGCGAGTGCGCCGGTTCGCGTGGGCTCGCCCGGCATCCGTGGCGCCGCCGTGGATTTCGACCTGACGCAAGCCGGCGGCAAAGGCCACGTCGCGATCCAGAAAGGCGCGCTGGAAGTGCCCGGCGTGTTCGAGGACCCGGTGGTGCCGATGGACGAGCTGTCCGCCGACGTGCAGTGGCAGGTGAACGGCCCGGCCCTTTCCACGACGGTGAGCAACCTGAAGTTCGCGAACGCGGACGCGCAAGGCGAAGCGCGCGCGACGTGGCGAACGGCGGATGCGGGCAAGCCGCGCTTTCCCGGCGTGCTGGATCTGCAGGGCTCGCTCAGCCGCGCGGACGGCGCGCGCGTGTGGCGCTACCTGCCGCTGGGCGTGCCGAAGACGGCGCGCGACTATGTGCACGAGTCGGTGATCCAGGGCGCGGCGACCGCAACGAAATTCCGCGTGCGCGGTGACCTGCATGACTTCCCGTTCCGGGACAGGAAGCAGGGCGAGTTCCACGTCTCGGCCGATGTGCGCAATGCGACCTACGCTTATGTGCCGCGTACCGTGACCAGGGGCACGGCGACCTGGCCCGCCATGACGCAGCTGTCCGGCGAGCTGATCTTCGAAGGCGCCGGAATGGCGGTGAAGAACGCATCGGGCCGCTTCAACGGCTCGCCCGGATTGCAGTTCCGCGCGGACGCGCAGATCCCGGACTTCCACACCACGACGGTCTCCGTCACCGGCGACATCAAGGGTCCGCTGGGCCAATCGCTGGGTGTGGTCAACGCGTCGCCGCTGGCAACGATGACCAACGGCGCGCTCGCGAAAGCCAGCGGCAGCGGCAACGCGGAGGTGAAGCTGAAGCTCGAACTGCCGATCGCGACGATCGACAAATCGAAAGTGCTGGGGACCGTCACGCTGGCGAACAACGACGTGCAGATCACGCCGGATTCGCCGGTCATGTCGCGCGCGCGCGGGATGGTGACGTTCAGCGAAAAGGGTTTCGCGCTTGTCGGCACGCAGGCCCGCGCGCTCGGTGGCGATGTTCGTCTCGAAGGCGGCAGCCGCGTCGCGCCCGCCGTTCCGCTGCCGGGCAACACGGACGCCACGGTGGTCCTGCGCGCGCAGGGCACCGCCACCGCCGAAGGGCTGCGGCAGGCGAAGGAGCTCGGGTTCGTGTCGCGCCTCGCCAAGGACGCAACCGGCAGCGCGGCGTACAACATGGTGTTGAACGTGCGGCGAGGCGTCCCCGAAATCGCGGTCACCACCAACTTGCAGGGGCTCGCGGTGAACCTGCCCGCGCCGCTCGCCAAGACGGCGGACTCGGTCTTCCCGCTGCGCTACGAGAACGCGCTGATGCGCGACGCCACGAGCGCGAGCGGTGCGGCGCGCGACCAGCTCACGGTCGAGATCGGGCGCATCGCGTCGGTCGTGTACGTGCGCGATGTGTCGGGACCGGAGCCGCGTGTGCTGCGCGGTGTCATCGGCATCGGCCTTGCCGCCGGCGAAATCCCGGCGCTGCCCGACCAGGGCGTGCTGGCGAACATCAACCTCGCGTCGGTGAATCTCGATGCGTGGGAGGACGCGCTAGGCAACGCGGCCAGCCCCGGCGGCGGCGCGGCGACGCTGCGCGCGCAAGGCGGCGGGGGGTTCGCCGCGTACCTGCCGACGGTGCTGGCGGTGCGCGCGAAAGAACTCTCCTTCGAAGGGCGCACGCTGCACAACGTGGTGGTGGGCGGCTCGCGCGACGGCCTGACCTGGCGCGCGAACGTCGATGCGGGCGAGCTCGACGGCTACCTCGAATACCGGCAGTCGTCGTCGGGGCAGGGCGGTGGCCGCCTGCACGCGCGGCTTGCGCGCCTCTCGATCGCGGCCTCGGCGGCGAAGGATGTCGAGTCGCTGCTCGACGAACAACCCGAGAACCTGCCCGCGCTGGACGTCGTCGTGGAAGACTTCGAGCTCAAGGGCAAGAAGCTCGGACGCCTGGAGATCGACGCCGTGAACCGGGGCGCGACCGCGGTGGCGCGCGAGGGCGGCGTGCGCGAGTGGCGCCTGAACAAGCTGAGCATGAGCATGCCCGAAGCCGTCTTCAGCGCCACGGGCAACTGGGCCAGCCTCAATGCGCAATCGGCGGCCGCACCGGCCGCGCCGGCGTCCTCGCGCGGGGCCGGACCACGGGCCGTCGAGCGCCGCCGCACGGTCATGAATTTCAAGATGGACATCGCCGATGCGGGCGGACTGCTGGCGCGTTTCGGCATGAAGGACGTGGTGCGGCGTGGCAAGGGCAAGATGGAAGGTCAGGTCGCGTGGATGGGCTCGCCGCTCACGCTGGATTACCCCTCCATGAACGGCAACTTCTTCATCAACGTGGAGACCGGCCAGTTCCTCAAGGCCGATCCCGGGCTCGCCAAACTGCTGGGCGTCCTCAGTCTGCAGTCGCTGCCCCGGCGCCTCACGCTGGACTTCCGCGACGTCTTCACCGAGGGCTTTGCGTTCGACTTCGTGCGCGGCGACGTGACCATCCAGCAAGGCATCGCCGCGACGAACAACTTGCAGATGAAGGGGATCAACGCCGCGGTGTTGATGGACGGGAAAGCCGACCTCGCGCGCGAAACGCAGGACATCAAAGTGGTGGTCGTGCCCGAGATCAACGCGGGCACGGCGTCGCTCGTCGCTACCGTCATCAATCCCGCGATCGGGCTCGGCACCTTCCTCGCCCAGATGTTCCTGCGCCAGCCGCTGATCCGCGCGGCCACGCAGGAGCTGCACATCGACGGCACCTGGGCGGAGCCCCGCGTGACGAAAATAGAGCGGCAGGCGCAGGCGCCGGCCGAAGGCCGCGCCGACGCCGCATCGCAACCCCGCCCCGCCAGGACGAACTGAAATGACCTCCACCCTCAAAGTCGCTGCGATCCAGATGGTGTCTGCCACGTCGGTGCAGGCCAACCTCGATGCCGCGCGCGGCCTGCTCGAGGAGGCCGCGCGGGCCGGTGCGGAACTCGCCGCCTTGCCGGAATATTTCTGCCTCATGGGCAAGCGCGACGACGACAAGCTGGCCGTGCGCGAGGCCTTCGGCGACGGTGCCGTGCAGCGCTTCCTCTCGGACACGGCGCGCGAACTGAAGATGTGGATCGTCGGCGGCACGCTGCCGCTCGCCGCGGCGGACGACGCGCATGTACGCAACACCTGCATCGTGTTCAAGCCCGATGGAGAGCGCGCGGCGCGCTACGACAAGATCCATCTCTTCAGGTTCGACAACGGCCGCGAGCAGTACGACGAGTCGCGCGTGATCGAGCGCGGCGGCGATCCGGTGGCGTTCGAGCTCGTCGCGCGTGACGGCCACGCCTGGCGCTTCGGCATGAGCGTCTGCTACGACCTGCGCTTTCCCGAGCTGTACCGGGCGCTGGCCGCCGACGTGCTGCTCGTGCCCAGCGCCTTCACGCATGTGACGGGCCAGGCGCATTGGGAGTTGCTGCTGCGCGCGCGCGCCGTGGAAAACCTGGCCTATGTCGTCGCGCCCGCCCAGGGCGGCCTGCACGAGAACGGGCGGCGCACCTGGGGCCACAGCATGGTCGTGGGTCCCTGGGGCGTGGTGCTGGACCAACTTGCCGAAGGCGCCGGCGTCGTGATGGCCGAGCTGGATTCGGCGCGCCTCGCGCAGGTGCGCGCGCAACTGCCGGCGCTGGAGCATCGCGTGCTATGAGCGAGCCGGCGTTCGAGGCCCGGCCGCCGCCCGAGCACGCGCCCGGCGTCGCGCGCTGGTCACTGTGGGCGGCGCTGGTCGGCCTGGTTGCCGCATTGCTGATCACGCTGGTGTGGCTCGCGGGGCGCTACGAAGCCAGCCAGGTCCAGTCCAAACTCGAGCGCGACACCGCGGACGCGCTGAGCGACATCCGCTCCGCACTCACGCGCAATGTCCAGAGCCTGCAGGCGCTGCAATCGGGCCCGCCGACGCGCACCGCGTGGGCCGAGGAAGCGGCCCAGCTGCTGCGCAGCCACCGGGAATGGATTCGCATCGAGTGGCGCGACGCCGGGCTCGCAACGATCGCCTATGTCGATTCACCTTACCGTCCGCCGCCATTCGCGCGCCTGGGTCGCGCCAACGCGAATGCCGATGTCGCCCTGGCTTGCGCGAGCGGCCGCCGTGTCAGCGGGCCTGCGTACTCCAGCAGCTACTTCGTGCCGCAAGTCGACGGGTTGGGCATGGAAGTCATGGAGCTGTGCCTGCCGCAGGTCGAAGCGGGGAGGCTCAACGGCTACGTCGTCGCGACCTATTCGCTGAGCGAGATGCTGGCGGGTCTCGTCGGGCCGCAACTGATGCGCAGCCAGGAGGTTTCGTTCACCGAAGCCGACGGAACGCGCCTCGCGCTGCATGGCGCGGCGCGGCGCGGCAGTCGCGTCTTCACCGCGCAGCAACTTCTCGACCTGCCCGGCAACACCATGGTGCTGCGCATGGACAGCTGGCGCGGCGCGCCGGACCTGTTCCCCAACGTGCTCACCGCCCTGGTGACGGCGATGTCGATCGCGCTGGTGACGGTGCTTTTCGTGCTCGGGCGCGACATGCGCAGGCGTTTGCGCGCCGAGCGGGACCTCGCGGACGCGCTCGCTTTTCGCAAGGCGATGGAGGACTCGCTGGTGACCGGCCTTCGCGCGCGCGACCTGCAGGGCCGCATCACCTACGTCAATCCCGCGTTCTGCGCGATGGTGGGATTCGAGCCGCGCGAATTGCTCGGCAACACGTCGCCGATGCCGTACTGGCCGCCGGAGCGGGCGGGCGAGTACCAGAAGCGCCAGGAGGTGCGGCTGGCGGGCCAGCACCAGCCGCCGCGCGAAGGGTTCGAGTCGGTCTTCATGCGCAAGGACGGTTCGCGCTTCCCGGTGTTGATCATCGAGGCGCCGCTGATCAACCACGACGGCGTGCAGACCGGCTGGATGAGCGCCTTCCTGGACATCAGCGAGCAGCGGCGCGTCGAGGAGATCTCGCGTGCGAGCCAGGAACGCCTGCAGGCGACCGCGCGTCTCGCCACGGTGGGCGAGATGGCTTCGCTGCTGTCGCATGAATTGAACCAGCCGCTCGCGGCGATCTCCAGCTACGCAACCGGATCGATCAACCTGCTGCAGCCGCAATCGCTGTCCAGCGAGACGCTGCCGGACATCGAGCTTGCGATGCGACGCATCGCGGAGCAGGCCGAGCGCGCGGGCAAGGTGATCAAGAGCGTGCATGACTTCGTGCGGCGGCGCGAGCAGGAGCGGCGGCCGATCGAGCCGCGCGCGCTGCTCGACGCGATCATGCCGCTCGTGAGCCTGCAGGCACGCAAGCTGGGCGTGAACGTGCAGACCCGCATGCAGGACGGCCTGCCCGCGGTCCTGTGCGACCCGACGATGGTGGAGCAGGTGCTGCTCAATCTTTCGCGCAACGCCATGCAGGCGATGGATGAAGCGCGCGTGCGCAACCCCTCGCTCGTGATCGAGGTGCGCCGCGTCGGTAACAACGAGCATTCGGCCGCCGCCAAGGCGTGGCTGGAGTTTTCGGTCGCCGACGTCGGGCCGGGCATCCCGGCGGAGGTGCAGCAGCAACTCTTCACGCCGTTCTTCACCACGAAGGCCGAAGGCATGGGCCTGGGCCTTTCCATGTGCCGCACCGTGGTCGAGCAGCATGGGGGATTTCTCGGGTTCGAGCCCAACCGCCCGCAAGGTACGATTTTCAAGTTCACGCTGCCCGTGAATCCCGCCCCGGCCGGGGCCAATTCCAACCATCTCGCCACCGCGACACCCTGATGCAGCCGACACTCGATGCCACCGTGTTCATCGTCGACGACGACGCCAGCGTCCGCGAGGCCCTGGCGTGGCTGCTGCGCTCGCGCCACCTCCTGAGCGAGACCTACGAGAGCGGCGAGGAGTTCGACGCGATGCTGCAACGCGGCTTCAAGCCCACGCATGCCTGCTGCGTCCTGCTGGACGTGCGCATGCCCGGCATGAGCGGGCTGGCGCTGTTCGACCAGATCGCGGGGCGGGGCCTCATCCAGGTGATGCCGGTGATCTTCCTCACCGGCCATGCCGACGTGCCGACGGCCGTGGACCTGGTCAAGCGCGGCGCGTTCGATTTTTGCGAGAAGCCGTTCTCGGACAACGCACTGGTGGATCGCGTCGAGCAGGCGCTGCAGCGCTCCGCGGATGTGCTGGCGGCGCAGCGCACCAAGACGCAGCTACAGGCCCGGCTGGCGGACCTCACGGAACGAGAACGCGACGTGATGCGCCTCGTGGTGGAGGGCCTGCCGAACAAGCTGATCGCCGACCAGCTGGACATCAGCGTGCGGACGGTGGAGGTGCACCGCGCGCGGGTGTTCGACAAGATGGAAGTCAAGTCCGCCGTGGAGCTGGCGAACACGTTGCGCGAGCTGTGATGCTCGCGCATCGCGCTTTCAGGGCTTTGGATCCTCGTCGGTCCCGGCGGGTGGTTCTCCGCCCTTGCGGCCCGAGAACATGGTCCACCACACGATGAGTGCGAGCAGCACCAGCGCGAGGAGGGCTTCGAGCAGAATCAGCAGCATGCGACGTTTCCTGGGTGTGGCGGCGATTGTAGGGATGCTGGCCGCGTGCGGTACGAGCGTGCCGTTGCCGCCGATGGATGAGGCGCCGCCGCGCGCCTTGCCCCAGCCTGGATCGCAGCCCGCGCTGCCGGTGGACACGTCGCCGCTTCCCCCCGCCATCACGCAAGGCAAGAGCCGCTGGCAGCCGGTGCGCTGGTCCGATTTGCCGGGGTTCGAAGCCGACGCCCTGTACGAAGGCTGGAATGCGTGGCTCAAGAGCTGCGAGCGATCGCCCGCGCCTTTCGCGGCGCTTTGCCCGGAAGTGCGGCGCCTGTCGATCGGTTCCGCCGACGAGCAGCGCGCATGGATGGTGCAGCGCCTGCAGCCGTATCGCGTGGAGCCTTTGAGCGGCAGCGCGGAGGGTCTGCTCACCGGCTACTACGAGCCGATGCTCGACGCGAGCCGGCAGCCGACCGCCGCGAACAATGTCCCGCTGTACCGTCCGCCCGCGTCGCTCGCAAGCCGCCGCCCCTGGTACACGCGCCAGGAGATCGACACGATGCCCGAGGCGCGCGCCGCCTTGCGCGGCCGCGAGATCGCCTATTTGAGCGACCCGCTCGATGCGCTGGTGCTGCAGATCCAAGGCTCCGGCCGCGTGCGCATCACGGAAGCCGACGGCAGCCAGCGCACGGTGCGCCTCGCATTCGCCGCCAGCAACGACCAGCCTTATCGCAGCGTCGGCACCTGGCTCCTGCAGCAGGGTTTGTTGCGCGACGCGTCGTGGCAAGGCATCAAGGCCTGGGCGGCACAGAACCCGCAACGCGTCAACGAAATGCTGTGGAGCAACCCGCGCACCGTGTTCTTTCGCGAGGAGACGCTGTCGGAGCTCGATGCGTCGTTCGGTCCGCGGGGAGCGCAAGGCGTGCCGCTGACGCCGGGGCGCTCCATCGCGGTGGACAAGGACAGCATCCCCTATGGCACGCCGGTTTGGCTGGTGTCGCAAGGGCCTGTCACCAGCCTGCAAAAGCTGGTGCTCGCGCAGGACACCGGCAGCGCGATCACCGGTGCGGTGCGCGCGGATTACTTCGCGGGCTGGGGACCGGACGCCGGGGAGCTGGCGGGACGGCTGCGCCAGCCGCTGAGGCTGTGGGTGCTCTGGCCGCGGCAGTGAGCGTCCCACAGAAGTCACAGGTGCTTGCACAATGCGGCACCTTCTCCCGCGCAAGATGAACAAATTCCTGATGTCCGGATTGCTGGCGGCCGCGCTTGCCGGCTGCGCCCAGTCGCCGCGGTCGACTTCGGCGCCCGAGCTTTTGCCTGCGCCTGCGGTGGTCAAGCCCGCCATACCCGCCAGTCCCGCGTCCGCGACTGCGGCTTCCTCCGGCTTGCCTCACTACAAGTGCGACCAGGGCATCGAGTTCACGGTCCGCTTCGACAATGGCACGGCCGTCGTCGATGCCGGCCCGCGCGGAAACGATGTGCTCCTTCGCGACGCAGGCGGCACGACGCCGCAACAAACCGTCTTCAGCAACGCCCGCATGCGCGCCGAGTTCGGTTTGGGCGCGAATGGAACCGAGGCGGTCTTGCACTACGCGTCGCCCGCGCTGCAAACGCGCTGCGCGCGCGGCTAGCGCGCGCTTACTTTCCCTTGCGCGGCTAGCGCGCGCCCAGGTGCGCCAGCGGCAGGCTGCTGCTGGCCTTCACCTCGCCGAGCGAAAAACTCGTGTGGATGTCTTTCACGTTCGGCAGGTTGATGAGGACCTTTCGCGCGAATTGCGAGAAGGTGTCGAGGTCGCGTGACACGACCTGGAGCTCGAACGTCCCCGCGCCGCTGATGTAGTGGCAAGAGACGATCTCGGGAATCTTGCGGATGGCTTCTTCCATTTCGCGCGTTCGCTCGCCGGTGTTGCGGTCCGCATCCAGCCGCACGAAGGCCAGCACGCCCAGGCCGATGCGGTGGCGGTCGATCTCGGCGCGGTATCCCTTGATGAAGCCCGCCTCCTCCAGCGCCCGCACGCGCCGCCAGCAAGGCGCCGCCGAGAGGCCGACCCGCTGCGCCAGCTCGGCGTTGGACAGGCGGCCGTCGGCCTGCAATTCGTTGAGGATGGCGATGTCGAACTTATCGAGTGTTTCCATATTGGCCTGTTTCGCGCAAGATTCTTTCGCATACTAGCGTTATCAGGACATGGAACGCAATGACATATCTGGGCGGCGGGCATACACTTTGCAGCCACCCCGGAGACAAAGACGACCATGAACGCGCCGCTTCCCGAACACATTCGCAAGGCCCTGGAAACCGTCACGCTGGACGACAAGTACTCGCTCGATTACGGCCGGGCCTTCATGAGCGGGGTGCAGGCGCTGGTGAAGCTGCCGATGCTGCAGCGCCTGCGCGACGCGCAGCAAGGCAAGAACACCGCCGGTTTCATCAGCGGCTACCGCGGCTCCCCCTTGGGCGGCTACGACCAGGCGCTGTGGAAGGCCAGCAAGTATTTGAAGGCGCAGAACATCGTCTTCCAGCCGGGTGTGAACGAAGAACTCGCGGCGACTGCGCTCTGGGGCACGCAGCAACTGGGTTTCACGCCGAAGGAATCGCACAAGTTCGACGGCGTGTTCGGTATCTGGTACGGCAAGGGGCCGGGGGTCGATCGCTCGGCCGACGTTTTCAAGCACGCGAACATGGCGGGCACCACGCCCTGGGGCGGCGTGATCGCCGTCGCCGGTGACGACCACGTCGCCAAGAGCTCGACGGCCGCGCACCAGAGCGACCACATCTTCAAGGCCTGCGGTTTTCCCGTTTTCTTCCCCGCGACGGTGCAGGAAATCCTGGACCTCGGCATCCATGCCTTCGCGTTGAGCCGGTACGCCGGCGTGTGGTCGGGCATGAAAACGATCCAGGAGATCGTCGAGTCGAGCGCCACGGCGATGATCGACCCCGAACGTGTCGATGTCCGCATCCCCACCGATTTCGAGATGCCGCCCGGCGGCGTGCATATCCGCTGGCCCGACACCGCGCTGGAGCAGGAGGCGCGTCTCTTCGACTACAAGTGGTACGCGGCCCTCGCGTACATCCGCGCGAACCGCCTGAACTACAACGCCATCGAAGGCCCGAACGACCGCTTCGGGTTGATGGCGAGCGGCAAGGCTTACAACGACACGCGCCAGGCGTTGATCGACCTCGGTCTGGACGACGCCACTTGCCGTCAACTCGGCATCCGCCTGCACAAGGTCGGCGTGGTGTGGCCGCTGGAAGCGCAGATCACGCGCGACTTCGCACGGGGATTGCGCGAAATCCTGGTCGTGGAAGAAAAGCGCCAGGTCATCGAATACCAGCTGAAAGAAGAGCTCTACAACTGGCGTTCCGATGTGCGCCCCACGGTGATCGGCAAGTTCACCGACGAGGGCTCCGGCGTGGACGGCCTCGCGGGCGGCGAATGGTCGATGGCCAATCCGACGGCTAACACGCTCTTGCGCGCGAATGCCGATCTGTCGCCCGCGCTGATCGCCCGTGCGATCGCGCAGCGGCTGAAGAAATTGGGCGTCGACGGCGACATGGGCGCGCGCATCGACGCGCAGCTCGCGATCCTCGAGGCGAAAGAGCGCTCGATGCAGGTGCTCGAAGTGAAGGGCGACCGCGCACCGTGGTTCTGCTCGGGTTGCCCGCACAACACGTCCACGGTCGTTCCCGAAGGGTCGCGCGCATTGGCCGGCATCGGCTGCCACTTCATGGCGACGTGGATGGACCGCTCGACCATCGGCTTCACGCAGATGGGCGGCGAGGGCGTGCCGTGGGTCGGGCAGCAGCCGTTCACGACGGAGCAGCACGTGTTCGCGAATCTTGGTGACGGCACGTACTTCCACAGCGGCCTGCTCGCGATCCGCCAGTCGATCGCCTCGGGCGTGAACATCACCTACAAGGTCCTGTACAACGACGCGGTGGCGATGACCGGCGGCCAGCAAGTCGGCGAGCGCCCCGAAGGCCACTCGGTGATCCAGATCGCGCACAGCTTGATGGCCGAAGGAGTGACGCGCCTCGTGGTCGTGACCGACGAGCCGGAGAAGTACACGGTGGCGAAGTTGCCGCCCGGTGTCGAAGTCCATCACCGTGACGAGCTGGACAAGATCCAGCGTCAGTTCCGGGAACTCAAGGGCACCACGGCGATCATCTACGACCAGACCTGCGCCACCGAGAAGCGCCGCCGTCGCAAACGTGGATCCATGGTGGACCCGGCTGTTCGCGTCGTCATCAACGACCTCGTGTGCGAAGGCTGCGGCGACTGCAGCGTGAAGAGCAATTGCCTCTCCGTGGAGCCGCTGGAAACCGAGTTCGGCCGCAAGCGCACCATCAACCAGAGCACCTGCAACAAGGACACGAGCTGCCTCAAGGGCTTCTGCCCGAGCTTCGTGACGGTGGAAGGCGGCAGCCTCAAGAAGAAAAAAGGCGCGCAGGCGCCGTCGCTCGCGGACCTCGGCGAACTGCCGATGCCGACGCTGCCCGCGATAGTGGGCGCTTACGGCATCGTCGTCGCCGGAGTCGGCGGCACCGGTGTGATCACCATCGGGCAATTGCTCGGCATGGCGGGCCACATCGAGGGCAAGGGCATCGTCACGCAAGACGCCGCGGGCCTCGCGCAAAAGGGCGGCGCCACCTGGAGCCACGTGTTGATCGGCGATGCGCAGGACGACATCCGCACGACGCGTGTCGGCATGGCGGGCGCCGACCTCATCATCGGCTGCGACCCGATCGTCACGGCCGGCAAGGAAACCCTCTTGCGCATGCGCGAGGGGCGCACGCACGTGGCGCTCAATTCGCACGGCACGCCCACGGCGGCTTTCGTGAAGGACGCGGGTTGGGCCAATCCCTCGGATGCCTGCGTCGCCGAGATCGTCGGCGCCGTGGGAGAGGGCGGTGTCAGTGCTTTCAATGCCGACGTGGCCGCGACCAAGCTGATGGGCGACAGCATCTATACGAACCCAATGATGCTGGGCTTCGCGTGGCAAAAGGGCTGGGTCCCGCTGGGCCTCGAATCGCTGATGCGCGCGATGGAACTCAACGCCGTGCAGGTCGATGCCAACAAGGCGGCATTCGCGTGGGGCCGCCGTGCGGCGCACGACTGGGCATCGGTGGAGAAGCTCCTGTCGCCCGCGCAAGTCATCGAGTTCAAGCGCCGCGAATCGCTGGAGGACATCGTCTCGCGCCGCGCCGAATTCCTCACCGCCTACCAGGACGGCCGCTACGCGCAGGCGTACACGGCCTTCGTCGACAAGGCTCGCCTGGCGGAGTCTCCGCTGGGCAAGGGCACGTTGACTGAAGCGGTCGCGCGCAACCTGTTCAAGCTGATGGCCTACAAGGACGAGTACGAAGTCGCGCGCCTGCACACCGAAACGGGTTTCCGCGAAAAGATCGCCGCCATGTTCGAGGGCGACTACAAGGTGAACTACCACCTCGCGCCGCCGCTCACCTCGAAGCGCAACGACAAGGGCGAGTTGCAGAAGAAGAAGTTCGGCCCGGCGATGTATCTCGGCTTCCAGGTGCTCGCGAAGCTCAAGGGCCTGCGCGGCACGGCGCTGGACATCTTCGGCAAGACGCACGAGCGTCGCACCGAACGCGCATTGATCGTCGAGTACCGGCAGAGCATCGAGCAGGTGCTGGCCGCTCTGGACGCGGGCAATCACTCGCTCGCCGTCGAGATCGCGCGCCTGCCCGAGCAGATCAAGGGGTTTGGCCACGTCAAGGAGCGCAACCTCGCCGTGGCGCGAGAGCGCTGGGCGCAGCTGATGGCCCAGTGGCCCGCTGAATCCGCCGCGCGCCGCGCTGCGTAACCTTATCGGGGCGCTGCTGCGGCCTCGCGGGCCCGGGGTACAACTAATTACTCCGAGCCGCGCGACATACAATCGAATGCTTCGGCGCGCGCTGCGGCACAGTAGGGTGCCGCGCTTGGCCGCGCCCGTCCCGAGCCCCAAGAATCCTGGAGTCAACGTGTTCATTTCTTCCGCATTTGCCCAGACCGCTTCCGGCGGCGACATGCAGTCCTCTTTCATGAGCATGCTGCCGCTCGTGCTGATGTTCGTCGTGCTTTATTTCGTCATGATCCGCCCCCAGATGAAGCGCCAGAAGGAGCACCGCCTGATGATCGAGGCGATCGCCAAGGGCGACGAAGTCGCCACTTCCGGCGGCGTGATCGGCAAGATCACGAAGCTGGGCGAGGGCTACGTCGGCCTGGAGATCGCTTCCGGCGTGGAAGTGCAGATCCAGCGCAGCGCGATCGTGCAGGTGCTGCCCAAGGGCACAGTCAAATAAAGGTTGGAACGCGGGCGCCCGCCGCCCAGCGTCCGTCGCATGAACAGATACCCAGTATGGAAGTACGCGATCATCATGATCGCACTCTTGATCGGCGCGATCTACACGCTGCCCAACTTCTTCGGTGAGGCGCCTGCGGTCCAGGTGTCCTCCGGCAAGGCGACGGTGAAGGTCGACGCCGGCACGCAGACGCGTGTCGAGCAGGCGCTGGCCGCCGCGGGCATCAAACCCGAAGCCATCACGCTGGACGCGAACTCCGTCAAGGTCCGGGTGGATAGCTCGGACACGCAGCTCAAGGCCAAGGACGCGATCCAGAAGGCGCTGGTGCCGGACCCGAACGATCCGCCTTACGTCGTGGCGTTGAACCTGTTGTCCGGATCGCCGAAATGGCTGTCCTCGCTGAACGCCGCGCCGATGTACCTCGGCCTGGACTTGCGCGGCGGCGTGCACTTCATGCTGCAGGTCGACATGCAGGCCGCCCTCACCAAGAAGGCCGAGGCGCTGGCCGGTGACCTGCGCAGCATCCTGCGCGAGAAGAACATCCGCCATGGCGGCATCAACCGCAATGGCCAGGCGATCGAGGTCCGCTTTCGCGATGCGCCCACGCTGGCGGCCACGAAGGCCGTGCTGGCCGACCAGTTCGCCGACCTGCAGGAAGTCGACGGGCCGGACGGCAGCGAGTACAAGCTCACCGCCACGATCAAGCCCGAAGCGGCCCGGCGCATCCAGGACCAGGCGCTCAAGCAGAACATGGTGACGCTGCACAACCGCATCAACGAACTCGGCGTCGCCGAGCCGGTGATCCAGCAGCAGGGCCTGGACCGCATCGTCGTGCAATTGCCCGGCGTGCAGGACACGGCCAAGGCCAAGGACATCCTGGGCCGCACCGCGACGCTCGAAGTGCGCATGGTCGACGAAAGCAGCGACGCACGCGCCGCCGAACTGGGTACCGGTCCGGTGCCCTTTGGCGCGGAGAAGTACCTGGAGCGCAGCGGCCAGTCCGTGGTCGTGAAAAAGCAGGTGATTCTCACCGGCGACAACCTCACCGACGCGCAACCCGGCTTCGACAACCAGACGCAGGAAGCCGCCGTTCACCTGACGCTGGATGCCAAGGGCGCCCGCATCTTCCGGGACATCACGCGCGAGAACGTCGGCAAGCGCATGGCGATCCTGCTGTTCGAAAAGGGCAAGGGCGAGGTCGTCACGGCCCCCGTGATCCGCAGCGAGATCGCCGGCGGCCGGGTGCAGATCTCCGGACGGATGACCACCGTGGAAGCCAACGACACCGCGCTGCTCCTGCGCGCCGGTTCGCTCGCGGCCCCCATGGAGATCATCGAGGAGCGCACCATCGGCCCGAGCCTGGGCAAGGACAACATCACCAAGGGCTTCCACAGTGTGGCCTGGGGCTTCGCCGCGATCTGCCTTTTCATGGCGGTGTACTACATGCTGTTCGGCATGTTCTCCGGCATCGCGCTGGCCGTGAACCTGCTGCTGCTGGTGGCGGTGCTCTCGATGCTGCAGGCGACCTTGACCCTGCCGGGCATGGCGGCCATGGCGCTGGCGCTGGGCATGGCCATCGACTCCAACGTGCTGATCAACGAGCGTGTGCGGGAGGAGTTGCGCAGCGGCGCCTCCGCGCAGGCCGCGATCAACGCGGGCTACGACCGCGCCTGGAACACCATCTTCGACTCCAACATCACGACGCTGATCGCGGGCCTTGCGTTGCTGGCCTTCGGTTCGGGCCCGGTGCGAGGTTTTGCCGTGGTGCACTGCATCGGCATCCTGACTTCGATGTTCTCGGCGGTGTTCTTCTCGCGCGGCCTGGTCAACCTCTGGTATGGCCGCCAGAAGAAGCTCAAGACTGTTTCCATCGGCACCGTCTGGCGGCCGGATGCGGATCACGCTATAACCAAGGCCGAGTAGGCCACACCGCACATGGAATTCTTCAAGATCCGCCGCGACATCCCGTTCATGGAGAACGCGTTGATATTCAACGTGATCTCCTTCCTGACGTTCGCGGCCGCGGTGTTTTTCCTGTTCCACCGGGGGCTTCACCTCTCGGTGGAGTTCACCGGCGGCACGGTGATGGAGGTGGGCTACAGCCAGCCCGCCGACGTCGAGCGCGTCCGCACGACTGTCTCCGGCCTGGGCTTCGCCGATGTGCAGGTGCAGAACTTCGGCACTTCGCGCGACGTGATCATCCGCCTGCCGGCGCAAAAAGGCGTGAGTTCGGCGCAACAGAGCGACAAGGTTCTTGCTGCTCTTAAATCACAGGATCCGGCCGTCACGCTGCGCCGCACCGAGTTCGTCGGGCCGCAGGTCGGCGAGGAGCTCGCCACCGATGGGCTGAAAGCGCTCGCGATGGTGGTCGTCGGCATCGTGATCTACCTGGCTTTCCGCTTCGAATGGAAATTCGCGGTGGCGGCGATCATCGCCAATCTCCACGACGTAGTGATCATCCTGGGCTTCTTCGCCTTCTTCCAGTGGGAGTTCTCGCTGGCGGTGCTGGCGGCGGTGCTGGCGGTGCTGGGCTACTCGGTCAACGAGTCGGTCGTGATCTTCGACCGGATACGCGAGAACTTCCGGCGCTACCGCAAGATGACGACCATCCAGATCATCGACAACGCCATCACGTCGACAATCAGCCGCACCATCATCACCCACGGCTCCACGCAGATGATGGTGCTGTCGATGCTGCTCTTCGGCGGCCCGACGCTGCATTACTTCGCGCTGGCGCTGACGATCGGCATCCTCTTCGGCATCTATTCCTCCGTGTTCGTCGCCGCGGCGATCGCGATGTGGCTGGGCATCAAGCGCGAAGACCTCGTGAAGGCCACGGGCCGCAAGGACGAGGACCCCAACGACCCGAATGCGGGCGCGACCGTCTAGGAAGGCCCGGTGAGCGTCCCCCAACCGCCACACGACTCCGGAGCGCGGCTCGCGCGTCAGGCGCGTGAGCAGTTCGTGGCGCGCGCGCAGCAGGCCATGGCGCCGATGGTCCAGGCCATCCGCAGCCGCCTTTCCGAGCTGGTGGACAACAGCGGCAGTTCGCGCGAAATGCACGAGCGCCGCGACGCCATGATGGAGTTCGACCGCAACGGGCCGAAATGGGGCGAGGCGACTGTCAAGGCCTGGCAAAAGGCGGTTGTTCCGCCGACGGCCACCACGCGTATCCGCCTGGAAAGCGGCGGACTGGAGCTGATCGGCGATGACGTCGTCGAGCGCAAGATCGTCTCCGGCCGGCTCGCCCTCATGATCGGCGAGAAGACCACCTGGGAGCTCAACGACTTGCGCGTGCGCATGCAGTTCCTGGACGGCGAGGAGATGTCCAGCGCCGACATCCTTCGCCCCGAAGCCTTCGCGCAACTGCTGGTCGAACAGTGGGGCGCCTCCGAACTCTCGCGCGAGTGCTGGACGCTGATCCAGGACGTGGTCCAGAAGCACCTCGTCGAACACGTGCCCGAGGCGTACAAGGTCACCAATGAATTCCTGATCAACCAGGGCGTGATGCGCGACATCGACCTCAGCAAGCGCGTGAAGCGCGGCGCTTCGAGCCCTGCGGTGAAGCGGCCGGCCAAGCCCGGCGAGACACCGCCGCAGCCCGAGGCGCCTCCCGCCGGCGATACCGATCCGGGCGGCGGCTATGGGGGTCAGGGTGGCGGGGGCCAAGGTGGGTACGGCGGTGGACAGGGTGGTCCTGCGGGCGGACAAGGTGGTCAGGGCGGATATGCCGGCGACCAGGGTGGCTACGCTGGAGGCCAGAGCGGCTACGGTGGTGGCCAAGGTGGCTACGCAGGTGGCCAGGGCGCCCAAGGCGGTTACGCGGGCGGGCCGGGCGCTTACGGTGGCGGAGGCGGCGAAGGCCAGGCCGGCGGCGGACAGCGTGGATACGGCAACGCCGGCGCGCCAGGGGGTGGGCCGGCGGGCTATGGGCCCGGCCCGGGCGGGCATTCCCAGGGTGGGCAAGGCGGATACGCCGAGGGTGGCGGACAAGGCGGGCAAGGCGGATATGCGCCGGCCGGGCAAGGCGGTCAGGGCGGCTACGACCAGGGCGGTGGCTATTCGCCGGGCGGGGCACAGGGCGGCGCACAAGGCGGATATGCGGGCGGTCAGGGAAACCAGGGTGGTTACGCCCCCGCCGGGCAAGGCGGGCAAGGCGGCTATGGTCCCGGCGGTCAGGGCGCAAGCGGCCAAGGCGCGGCGGGCGGCTATCCGCAAAACGGCGGCGCGGGCCAACGTGGCCCCGGCGCGCAAGGGCCAGCCGGTGGCCGTGGCGCTCCAGGCAACAACGGAAATTACGCGGGCGGCCAGGCCGGCGGGTCCGACAGCGGCTCCGATGGCGCGCCGACCCGGCAGGGTGCGGAAACGCGTAACGGGGTCTCGGACGAAACCCGCATGATGACGTCCAGCCCGCCGCTGGCGCGGGCGCGTGCCCGTGCGAGTGGTGTGCTCGGGCAGCTGAAGCGATTGCTCACCGACCGGGTAGCGGGCTTCGAATCGAATCCGCCGACGCGTCCTTCGCCTGCGCTGGCCGAAGCGCTGTCGCACCAGATCACCCAGGTGCAGGCGACCGAAATCCAGGGTGGCCCAGGCGGCACCGGCAGCGACGAGATCCTGGTCTACGACGATGCCGCCGTGCAGCAGGTGGCCGTCGACCTGCGACGCCGCACCGGCGAGCTCAAGAAAAAGGCCACCACCTCGAACGAGAAGGCCACGATCGAGATCGTGGCGCTGATGTTCCAGAGCATCTTGTCCGAGGAGCGGATCCCGGCCGCCGTGCGCGTCTGGTTCGCCCGGCTGCAGATGCCCGTGCTGCGCGTCGCGATCTCGGAGCCCGAGTTCTTCGGCTCGCTGGAGCATCCCGCGCGCCAGTTGATCGACCGCCTGGGTTCCTGCGTGATGGGCTTCGACTCCGCCGCGATCAGCGGCAGCGCGCTCGAAGTCGAAATCAAGCGCGTGGTGCAAGTGATCGAGCAGTATCCGGAAACCGGGCGCCGCGTTTTTCAGCTGGTCTACGAGGAATTCCAGAAATTCCTGGGCAAGTTCCTCACCGAATCGGCGCCTACCCAGCGGCTCGTCAGCGTCGCGCAGCAGGTGGAACAGAAGGAAACGCTCGCGATCCAGTACACGATCGAGATGCGCAGCATGCTCGCGGACATGCCGGTGCGCGACGAGATTCGCGAGTTCCTCTTCAAGGTGTGGGCCGAGGTGCTGGCGCTGTCGGCCGTGAAGAACGGTCCGCAGCACGAGGACACCTTGTCGCTCAAGGGCTGCGCCTCGGAGCTCGTGTGGGCCGCGAGCGCCAAGCCCAACCGGGGCGAGCGCGCCAAGGTGATCCAGGATCTCCCGAAGTTGCTGCAGCGCCTGCGCCAGGGCATGACGCTGGTGAACATCCAGGGCAAGGCGCAGGAGGCGCACATCAAGATCATCGGCGACACGCTTGCCGATGCTTTCCTCTCCAAGACCGAGGCGATCCCGCACGAGCGGATCGACGAGATGGCCAAGCGCCTGGCTCATCTCGAAGACTTCGTCACCGGCGACCCCGAGACCGATTTGCCGCTGGACGCCGAAAGCATCGAGATGATGCTGGGCATCGACGCGTCGAACATCGAGGTGATCGCCGATGGCGGCTCGCGCCCCAATGCCGCGATGCTCGCCTGGGCCGCGGAGCTTCAACTGGGCAACTGGTTCTCGCTGGACCACAACGGCGCGACGACCCAGGTCCAGTACGTGTGGCGCAGCGATCGCAAGCAGTTGCACCTGTTCGCCGCGCCGGGTGGCCGCAGCTACCTTGTGCAGGCTCGGCGTCTTGCCGCTTACCTGCAAGCCGGACTGCTGCTCCCCGCCGAGGAAGAAGCCCTTACCGTGCGCGCGACCCGCGATGCGCTCGCGAAGCTGGACGCGAATCCCGAACGGCTGTTGCAGTAAACGCGCTGGCGCGCAGGTCAGTGTGCGATGCGCTCTTCGCCGTCGCAGAGTTCGTCGAGGATCAGCGCATCCGGCTCTTCGCCGAAGCTCCAGTAAACCATCAGGACGATGATTTTGAGATCGTCGAGCGGCACCGGCCCGCCGGGCGCGGCCATCGCGCGGTCCACGACGATCTCGCGCATCGCGGCAGGCAGGACGCCCGCGCTTTCCAGGAACGAGATGAAGCCCAGGCACTGGGCGCCCAGGTGGTCCTGCTCGCGCGTGGAATACACGCGCATGCTGTCGGCGGATTGGGCGGGAAGGGAGAGTGCCGAGAGGGCCGTGGCCGGCGCGTCGTCGCGAATGCTTTGCGCCGCGAGGTTCAGGCCGTCGAGCCAGACCAGCGCCTCGTGGATTTCCTCGGCCTCGAAGCCGTGGGCGCTGAGCCTGCGGCTCAATTGCTCCAGCTCGGGGCATGCATCCCCGCGCCAGTAGTGTTCGTACACATAAACGAGCACTTCAAACATGCCACCCAATATAGCCGAGAAGCTGCGTCGGGCGAGCAAGCGAATTGTGAATGGTGTTGCATGCTTGCCGCACGCAGCGGGCTCAGGCGGAGCCGGTGCGCTGGAACAGGCCGCCGGGCAAGCGCGCAACCGCGCCATCGAGCTCGAGTTCGAGCAGGCGCGCTTGTAACTCCGCTGGTGAGCAACCGGTGCGGGCCACCAGCGCATCGAGCCCGACCGGGTCATAGCCGAGTGCTTCGAGCAGACGGTCCTCGGGCGACGGCTCTGGCTCGGCATCGGATGAAGCATCGGCTTGAAGCGCTCCGGATTTCTCCGAACGTACAAGCGATTTCATCGAGGGCAATTCCTCCAGCACGTCCTGCGCGCATTCGACGAGCTTCGCGCCTTGCTTGAGCAGCGCGTGACAGCCGCGCGATTGCGGCGAGTGGATCGATCCGGGGATCGCGAAGACGTCGCGCCCCTGCTCCGCCGCCTGTGCCGCGGTGATCAATGAGCCGGACTTCAGCGCCGCTTCCACGACCACCGTTCCCTGGCTCAGGGCGGAGATGATCCGGTTGCGCTTCGGGAAGTTCTCCGGGAGCGGCGGCGTGCCCAACGGGTACTCGCTCATCAGGACACCGCGCTGCGCGATACGTTGCGCAAGTTGCTGGTGACGCTTGGGGTACACGAGATCGAGACCGGTGCCGACAACGGCGATCGTCGCGAGCTGACCCGGCCCCGCGCTTTCGAGCGCTCCCTCATGCG
>JAZKIF010000025.1:32443-41621 GCA_040385005.1 Pseudomonadota bacterium
CCGCGTCGATGCCAAGCGCCATGCCGGAAACCACGGTGAGCCCCACTTGCGAAAAACTGCGCGCGAACTCCTTCGCGTTCGTCAGGCCTTGCGGTGTCGGGTTGCGGCTCCCCACCATCGCGATGCAGGCGGGCCAGGTCGACGGGATCTGGCCCAGCAGATACAGCATCACCGGCGGGTCCGCGGTCGCCAGCAATTCGGGCGGATACGCGGGGTCGCCCAGCGTGACGATGCGGCGCTCGACGTGCGGGGATGCTTCGTTCAGCCAGGCCCAGGTGGCGGCCAGCTTGTCGGAAAAACCGCGGGGCTCCGTGAGCAGGGCCTGGGCCTCGGCGGCCGTGACCACCTGCCCAAGCGCAACGGCGGTCTGCCGGAAGATGGAGGTCGGCAGCCCGAACGCGGCCAGCAGGCGCCGCGCCGTGGCATTGCCGACACCCCAGGTCAGGGCCAACCGCAACCAGGCGGCCAGCTCACCGTGGTCGATCGAAGCGGGGCTCAGCGCGGATTGACGACGGCGTCGCCGATCTTTACTGCGTCGTTCATTTCGAGGATCAGCGCGTACGAGAGCTTCTCGAACGGCCGGAACACCATCAGGAGGCCGTTGCGCTCGTTGGGCAGCTTGATCGACTGGCGCAAGCCGGGCTGCGAGGTGTCGAGGCGGCGCTCGCCTTCCTTCTGGATCGCGAGCACGTGCCCCATCTCGATGCCGTCGGCCGTGCCGCGGTTGATCACCACCACCTGGTTGTGACCGGCGATGGCCACGGCGTTGCCGTACACGGAGACGATGCTGCCCTTGATGGTGCCGCCGGGGGCATGGGGCACATAGCTCAGGAACTCGCGCGGCGGCTCGGGCAGCAGGCGGTCGCCGATCTGGATTTCTTCCTTGGCGGACACGATGTCGATCGTGCCCGGCACGGTGAGGCTTTGCTGGCCGCCGCCGCTGGTCTTGACGAGTTCGGTGCCTTCGCTGCGCACCAGGGCGGCCCTGCCGACGTACTGCGCTTCGTAGCCGAGGATCACGTCCGTGATCGGATCGCGCAGCGGCTGTGCATTGCGAAACACACGGTAGTCGTCTTCCCGGCCCGCCACGCGCTGCTTGAGCGGAGTTGCGGCCAGGCCGCGCGCGTAGGCCCGGTCGCCGCGGGTGATCAGCACCCGGTTTTCGGGGGCGGCGACGATGCGCGGCGCCTGCAGCAACGTGGTGGCGTCGACGATCAGGGGCTCGGCCAGGAACGGCTCGATCAGGTGCGTCTGCAGCGTTGGAACGGAGGCGTCGTTCAGCAGCGGCTGGCTGCGCGTGCGCGGCGACACCCGGATGGTTTCGGTGGGAATGCCGCCCTGGGCGCCATCGGCCGAAGCACGCATGCGAAGCCGCGCGCGGCCATCGAGCTTTTCCAGAAAGAGTTGCTGCCCCGGGTAGATGCGGTGCGGGTTGCGCACCTCTTCCATGTTCATGCCCCAGAGTTCGGGCCAGCGCCACGCGCTCTTGAGGAAGATGCCGGAGATGGCCCACAGCGTGTCGCCGCGCTTGACCGTGTATTCCTCTGGCGCGTTGGGTGCGAGTTCGGACAGGGGAACGCCCGCCTGCGCGACCTGCTCCGCCGTGGAACGCTGGTTGGGCGTGATCGGAAAGTTCTGGGCCAGCGCGGGGGTGGCTGCCAGCACGCCGGCGAGGGCGCCGAGCACTGCCCAGCTGACCACGGTGGTCTTGCGGAACGGACCGTGTGAGGAAGCTGGAACCATGGTCGAAAATAGGCGGGTTTGGTGCATTTGCGGGCCACGAATCCCGGCGGGGCCGGTCCTCGAAAGTCTTGACAAAGTACTGGCGATTCTGCGCTCAAGCCCTTGATTGGGCAACGTTTATGGCATTGCGGGCCTGCCGGGAAAGCCAAAAGTGGCGAAAATAGCGACACCCAAGGCGCAAATCCCATGTCCCTCCTGCAGATTCTTTGTTACCCCGACCCGAAACTGAATACCGTCGCCAAACCGGTGCAAGCCGTCGATGCGCGCATCAAGCAGCTGATCGCCGACATGCTGGAGACGATGTACGACGCCAATGGCATCGGCCTGGCCGCCACCCAGGTGGACGTGCACGAGCGCCTGGTCGTCATCGACGTCTCCGAGGACCGCAACCAGCCGCTGGTCCTGATCAACCCCGAAATCACCTGGTACAGCGACGACAAGCAGCTCAATGACGAAGGCTGCCTGTCCGTGCCGGGCATCTATGACGGCGTCGAGCGCGCCTCGTCGATCAAGGTCACGGCGCTGGATGGCGAGGGCAAGTCGCGCACGCTCGAGGCCGAAGGCCTCCTGGCCGTGTGCATCCAGCACGAGATGGACCACTTGCTCGGCAAGGTGTTCGTCGAATACCTCTCGCCCCTCAAGCGCAACCGCATCAAGACGAAGATGCTGAAGGCCCGGCGCGACGAGCGGGTCTGATCCTCCCCGACCGGAGAAATCCCATGCGCAAGCTGTTTTGTCTTTTCGCGGTGTTCTGGCTGGTGGGCTGCGCCGGCAATCCCTTCGGCGGCTACGACATCGCGCCGGGCACGCCGCGCGATGCGGTGATCGCGCGCATGGGCCCGCCGCAGCGCGTGGTGCGCATCGACGGCGGCGAGCGGCTGCAGTATTCGCTGCAGCCCTACGGCCAGTTCGCGTGGATGGTGGACCTCGACGCTTCGGGCAAGGTAGTGCGTGCGCGGCAGGTGCTGACGGATACGAACTTCCAGCGCATCGAGCCGGGCAAGTGGACGCGCGACGACGTCGAGCGCGAGTTCGGGCGGCCCGCGATGATCGACGCCGTCGCCAGCTGGGACGGCCCCGTGATGACGTACCGCTGGCGCGACGTGCAGGGCAGCGACATGTTCTACTGGGTTTATCTGGACCGGGGCGGCGTTGTGCGGCGCGCGCACCCCGGCATGGAATTCATCAACGCGCCCAACGACCGGAACTAGGCACAAGGCCTATCGACAACGTGCGCGTCATCTTCGCGGGGACTCCCGAATTCGCCCGCGTGGCGCTGGAGCGGCTGCATGCGGCCGGCTTCCAGGTTCCTCTGGTTCTCACCCAGCCCGACCGGCCCGCGGGCCGCGGCATGAAGTTGCAGGCCTCCGCCGTCAAGCAATTCGCGATGGACCACGGCATGCCGGTGGTGCAGCCGCGCAGCCTGCGGCTGGATGGAAAGTATCCGGACGACGCGCAATCGGCGCGTGCGGCGATCGACGAAGCGCGAGCGGATGCGATGGTCGTCGCCGCTTATGGATTGATCCTGCCCCAATGGGTGCTCGATGCGCCCCGCCTCGGCGCGTTCAACATCCATGCCTCCCTGCTGCCACGCTGGCGCGGCGCGGCGCCGATCCACCGCGCCATCGAAGCGGGCGACGAGCGAACCGGCGTGACGATCATGCAGATGGACGCGGGGCTGGATACCGGCGACATGTTGCTGGAGGAGTCGATCGCCATCGCGCCCGATGACACCACGGGATCGTTGCACGACAAGCTCGCGCCGCTCGGCGGCCGGCTGATGGTGGAAGCGCTGGAAGTCGCGGCCTGCGGCGGCCTGAAACCCACGCCGCAGCCCACCGAGGGCGTCACCTACGCGCACAAGATCGAAAAGCAGGAAGCCGCCATCGACTGGACGCAGGATTCGCAAGTGATCGCTCGCCGCATCCGCGCTTTCAATCCCTTTCCGGGCGCGACCGGCATCTTGCGTGGCGAGACCGTGAAGCTGTGGTGCGCGCATCCGATGAATGCGGATGCGGCTGATGCGAATGGCGCTCCCGGCCGCATCGAGGCCGTGTCGCACGACGGCGTGGACATCGCCTGCGGCAGCGGCGTGCTGCGCGCGATTGAACTGCAGCGCGCCGGCGGCAAGCGAATGGCCGTGGCAGACTTTCGTCGCGGCTTCGCGCTGGAGCCGGGCATGACGTTCGAGCCGCGATAAGTGTTCTTCCTCCGATCCAACTACACGCACCCGGCGTTCCGTGAGGCCGCGCGCACCGTGATGCCGCTGGCCACCGGCATCGCCGCATGGGGCCTCATGACCGGCGTGGCCATGGTGAAGTCCGGCATGAGTGTCTTCGAGGCGCTCGCCATGACCTTCCTCGTTTACGCGGGCAGCTCGCAACTGGCCGCGATCCCGTTGATCGTCGCCTCCGCGCCGCTGTGGGTGATCCTCGCGACCGGCTTCTGCGTAAACCTGCGCTTCGTCGTGTTCAGCCTGCACCTGCGTCCTTACATGATGCACATGCCCCGCTGGCGCCGCATGGTCAACGGCTACCTCACGGCGGACATGAGTTATGCGATGTTCACGAAGCGTTTCCCCACGCCTGCGCAGACCGACCAGGGCCGCCGCGAAGAGGAGGCCTACCTCTCGGGCAACTATTGCGTGACCTGGGTCAGCTGGATGGGCGCGAGCGTCGCGGGCATCTTCCTGGGCAACCTTATTCCCACGTCGTGGGGCCTCGGCTTCGCGGGAGTGTTGTGCCTGGTCGGCATCCTGTGCTCGCTCGCGAACACGCCGCTGCGGCGCCTCGCCGCGCTGATCGCGGGGAGCGCGGCCGTCGTCACGTATGCGTTTCCGCTCAAGCTGAATATCGTGGTGGCGATCGCGGTTGCCGTGATCGCTTGCTACTGGCTGGAGCGCAGGTTTCCCGACCACGAAGCGGAGCCCGCATGAAAGGGACCGACCTGTGGACGCTGGCCACCATCGTCGGCCTCGCGGCGATCACCGTCCTCACGCGCTGCTTTTTCTTCATCCTGGATCGTCCCTGGAGCCTGCCGCCCTGGGCGCATCGCGCGCTGCGATATGCGCCGGTGGCCGCGCTCGCGGGCGTGATCGCCCCGGAGATCGTGATGGCGAGTGGCGAATTCATCCATACCTGGCAGGACGCACGGCTTTACGCGGCGCCGGTCGGCGCGATCCTGTACTTCTGGCGGCGCAGCGTGCTGCTCACGATCTGCGGCGGCATGGCTGTCTATCTGCCGCTGCATCTACTGCTGGGCTGGTAGCAACTTCTAGAATCGATGGTTTTGCTCCTAGCGAAGCCATCTCATGAAAGTCCTGCGTTTTTCCGATCTGTGCGCCCAGGGGCAAGCCCGCGGCCAACGCGTCTTCATCCGCGCCGACCTCAACGTGCCGCAGGACGATGCCGGCCGCATCACCGAGGACACCCGCATTCGTGCATCCGTGCCGTGCATCCGGATGGCGCTCGACGCCGGCGCTGCCGTCATGGTGACCTCGCACCTGGGCCGGCCGACCGAGGGTGAGTTCAAGCCGGAGGATTCGCTCGCACCGGTTGCACAGCGCTTATCCGAACTGCTCGGGCGCGACGTGCCGCTGGTCTCGAACTGGGTCGACGGCGTCGATGTGAAGCCCGGACAGGTCGTACTGCTGGAGAACTGCCGCCTGAACAAGGGTGAGAAGAAGAACGATCCGGCGCTCGCGAAGAAGATGGCGGCGCTCTGCGACATCTTCGTGCACGACGCATTCGGCACGGCACACCGCGCGGAGGCCTCCACCTACGGCATCGCGCAGTTCGCGAAGGTCGCGTGCGCCGGTCCACTGCTGGCCGCCGAGATCGATGCGATCGTCCTGGCACTCGCGAACCCGAAGCGCCCGCTCGTCGCGATCGTCGCGGGCTCCAAGGTCTCGACCAAGCTCACGATCCTGAAATCGCTCGCCCGCAACGTGGACCAGCTCATCGTCGGCGGCGGCATCGCCAACACTTTCATGTTGGCCGCAGGCCTCAAGATCGGCAAGTCGCTGGCCGAGGCCGACCTGGTCGGCGAAGCAAAGGCGGTGATCGACGCGATGGCGGCGCGAGGCGCGGCAGTGCCCATTCCGACCGACGTGGTGACGGCCAAGACTTTCGCGGCCGATGCACCCGCCGTCGTGAAGTCCGCAACCGATGTCGCCGACGATGACCTCATCCTCGACATCGGCCCGCAAACCGCGCAACTCCTGGCCGACCAACTCAAGAAGGCCGGCACCATCGTCTGGAACGGCCCGGTCGGCGTGTTCGAGTTCGACGCGTTCTCGCACGGCACGGAAACCATCGCGCGGGCCGTCGCGGATTCCTCCGCGTTCAGCATCGCGGGCGGCGGCGACACGCTGGCAGCCATCGCGAAGTACGGCATCGAGCAACAGGTGAGCTACA
The DNA here is from genome assembly GCA_040385005.1 of Pseudomonadota bacterium. Taxonomy (GTDB): domain Bacteria; phylum Pseudomonadota; class Gammaproteobacteria; order Burkholderiales; family Burkholderiaceae_C; genus Ramlibacter. Next base: position 38,602 of record JAZKIF010000025.1, read on the forward strand.
TCTCCACGGGAGGTGGCGCCTTCCTCGAAGTGCTCGAAGGCAAGCAGCTTCCGGCCTTCGAGATCCTCGAGAAACGCGCGGCGGGTTGAAGCAGTTTTACCTTCGCTTGCGTCGCGCGGGCGTTTTCGTACCTGACATGTAACCGCTTCTGCGCGAGAATCCGAAACTTAATTACAGAACACCCGGAGACTCCATGGCTCGTCGCGCCACCAAGATCGTCGCTACCCTCGGCCCCGCTTCCAGCGAACCCGCCCTCCTCGAGCAGATGATCCGCGCCGGCGTGAACGTCGTGCGATTGAATTTCAGCCACGGCAAGGCGCAGACCCACATCGATCTCGCCAACGTCGTGCGCGAGGCCGCGCAGCGCGCCGGCCGCGAGGTCGCGATCATGGCCGACCTGCAAGGCCCCAAGATCCGTGTCGGCAAGTTCGCCGAAGGCAAGGTATCGCTCGAGGCCGGCATGAAATTCGTGCTCGATGCATCGCGCACCGAGCCGGGCGACTTGCAGGGTGTGGGCCTCGACTACAAGGAACTGCCTCGCGACGTGAAGCCCGGCGACGTGCTGCTGCTGAACGACGGTCTCATCGTCCTCACGGTCGATTCCGTCAAGGGCGAGCAGGTGCGCACCACCGTCAAGCTCGGCGGTGTGCTGTCGAACAACAAGGGCATCAACAAACAGGGCGGCGGACTCACCGCGCCGGCGCTCACCGCGAAGGACATGGAAGACATCCGAACCGCGATGAGCTTCCAGGCCGATTACGTCGCCGTGAGCTTTCCCAAGAACGCGACCGACATGGAGATGGCGCGCCAGCTGTGCAATGTGGCCGGCGCGGAATTCCGGCATCGCCCGGGCCTCATCGCCAAGATCGAACGCGCCGAGGCCATCCCGAACCTTCTGTCCATCCTGCTGGCCAGCGACGGCATCATGGTGGCGCGCGGCGACCTGGCGGTCGAAGTCGGAAATGCCGCGGTGCCCGCGCTGCAAAAACGCATGATCCGCATGGCGCGCGAGAACGACAAGTTCGTCATCACCGCGACGCAGATGATGGAGTCGATGATTTCGGCCCCGGTCCCCACGCGCGCCGAGGTGAGCGACGTCGCGAACGCGGTGCTCGACGGAACCGACGCGGTGATGCTCAGCGCCGAGACGGCGGCCGGGCGCTATCCGCTGGAAACCATCGTCGAGATGGCCAACATCTGCCTGGAGGCCGAGAAGGCCGAGGACGTGAAGCTGGACGCCGACTTCACCGGCATGTCCTTCTCGCGGATCGACCAGTCGATCGCAATGGGCGCGCTCTTCACCGCGCACCACCTGGGCTGCAAGGCCATCGTGGCGCTCACCGATTCCGGATCCACTGCCCTGTGGATGAGCCGGCACCGCATCCATATCCCGATCTATGCGCTGACCCCCAAGCTGGTGACGCAGCGCAAGATGGCGCTCTACCGCAATGTGCGCCCGCTCCTCATGGACCAGAGCGCCGAGCGCGACAAGGCGCTGGCCGAAGCGGAGTCGCACCTCAAGAAGCGCGGAATCGTCTCCAGTGGGGACATCTATGCGATCACCTGCGGCGAGCCGATGGGCGCACCGGGCGGCACCAACATGCTGAAGATCGTCCGCGCGGAGTGATGGCGGACTGAACCCGGATCAGCGCGGCTGCGCGGCCGGAAGCACCGGCGTTGCAGGGATGGCGGGCCCGCGCGACGACTTGAAGCGCTGTGCGACCGCATCGATCAGCCAGGCGATCGTCCAACACAGCCATGCGGTCCAGAGGGTGTGGCTCATGAAGTGCGCGCCGCGCATCTGCTGCGATACACCGAGCAGGAGTCCCACGGCCATCGAACCGATGAGCCAGGCGCGCGCCGCACCGGGCAAGGTCCGCCTGAGCGCGAAGTAGCCCCCCAGGAAAGCGAAGCCGGCCGATGCGTGGCCTGCGGGGAAGCAGTGGCCCCCGCCGCCGTCGCCAACGTGGAAATCCCAGTGGGAAACCCACGCCGCCCGACGACCGAATTCGGCCAGGTCCCAGGGGCAGGACGTGTGGCTCGCCTGTTTGAGGAGGGAAATCGCGACCAGCGCCACGAGGGTGGTGACGGCCCACTGGACCCGCTCGTGCCTGCCGAGCTTCGCGAGGATTCCGCTGGGCCACCAGATGCCCGCGACGATCCACACGGCCGGCACCCAGGCCGCGATTCGTGCGCCGTCGTGGAGGATGCCTCCGAACACCCAGTGGTACTGCAGCGGGAAGCCCTCGGCGTCGCCGAAGAGGCGGGCAAGAGGCATGTCCAGGCCGCTCGCGTCCCAGGCCAGCAGCAAGCCGAGGGCGACGAGGGTCCAGAGGAAATGGGAGGGTTTGCTGCGGGAAGGTGTCATCGGATGCGACCAGCGTGGCGCGGACTCCGGCGATGGTGCGCCAGTGTGCTCAGCCGTCGCTTAAGAGGCCCTTAAAGACCGGGGCAGCAGCTAAAATCCCTCGACCGCCTCCAGGCGCTTTCGCCTGTGGCAAGCGCCCTTTCTTCTTACCCACCGGACCGTTTCACCATGCCTCTCGTTTCCATGCGCGAACTGCTGGACCATGCCGCCGTCAATGGCTATGGCATCCCGGCCTTCAACGTCAACAACCTCGAGCAAGTCCAGGCCGTGATGGAAGCGGCCCGCGAGACCGGCGCACCGGTCATCCTGCAGGCCAGCGCCGGCGCCCGCAAGTACGCGGGCGAGCCCTTCATCAAGCACCTGATCCAGGCGGCCATCGAGGCGTATCCGGAAATTCCGTTGGTCATGCACCAGGATCACGGCCAGAGCCCGGAAGTCTGCGCCGGCGCCATCAACCTGGGCTTCTCCTCCGTGATGATGGACGGGTCGCTCGAAGCGGACGGCAAGACGATCGCCAGCTACGACTACAACGTCGATGTCACGCGCAAGGTCGTGGACATGTCGCACAAGGTCGGCGTCACGGTGGAAGGCGAGCTGGGCTGCCTCGGTTCGCTGGAAACCATGAAGGGCGACAAGGAAGACGGCCACGGCA
>JAZKIF010000026.1:0-2728 GCA_040385005.1 Pseudomonadota bacterium
CACCGGGGCTGCGCCGCCGAGTTGCGCGTGGCCGAACGCATCGCGCGTGCCTTGCTCGGCGAGGAACTTGCCGTCGGGGTAGTGGCAGCCTTCGGAGACCACCACGGTGCAGTAGCCGTGCTGCTTGACCAGCTTGTCCACGCGCGCCAGGAATTTCTTCTCGTCGAACTCGATCTCGGGGAAGAGGACGACGACCGGGATGCCGTGATCTTCGATCAGCCCGCCGGCGGCAGCGATCCAGCCGGCGTGCCGGCCCATCACTTCGAGCACGAAGACCTTGGTGGAGGTCTTGGCCATGGAGCGCACGTCGAAGGACGCTTCGAGCGCGGAGACAGCGACGTACTTGGCTACCGAGCCGAAACCGGGGCAGCAGTCGGTGATCGGCAAATCGTTGTCGACGGTCTTGGGGACGTGGATCGCCTGGATCGGGTAGCCCATGCTGTCCGCGAGCTGGCTGACCTTGAAGCACGTGTCGGCGGAGTCGCCACCGCCGTTGTAGAAGAAGTAGCCGATGTCGTGCGCCTTGAAGACTTCGATCAGCCGCTCGTACTCGCGCTTGTTGGCTTCGAGGGACTTGAGCTTGAAGCGGCAGGAGCCGAAGGCGCCCGACGGCGTGGAGCGCAGCGCCGCGATGGCGGAGGCGGATTCCTTCGTCGTGTCGATGAGGTCTTCGGTGAGCGCGCCGATGATGCCGTTGCGGCACGCGTAGACCTTGCCGATCTTCGACTTGTTGGCGCGCGCGGTCTCGATGACGCCGCAGGCCGAGGCGTTGATGACGGCGGTGACGCCACCGGATTGCGCATAGAAAGCGTTCTTCTTCGTTGCCATTCGTCTTGTTCCTTTTCTTCTCAGTCGGCCAGCGCGCGGGTGACAACCTCGCGCACGTCGTTGGACAAATCGGGCTTGGCGGCGACGCGGGCGATTGCCTCGCGCGCCGCGCCGCGCATCGGCTCGACCAGCTTCTTCCAGCGGTCCAGCGCACGCGCGAGGCGGGCGGCGACCTGCGGGTTCATGCCGTCGAGCTCGATGACGCGGTCGCTCCAGAACACGTAACCCGCCGCGTCGGGCCGGTGGAACGCACCGGGGTTCGCGCTGCAATAGCTGAAGATCACGCTGCGGGCGCGGTTCGGGTTCTTCAGCGAGAAGTCGGGATGCTTCATGAGCTGCTTCACCGCGGGCAGCACGTTGCCGCCGCGATCGGGCGCGCCGGCCTGCAGGGCGAACCATTTGTCCAGCACCAGCGGCTCGTCCTTGAACATCGCATGGAACCGTTGCAGTGCCTGCGCCGCGAGTTCATGCCCGCTGGTGACCAGCGCAGCGAGCGCGTTGAAGCGGTCGGTCATGTTGCTCGCGTCCTTGAAGCGCTGCAGCGCCTTGCCGGGCCACACCGAGTCTCCGGACTTCCGGGCAGCGAGGCACAGGTTCGTGAGCGCCATGCCGGTGAGCGAGCGGCGGCCGGAGGAGAGCGAGTCGGGCGTGTACGCACCATTCTCCTTGTGCGTCTCGAACGCCCACTGCCAGTCCTCGTACAGCGCCTGCGCGAGCTGCTCGCGCATCGCTTCGCGCACCGCGTGGATGCGTTGCGGATCGACGATGTCGAGTTGCTCCGCGAGATAGGTTTCGGCGGGCAGCGTCAGCGCCAGCTCCTTGAAAGCGGCGTCCAGCGTCGGGTGCCGCAGCACGGTGCGCATCGCTTCGATGTACGGCGTGTCCAGGCGGATGTCGCCGGCGGCAAGGCCTTCCTGGCCGATGAAGGCGAGCGCGCGGTTCACGGCGAGCCGCTGCCCGGCCTCCCAGCGGTTGAACGGGTCGGTGTCGTGCGCGAGCAGCGTGAGCAGTTGCTCGTCGGAGTAGTCGAACTCCAGGATCACCGGCGCCGAGAAGCCCCGCAGGATCGACGGCACCGGCGCGCCTTGAAGGCCGGGAAAGGTCAGCGTCTCGCTGGCTTGCGTGAGTACGTGCATGCCGTCGGACAACTGCGCGCCGTTGGCGGCGAGCAGGCCCAGGCCGATGGGGATGACGAAGGGTTCCTTCGCGGGCTGGCCGGCGGCCTGCGGGCAGCTCTGCTCGAGCGTGAGGTTGTAGATGCCCGAGGCGACGTCGTAGTTGCCCGTGGCCTTCACGCGCGGCGTGCCGGCCTGGCTGTACCAGCGCTTGAATTGCGGCAGCAGCTGCGAAAGCTTCGACTCGGGATTCGCGTCGGCGATGGCCTGCGCGAAATCGTCGCAGGTCACGGCGTGACCGTCGTGACGCTCGAAGTACAGCTTCATGCCCTTGGCGAAACCTTCGCGTCCCACGAGCGTCTGCATCATGCGAACGACTTCGGCGCCCTTCTCGTAGATCGTGACGGTGTAGAAGTTGTTGATCTCCAGGTACTGGTCGGGCCGCACCGGGTGCGCCATCGGGCCCGCGTCCTCGGGGAACTGCGCGGTGCGCAGGACGCGGACGTCCTCGATGCGCTTCACGGCACGCGCCGACACTTCGCCCGAGAGGTCCATGCTGAACTCCTGGTCGCGGAACACCGTGAGGCCTTCCTTGAGCGAGAGCTGGAACCAGTCGCGGCAGGTGATGCGGTTGCCCGTCCAGTTGTGGAAGTACTCGTGGCCCACCACCGACTCGATGTTGCCGAAATCGGTGTCGGTCGCCGTGGCCTGGCTTGCGAGAACGTACTTCGTGTTGAAGATGTTCAGGCCCTTGTTCTCCATCGCGCCCATGTTGAAGTCGCTGG
>JAZKIF010000027.1:0-70974 GCA_040385005.1 Pseudomonadota bacterium
CGGGTTGCCCGAGCTGCAGGCCGCGCTCGCGCAAGCCGCCGCGCACTGCGCCACGCACCAGCGGCAGGGGCGCGGATTCCGCTTCACGATCGACCGCTCGTTCTCGTCGCCCGGCAGCGGCACGGTGGTCACCGGCACGGTGCTGGACGGCGAGATCGCGGTCGGCGACCGGCTCTACGTGTCGCCTGCCGGCGTGCCGGTGCGCGTGCGCGGACTGCACCAGCGCAGCGCTTCGGTCGAACGCGCCGCCGCGGGGGAACGATGCGCGATCAACATCGCGGGGGTCGACCCGAAACACGCGGCGCGCGGCATGTGGCTCGTCGCGCCGAATGCGCACGCGCCCACGCAGCGCGTCGACGCGCTCCTGCGGGTGCTGCCTTCCGACGGGAAAGCGCTCAAGCACTGGGATCCGGTCCACTTCCACATCGGCACGGCGGACGTGCTTGCACGGCTCGTGATGCCGGGGGAAACGCTCGTGCCGGGCGAGTCGGCGGTCGTGCAGTTCGCGCTGGACAAACCCGTCTCCGCGGTGCTCGGCGACCGCTTCGTGATCCGCGATCCATCCGCCCGCCACACGCTGGGCGGCGGCAGCGTCATCGACCCGTTCGCGCTGCATCCGCGCGGCCGCCGCGATGCGCGCGCGGCGCGGCTTGCGGCCCTGCGCGAAAGCGACGCGGATGCGGCGTGGGCTCATCTCCTCGCGCAAGGCGCCGAGGGCGTCGCGGTGCAGCCCTTCCGCCGCACGTTCAACCTCACGCCGACGGCGATGACGACGATGCTCGAGGCGTCCGGCGCGGCCCTGCCCGGCGGCGACCAGGCCAGCGCGTTCAGCGCGGCCAACCTCGCGCAACTCGAAGCGAAACTGCTGCGCGCGCTGGGCGACTTCCACGCCGCGTCCCCGCATCTCGCGGGCATGGACACCGACCGCCTGCTGCGAGCGGCCTTGCCGAAGCTGGCGCAGAAGGAGCGCATGGCGTTGCTACGGGCGATGGCGGACGCGGGAAGCATCGACGTGCGCGGCTCGCTCGTGCGGCTGCCGGGGCACGTCGTCGCGGCGCGCGCGGGGGACGAGGGCCTGTGGCGGCGGCTCGCCCCGCTCTATGCCGAGTGGGGCGCGAACGTTCCGTTGCTGCGTGAGGTCGCATCGCGCGCCGGCGTCGAAGAGCCCGCGCTGCGCGACCTCCTCAAGCACAAAGCCCAGGCGGGCGAGATGGTGCGCATCGCGACGGACCGCTTCCTGCCCCGTCCCAGCCTCGCGAAGCTCGCGAAAGGCGTGGTCCGCCTCTCGCGGGAACACACCGGCACCGCACGCGCCGACGGCGCAGAAGCCGAGTTCACCATCGGGGAATACCGCGACTTCACCGGCGTGGGCCGCAACCTCGCGATCGAGGTGCTCGAGTATTTCGACAAGCTCGGCCTGACCCAGCGCGGGGCCAACGCGCGCAGCATCCGCTGCCTGGATGAGCAGCTGGCGGCGAGCCTCGAATCCCCGGACTGGCGCCCGCCCCGCTTGCCAACCCGCCAAAGCCAAGATTAGAATGGCCGATCTGCTGCACAGAACACATGACCACCACCACTGAAGTTGTTGAACTCGAGGCGAAGAAGGACGGCGCCGCCGCCGTGGACCGCGCGCTGACCATCGTCGCCACGCTCGAAGCCAATGCGGCCGCGATGACGCTGGCCGAACTCGCGCGCCAGACCGGCATGTACAAGAGCACGCTGCTGCGCCTGATCGCCTCGCTCGAACGCGCCACGCTCGTGGTGCGCCGCTCCGACCAGAAGTACGCGCTGGGCCCCTTCGCCTTTCGCCTCGGGCGCGCCTTCGAGGCCACGCACCACCTCGAGCGCTACATCACGCCGGTCATGCAGCAGCTCGTGGACGTGGGCACCGAGAGCCCGTCCTTCCACGTCTGGCACGACGAGACCACGCGCCTGTGCCTGCTGCGCCTGGACTCGCACCATTCCACGCTGGACCGCCTGCATTCGGGCGACCTGCTGCCGATCGATCGCGGCGGCCCCGGCAAGGTGCTGCGCGCTTTCCGCGCCGCGCCGAACGGCACGGCCGACGTGCCGCTGATCCACACGTCCTTCGGCGAACGCGATCCCGCGTGCGCGTCGATGTCGGTCCCGGTGTTCGGCGCGGGCGGTGCGCTGGTCGGCGCGCTGTCGGTCTCCGGCCCGCGCGAGCGCTTCTCCTCCGACGCGCTGGAGAAGATGACGCCCCCGCTGCGCGACGCCGCGGCCCAGGCCACGCGCGCACTCGGCGGCGTGTGGCCCGAGCGCTCGCTCGTTCGCGCGGCCTGAAGGCCGTGTACGCCACCGATATCGCGCCTGGCGCGACCTTCGACTATGTGATCGTCGGCGCCGGCTCCGCCGGCTGCGTGCTGGCCAACCGTCTCAGCGCCGACGGTAAGCACACGGTGCTCCTGCTCGAAGCGGGCGGCAAGGACACCAACCACAACATCCACGTCCCGATCCTCGTCGCGAACATCCTGCGCGACGAAAACCTCACCTGGCCGCTGCAGACAGAACCGCAGAACTTCCTGAAGGGCCAGCGCCAGTTGTGGGTGCAAGGCAAGGTGCTGGGCGGCTCGAGTTCGATCAACGGCAACCTCTACGTGCGCGGCGACCCGCAGGAATACGACAGCTGGCTCGCGCAAGGCTGCCCCGGTTGGGGCTATGCGGACTTGCTGCCCTACTTCAAGAAGCTGGAAGACTTTCCTTCCGGCGATGCGGCGGTGCGCGGACGCGGCGGCCCGGTCGGGTGCACGCAGTTGCGCGATTTCGATCCGCTCTCCAACGCTTTCCTTGCCGCATGCGAACAGGCGGGCAGCCCGCGGCGCGAGGACTACAACGACGGCCATAGCTACGAAGGCACGTTCTACAGCCAGTACTCCACGCGGCGCGGCTTCAGGAGCAGCACGGCGGTCGCGTATTTGCGCCCGGCGGTGAAGCGGCAGAACCTGACCGTCGTCACGCATGCTCTGTCGACGCGTGTGCTGTTCGAAGGCAAGCGCGCGACGGGCATCGAATTCCTGGTGGGAGAGCAAAAGCGCAGCGTGCGTGCGAACCGCGAAGTCATCCTGTCGGCCGGCGCGCTGCACACGCCGCAGTTGCTCGAGCTTTCGGGCGTAGGCAACGCGGAGATTCTCAAGTCGCGCGGCATCGCGCCGATGCACGACCTTCCCGGTGTCGGCGAGAACCTGCGCGACCACACCGCGACGCGCCTCACCTTCGAGTGCAACCAGCGCATCACCATCAACGACATCGCGCGCAGCCCGTGGCTGAAGATGAAGGAAGGCCTGCGCTTCGCGTTCAAGCGCGAAGGCCTGCTGACGATTTCATCCTCGACGGCGCAGACGAACCTGCGCGCAAGCCCGAAGAGCGAACGCGCGGACCTGCTGCTGCGCCTGCAGCCTTTCTCCGGCAAGGACCGCTACGCGCGCACGCCCAAGCTGGGCATGGACATGTTCCCGGGCTTCACGATGTCGATCGGCATCCTGAATCCGCGCTCCGTCGGACACCTGCACGTGAAGTCGCCCGACCCGCGCGAGCAGGCCGCGATGGATCCGCGCTATTTGAGCGATGACCGCGACTTGCAGATGTACGTCCAGGGCATCCGCATCGCGCGCAGCGTCGCCTCGCAGCCGGCGCTCAAGGGATTGATCGTGCGCGAGACTCGCCCGGGCCGGGTCGTCGATGGCGAGGACGCGATCGTCGACTACATCAAATCCACCGTGCAAACGAGCTGGCACATGGTCGGCACCTGCCGCATGGGAACCGACGACATGTCGGTGGTCGATCCGCAACTGCGCGTGCATGGCCTCGCGAATCTTCGCGTGGTCGATGCCTCGGTCTTTCCTACTATTCCGTCGTCGAACACGAACATTCCTACGATCGCCGTCGCGGAGAAGGCTGCGGACCTGATCGCCCGGCTCTAAGATCGCGGCAACAACGAGGGGTTGCGGTATGGACAAGGACTGGACGGTGACGAGATTCCTGCGCGCGATAGTCGCGGCATTCGCGGTGGCGCTCTCCGCGTGTGGTGGAGGCGGCGATGGATCCGGACCGGTCTCGCCGCCGACAGCGGAAGCCGCGGGCGCCGTCACGACCTCCGCGCTGCGCTCGCAGAACAACGGCTTCAATTACACGATCCAGGTGTACGTGCCCGCGTCGTACGCCACCGGCACCACGACGTTGCCCGCCATCTACGTGACCGAGGGCGACGCGCCCTACGGCAACGCCACCGGCGGTTCGGGCGCCGTCTCCACAACCCCCTCGCGCTTCGACACCTTCAAGGCCGTGATGCAGCGACGCGGAACGCAGGCCATCCTGGTGGGCATCAGCGGCACGGCGCGGCGCGACACCGACTTCCTGCTGCCCACCGCGTCCGCCTACCTCGCGTTCATCACGAAGGAGCTCGCGCCCTCCATCGAGCATCAATACCGCGCCGATCCGACGCGTCGCGCGCTGTCGGGCCTCTCGCATGGCGGCTACTTCGTCGTCGCGGCGCTGGTGATGGAAGGGACCGCAGGCACGCCCAGCTTCGCGTACTACCTCTCCACGGACTCGAGCTTCGGCGCGCATGGGAATGTCCCGACGTACCTGGACTACGTGAAGCAGCTGAATGCGAACGCGAACCCGTTGCCCACCACGCTGTTCCTCGGCGGGGCGGCGATGTTCAACGGGCCGATCGCCACCCAGCTCTACACGCTGCTCACGCAGCAGCCGCATCCCGGCTTCACGGTGCTGAAATCGATCTACGACACGTCGCACGTCGGCTCCGACGTGCCGGCTTTCGAAGAAGCGCTGACGCGGTTCTTTCCTTAAGGCCCTAGAACTCCACCATCTCGAAGTCGGCCTTCGTCGCGGAGCAGTCCGGGCAGCCGAACGTCTCGGGCACGTCGGCCCAGCGCGTGCCGGGAGCTATGCCTTCTTCCGGCAAACCGGCGGCCTCGTCGTACATGAAGCCGCAGATGACGCACATCCAGCTCTTGAACGCGGCGTCCGGTTCTCCTGCGACGGGTTCGGCGGCGGCGACTTTGCCGGCTTCGCCGGGGACGGGGAAATTCACGATGAGGCCTTCCATGCCGGCGGGGCCGGCGACGAGTTCGAACGATTCTTCTTGCCTGCCGACCCATACGACGGCCAAGCCATTGCGCGGCTTGCCCTCGTGCACGATCGAGCCCTTGAGCACGACGATGAACTGGCCATCGCCTTTCGACGGATCGGGCGCGCGGAACACGGCGCCGGGTTTCATCTTCACGGACCAGCCCGCGAGGCCCACGTAACCCGCGAAGGCCTCGATGGACTTCAGGGCGACACCGCTCTCGCCGGGCTCGATATCGAAGTCGGCGACATCGGTCACCTGCCACGGCGCGCGGTTGGGAATGCGGTCCAGCGCCTCGCGGCTTTCGGGCAGGTACTGCGCGCCGGGGTCGCGGTGCGCGCGCAGCGTGATGTAGCCGAGGCCGCTCTCCGCGCCGTAGAGAAGCGGGCCGTAAGGCGTGTGCGCGCGCGAGAAATGCACCGCACCCGGCTTCACGGCGTGTTTGCCGATCGCGCCGGAGCCGCTGTAGATCAGCTGGAACTGGTCGACTTCATGGAAGTGCGCATTGAACACGCGATTGGGCGTGCCCTCGGCCAGGAAAGCCATGGGCGCGTCCATGGTCTTGTCCGCGGGCGCGGGGATGAAATGCGTGCTCCAGCCGAAATGTCCATTCGGATAACTTCGCTGGAAGCGCGGATTATCGATTTCGTCGTAAGCCTTAACCAGCGGCATTTCGGCTCCTTGGATGGGTTCGCAGGCGGCGAGTCTACAGGGGCGGGCGGTGCATGTTCGCACAAGGCCATCGCACGCGACCGACGTTAGAGCGGAAAACACCTTTCGAACGTTTGTATCGAAGTTCTCCTTTTCGCGTTCCGTTTTCACGTTCTGTTTTGACGGGAGTGTCAACCCTGATTGAACGTGGGTCGCGTGCGGTCATAGTGCATTTTCAGGAGACCCCATGCGACGTACTTTCCTCACCCAGATGGCCGCCATGGCCGCCACCCTCGCCGCGCCGAAGGCATTCGCGCAGGCCGCGAAATTTCCCGATCACCCGATCCGCGTGATGGTGGGCTTTGCGCCCGGCGGCTCCGTCGACCCCATCATCCGCCTCATGCAGCCGAAGCTCGGCGAATTGCTGGGCCAACCATGGGTGATCGAGAACCGCCCCGGCGGCTCGACATCCATTGCCTGCTCGGCCGTGAAGCAGGCGCCGGCCGACGGCTACACGCTGCTCTTCACCGCCGGCAGCGGCCACGCGGTGCACACCATCGACCAGCCGCAATACTCCTACGACCCGCTGAAGGATTTCGTACCCATCGCCAGCGCGTCGCGTGCCGGATGGGCCTTCGCCGTGACCAACTCCCTGCCGGTCAAGACGCTCGCCGAGTACGTGGCCTACTGCAAGGCGAACCCGAACAAGATCAGTTTCGGCAGCTCGGGCGTGGGCCTCATCAACCACCTCGCGATGGAGCGCTTCAACATGGCGGCCGGCATCAAGTGCGTGCACGTGCCCTACAAGTCGAGCGGGAGCACCATCACCGACCTGGTGTCGGGCCGCATCCAGGCGTACTTCACCGCGGCCTCCTCGCTGCAGCCCCTCATCAACGCGGGCCAGTTGCGTGCGATTGCCTACACGGCCGTGGGCACCGGCGAAGTCGCGCCTGCGCAGATGTTCGCGTCGATCGGCCTGCCCGACCTGGACCAGATCGACTCGCTCAACGTCCTGCTCGGCCCGGCAGGCATGCCCGCATCGGCGCAGGCCATCCTCACCGCGGCGTGCGAGAAAGTCCTCGCCATGCCGGACGTGCAGGCCGGGATCAAGGCACAGCAGCAAGTCGCGTTCTTCGAGAACAGCGCGAAGACGATGGAGCGGCTGAAAGGCTACAAGGAGCAGTACACGCAGGTGATCCGCGCGGCGAACATCAAGATGGGAAGTTGAAACATGTACACCCCGACGAAGACCGCCATCCAGCGGCCCGACGAAAAGCCCCACGCGATGATGTTCTCGCTGAAGGCGCCGTACATGGAGCAAGGTCGCGTGACGCAGCTCGTCGCGAAGACGCCCAACTTGCGCATCCACACGAAGGTGAACGCGGAAGGCGGCGAGAACGAGATCCACACGCATCTCGACGAGGACCATTCGTTCGTCGTGCTCGAAGGCCAGATGAGCGTCTTCGACGAACAGGGCAACGAGATGGTGGTGATGCCGCACCAGGGCGTGCTGCTGCCCAAGGGTGCGTTCTACCGCTATCTCAACACCGGCCAGGGCAACCTGGTGGTCCTGCGCATCGGCACCGGCTTCGCGGACACGCCCGAGGGCGGCGCGGCCAAGCGCGTGTCGACGGCGGGCCACGAAATCCGTGAAGGCACGGCGGAGAACAAATGGCTGGAGCCGATCGAAGTGCCGGGGAAATTCTTCGCGAACGAAGCGGGCTGATAGCGCAAGCCCGCTATGCCGGGCCATCCGTGGCGCGATGGGCGGACAGCGGTTTCTCGGGCAGCAGGAAGACGAGCAGCAGCGCCATCGCGACCACCGCCACGCCCACCGTGAACACCGACGCGATGGCGGCGCGATAGGCATCCAGCAATTCGGCGGGCGCGACCGCCGGATGCGGCAGCGTGCCCTCGCCCATCGCCGCCGCGCCCACGCCCGATTTCAGGAGCAGGTTGTTCAGGATCGCCCCGGCGCCGGCGACGCCGACGAGGCCGCCCAGCGAACGGAAGAACGCCAGGGTGGCCGTGCCCACACCGAGATGCCGCATGGGCAGCGCGTTCTGCACGGCGATGGTCATGTTCGGCATCACGAGTCCGAGCCCGAGCCCGAGGCCGAAGATGGCCGGCTCCAGAACAGCGTAGCCGCGCGAGGTGGCCACGCCCCAGGCCAGCACGCCGAACGCCAGCACGGCGGCCGCGAGTCCCGCCATCTGCGTCGGCTTGTAGCGCCCGGTGCGCGGCAGCAGCACGCGGCCGTTCACGATCGCCGAGATGACGATGCCGATCATGAGCGGCCCGGTGAGGAAGCCGGAATGGGAAGGCGTGACGCCCATGACCGTCTGGAAGAACAGCGGAAAGAACAGCGCGGCGCCCTGCAGCCCCATCACGGTGAGGGCGAGCACCACGCTCGCGACCAGGAACACGCGGTTGCCGAAGAGATCGAGCGGCAGCACCGGCTCCGGCGCGCGGCCCAGGTGCCGGATCAGCAGCGCGACGAGCGCGAACGTCGCCAGCAGGCCAGCCACCGTGGGCGCGGACCACCACGGCCACTCGGTCCCGCCCAGCGCCAGCACGATGAGGAAAGCCGTCGTGGCGCCGGTGAGCAGCACCGCGCCGAGGTAGTCGATATTCCGCTCGCGCGTGGAGGCGGCCTGCCGCAACGTCCGCGCGATGACGTAGACCGACAGCGCGCCCACCGGCAGGTTCACCAGGAAGATCCAGTGCCACGACAGCAGGTCGGTGATCACGCCGCCGAGCACCGGCCCCAGCACGCTGCACACCGCGAAGACCGAGACGACCGCGCCCTGGCGCCGGCCGCGCCGCGCGGGCGGCACGAGGTCGCCGATGATGATCTGCGCCAGCGGAAGCAGGCCGCCCGCACCCAGGCCTTGCAGTGCCCGGAAAGCGATGAGTTGCGCGAGCGAGTGAGCAGTGGCGCACAGCAGCGAGCCGAACAGGAACAATCCGATGGCCGTGTAGAGCACGGGCTTGCGGCCGTATTGGTCGGAGAGCTTGCCGTACAGCGGCATGACCGCGGTCGAAGCCAGCACATAAGCGGTCACGACCCACGACAGGTGCTGCACGCCACCCAGTTCACCGACGATGCGCGGCAAGGCCGTGGCGACGATGCTTTGGTCCAGCGCCGCGAGGGCCATGACGACCATCAAGCCGAGGATGGTGCGGCGAATCTCGGTGGAGTCGGCCTCCGGTTCTTTTGTCATTCCGGCAAATTACCATAACGACGCAAGCGCAGCGGGTCGGACTCAAAGGCCCAGGAACCGCTCCGCGTTGCGCCACAGCAGGCGCTCGCGCGCATCCACATCCGTCGTGATGGTGGACGCGAAAGCGACCGGGTCTTCTTCACGCAGCGGATAGGGATAGTCGGTGCCGAGCACGAGTCGGTCGTCGCCGAAACTGCGAACGAGGTCCCGCGCGAGATCCGCATCGAACACGCACAGGTCGTAGTACATCCGGCGCGCCAGTTCGGTGGGCGAATCCGCGATGTGCTTGCGCACCGGCTCGAGAATCTTCCACGCCTGCTGCAAGCGCGGCAGCACGCTCACGAGCGTGCCGCCGCCATGGCTCAGGCACAGGCGCAAGCGAGGATACGCGGCGAGCGTGCCGCCGGTGATCATTGCGGCGCCCGCCAGGCCGATCTCCGACGGGAACGCAAGGATCTGCTCGAGGATGGGCGGGCCGAGCAGGCGCTCCTTGCCGGCCGGGCGAAGTGGATGAACGAACACCGCGGCGCCCAGAGCCTGCGCCGCCTCGAAGAACGGCCTGAAGCGCTCGTGCCCGATGGAAACGCCGTCGATGTTGCTGCCGACTTCGACGCCATGCAGGCCGAGCGTCGACACCGCATGATGGAGTTCGCCGATGGCCGTATCGACGTGCTGCAGCGGCACCGCGCCCAGGCCCGCGAATCGTTCGGGACGCTGCGCGACCAGCGCGGCGATCTGCTCGTTGAGGAACCGGCACAGGTACGCGCCGTCTTCCTTCGGCAGCCAGTACGAGAGCAGCTCGGGCATCGGCGACAGCGCCTGCATGCGCAGGCCCAGCATGTCCATGTCCGCCTGCCGCCGCGCGCCGTCCCAGGAACGATCGTCGATCTCGCGGTACTTGCTCGCGCCCATGAACACCGTGGCGTGGCAGCCGCAACCGCGCTGCACGCCAGGCCATGCATCGGTCAGCGAGGACGCGAGCCGCGCGGGAAAATCGAGGGGAACGACGTGCGCGTGCACGTCGATGCCGCCGTGGCGATGGTCAATCGGCATTCATCGCTTTCATGATGGTTTCCGGCGTGAGCGGGAGCGAACGCACGCGCACGCCCAGCGCATCGAACAACGCGTTGCCGATGGCGGCCGCCACGGGGCCTTGTGCAAGTTCGCCCGCACCCAGCGGCTCGCTCTCCGGCCGGTCAATGAGGTGTACGTTGACGCGTGGCACCTCGGAGAAGCGAAGGATCGGGTAGGCGGTCCACGAATCGCTCGTGATCCTCGTCCGATCGAAGTTCACCGCTTCCTTCAAGGTCCAGCTCACGCTCTGGATGGCGCCGCCTTCGACCTGGTTCTTCACGCCGTCCGGGTCGATCACTTGCCCGACGTCGACGGCGATGTCCAGTTCCAGCACGCGCAGCTGCTCGCCCGCCTCGACGCGGGCCACAACGGCGCACAGGCCTCCCGTGTGCTTGTAGCGGGCCATCGCGAAGCCGTGTCCGATGCCATCGCCGCGAGCTTCCTTCGGCGTGTTCCACCAGGTCGATCGCGCGAGCACCGTGTCGAAGATTTCGAGTGCACGTGGATCGTCGAGGTGCTTCCGGCGCATCGCTATGGGGTCGATACCTTGCGCATGCGCGAGTTCGTCGATGAAGCTTTCGATCGCGAACACATTGGCGAAGGCGCCGAGCGAACGCAGCGCGGACGTGCGGATCGGCATCGCGTCCAGCCGGTTGTTCACGACTTCCACCGACAGGATACGGTACATCGGGATCGAGTTGCGGTCCGCGCCGCCGCCTACGGCAAGTGGCGCGTTCACCGACAGCGGGATCGGCTGGCCGCCCGAGATGTGGCTGGCCGCGAGCAAGGTGGGCAGGGCCGCGCGGCCGGGGCGCGAACTGCTGCCGTTGGCCCAGAGTTCATGGCGCCAGCCTTGAATCGCGCCCTTGGAATCCAGCGTCGCGCTCAACTCCACGAGTTGCGCCGACCCCATCGGGCTCCAGGCCAGTTCGTCCGCGCGCGACCACTGCACGCGCACGGGCGTGTCGGGCACGAGCATCGCGAGCAGCGCCGCATCGAGAGCGACGTCGTCCGCGCCGTTGTGCCCATAGCAGCCGGCGCCTTCCGCGTGCGAGATATCGATCTGCGATTTGTCCGCGAGTTGCCCGCGCTCGCGCAGCGCCAGGAAGATGTCGTCGCGCAGGTTCTGGATGCCCTGGCTGTGCGTCCAGATCCGCAGCCGCGTTCCCGTCCATGTTGCGATGGCACAGGACGGACCGATGGACGCGTGCGCCAGGTACGGCTTGAAATAGGCCGCGCGGTGTTCCGTGAAGGCGGCGCTCATTGCGCCGTCGTTCTTGCCGTGCACCAGGGTCCGGGTGGACGGCGCGGACTCGAGAAACGCGGGCAACGCGTTCGCGTCCGGCAAGCTTTCGGATTGCCGCCAGCGCGTCGCCTCGCGCAACGCCGACACGGCCGTGCCCGCGCCGTCTTCCGTGCGCGCCAGCACCGCGATGAAACCTCCGTCGATGACAGTCCTGATCACATCCGGTTGGGACTCGATGCGCGCCGTATCGCAATCGACCAACGCGGCCGATGGTGATGGGGGCCGCAGCACGCGCGCATGGACCATGCCTTCGAATTGCATGTCGTGGATGAATGCACGCACGCCCAGCACCTTGCCGGGCAAGTCACGCCGCGCCGTACCTTTGCCGACGTGCCGGTAGTGCGAGGACTGCTTGGGCTGCGAGTCGCCGCGAACGTCGACGTCGAGATCGGCCGCGTCGAGCAGGTTCCAGTAGTCACCCAGCGTGGCGCCGTCGCTCGAGATGAATTCCCCGTCGCGCACCCGCGGCTGCGCGCCGTGCTCGATCAGGTCGGCGCCGAGCTTCGCGAGCGCGATGGCGCGAACCTGCGCGCAGGCGTGCCGCACGGCGATGCCGGAATGCTGGATGGAAAGACTGCCGGAAGTCACGCCCTCGTCGGGTCCGCACATCGTGGTGGCCGGAATCATCACCACGCGATGAGGCTCGACATCGAGCTCGTCCGCCGCGATGGCGGCAAGCGCCGTCAGGATCCCCTGGCCGATCTCCACCTTGCCCGTGTATACGTTGAACGTGCGGCCCGCGCCCAGCGCGATCCATTGGGAGAGCCGGCGGTTCTGGTGCAGGCTGCCCGCAAGCTGCGGCTTGTCGCCGCCGCGGTCGGGCACGAAACCGCGCACCGTCATGCCTTTCCTCCGGCTTCGACGCGAAGCGCCGAGGCCGCGCGTTCCACGGCGCGGATGATCCGGTTGTGCGAGCCGCAGCGGCAGAGATTGCCGTCGAGCGCGGCGCAGATTTCATCGCGCGTCGGCAAAGGGTTGGCTTCGAGGAGCGCCGCGGCCGAGACTGCGATCCCCGACAGGCAGTAGCCGCACTGGCCCGCCTGCTCCTCGATCAAGGCCGACTGGATCGCATGGGGAGCATCGGCAGTGCCGAGCCCTTCGACGGTGACAACGCGCTTTCCTTCGACCGACCACAGGGGAAGGTTGCACGAAGTGACGGCGCGCCCATCCACCATGACCATGCACGCGCCGCACTCCCCTTCGCCGCAGCCGAAGCGCGTGCCGCACAGGTTGAGCTCATCGCGAAGCACGGTGAGAACGAAGACCTTGCCTTCCGAAGAAATCTCGCGGACACGCCCGTTGACTTCAAGCTGCATGACCGCGCCCTGCCCTCACTCGACCTTGCCGATCTTGCGCACGGCTTCGTTCACGCGCCTGACGTCCGCCTGCCAGAAGCGGTTCATCTCCTCGCCGTCGATGTAGTCGATATCGCCGCCGAGCTTGGCCAGGGCCTGCTTGAATTCGGGATCGTTCACGGCCGTCTTGAAGGCCTCGCGCATGCGGTTCGCGATTGGCGCCGGTGTGTTCGCGGGCAGGAACGCGCCGGTCCACGGTTCGTAGTCGACATTGATCCCGTAGTCCGCCAGCGAGGGGATCTTCGGCTCGTCCCAGTGGCGCTTGCCGTAGGACGCGAGGTAGCGCATCTTGCCGCTTTGCACCTGCGTGCGCACGAAGGAGCGGCTCATCGCCGCGAAGTCCACCTCGTTCGAGAGCATGGCCACGATCATCTGCGCGCCGCCGGGGTACGGGATGTGGTTGAACTTCGCGCCCGCCGCGTCGGAGAACATCGCGACCGGCACGTGGCTCGACCCATAGTTGCCGCTCGATGCGAATGTGATGCGACCCGGGTTCGCTTTCGCGGCCGCGACAAGATCGGCGATGGTCTTGTACTTGCTCTCTGCCGGCACCACGATGGCCGGATAGTCGGTGGTGACCTTCGCGATTGGCGCGAGCTGGTCCAGCGTGAAGATCGGCTTCTGGTTGTTCAGATTGGCCTGCTCGGGCAGCGTGATGATGCTGGCCAGCGTGTAAAGGATGGTGTAGCCGTCCGGCTTCGCCTGCGTCGCCACTGCCGCACCGAGCGCGCCGCCGGCGCCGGGACGGTTCATGATGACGACCGGCTGGCCGAGCGCACGGCCAAGCGAGGGCTGGAGCGCGCGCATGACGATGTCCGCGTAGCCGCCGGGCGGGAACGGGACGATCGCCGTGACGGGATGCGAGGGAAACGGTTCGGCGGGTTGCGCGCCCGCCTGCAGTGCGGCGATCGAGAGCAGCCCGGCAAGGATCCAGTGCTTCATGGGTGTTTCCATTTTCGGATTGTGAGCCGCTCAGCCGCGCTGCGCGATGACGGGATTGGACAGCGTGCCGATGCCCTCGACCTCGACTTCGCACACGTCGCCGGGCTTCATGAAGAGCTGTGGCTTGCGCGATACGCCGACGCCGGCGGGCGTGCCCGCGATGATGATGTCGCCGGGGACCAGCGCGAACGGAACGGAGCAAACGGCAACCAGCGTGGCCACGTCGAAGATCATGTCGTCGGTGCTGGCGTCCTGCACGGTTTGACCGTTCAGTCGCGTGCGCAGGCGCAGGCCCTTGGCGCCCGGCGGCAGTTCGTCGGCGGTCGTGATCCACGGACCGAACCCGCCGGAGCGGTCGAAGTTCTTGCCCATCATCCACTGCGAGGACTTCATCTGGAAATCCCGCGCGCAGCCTTCGTTGAAGACCGAATAGCCGGCCACGTGCTCGAGCGCGCGCGCCTTGTCGATGTCGCGCCCGCCTTTGCCGATGACGATCACCATTTCGCCTTCATAGTCGTACTGCGCCGAAGCGCCGGGCGCGACGAGCGATTCGCCCGGGCCGACCCAGGAGGACGGGTAACGGTGGAACAGGACCGGATACGTGGGAACCGGCTTGTCGCTCTCGGCAGCGTGGTCGACGAAGTTCAGGCCGACCGCGATCGCCTTCGCGGGCGAGATCACCGGTGAGCGCAGCTTCAGGCCCACGAACGGCAGGCGCTTCGCACCGCTCGTGAGTGCCTTGCGAGCGGCGGCGAGGCCCTCCTCGCCCAGCGCGAGGAAAGTCTCCATCCTCGCTGGCAACCCGGTAGCCGTGAGGTCCACGACCTCGTTGCCCGCGCGCACGCCGATGCGGCCTGCGCCGTCCAGGTCGAATGAAAGAAGCTGCATGGATTGCCTTTATCTACGATTCGTGGAAAAATATATTTTTTAGTGATCCGTAGTTTTTGTCAAGCCGCGCCTTCCGCTGTCCCTAAAATCCAGCCATGCCCGCAGCAACACTTTCGACCGCACCTTCGGCCACCCCGGCCGGCGGGAAAGGCACGACGCAGACGCGCCTGGCCGTGGAGCTGCTGCGCCAGCGGATCATCGAGGGCGGGCTTCCTCCTGGCGGCAAGCTGAACATCGCATTGCTCGCGGAGGAGATCGGCGTGAGCAACGGCGCGGTGCGTGAAGCACTGGCGGTGCTCGAGACCGACGCGCTGGTCGTCTCGGAGCCGCAGCGCGGGTTCCGCGTCTCCCCGATCTCGGTGGAAGACCTGCGGCACCTCACGACCGCGCGCATTCATATCGAGGGGCTGTGCCTCGCCGCCGCCATGGCCGAAGGCGGCGTCGAATGGGAGAGCGAGATCGTCGCGGCGCTGTACCGGCTGGAGCGCCACGCGCCCGTGCTGCACCGCGCGACGCCGTCACGCGAATGGACTGCGCTGCATGGCGAATTCCATCGCACGCTCGCGAGCGGCTGCCGCAATCCGTGGCTGCGCAGCATGCGCGAGACGCTGTATCGCCAGGGCGAGCGCTACCGGTTGTTCTCGGACCAGAGCGGCCCGAAGCCGCGCGACGCGGGCAAGGAGCATCGCGCGCTGGTCGAAGCGCTGCTGGCGCGTGATGGGGTGCGGGTGAATGCGCTGCTCACATCGCATTTGTCGCGAACGGCTGAGCTTGTGGAGTTGGGGTTGAAGGCGTAGAAGTGTGCGACCTCTCCCTGGAGTTTCCATGACCTCCTCCCTGCACCGACCCAACCGCCGCACCGCGACGGCCGCGCTCATCTCCCTGCCCGCGCTATGGACCGGCGCACGCGCCCAACCCGCCGCGCCGCGCATCGCAACGCCCGCGCAGACCGAAGGCCCGTTCTATCCCGTCAGCCTGCCGCGCGACAGCGACTACGACCTGCTGCGCAACGGCACCGCCGCCTATTCGCGCGGGCAACCCTCGTGGGTCGAAGGCGTGGTCACGGACCTGCAGGGGAAGCCGGTGAACGGGGCGCAAGTCGAGATCTGGCAATGCGACGAGGCGGGCCACTACCACCATCCCGGTGACGGCGGCCGCGCCGATCCCGCGTTCCAGGGCTTCGGGCGCGTGAACGTCGGCGCGGATGGCCGCTACCGCTTTCGCACGATCCGACCCGTCGCCTACAGCGGCCGCACGCCGCACATCCACTTCAAGGTGCGCCTCGGCGCACGCGAGCTGCTCACCACGCAGCTCTATGTCGCGGGCGATCCAGGCAACGAGCGCGACGGCATCTGGCGCAGGCTGGATGCGCAATCGCGCGCGGCCGTCACGGTGCAGTTCGTTGCCGGCGCGGATGGTTTGCGCGCCACCTTTCCCATCGTCGTTTCGGCCTGAAGAACGCGAGGGCAGATCCCGTATACGCACTGGACAGTTAGCGCTATCATGATTTTCGGCAGGCCCCGTTTCGAGGGCTTGCAGGAGACATTCATGAGACGTCGGTTTCTGGTCCAGAGTGCTGCGCTTCTCGCCGGCGCGGCGGCCCCTTCCGTGTTCGCGCAGACGAGCCCATACCCCAACAAGATCATCAAGATGATCGTTTCGTTCGGGCCGGTCGGCTCGGTCGACCCGATCATGCGGATCATCCAGCCGAAGATGAACGAGTCGCTCGGCCAGACCATCGTCATCGAGAACCGCCCCGGCGGCACGACGTCGATCGCGGCGGGCGCGGTGACCAAGTCCGCGCCGGACGGCTACACGCTGCTCTTCACCGCAGAGGGCACGCACGTCGTGCATACGATTGGGCGGCCGCAGATTCCGTATCACCCGATCAACGACTTCACACCCATCGCGGCGGTGTCGCGCTCGGGCTTCGTGATGGCGGTGCACCCGTCCATTCCCGCGAAAACCATCGCGGAGTTCGTCGCGTACTGCAAGGCCAACCCGGGCAAGGTCGATTACGCGAGCACGGGCGTGGGCAACAACAACCACCTGGCGTTCGAGCGCTTCGCGCTGGCCACCGGCATCAAGGTGACGCACGTGCCGTACAAGGAAACGTCGGCGATCATCGCGGACTTCGTCCCCGGCCGCGTGCAGGCGTTCTTCTCCACCACCTCGGTGATCCAGCCGATGATCGATGCGGGGCAGATCCGCGCGCTCGCCTACACCGCGACGCAGGAAGGCGACGTGCCGAAGAACCTCACGTTCACCGCTGCCGGTTTGCCGGAGTTCGAGAACGTGGATTCGCTCAACGTCATCATGGGTCCGGCGCACTTGCCGCCCGCCATCGCGCTGAAGTTGCAAGCCGCCGTCGAAGCCGCCCTCGCCCTTCCCGAGATCAAGGCCGCGATCCAGGGGCAGAAGCAGTACGCGTATTTCATGACGGGCGAGCAGTTGGGCGCGCGCATGCGCGCCGACCTCGTGAAGTACAACCAGATTGTCAAGGACGCGAACATCAAGCTCGAAGGCTGAGCGGGACGCACGATGCATCAACTCGTGTTCATCCACGGCCCGGGCGCGGGCGGCAATTCGCAGTCGTGGAAAGAGCAGCTCGCGTACTTTCCCGGCAGCCTCGCGCCCGACATGCCGGGCAACCCCGATGGTTCGACCTGCCACACGTTGACCGGCTGCGTCGAATGGCTGCGCGGCTGGCTCTGGGCGCAAGGCAAGAAGCGCGATCTCGTGCTGGTGGGCTACACGCTGGGATCGGCCATCGCAATCGAATACGCGCTGGCCTATCCGGAGGAGGTTAGCGGCATCGTGCTCTCCACGATCGAGATGAAGCCGCGCCCGCGTTCCTTGCCGAGCAACCTCGATCGCTGCCTCGCGGCGCAGGCCGGCGAGCCTGGCGCAATGGAGGAGTGGCTGCGGTTTCAGCGCAGCAACCTGCGCGCCGCGCCGCCTGATATCACGGAGCGATTGATGGCCGAACACGTGAAGGTCGGCCCGATGGCGCAATACCGCAGCCTGCAACTGCTGTTCAGTTTCGACGGGACGGATCGGCTCGCGCAAATCAAGCCGAAGGTGATGTTGATCCGCGGCGAGGCCGACCCGCTGAATCCGCCCGATGGCGAAGGCGGGATGCATGCGCAGATCCCCGGCTCGCGCCTCGAACGGATGGCCGATGGCGGACACTTTCCCATTACCGAGAACCACGAAAAGGCCAATGCGCTGATCGCGGATTTCGTCAGGGGTCTTCGCACTTGCGCGAGCGTGCCGGAATCAACATGATCCTGCCTTCGACCAACAAACGCGGAGACACGACGAGATGCCCCAAGACCATTCCTCCGGCATGCCCGGTTATGACGTTCGCTGGACCGGCGGCGAGGAACACTGGACCACGCGCCTGAATGGCGAGATCGACCTGTTCCTGTGGCACAAGCCGGCCGCCAAGGACGTCCCGTTCCAGGGCACGATCCTCTTCGTGCACGGCTCGTCCATGGCGTCGCAGCCCACGTTCGACCTGAGCGTGCCGGGGCGCACCGACGCTTCCGCGATGGACTGGTTTCGCGCGCAGGGCTTCGACACCTGGACGATGGACAACGAGGGCTATGGCCGCTCGAGCAAGCACCGCGACATCAACTTCGGCATCGCCAACGGCGCGGACGATCTGGTCGCCGGCACGGAATACATCCTCAAGCGCGCGAAGACACCGGGCCTGATGATCTACGGCATTTCCTCGGGCGCGCTGAAGGCCGCGATGTTCGCCGAGCGCCATCCGGAGCGCGTGGCCAAGCTCGCGCTGGACGCGTTCGTGTGGACCGGCGAGGGCAGCCCGACGCTTGCGCAGCGCAAGCTGAAGATGGACCAGTGGACAGCGGCCAACCGCCGGCCGATCGATCATGCGTTCGTGCAGAGCATCTTCAACCGCGACCATCCCGGCACGGCGGACGCGGGCGTGGTCGACGCCTTTGCGAAAGCGATCCTCACGCTGGATTCGTCGATGCCCACCGGCACGTACGTGGACATGTGCTCGAAGCTGCCGATGGTCGATCCGAAAGAAATCAACGTGCCCACCATCGTCATGCGCGGCGAGCACGACGGCATCGCGAGCTTCGACGACCTGATCGAGTTCTTCAAATTGCTGCCCCACCAGGACAAGCAGTTCACCGTGATGGCCGGCATCTCGCACGCGAGCTTCCAGCAGAAGAACTACGCCAACGTCTACCACATCCTCAACGCGTTCTTCACGAACCCGAAGCAGGTGTACGGGGTGGAGTGAACCGGGGCCCTACTCCAGCTTGATGTTCGCCTCCTTCACCACCTTGCCCCAGCGCACGAGTTCTTCGGACAAGTAGGCGGACATCTCCTCCGGCGTGGACGGGTTGGGCTCCACGCCGGCGTCGAACAGCGCCTTCTTCGTCTCGGGATCATTCATCAGCTTGCGCACTTCGCTGTTCAGGCGGTTCACGATCTCGGGTGGCGTACCGGCGGGCGCAAGCAAGGCGAGCCACACCGACGCCGCATAGCCGGGCACACCCGCCTCCTGCATCGTCGGCACATCCGGCAACTGCGGTGCGCGTTTGGCGGTGGTGACGGCCAGTGCGCGCAGACGCCCTTGCGGCACTTGCGCCAGCGCATTCGGCACACCCGCGAAACTGCTTTCCACGACACCGGCGACGAGATCTGTCGCGGCGCCGGAACTGCCGCGGTACGGCACGTGCTGGATATGCACGCCCGTCATCGACGCGAACAGGCCGCCCATCAAATGCTGCGCGCTGCCGTTGCCGGATGACGCATAGCGGATCGAATCCGGTGCGCCCTTCGCGAGCGCGATGAACTCCTGCACGTTCTTCGCCGGCACCTTCGGATGCACCAGCAACACGTACGGCGAATCCACCAGCCGCCCGATGGGCGCGAAGCTCTTCACGGGGTCGAACGGCAGGCTCTTGTAGACCCACGGGCTGATGACGTGCGTGCTCGACACCATGAGCAGCGTGTAGCCGTCCGGCGGCGCCTTGGCGACGAAGTCCGCGCCGATCGTCGAGCCGGCGCCGGGCTTGTTGTCGAGCACGAACGATTGGCCGAGCGCGACCGATAACTTCTGGCCGAGGATGCGGCCCACGACGTCGGTGAAGCCGCCGGGCGCGAACGGGATCACCAGCCGGATCGGCCGCGTGGGATACGACTGCGCGTGCGAAGCGCCGGCCGAAACAAGCAACGCGAGGCCGAGGGCCACGGCAGAAAACATGGGGCGCATGGATCACTCCTTGTGCGGCCATTCTGGGAGCGCGCGGGCCCGGAGCGCAATAGGGTTGCCCCGGTGGCATGCTAATGATTCCGCGCCCCCGCTTTCCTCAGGCGATGCGCCGGAACCAGAGCAGCGACAGCATCGCCGCCGTGAACGCGAGCAGCGCCGAGGCGAACGCGAACAGGCCCGAGAGCTCGGTTTCGCGCGTCTGCACCTGCACGCGTGAGCCGAGGTTTTCATAGACGCTGCGCAGCTTCTCCGCCGTGCCCGCGTGGTGGTATTCACCGCCCGTCATTCGCGCCACTTCGCGCAATGTCGGCTCGTCCAGCCGCAGGTAGATCGGCATGCCCTCCATCGAAGCCTCGCCGTCGACCGTGCCCAGTCCGACCACGTGGATGCGCACGCCGCGGTCCGCCGCCATCTTCGCGGCCACCAGCGTGTCGATGCCGGTGGTGCGCCGGCCGTCGCTCAGCAGGATGATCGCCGCGGAGTTGTACGAGCCCGGCGCCACCGGGGCGATCTGTTTCGGCGGCGGCTTCGCGCGGTCGTCCAGGCTGCGACCGCTTTTCTTGTTGCTGCCGAACGTCATCTCGCCCACGTCGATGCCATGGTCCGGGAACAGTTCTGCCAGACAGACCACGATGGCGTTGCCCACCGCTGTGCCCGTCTGCATCTGGAAGCCGTCGATGGCCGCGACCAGCGACGGGCGATCCAGCGTCGCGCCCTGCGCCACCTGGCTGCTGCCGGCGAACGTGACGAGCCCGACTTCGATGTTTTTCGGCAACCCTTCCAGGAAGAGCTTGGCCGCATCTTGCGCGGCCACGATGCGGCTGGGCTTCACATCGCTCACCCGCATGCTGAGCGACACGTCCATGGCCAGCATGACGACGGAGCGTGCCCACGGCAAGGGGATGCGCGCCACCGGTCGCGACGCGGCGAACAGCAATCCCGAGAGGGCCAGCAACAGCAACGCGGGTGGAACGTGACGCCGCCAGTTCCTGCCCGACGCCGCCGCGCGGATGACATCGAGATTGCTGTAGCGCACGGCCTGCCGCGCCCGGCGGCTCAGCAGCCAGACGTACAGGGCCGGCAGCAGGAGCACGGCCAGCATCAGCCAGAGGTACTGGGGCCAGAGGAAGAACATCGTTGGGGAATCGTGCCCGGTAAGCGGCGGGTTGGCAATCTCGTTTCGGCAATCCTGCGCCGCAAGGAAGAGCTTGGCGGCCGCTCCTTTCTTTTACAACGGATGTCGAGGATGCACGCGCCCGTTCGTCGTACCCTGAGGGCCGCGTTTTTGCCGCCCCTTCCAAAGGAGATTCCTCATGAACTATGTCGATGGATTCGTGGTCGCGGTGCCGACCGCCAAGCAGGACACCTACCGCCGCCACGCAGAATCGGCGGCCGCGGTGTTCAAGGAGAACGGCGCGCTGCAGGTCGTCGAATGCTGGGGCGACGATGTGCCCGAAGGCAAGCTCACGTCGTTCACCATGGCGGTGCAACGCAAGGACGACGAGACGGTGGTGTTCTCCTGGATCACCTGGCCGTCGCGCGCCGTGCGGGATGAAGGCATGAAAAAGTCGATGGAGGATCCGCGGCTTAAAAACATGGACATGCCGTTCGACGGCAAGCGGCTGATCTACGGCGGCTTCCAGGTCATCGTCAGCGCATAGCGATAACGGGAGAACGACGATGCTGCAAGACTTTCCGATGTACGCGTACATCCCCGCGAAGGACATCGCGCGGGCACGGCAGTTCTACGAAACGAAGCTCGGGCTCAAGCCTACGCAGGAGATCAACGGCGGCGTGGTGTACGAGTTCGGCAAGGGCACCGCGTGCTTCCTGTACCTCACGCCGAACGCGGGCACCTCGCAAGCCAGCCAGGCCTTCTGGTCGGTCGACGATGTCGACAGCCTGATCGTCGCGCTCAAGGCCAAGGGCGTGAAGTTCGAGGACTACGACATGCCGGGCGAGAAGAGCGCGGCCGGTGCGATCAGCGCGGGCGGCGCGAAGGCCGCGTGGTTCAAGGACAGCGAGGGAAATATCATGGCGCTGATCCAGAATCTGTAGCCGTTGACAAGAAAGAGCACCACCTCGCCAATCGTGACAAGAAAGGAAAAAACCCTTAGCATTCAACATGCTTTCCGATTTCTTTCTCGTCAATCATGGCCGCGGATAGCGTATCGGGCAGCGCCCGGCTCGCTGAGGTACTCGCGGATGCAGGACCGAAAGGGCTGTCGCCGGAGGAGCTGTGCCGGCACCTCCCGGATATCAGCAGATCGACACTGAACCGGAGGTTGTCAAAGCTCGTCAAGGAAGGCGTCGCCAAAGCATCTGGAGCCGGCCGCGCGATCCGATACGTGTCCGCATCCCCCCTTACGCGCGCCGACATCGACGGCTACTTCCTCACGCCGTGGCAGCAGCGGCCTGTTGCTGTTTTCAAGGAAGAACTGCTCGCTGCGTTGCCGAACATCGATCCGCGCAAAGCATTGCGCTGCGAAAGCATCCAGGCGATCGCGACGCCCGTGGACCGTCGCTTCCTCACGAATTTCCTGGTCGACTTCTCCTGGGGCTCATCGCTCCTGGAAGGCGGCAGTTATTCCGCGCTGGACACCGAGGCACTGATCCGCTACGGCCAGAAGAACAAGGACAAGCCCACCGCTGACGCGCTGCTCGTGCTCGATCACAAGACGGCGGCCGAGTACCTCTGGACGCACCGCGAACTCACGCGGGAGAACGTCTGCGCGATGCATGCGCTCGTCACGGACGACCACGGCATCGAAGAAGCGGCCGAGTCGGAGCACTTCCTGCCCGGGCATCAACGCGGCAAACCCCGCGAATACGAAGAGGTGAACCTCGGCGCCTCGGCTTATCTGCCGCCATTTCGTCCCGGGACGGGCTTCGCGGCAAGCATGCTCGAAAAAATCATCGCGCAGGCACTCGAGCTGCGTCCGGTGGAGGCCGCGTTGTACCTCATGACGCGCATTCCCTACGTCCAGGTTTTCGCCAATGGCAACAAGCGCGCCTCGCGCCTTGCAGCGAACGCCGCGCTGCTGGCCGGCGGCCTGCTGCCCTTCTCGTTCGCGGATGTCGACAAGGCGGATTACATCCGCGGCATGGCCGCGTTCTACGAGCTCGGCAGCACGCTCGTCATCGAACAGACCTTCATCCAGGGCTACGCCCGCTCGGTCGTCCGTGGCAGCGACATCCCGGTTCGCATGCGCACGCAGGGCTTCGACGTCGAGGCCGTCTCGCGCGAGCTGGTCGACTTCGTCAACACGGGGCGCAAGCCCACGGACAAACGCGCGCTGATGTTCCTGCGCGGCGACTAAAAAAAATACGCGCCCGATACAAAACAGCGGCCGCCTGAAACGCCGCGATTACCGTCGTTGTCCACACTCCGCGAACCCCTTGGGGCAATGCGGTTCACCAAAGAGCGAAGGCCGCCTTGCACCCGGATCAATTCCCTTCGCTCAACGGAGACCGAATATGAACCGCCTCGCTTCCACCCTCGCCTTCGCGGGCGCCGTCACCGCCGCATCGCTTGCCGCCGTCCTGATGTCCAGCACCGCGCTGGCCGAGACACCGACCATCGACACCACGAAGTTCACGAGCACGCTCAGCCGCGCGCAGGTGCGCACCGACCTGCTGAGCGCGCGCAACTCCGTGAGCGCGAACGCCAGCGAATGGGCGATGCAGAGCAATTGGCAAAAGCCGATCGTCCGCTCGCAACGCGTCCTGTCGCGCGCCGACGTCAAGGCCGAGTACATCGCGTCGCGCGACGAGACGCGCGCCATCAATTCGGAAGACGGCGGCTCCAGCTACATCGCCCAGGCGCGCACCTTCCGCACGCCGAACACCATGGTCGCGGGCAGCACCACGCCTTGAGCCCGCAACCGGCCATGCCGCCGGCGCAGCTGCAGGCACTGCGCCAGCGCGAGGAACAGTACCGCGCGATTTTCGAGGGCTCGCTGGAGGGGCTCTTCGTGTGGGACGAGAACCTGCGCGTCGTGGACGTGAACCCGGCCGGGCTCGCGCTCTACGGCGTGCGGCGCCATGAGATCCTGGGCCGCAGCTATCCGCGCAGCATGCCGGCCGAGTATGTACGCGAGCGGCTCGAGATGGTCCGCAAAGCCCTGGCCGGCGCGACGACGCACGTGGAGACTTCCGTGCTGCGTCCGGACGGCAGCCGGTTCGATGCCGACATGCGGGTGATGCCTTTCACGCACGGCGGGCGGCCGCACGCGTTGACGGTGGTGCGCGACATCACCGACCGTCACAGGGCGGACCAGCAGCTGCGCGACAGCGAGGAGCAATACCGCGCGATCTTCAACGCCTCGTCCGACGCGCTGGTGCTGCGCGATGCGCACTTCACCGCCGTCGAGGTGAACCCCGCCTACACGGCGATGAGCGGCTACACGCGCGAGGAAGTGATGGCCGCGGACCGCGTGCTCACCCAGGCCGACCCCGCGCTGCGCATGCGCCATCGCGCGTGGCACGACAAGGCGCTGGCGGGCAGGGAGTTGCGCTTCGAGGTGACGGGCACGCGCAAGGACCGCTCGACCTGGCAGGCGGAGGTGCGCGGCACGCCGATGACCTACCGGGGTCGCCCGCATGTGCTTTACGCCGTGCGCGACATCACCGCGCGCGTCGCAGCCGAGCAGCGGCGCGCCGAGCTCGAGCGGCAATTGCGCCAGGCGCAAAAGATGGAAGCCATCGGCCAGCTCACCGGCGGACTGGCGCACGATTTCAACAACATCCTCACCAGCGTGCTCGGCTACCTCGCGATG
The DNA here is from genome assembly GCA_040385005.1 of Pseudomonadota bacterium. Lineage (GTDB taxonomy): Bacteria > Pseudomonadota > Gammaproteobacteria > Burkholderiales > Burkholderiaceae_C > Ramlibacter. The sequence goes on from JAZKIF010000027.1 coordinate 24,586, forward strand.
GCGCGGGAGCAGCCCGCTGTCGGCGCCGGCACGGAGCTGGCGCGCCAGCTCGGGCAGGCGCAGCTGGCTGCCGAACGCGCGCGCGAGCACGTCGCGCAGCTTCTCGCTTTCTCGCGACCCGAGCGTGGCGAGCGTCGCCTCGTGCCGCCGGCGCAGCTTCTCGGCCACGCCTTGCAGTTGCTGCGGCCGAACCTGCCGGCTTCGATCGCCGTGGACGCTGCGGGGGCGGAAGATGACGATTGCGCGATGCCGGCGGTGGTGGCCGACCCGGTCCAGTTCGAGCAGGTGCTGCTGAACCTGTGCCTGAACGCGCGCGACGCCATCGGCGATCAAGGCACGATCCGTCTGCGCATCGGCCAGTCGCTGTTGACGGGGCACTGCGCTTCCTGCGGCGCGTGGCTGGAGCGGGGCCGCTGGGTCTGGATCGAAGTCGCCGACGACGGGCGCGGCATGACGCAGGACGTGCGCGACCGCATGTTCGAGCCGTTCTTCACGACCAAGGACGTGGGCCGCGGCACCGGCATGGGGCTCGCGATGGTGCATGGCATCGTGCACGACCATGGCGGGCACATCGAGGTCGCGTCGGAGCCGGGCCGGGGCTCCGCCTTCCGCGTGCTGCTGCCGGCGGTGTCGCAGCACAGCGTGCAGGAGGCGGCGCCGGACGACGTCGCCACAACGATCGCTTGCGCGGGGCGCATCGCGCCCCGGTTGCGCGGCCGCGTCCTGCTGGTTGACGACGAGCCCAGCGTGGGGTGCTACATGCAGGACCTGCTGCGATCCTGGGGCCTCGACGTGGTGCTGGAACAGGACCCGGTGGCGGCATGTCGGCGGCTCGCCTCGACCGCCGAGGATTTCTCGCTGCTGCTCACGGACCAGACGATGCCCGGCATGACCGGGATCGCGCTCGCGCGGCACGCGAGGCTGCACCGGGCGGGGCTGCCGGTGCTGCTCTACACGGGCAACGCGTCGGACATCGGCGAGCAGGAGCTCGAGGGCAGCGGCGTCACGGCCCTGCTGCGCAAACCCATCAACGCGCGCGCGTTGTCGTCGCTGCTCGCGGAGTTGCTGCCAAAAGAAGTCACCAGCGAAGTCGACAGCGCGGTGTAAAGCGCTGTAACGCTTTCGATAGGCCTCGCCATCCCGATTTCGCGGGGGCAGAATTTTGCCGCATGAAGACCCGCACGCGCCTGCTCGTGGTGGACGATGACCCGCAAGTCCGGGCGATGCTGTGCGAGTACCTCGAAGGCCATGACTTCGAGGTGAGCGCGGCGGGCAGCGGCACAGAGGTTCGCGCGCAACTCGGGATCGCAGTGCCCGACGCGGTGCTGCTGGATATCCGCCTGCCCGGCGAGGATGGCCTGTCGCTCGCGCGCTGGCTGCGCGAGCACTACGACCTGGGACTCATCATGGTCACCGCATCGGGGGATGTGGTCGATCGCGTCGTCGGCCTCGAGCTCGGCGCGGACGATTACATCGCCAAGCCGTTCGACCTGCGCGAGTTGCTGGCGCGCCTGAAAAGCGTGCTGCGGCGCTTGCAGGCAAAGCCGGCGGCCGCGCTTGCGGCGGGGTCTCCCGCACCCATCGCGGTGTTGCCGCGGCGCGAGACGCAGGCGACTCGCAGGCAGCGCGTCGGGCGCTGCGAGATCGACCTGGAGTCGCACCGCCTGTTCGAGTCCGACGGCGCGGAAGTGACAATCACGGCGATGGAGTTCGACCTGCTCTCCACGTTCCTCGCGAACCCGAACCGCGTGTTGTCGCGCGACCAGTTGCTGCTGCAAACACGCAACCGCGAGTGGGGCCCGTTCGACCGCTCCATCGACATCCGCATCGGGCGCCTGCGCCGCAAGATCGAGCTCGACCCCGCGGGCGAGCCGCGGTGCATCCGCACCGTGCGCAATGCGGGCTACATGTTCGTGCCGAACGTGACTTAGGAATGCGGGCGGCAGGAAACTTTGTCATGCCGGGCATGACAACCCATTCAGCGCAGGAACGCCCGCCGGCTTTCTTCCGATACGAGGTCCAGATATTCCGGATGCTTGCGGATGAACCCCGCGACGAACGGGCACACGGGGATCGCGTGCAGTCCACGCTGTCGCACGTCATCCAGCGCGAAGGCGATCAGCCTGCTGGCGAGGCCCTTTCCTTCGAACCGCGGAAGCACTTCCGTGTGCGTGAAGAGCAATGCGTCCTTCAGCACGTTGTACTCGCAATGCGCGGCCACTTCGCCATCGACACGCAGTTCGTATCGGTGGGCGGAAGGGTTGTCGGTGATGTCGGGGGCGGGCGAATTCATCCCGCCATTCTGGCGGATCGCACCGGGTCAATGTGAGTCCGGGCGACTCAGCGGATTGGGCGACGAATCCGAGAACGGGCTGCCATCCACGGCGGAGATCAGGCCGTGGCGCACGGCATAGAGAACGAGTTGCGCGAGCGTCCGCAGCCCCAGCTTTTCCATGAGGGCGGCCCGGTGCGAGTCGACGGTCTTGACGCTCAACCCCAGGCGCGAGGCCACCTCCTTCGCCGCCAGGCCCTGCGCCAGCAGGACCAGCACCTGCTCCTGCCGGGTGCTGAGTTCATGGACAGGCTCGACGCTCTTCACGAACGGGCTGACCAGCATGCCCGCGACCGAGCTGCTGATGAACACCTGCCCCCGGTGGACGGACGTGATGGCCAGCGACAACTCCTCCACGGAGCAGGTCTCTTTCAGGAGATAGCCGGATGCGCCCGCCTCGAGCGCGCGCGCCACGTATTCCGGGTCGCGGTGCATGCTGAGCATCAAGGTCTTCACTTTCGGAAACCGCTGGCGCAGCCTGGACAGCGCGGCGATCCCGCCCATGCCCGGGAGGCCGATGTCCATCAGGACGACATCCGGCAAGTCGTTCTCGAACTCGGAGAAGGCGTCTTCGGCGCTGGCCGCCTCCGCCATGACCTCGATGCCCGGCTGGGCCGATAGCATCTGGCGCAGTCCCGCCCTGAAGAGCGCGTGATCGTCGACCATCATCACCCGGACGGGCCCTGCGTTATTCATCGAATGCCTCCGTTGGACTGAGCGGCGCGCTGGCGACGACCCGGGTGCCGCCCGGTCCGCTGGATATTGTCAGCGAGCCGCCCACGGCCGCCATGCGCTCGCGCATGATGACGAGGCCCAGGTGCTCGCCCGCCAATGCCGCATCACCCTCGGGATCGAACCCGCCGCCGTCGTCGCTGACCTCGATCGACACGCGAGCCGCATCGAAGGTCAACGCGACGACGATCGTGCGCGCGTTGGCGTGCCGCAAGGCGTTGGTCGTGGCAGCCTGCGCGACACGGTACAGCGCCGTTTCCACATCGGCGGGAAAGCGGCGCGACGGCTTGGGCATTTCGACCCGGATCTGCGGCTGGTGGGGCGGGTTGCCGGGGCGGGTCAGCGCCGACAGCGCCGCGGCGAGGCCCAGGTCGTCCAGCATCGCCGGGCGCAGCGCCAGGGCGAGCGTCCTCACATGGTCGGACATGCGCAGCACGCCCGCCTCGCAGTCGTGCAGCATGCGGTTATCGGCCGTGCCCCGCGTGCGGATCGACTTCAACATGATCTGCAGCAAGGCCAGCTCCTGCCCCAGCTCGTCGTGAAGTTCGCGCGCGACGATTCGCCGCTCGGTCTCCTGGACGGCCATCAGCTTGGCCTGGACGGATTTGAGCGTCCGCTCGGTGAGGACGCGGCGCGCGTTCTCGGCTTCGAGCGTCCTGATCAACCGCTGCTGCGCCTGCGCGGCGACATCCAGGCTTGCGCGGGAATTCGCCAGCAACTCCCCGACCGCATGGGCTTCCTTGATTTTCACGAAACCGGTTCCGGCCATCGTCATCGGGTCCAGCGCCCCGCCCAGGCTCCTGATGACTTGCGAGATTCGCGCCGCGAGCAGGAGGGCGACACCGCCGGCGAAGGCCAGGGCCGCCAGCGACAGGCCGATGAACCGCCAGGTCGATGAGCGCAGTTCGTTGCGCACCACGCGCTCGGCGACACCGACGGCGATATGCCAGCCGTTGCCGCCGGGCACGGGGACGGTGTAGGCGAGGACGCGGGTGCCGTCGCGCGCCGTCCCGTCGAATGCGCGGTTGCCCCCTTCCCGGATCGCGCGCCGCAACGGCTCGGTCGCACCGAGCCCGACGTATTGCTCGGCCAATGTGGAGCGGGCAATGATGCGGAAATCGCGATCGACGACGGCGGCCACCCACGCAAGCGGCCACTCGCGAGCGCGAAGGGCCTCGCCGAATCCCCGCAGCGAGGCGCTTGCCGCCAGCCGGCATCCGGCCAGCGGCCCGCTCGCCAACCGCAATGTCGCCCTGGCATTCCAGCCCTCGTCGCCCCGCAAGCCCGTTGGCACCGTGGACAAAGACGAGGCGGCTTCCCCATTGGGTTGCCGAGCCGCGCAGCTCCAGGCTTTGCCGGGAGGCATGGCTTGCGACGGATCGCGCGCGGCCCGATAGACCAGACTTCCGCGGGAGTCGGACATCTCGAACACGGTAAACGCGCGTTGCGTCGCCAGCATCCGGTTCGCGTCCTGGTACATCTCCGGCACATCCGCTTGCGAGACCTCGCGCGAACCTGCCTGTTCCTCGAGCAGGGAGTTGATCAGCTTGAGTTGCTGGTCCAGGATCGCCGCGGCTCCAATGGCCCGCTCGCGCACCAATATGAATTGCGCTTCTTCCTGCTGGTCGGCCTGCAAATGGATCGCGTAGCCGAGCGTAAGCACCAGCGGCATCGCCGACGCGATCGCGAGCAGCAGCATCCATGCCCGGAGGCTGCGCCCCGGGCGGTCACGGCGATTCAAGGGGTTTTCCTTGTTTGCCGGCAGAGCATAAAGCCCCGCGAACCCGCGGTCCAGAGGGTCCCGCCCGCCCAATCAATCCACCAGGCCGTGCTGCATCGCGTAGTGCGTGATGTGACTGTTGGAGCGCAGCCCGAGTTTTCGCAGGATCAGGCTGTGGTAGGTGCTGACGGTCTTGGGGCTGAGCGCCAGCGTGTCGGCGATGGCGATCGATTCGCCGCCCCGGGCGAAGTGCAGCATCAGCTGGAATTCGCGTTGCGTGAGGCGCTCGTGCGGCTGCGCATGGGGGTCGACGTGCGACGGGTCCATTGCCCAAGATGCCAGCAGGTCCGCGACCACCGGCGACAGATACCGCCTGCCCCGCGCCGCCGCCCGCAACGCGGCAGGCAGCTCGTCGAGGTCGCCCCCCTTGCAGACATAGCCGTTCGCGCCCAGCCGTATCGCAGCCACCGCGTAGTGCGCGGGGGAATAGCTTGAATGGATCACGACGCCCATGTCCGGTGCCTTGGCGCGGATCATCGGCAGGACGTCCATGCCGCTGCGGTCGGGCATCTCCAGGTCGAGCAGCAGCACTTGCGCGTTCTGGCGCCGGGCGATCTCGATGGCCTCGCGCCCGCTCGATCCCTCCTCCACCACCTGCAAGTCATCGTGGCTCCCGATGAAACGCCGCAGCGCGTAGCGCGTGATGGCATGGTCATCGACGACGCCGACGCGGATCGCGGGAGGTGAGGCGGAAGCGGACATCGACACATGAGTTCCGTGGGGAGGAACCCAAGATAGCCGCGGGACTGCCGTGCAAGGCGCAATGGTCGCGGGAACGAGGAAAATGCCGAGCCCGGTGCGTCGCGCACTGCTCTTTTGGCTGAGATCGCTACTTCGCGGCCTTCTTCGGCACGGGCGATTCGGTGTGCATGACGCACTTCCAGCCGCTGCCCGACTTCACCCACGTCGAGGAATCGTTCATTTCCTCGGTCGTGACATCGCTTTTGCCGCGCGCCTGCATGCGCTGTTTCACGCGATAGGTGAGGATCGCCGTGGCCGGGTTGGCCAACAGCACCTTCATATCGGCGAATTCGAAGGAGGCCACCGTCATCGTGCCCTGCTCCGCCATCTTCCGGTAGCCGGCATGGTCGAATTGCATGGCCCCATGGGAGCTCACCATCACCGCCGGCTCCGCGAGCAAGCCCAGCGCGGTGTCGGCATCCTGGTCGACCATGGATTGCCAGAATCGGGTTTCCAGGTTCACGAGTTCCTGTTCTGTTGTCGCCATACGAATCCTTGAACACTAAAGATGTGTTCCAGTTTGCGACGACGTTTCGCCCATCGACTGGAGGATGAAGCAGCCGCGCGGCGTGCGGCGGCTCCTACAACTCCCGTGCCGTGAGCCACAGCCGCAGGTCAAACTCGAGCTGGTGATAGCGCGGCTCCATGTGCATGCACAGTGCGTAGAACGCCTTGTCGTGATCGCGCTCCTTCAGGTGCGCAAGCTCATGCACGACGATCATGCGCAGGAAATCCGCCGGCGCTTCCTTGAACAGGGTCGCGATGCGAATCTCGCGCTTGGCTTTCAGCTTGCTTCCCTGCACGCGCGAGACGGCGCTGTGCGTGCCCAGCGCGTTGCGCAGGACGTGCAGCTTCGGGTCGTACGCCACCTTGGCGATCGGCGGCGCGCTGCGCATGTGACTCGACTTGAGCTCGTTCACGTAGTCGTAGAGCGAGCGCTCGGTTCGCACGTCGTGCATCTCCGGATGCCGCTGCGACACCGTCTCGGCGAGCCGGCCCGCGCCGATCAGTTCGCGCACTTGCCCGAGCAGCTCGGGCGGATAGCCATGCAGGTAAGGAAGGCGCCGGTCCGTTGTCATGGGGCCATTTTCAGGCACCCGGGCTCGAGGCACCCACGCTCATCTGAACAACTCCCCGTTGAGCGCGATGCGAACCGTGCGCACCGTGAGAATCGCCAGCGCGAGCGTCAGCGTGGCCAGCAATGCGATCGCGAGAATCCACAGCGGCGTGCTCGCGCGGAACTGCGCGTACTTCATCGCCGCGTTGACCAGCGCCGCGACGGGGAAGCCGATCGTCCACCAGATGGGAGAGAACGGGGCGCGGGAGCGGAACACCTTCGGCGCGACCACGGCGAACATGAAAAGGCCGAAGTAGAACAGCAGCCCGGCGAACCGGTCGACACCGCCCACGACGTTGGTGTACGCGAGGAATCCCACCGCGAACGGCGCGACCAGGATCATCAAGGACGGCGTCATCGCGGGCTCGAGCGGGTCCCGGTGCACGAGGCGGCCGATGATCAGCGCGAACAGCACGACCGCCAGCACACTGCCCACCGCGCAGGCGACGAGATTGAGCTCGGCGGCCCAGCCCATGGGCATGTGCCCGCCGGCCAGGGGGATGTTGAGCGTGGCAACGCCGGGCATCAGCCACGCGGGAACGGCGTGCGAGGCGTCGACCTGGCCCTTGAGAAGGCGCGAGACGACGACGAAGCACAGCGTGAAAGTCGCGATGGCGCCTGCGGTCCAGATCGCGCACGCGGCAAGCGTGCTGTACGGCTCGATGACGGCGGCCAGCAGGAGGATGGAGATCGTGATCGTCGCGAAGAAGTTGCCGGCCACCGGGTGATGGAACTCCGCATGCACCGCCGCCGGATGCCTGGCGAGCTTCACGAGGTACGCCGATGCGACCAGCACGAACACGCCGGCCGCGAAGGCCCCGATGGCCTCTCCCACCATGGCGGGGGCGCCCAGGCTGGCGTGCGCGAAGCGCCAGGCAAGCGCCAGCCCGCACAGGCCGATCACCGCGCCGAACAGGCTGACGGGCAGGTTGCGCACCGACGCTTGCCCGCCCGGCATCGAAACAGTGGGGAACGCCGGCGAGGACGCGGTCATGGACAGGTTTGACAAAACGGACACCTTGGCGGAAATTGCAGTAATTGTTATTTTCTGCCAGACTGGCCGATACCGCCCCGGACAACGCACGGCGTTTTCCGCCAAACACCGGATCTTCTCGGCCATGCGCATCGCCATCCTCGCCTTCCCCCGCTTCCAGCTGCTCGACGTCGCCGGGCCGGCGGACGTTTTTACCGAGGCGGCGCGGCAGCTCGGCAAGCCATCGGCCTATCGCGTGGAGCTGATCGGCACCCGCAAGGGCCCGCTCGAGAGCAGCGGCGGCTTGCGCATGGCGGTCGACGCGACCGTGGCGACGCACCGCGGGCGCATCGACACCTTGCTCGTCGCGGGCAGCCCCGACATCGGCGACATGGCGACGCACGCAGCGGTGCTCGACTGGCTGCGGCGCCGGTCCCGCACGGTGCGGCGCTACGGCTCGGTGTGTACCGGCGCCTTCGTCCTGGCTGCGGCCGGACTTTTGGACGGCAAGCGGGTGGCAACGCATTGGAATTCAACCGCCCGACTCGCCGCAGCGTATCCCGATGCGCGTGTCGAGGCCGACGCCATCCACGTGCAGGACGGCAAGCTCTTCACTTCCGCCGGCGTGACCGCGGGCATGGACCTCGCGCTGGCGATGGTCGAGGAGGATCACGGCCGCGAGCTCGCGCTGCGCGTGGCGCGCGAGCTGGTGATGTTCCTCAAGCGCCCCGGCGGCCAGAGCCAGTTCAGCGCGCACCTCGCGGCCCAGACGTCCGAGCGCTCCGGGGTGCGAGAGGTGCAGGACCATGTGCTCGCGCACCTGAAGGATGACCTGTCCGTGCCCGCGCTGGCTTCGCTCGCGGGCATGAGCGAGAGAACTTTTGCCCGCATCTTCCGCGGCGAGACCGGCACGACGCCTGCGGAATTCGTGGAGAAGGCGCGGATCGATGCGGCCCGCCGGATGGCCGAGGACTCCGCCCTGCCCGCCAAACGCCTGGCCGCCGCCGTGGGCTATCCGAGCGTGGACGGGTTCCGCCGCGCGTTCGGGCGTCGGCTGGGAGTCAGCCTCGGCCAGTACCGGAAACGCTTCGCCGCGTGAGCGGTGGCATGCACACATGCGCTACACTGAAATTCAACTTCGGTGCCCACCATGCAAAACGACGTGAACACGAAAGACAGCGCTGTCCGGTTGGTCCTCTTCACCAAGCCGGGCTGAAGCAGCTGCCTCACGGCGAAGGAGTTTCTTTCGCGAAACGGTTTCGATTACGAGGTTGTCGATCTCCTGAAAGACCCTCAGGGCATGGCGCGGCTGCAGCAGCTCGGCGCCCGCTCGGTGCCTGTCGTGGCCCAGGGTTCGCGCTTCGTGTGGGCGCAGAACCTGCGCGATCTCGCGGCTTTCCTCAACCTCTCCGACAAGCTGCCCGACGCGCTCTCCGAGGACGAGATGATCCGGCGCTGGCTGGCCATCCTGCGAATCGCGCAGCGTCACATCCGGCAGGTACCCGCCGGGATGTTGACCGAGCGTGTGATCCCCGCGCGGGACCGCACGGTGCGGATGCTGAGCCTGCACATTTTCCGGATCGCGGAGGGGCATCTCGATGCGGTCGAGGACGGCTGGGTTCACGATCCGCTGGTGCTCGAGTTCAACGATGGCGAGCCGGGGCTGTGCACGCTTGAAGAAATCTTTGGCTACAACGAACGCGTGATCGCCAGGCTTGAACGCTGGCAGGGCCGATTCAGCCCCAGCATGGCCGAGGACACGGTGCCAACCACCTCGGGGCCGCAGAACATCCGCTGGCTGCTGGAGCGGTCCACCCTTCATTCGGCGCAGCACGCGCGGCAGATCGAAGCGGTTCTGGAACGCAGTGGGATTCGCGTGGATGGTGCGCTCACGGAGAAGGAGCTCGGCGGGTTGCCGTTGCCGGAGCGGCTGTTCGAATAGCGCCGGCGATTCAGCGCTGCATCACCGCATCGATGATGGATGCCGCCAGGGTGAGGCATTCCTCGAAGGGTCGCTTGTAATCGATGCGCTGGATCTGCGCGAAATCCTCTTCGATATATTCGGCGTTCGCCTCTAGCCGCGCGATAAACGCAAGGCCATGCCGTTTGAAAAAAGGCGCCGCGTGCTCGATGGACGCAGGGTCCAGATCGGCGACCGCGCAAAGATCGAAGAGATCCCTCGCCTTCGCGTGGTCGCCCCGATGATGCATCTTCTTGGCGATGATCTCGGCATTCGTCTCCACGAGTATCCGGCGCCCTTTGTGCGCGACCACCTCCCACGGATGATCAGTGAGCGGCTCGCCGACAACGATATCGATCTCGCCGGTCGGCAACAGGAGCTTGACGTACCCGGCGGCCTCGACGTATTCGGTCGTGAGGCTCTCCGCGGGGTCGCTGAGGCGCGGCGTCACATGCCCGAGGTACTGCGGATCAGGAACGAACAGGTCGATGTCGCGGCTGTAACGGTGATTGAGCCGAAGCATCAGGACCGTCCCTCCACCGAAGGTCCACAGGGGCTTGCCGATCATCGTGGCGAGATGATCCGTCAGCGTGAGAGCCGATTCGAACAATGCCCCCCAGGGACCGCCGCGCGTCAGGTCGGCAGGCTTTGCCATAGGCGCCGGTCGCACTTCAACACGCCCGCGAGTGTTCGCAAGCGTTTCCATGTATCCGGCGCGGGCACGCCATGCAACCGGTGCAATTCCTCGGCGATGTCCGCGAGGATGGCGACCGGCGCTTCGTCCAGCAACGTCCGCAAGTGCGGGATGTACCCGGGCGAGACGACGCCGCTCCTGATCGAATCGGACAGCACAATGGCCGGCAGCTCGGCCTTGTACGGCACGCTGGCGATCCGCGCCGCCGATTCCAGGGCGCTTCTGTCCTTCGGACGGCGCGTCCCGACAAGGCCCACGGCGAAGCCGAGCTCGTTCGCGAGCCGCTCGATCCTGCTCGAACTGAGGTCTTTCAGCTTTGCGGTTTCGAGCTCGTTGACGGTGGCGCGCGAGAGCTCCACAAGCTCGGCCAGTTGTTGCTGGCTAAGCCCGATATCTTGTCTGCGCTGTCGCACGGCCGTGCCGAGTTCCCTCAATAAAGGCATGGCTGCAGGATAACGAGGCTGGAAGCACATGTCAAATATATTGGACATCATGATGTCAAATATATTTGACACACGCGATTCACAGCATCGCCAGCTCCGACGGCCCGTCAGGCGGAGGACACAGAGCGTCCAACTCCTCCAACTCACCCGCAGTCAACGGCCGCGCCAGAGCCGCCGCGTTCTCCCGCACGCGATCGGCGCTGCCGGTCTTGGGGATCGCGATCACGCCATCCTGCGCGAGCAACCACGCGATCGCCACCTGCCCCGCCGCCATCCCGTGCTTCTTCGCCCACGAGACCAGCGGCGCCGATTGCAGCAGCCGCCCCTGGTCGAACGGCGAATACGCCATCACCGGCAAGCCACGATCGCGCAGCCACGGCTGCAGATCCCACTCGATGCCGCGTTCGCCGAGGTTGTAGAGCACCTGGTTCGTCTGCGCCGATCCCCCGCCCGGCGTTCGCCAGAGCCGCTGCATCGCATCGGTGTCGAAGTTGCTCACGCCCCAATGCCGGATCTTGCCGGTGCGTTGCAGCGCCTCGAACGCTTCCACCGTTTCGGCCAGCGGCACCGCGCCTTGCCAATGCAGCAGGTACAGGTCGATCGTCTCGACGCCGAGACGCCGCAAGCTTGCATCGCACGACTTCACCATCGCGCGGCGCGAGGCGTTGTGCGGGTAGACCTTGCTGACCAGGAAGACCTCGTCGCGCAATCCCGCGATGGCTTCGCCCACCAGTTGCTCGGACGCGCCCTCGCCGTACATCTCCGCCGTGTCGATCAGCGTGAGGCCCAATTCGATTCCGCGCCGGATGCTTGCGATCTCCTGGGCGCGCTTGCGCGGGTCGTCGCCGATGTTCCACGTGCCCTGCCCCAGCGCGGACACGCTTTCACCGCAAGGCAATGTGCGTTTCATGATTGCAGCTTGTCCTGCGTCTTCGTCTCGAAATCGCTTGCCTCGTGCCGCTCGTGCAACTGGCTCGCTGGCTCGCCCCACGTGCGGTTCACCATCCGGCCGCGCTTGGCGCCGGGTCGCTGCGCGATCTCGTCGGTCCAGCGGACCACGTGCTTGTATTCGTGCACCTGCAGGAATTCCCCGGCGCCATAGATCTGGCCTTTGGCGAGCGTGCCGTACCACGGCCAGATCGACATGTCCGCGATCGTGTACTCGTCGCCCGCGATAAAGCGCGATTCCGAAAGGCGCCGGTCGAGCACGTCCATCTGGCGCTTCACCTCCATCGCATAGCGGTCGATCGCGTATTCGATCCTCGTAGGCGCGTAGGCGTAGAAGTGCCCGAACCCGCCGCCGAGAAACGGCGCGCTGCCCATCTGCCAGAAGAGCCAGGAGAGGCACTCCGCCCGCGCCGAGCCGCCCTCGGGAAGGAAGGCGCCGAACTTCTCGGCGAGATGGATCAGGATCGCGCCGGACTCGAACACGCGCACCGGTTGCGGACCGCTGCGGTCCATCAACGCGGGGATCTTGGAGTTGGGATTGATGCCCACGAAGCCGCTGCCGAACTGGTCGCCTTCGTTGATGCGGATCAGCCACGCGTCGTATTCCGCGCCTGCATGCCCGAGCGCGAGCAGCTCTTCCAGCATCATCGTGACCTTGACGCCGTTGGGGGTGCCCAGCGAATAGAGCTGCAGCGGATGACGGCCCACCGGCAGTTCCTTCTCGTGCGTCGCGCCCGCAACGGGGCGGTTGATGTTCGCGAACTTGCCGCCGCTTTCCTTGTTCCAGGTCCAGACGATGGGCGGGGTGTAAGACTGGGGGTCGCTCATGACATCACCGAGCAGAAACCTGCGCTCGCAGCCGACGGGCAGCGTCTTCGGCGCGGGCGTCATCGACTTCGCGGAGCACGCTGGACAGGTCCACCGCGACTTCCACGCGCGCGAACTGCCCGGTCAGCACCGTGTCCGTGGACAGCAGGCCGCGCTGGAACAAGTCCCAGATTTCCGGGCCGTGGTTCGTCTTCAGCAGCTCGGGCGCGAAGCCGCCGAAGAATCCGCGCAAGTTGCCCACGTCGCGCAGCAGCATGCGCTGCGCGTGGTTGTTACCGGCTGCGTCCACGGCCTGGGGCAGGTCGATGATCACGGGGCCTTCTGCACTCAGCAAGACGTTGAACTCGGACAGGTCGCCATGGATGACACCGGCGCAGAGCATGCGCACGACCTCGCCGAGCAGGAACACGTAGTGCGCGCGTGCCTCAGCAGCAGTCAGCTCGACATCGTTGATGCGCGGCGCGGCGTCGCCTTGCGCATCGGTGACGAGTTCCATCAGCAGCACGCCTTCGTGGAAGTTGTACGGCGTGGGTACACGCACGCCGGCGGCGGCGAGGCGATAGAGTGCGGCAACTTCGGCGCTTTGCCACGCGGCTTCCTGCGCCTGCCGGCCAAAACGCGTGCCCTTGGCCATCGCGCGGGCCTGCCGCGAATTCTTGACCTTGCGGTTTTCGGTGTAGTCGACAGCCTGCCGGAAGCTGCGATTCGTCGCTTCCTTGTAGACCTTCGCGCAGCGCGTTTCGTCGCCGCAACGCACCACGTAGGCCAGGGCTTCCTTGCCGCTCATGAGCTGGCGCACGACGGTATCGATGAGGCCTTCGTCGACGAGGGACTGCAGCCGGGGCGGAGTTTTCATCCCGCATTGTCGCGCAGGGGCGGGAAATGAAGAGCTCGACCAGCAACGAAAGCTTGTTACTCCTTCAAGCAGTCGGCAACCAGTTCGCCCCCGGGTTGCCCCCTAGAGTGGGTGCAACTACACAAGGAAACGGACCCAATGGATTCAACCGACGACCTCACGCTCACGCGGCGCAACCTGCTGATCGCAGGCTCCGCCTCGGTAGCTGCCTCGGCGGCGACGGCGCAGGCCCCCGCCGCCGCCGCGCCCCAACCACCCACGCCGCCACCCCGCGCGCGTGTCACGCTCGACGTCAACGGAAAGACGCGATCGCTCGACGTGGACACTCGCACGACGCTGCTCGATGCCTTGCGCGAGAACATGCACCTCACCGGCACGAAAAAGGGCTGCGACCAGGGCCAGTGCGGCGCCTGCACGGTACTGGTGGAAGGCCGGCGCATCGTCTCGTGCCTCACGCTCGCGGTGATGCATCCCGGCGCGAAGGTGACCACCATCGAGGGACTCGGCCAGCCGGGCAAGCTGCATCCGCTGCAAGCGGCGTTCGTGAAGCACGACGGCTACCAGTGCGGCTACTGCACGCCGGGGCAGATCTGCTCGGCCGTCGGCATGCTCGACGAAGTGCGGCGAGGCGTGCCCAGCCATGCGGCCGGCGACATCGCCGCGCGCCCCGTCTTCTCGGCGGCCGAGCTGCGCGAGCGCATGAGCGGCAACATCTGCCGCTGCGGCGCGTACTCCAACATCGTCGACGCCATCAGCGAAGTCGCGGGGAGAACGGCATGAAATCGTTCACCTATGAACGCGCGCGCACGCCTGCCGAAGCGGCCGCCGCCGCGGCCCGAGTCAACGGCGCGAAGTTCATCGCCGGCGGCACGAACCTGCTGGACCTGATGAAGCTGGAAATCGAGACGCCACCGCACCTCGTCGACCTGAACGGGCTCGGCCTGGACAAGGTCACGCGCACGCCCGACGGGGGCCTGCGCATCGGCGCGCTGGTGCGCAACTCCGACCTCGCCACCGACGCGCGCGTGCGGCGCGACTACGGCGTGCTCTCCCGCGCGCTGGTGGCCGGCGCCTCCGGCCAGCTGCGCAACATGGCGACCACCGCGGGCAACCTCTTGCAACGCACGCGCTGCCCCTACTTCTACGACACGAATATGGCGTGCAACAAGCGCGTACCGGGCAGCGGCTGCTCCGCCATCGGCGGATTCAGCCGCTCGCACGCGGTGGTGGGCGTGAGCGATGCGTGCATCGCCACGCACCCGAGCGATATGGCAGTCGCGATGCGCGCGCTCGATGCGAATGTGGAGACCGTGCGCGCGGACGGCGCGGCGCGCGTCATCCCCATCGCGGACTTTCATCGCCTGCCGGGCAACACGCCGCACATCGAAACGGCCCTCGCACCGGGCGAATTGATCACGGGCGTGACCTTGCCCAAGCCCGTGGGTGGAACGCACATCTATCACAAGGTGCGCGACCGGGCCTCGTATGCGTTCGCGCTCGTCTCCGTCGCCGCCATCCTGCGGCCTGGCGGCACCGGCCGTATCGCCCTCGGCGGCATCGCGCACAAACCCTGGCGCGTGGAAGCCGCGGAGTCGGAGTTGCCGCGCGGCGCGCGGGCCGCCGCGACACGAATGCTCGCCGGCGCGCGCACCACGCAGGAAAACGCATTCAAGCTGCCACTGGTCGAGCGCACGCTGGCTTCGGTGATGGAACAGGCAAGGAGCCAGGCATGAAGTTCGACACCCCCGCCACCACCAATCCCATCGACCAGATGAAGATCGTCGGCAAGCCCGTCGATCGCATCGAAGGACTGCTCAAAACCACCGGCACGGCGCCATACGCGTACGAGCGCCACGAGGTTGCGCCCAACCAGGCTTACGGCTGGATCATCGGTGCGGGCATCGCGAAAGGTCGCATCCGCTCGATGGACCTCGAGGCGGCGCGGCGCGCTCCCGGCGTGATCACCATCGTGACGGCCCAATCCGCCGGCCCTCTGGGCAAAGGCCAGTACAACACCGCCAAACTCCTGGGCGGCCCGCAGATCGACCACTATCACCAGGCCGTCGCGCTCGTGGTGGCCGAAACTTTCGAGCAGGCGCGGGCGGCGGCGCAACTCGTTCGCATCGACTACGAACGCGCACCCGGCGCGTTCGACCTGGAGAAGGGAAAAGACGGCGCGACGAAGCCCGAGGAGATCACGTCCGGTGCGCCCGATTCGTCCGTCGGCAACTTCGCCGCCGCCTTCGCGTCCGCGCCGGTGCAAATCGACGGCACGTACACCACGCCCGACCAGTCGCACGCGATGATGGAGCCGCATGCGACCGTCGCGGCATGGAGCGGCGACCAACTCACGATCTGGACGTCGAACCAGATGGTGGATTGGAGCCGCGGCGACATGGCCAGGACGCTCGGCATCCCGAAGGAGAAGGTGCGACTGGTGTCCCCTTTCATCGGCGGGGGCTTCGGCGGGAAGCTGTTCGTCCGCGCGGACGCGGTGCTGGCCGCCCTCGGCGCGAAGGCCGCGCGGCGCCCGGTGAAGGTCACCCTGCAGCGCGCGCTGATGATGAACAACACGACGCATCGGCCCGCGACGATCCAGCGCGTGCGGCTCGGCGCGATGCGGGACGGCACCCTCACTGCTATCGCGCACGAGAGCTGGTCCGGAGATTTGCCGGATGGCAAGCCCGACGGCGCCGTGCACCAGACCCGCATGCTCTATGCCGCTCCCCATCGCATGACGGCGACGCGCTTCGCCGTGCTCGACCTGCCCGAATCGAACGCGATGCGCGCGCCGGGTGAGGCGACCGGGCACATGGCGCTCGAAGTCGCGATGGATGAACTCGCGGAGAAACTCGGCATGGACCCGGTCGCGCTGCGCATCAAGAACGACACGCAGGTCGTGCCCGACCACACCCCGCCGAAATCCGGTGACGACCCGCAAGCGCAAAAGCCCGAGTCAGCGCAAAACGCCGCCAAGCCGCAGGGAATGCCCTTCTCGCAACGCCAGTTGGTAGAGTGCCTGCGACTGGGCGCTGAGCGTTTCGGATGGAATCGCCGAAACGCGCGGCCCGGGCAGGTGCGCGAAGGCCACTGGCTGATTGGCATGGGCATGGCCGCGGCCTATCGCGGCGCGCCCGTGAACAAGTCCGCCGCGCGCGTGCGCCTGGACAACCGCGGCATGGTCACGGTGGAAACCGACATGACGGACATCGGCACCGGCAGCTACACGATCATCGCGCAGACCGCCGCCGAGATGATGGGCGTGCCGCTGCGCAGCGTCTTCGTGCGGCTGGGCGACTCGAACTTCCCGGTCTCCGCGGGGTCCGGCGGCCAGTTCGGCGCTGCGAGTTCGACGGCGGGCGTCTATGCGGCGTGCGTGAAACTGCGTGAAGCCGTCGCGCAGAAACTCGGCTTCAACGCGGCCGACGCCACGTTCGCGGACGGGCATGTGCACTCGGGCGGCCGCAGCGTCGCGCTGCGCGACGCGGCCGGCGCCGAAGGCCTCGCCGGCGAAGACATGATGGAGTTCGGCGACCTCGCGAAGAAGTCCCAGCTGTCGACTTTCGGCGCGCACTTCGTCGAAGTAGCGGTCGACGCCTTCACCGCGGAAGTTCGCGTGCGCCGCATGCTGGCCGTGTGCGCTGCGGGCCGCATCCTCAACCCGAAGTCGGCGCGCAGCCAGGTGATCGGGTCGATGACGATGGGTGTCGGCGGCGCGTTGATGGAGGAACTCGTCGTGGACACGCGCCTGGGCTTCTTCGTCAACCACGACCTCGCGGGCTATGAAGTGCCGGTACATGCGGACATCCCGCACCAGGACGTGATCTTCCTGGACGAGACGGATGCGATGTCGTCACCGATGAAGGCCAAGGGCGTCGGCGAGTTGGGAATTTGCGGGGTGCCGGCTGCCGTCGCGAACGCGATCTATAACGCCGCCGGTGTTCGGGTGCGCGACTACCCGGTCACGCTGGACAAGCTGATCTCGAAGCTGCCGCAGATGGCCTGAGGATCGACGCGCACCTCGCGAATGCTAGGCGGACGTCTCGTTTCGCAGCAGCAATTGCTGCGCGAGACGCACCACCGGCAGGTCCACCATCTTTCCGTCGAGGCTGAAGGCCTCGCCGTTACGCGCGTTCGCCTGTGCGACCACGCGCCGGGCCCAGTCGAGCTCCTTCGCGCTGGGCGCAAGCACCTCCTCGACCGCCGCGACCTGCGAGGGATGGATGCACAGCTTGGCGCCGAAGCCGAAGGCGCGGGCACGCTCGACATCGGCCTTCGTTCGCCCGGCGTCCGAGGTATCCACGGTGACGCCGTCGATCGGCGCCGCGATCTGCGCGCGGCGCGATGCCGCGACGAGCGCGAAGCGCACCGATGCGAGTTCGGATTCGTCGCCGGAGCAGCGCATGCCCAAGTCCAGCTGGAAATCGAGATGGCCGAACGCGAGCCGCGCGACTTGCGGCGCGCGGGCCAACAGATCCACCGCGTCCAGGCCCGCGAGGGATTCGACGAGCGGCACGAGTTCCGTGCTCGCTCCGAGCATGTCGGCGAGCGACATCAACACCGCTGGCGCCTCCGACTTGGGCAACATCACGCCGGCAAGCCCGCACGAGACCCAATCCTTCAACGCCCGCACGTCCTCGTCGTGCCAGGCCGATCCATGCGCGTTGATGCGCACCAGCGTTCGCGCGAGCTGCGGCGCGGTGAAGGTGGCCACCTGCTGGGCGATATGCTCGCGCGCCTGCGCCTTCTGCTCTGGCGGAACGGCGTCCTCCAGGTCGAGGATCACGCTGCCGGCGCCACTCTCCAGCGCTTTCGCGAACCGCTCGGGCCGCGATGCGGGAACGAAGAGAAAGCTGCGCGCGCGCGCGATGGGTGAGCTCATGTCAGATCGCCTTCGATGCGCGCATCGCGGCGATGTCACCGTCGCCGCGTCCCAATTCGCGCAGAATGGATTCGCTGTGCTGGCCGACCGCGGGGATCGCATCCATGCGGTATTCGAACGAGCTGTTCGTCCCCGGCGGCAGCAGCGCGGAGAGTTCGCCCGCCGGCGAGCCGACGGTGCGGAAGCGCTCGCGGGCTTTCAGCTGCGGGTGGCTCCACAGGTCACCGACTTCGTTGACGTGCGCGTTGGCGATCTGCGCCTCTTCCAGGCGCGCGATCACCTGCTCCGCGCTCAGTGCAGCGAATGCCTCGTGGATGATCCGCTTGAGCTCCACCCGGTTCGTGCTGCGCTTGGGGTTGAGATCGAAGCGCGGATCGGCCGCGAGTTCCGGCTGCAGCAGCACCTTGTCGCAGAACAGCTTCCACTCGCGCTCGTTCTGCAGGCCCAGCATCACCGTCTTGCCGTCGCCGGACTGGAACGGGCCGTAGGGATAGATCGTTGCATGCGCCGCGCCGTTGCGCGTCGGCGCGGGCTGCCCTTCGTACGCGTAGTACATCGGAAAGCCCATCCACTCGCCGAGCGATTCGAGCATCGACACATCGATGTGCGAGCCGCGGCCGGTGCGTCCGCGCAGCAACAGCGCAGACAGGATACTGCTGTACGCGTACATGCCTGCCGCGATGTCCGCGATGGAGTTGCCCGATTTCGACGGCTCGTCGGGCGTGCCGGTGACGGAAAGAAATCCCGCCTCGCTCTGGATCAGCAGGTCGTAGGCCTTCTTGTCGCGGTACGGGCCGTCGTTGCCGTAACCCGAGATGTCGCACACGATCAGCTTCGGGTTGCGCGCGCTCAATACTTCGTACCCCAGCCCCATGCGCGCGGCGGCGCCGGGCGCGAGGTTTTGCACCAGCACATCCGCCTGGTCCAGCAACTCGTTGAGCGCCGCCAGCGCCTGCGGCTGCTTCAGGTCGAGCGTGAAACTCTCCTTGGATCGATTCACCCAGACGAAATGCGAGGCGAGTCCCTGGGTGCGATGGTCGTAATCGCGCGCGAAGTCGCCCGTGCCGGGACGCTCCACCTTGACCACGCGCGCGCCGAGGTCGGCGAGCTGGCGAGTGCAAAACGGCGCGGCGATCGCGTGTTCCAGCGAGACGACGGTGATGCCGTCGAGCGGGCGGGTTCCTGCGGCTTGCATCAGAAGCTCCTCGGCAGGCCCAGCACGTGCTCCGCCACGTAAGAATAGATCAGGTTCGTCGAGATCGGCGCGACCTGGTACAGGCGCGTCTCGCGGAACTTGCGCTCCACGTCGTATTCGTGCGCGAAGCCGAAGCCGCCGAACGTCTGCAGGCACACATTCGCGGCCTCCCATGACGCCTTCGCGGCGAGGTATTTCGCCATGTTCGCTTCCGCGCCGCTCGGCTTGTGCGCGTCGAACAGCGAACAGGCCTTGAAGCGCATCAGGTTCGCGGCTTCGGTTTCCATGTACGCGTCGGCGATGGGAAACGCGACGCCCTGGTTCTGCCCGATCGGCCGGTTGAAGACGACGCGCTCGCCCGCATACGCCCGCGCCTTGTTGACGAACCAGTAGGCGTCGCCAATGCACTCCGCCGCGATCAGCGTGCGCTCGGCGTTCAGGCCGTCGAGGATGTACTTGAAGCCCTTGCCTTCTTCGCCGATCAGGTTCTCCGCAGGGATTTCGAGGTTGTCGAAGAAGACTTCATTGGTCTCGTGGTTCACCATGTTCGCGATCGGCCGCACCGTCATGCCATGGCCGATCGCTTGGTGCAGGTTCACGAGGAAGATGCTCATGCCTTCGCTCTTCTTCTTGACATCCGCGAGCGGCGTGGTGCGCGCGAGCAGGATCATCAGGTCGGAGTGCTGGATGCGCGAGATCCACACCTTCTGGCCGTTCACCACGTAGCGGTCGCCCTTCTTCACCGCCGTCGTCTTCAGCTGCGTCGTGTCGGTGCCGGTGGTGGGCTCGGTCACGGCCATGGACTGCAGGCGCAGCTTGCCGCTCGCGATCTCCGGCAGGTATTTCTTCTTCTGTTCCGGCGAGCCGTGACGCAGCACCGTGTTCATGTTGTACATCTGCCCGTGCAGCGCGCCCGAATTGCCGCCGGAGAAATTGATCTCTTCCATGATCACGGAAGCTTCGGCGAGGCCCAGGCCAGAGCCGCCGTATTCGGAAGGGATGAGCGCAGCCATCCAGCCCGCCTCGGTGAGTGCGTCGACGAACGCGTCGGGGTAGCCGCGGTCGCTATCGACTTTTTGCCAGTAGGCGGAGTCGTAGCCGCCGCACAGGTCGCGCAGCGCCTCGCGGATTTCCTGGTAGGCGTCGGGGGCGGGAATCTGGATGGACATGAAGTCTCTTTCAAGCGAACTGGATGTCGGCCTGCATGGTGAGAAAGCCTTCGTGGTCCTGCGCCCAGAGCTTCGCGCTCTTGCCGTCGGCGGAAGGCTTGCCGCACACGCGGAAAGGATGGAGATCGAACGTCGGGCGGATCGCCTTGAAGCTGAAACTCTTCACGCGCGCATCAGGCCGTTCACGCTGGGCCAGGTCCATCAACAGCGTGGCGATGAGCGGCCCGTGCACGATGAGCCCCGGATAGCCTTCGACCTGCGTCACGTAGCTGCGGTCGTAGTGGATGCGGTGCCCGTTGAACGTGAGCGCCGAATAGCGGAACAGCAGCACTGGATCGGGGACGATCTCGCGGCTCCATTCGGCGTCACCCGGCGCGGCTTGCGGCGGCGGCGGCGCGTCACCGGGTTGAGGCGGCGCGCGGTAGACGATGTCGTGTTCTTCGGTGAGCACGATCTTGTCCCCTGCTGCAACTTCATGCCGCACGAGCACGAAAACGAGATCGCCCGTGCGCCCCGCCTTGTGCGTCACGGACGCGATGCGCGACGTGCGCTGCACCGGGTCACCGACACGCAGCGGCGCGTGCCACTGCAGCCGCCCGCCGGCCCACATGCGGCGCGGCAGTGGAACGGGCGGCAGGAAGCCGCCCAGGCGCGGATGGCCGTCTTCGCCCAGCTCGCTCTGGCGCGCGCGCGGCAGGAAGTACAGCCAATGCCACAGCGGTGGCAGTTCGGTGCCGCGCACGGCGAGCGCGCCAGTGTGGTCGAGCGTCGCGCGCAGCGCTTCGACAGGCGCCGGGGTGATTTCGTCGGTGAGGACTTCGCTGCGCCCTTCCCAGGCGCGAAGGCGGGCCAGCACCTCATCCGTGATGCGCGGGGTTTCGACAGTGGAAGAAGCAGGAGAGTTCATCCCGCCATCGTGCAGCACGCGGGTCGTCGCGACAATGCGGAAGATCGGAACCCAGCCTACGGCAAAACCGAAGGGTGGTGTAATCGCGGCCATGGACTTCGACCTGCTCGACCTGCGGCTCTTCCATGCCGTCGCCCAGCACTCCAACATCACGCGCGCCGCGCAGGCGCAGCACCTGTCTCTCGCCGCGGCCAGCGGGCGGATCAAGGCGCTCGAAAAGCATGCGGGCGTCCCCCTCCTTTACCGCGAGGCGCGGGGCGTGCGGCTCACCCCGGCGGGCGAGGCGTTCCTGCACCATGCGCGCGCGATGCTTCGGCAAAACGAGCAGCTGCGCGCCGACCTGCACGACTACGGCCGGGGCCTGCGCGGCCACGTGCGCATCCACGCGAACACCACCGCCGTCACCGACATCCTTCCGGAAGTGCTGCCGGGATTCCTGCGCGCCAACCCGAACGTCAACGTGGAGCTGAAAGAGCGGCAGAACCCCGACATCGCGCTGGGCGTGCTGGACGGCAGCGCGGACGTCGGCATCGTCTCGATGCGCATGGACATGCCGGGCGTGCGGGCGATCCACTTCGCCACGGACCGCCTCTTGCTGGTGGTGCCGCGCGGCCACAGATTCGCGCGGCGCAAGACGATTCCGTTTGCCGACACGCTGGACGAGCCGCACATCGGGATGCACCCCGAGAGCACGCTGAGCGATTTTCTCGGCAAGGTGACTGCGGGGCTTGGCCGGCAATTGCGCCTGCGCGTGGAGCTCTCCAGTTTCGATGCGGTCTGCCGGATGGTCGGCGCCGGCGTGGGCATCGGCGTCGTGCCGGAGATCAGCGCGCGGCGCAACCTGCCGTTGCTGCCCATCGTGCAGGTGGAACTGGCCGAGGCGTGGCGCGTGCGCGAGCGGTTCGTGCTGGTGCGCGAGGGCGAGAATATTCCCGCTTATGCGCAGGCGTTGATCGATGCGCTGGCCGAGTTTTACGCCCGGCCTGCCCGCTAGTCTTCGCCTCCAGATCCACCGTCACAGGCCGCGCGCCCTTGGCCGCCTCCACCGCGTCCCGCGATCCGCGGCACGCTTTCGCGAGGCGATCCCGCATCGCCCCCCATCCATCGGGACCGGATTCCAATTGATCAGCGAGCGCAGATTCCGCCATCCACCGGAAGCATCACCCCGGTGATCGCGGCCGCCCGGACGGAGACGAGGAAGCACGCCGCCTCCGCGACTTCCGAAGGCTCGATGAAGCGCCCGAGCGGCACGCCCGCGAGATAGGCTTCCCGAACTTTTTCCGGCGTGTCGGCGATGTGGCGCGTGCCGTCACGAAAGAGCGGCGTATCGACCGGGCCCGGGCACACGGCGTTCACGCGGATGCCGAGTGGCGCGACCTCCAGTGCAAGGCTGCCCACCAGTCCCGCGACACCATGCTTGCTCGCGCCATAGGCCGTGTAGCCGGGCCGCGCGATCAACGACTGCACCGAGGCCGTGAAGAGGATGGCCGCCGTGCGCGCCCTGGCGCGCATGAGTGCGGGCATCGCGGCCTGCGTCATCAGCATGGGGCCGAGCAGGTTCGTGCGCAGCAACGCCTCGATCCGCGCCGGCGTCGTCTCGCCGATGGCCCCCTGCGCGATGACGCCGGCGTTGTTGAAAAGAATGTCCAGCGCGCCGAATCGATCGGTCACCATCGTCACCGCGGCGGCGTTGTCGGCTTCGCGGGTGTGGTCGCCCGCAATGAAGCAGCACGCATCGGGGAAGGCGGACGAAAGCCCGGCCACCAACGCCTCGCCCTTGTCGCGGTCCAGGTCGGTGAAGGCCACGTTCGCGCCCTCCTCGAGGAACTTGCGCACGCTGGCCGCCCCGATTCCCGAGGCCCCTCCGGTGATCAGCGCCGTGCGCCCGCTCAACATGCCTTGCGTCATTCCAACTCCCATGCCTGCTGCGCGTGGGTCGGACGGCCCGCTGTCGGCACACGTGCGGTCAGGATCGTTCCCGACTGCGATTCGGTGATGAACAGAGTCTTCCCGTCCTTGCCGCCGAATGCGATGTTGGTCGTCAGGTGCCCCATGCAGGACCGCACGCGATAGAGCGGCTCGCCGCGTTCACTGAAGATCCAGACCGCCCCGAGACCGGCATGGGCGACGGCGAGTCCACCCGCCGCGTCCAGCGCGATGCCGTCCGGCCCCGCATGCCCGCCGGACAACTGCAGGAACACCCCGACCTTCGAGACGCCGCCATCGACGAACGGCAGGCGCCAGACCGCGTTGGCGCGGGTGACGGCCACATACAGTTTCGTCTCTTCCAGGTTCAGCACCAGCCCGTTAGGGCTCGGGATATTGCCGAGAAGAAGTTCGGGCTCCTGGCCGGTGCGCACCCGGAAGACGCGTCCGCTCGCATCGTGCAGCCCGGATTGGCCCTGGTCGGTGAAGTAGAGGTCGCCGTTGGAGGCAAACGTCAGGTCGTTGATGCCGTGAAAACGCTCGAGCCTGTAGTGCGTGCAAACGGGCTCGACCGATCCCGTCTCGACGTCGACGGAAAGAATCCCGTTCTTGTAGTCGGCCACGAAGAGGCGGCCGTCCGGGTGGAACTTCAGCCCGTTCGGCCAGCCGTCGTATTCCGCGGCGACGCTGAATTCCCCGGCGGGCGTCACGCGGAAGATGCGCCCCCACGGGATGTCGACGACGTAGAGGTTGCCCGCGCGGTCGAACACGGGGCCTTCGAGAAACGAATCCGCGTGATGGCCGGAGAACTGGACGCGGATGAATTCGCTCGGGCCTTTGGGTTTGCGCAACGCATCGGGAACACGCGCGAACACTTCGGTCGCGATGTCTTCTGGCGGTGGGAACAGCATCTTGGAGGGATCCTTGGAACGATGGGTCTAGGTGCCGAGCATCCGGCCGGGAAGCCACAGCGCGATCTGCGGCCAGGCGACCAGCATCCCGAGCAGGACGAACATGATGATGTGGAAGGGGATGGTGCCCTTCACGACATCGGCGAATCGCCCGTCCCAGATGCTCTGGATCACGAAGAGGTTGATGCCGATGGGCGGCGAGATGGCGCCAAGCTCGATGAAGAGCACCAGGATGATCCCGAACCACACGGGATCGATCCCGTACTTGATCAGCACCGGATAAAGCAGGGGAACCGTGATCACGATCATGCCGAGGCCCTCGACCAGGCATCCCAGCAGGGTATAGAGCAGGAACAAGGCGATGAAAAACTCGAGCCTGCTCAGCTTGAGTCCCACGAGGAACGACGTGAAGTGCTCGCCGACGCCGCCGACGCTGATGGCGTACGAAAAGACATAGGCCGCGAGGACGATGAAGAGGATGTTGCCCGATGCGCTGACGGTGCGTGTCGTGGCCTCGCGCAGCATCTCCCAGCTGAACTGCTTCATCACGATAGTCAGCACCAGCACGAGGACGCAGCCGAGCGTTGCCGCTTCCGTCGGCGTCACGAGGCCCGCATAGAGCGAGCCCATCGTGCCGCCGATGAGGATGACGGCCGGCACGATGTCGACGAGGGCCGCGCGCAATTCCGGGCCGGTCATCTTTCCGGTCTCGACGGGGGCGATCTGCGGTCTCGCGATCGCGTGGACGGCGATGTAAGTCATGAACATGAAGGTCAGCAGGAGGCCCGGCACCACCCCCGCCATGAACAGCGCCGACACCGACGTTTCGGTGAATGACGCGTAGATGATCATGACGAGGCTCGGCGGGATCAGGATTCCCAGCGTTCCGCCCGCGGCCAGCGAACCGGCGGAAAGCGCGGGGTCGTATCCGCGATGGATCAACTGCGGAAGCGCCACGCTGCCGATGGATGAAGCGGTGGCGACGCTCGAACTGCTCATGGCCCCGAAGATCGCGCAGCCGGCGATGTTGGTCTGCAGCAGCCCTCCTGGCACGCGCGATACCAGCTTCGACAGCCCCCGGTACACGCGCATCGTCATCCCGCTTTGCTGCATGAGCTCGGCCATCAGGAGGAACAGCGGGATCGCCGTGAGGATGAAGCTGTTCATGCTCCCCCACGTCATGAGGCCGAGCCCCTTCAACGCGCCGGCGCCTCCGAGCAGGAGGAGATAGATCATGCCGGGCACGGCGATGGCGAACGGCACGGACATGCCGACCGCCAGCAGGACCAGGAAGACCACGAACACCAGCAGGATCTGGATTTCCGGGCTCATGTGAACTCCCGCGCGCGCAGCGCCTTGAGACCGGCGAAGAAAGTGCGCGCCAGCGCCCACACGAGTCCTGCCAGGCCGATCACCATCAGCGACTGCGGCAGCCACACCGGAATGTCCAGGCCATTTTGCGAAGTTTCCCCCGATTGCCAGGTGTTTCCCGTGAGCCTCGCGCACTGCCAGACAAGTACCGACGTGCATGCGAGGCATGCGACGTCGAACGCCAGTTCGAGCCGCAATCGCTGGCGATCCGTCAGGCGCGCCAGAATGAACTCGACCTGGTGGAACACCTTGCGCGCATGGCACGCGGGCAAGCTGAAGAAGGTGAGCGCGATCAGGAAGTAGCCGCCGATTTCATCGCTGAGCCCGAGCGAGCGCTGGAACACGCTGCGAGCCACCACTTCGGCGAACGTGACACCCAGCATCCCCCACAGGGCGGCGCCCGCGACGATCATGAAGCCGCGTTCCACCCTGCCCGCGCGATCGGGAGCTTGCACCGCGTCCACCTCACCGACCCAGAGCTGCGCGCACCTTGGCGAGCGCTTCGACGGCTTCGGGGCCCTTGGACTTGGCCCACTCGTCCCAGTAGGGCTTGAGGCGCGTCTCCGCCTCGGCCAGTTCGGCGGCCGTCGGCATGATGAACACCGTTCCGTCCTGCGCCATCTTCTTGTTGCGCTCGACTTCGTCCAGCACGAACTGCTTGGTGAGGTCGCGGGAAATTTCCGAAGCGCGCATCTTGAGCAGCGCCTGCTCCTCCGGCTTGAGCTTGAGGAATTCGGCCTTGTTGACGATGATGTGGCCGTTGATCGGGCCGCTGGGCATCTGGTAGTTGAACTTGAGCATGTCCTTCCAGATGTAGGCGCCGCCGGAGCTCGCGGTCAACGCGCCATCGACCACGCCGCGTTCCAGCGCGGTGGAAACCTCGGCGGTTCCCATCGTGATCGACTGGCCGCCCAGGCGCTTGATCATTTCCCCGATTTCCGGGCTCGGCGTGCGCAGTTTCTGGCCCTTGACGTCACCGATCACGGCGATCTTCTTGCGCGACCAGAACGTCTGCTGCGGCCAGAAGTAGGTCCCGAGCATGACGATGCCGCGCTTGTCGTAGCCGCGCTCGATGTAGGGCCGCATCACCTCGAATGCCTTGTGGAGATCCTCGTCGGTGCGCGTGAGCATCGGCAGCCGCACGAGGTCCGCGATCGGCATCACCCCGCCGATGAACGCGTCGTCCCCCATCTGCACGACGTTGTCCGCGACCGCGGCGCCGATGTTCGCCGCGTTGATCTGCAAGGTGCCGCCCAGTTGCACCCGGATCTTCAATCTGTCTCCGGTGGCCTTGGCCATGTCCTCGGCCAGCTTCACGTTGGCCTGCGCCGCGGAGTTCGCGGGCACGCTCATGTAGGTGTAGAGGTTCCAGGCCTGTGCGGCGGCGAGACCGGGCATGGCCAGCAGCGCTGCCAGCGCGAGTGCGGATCGGCGGCTGATCGAGAGAGGTAGCTTCATGGTTTGTCTCCTGTGATGTGAACGAGGACCGAATACGCCTGCGGGATAAATGGCTCAGGCATCCATTGCGACGAGGCCGCGGTCGACCCATTCCCGCGGCACATGAACGGGAAGGTCCAGCAGCATCTGGCCATGGGCCTTCCCTTGGGGGTCGTAGCGCAGCGACGCGACACCTCCGCCGCCGAGTGCTTCGTGCAGCAGGAAGTTGAATCCGTGCAATCCCGGCCAGTCGAAACGCTCGACGTTGCCATGCACGAGCTTCGCCATATGCGCCTTCACGGTGTCAATGGTGACTTGCCGCGCGATAACGTCAAGGAATTCGGCGCGACGGGCGATGACGCTCACGTTGGAGATGTCGCCCTTGTCGCCACTGCGCGCATAGGCGATCGCGGCCAGGGGGACGCATGCCGTCGGGCCGCCCGTGCTTTGCACCGGCTCAGGAGACACGTCGGCCTGCGCCGGCACCCCCGGTGCCCGCGCCGCGGCGAAGGCGGCAGGCATCTCGATCACCTGTTCGCCGATGTGAACCGTGCAGCCATGCATTTCCTTCGGGGCGAGGAAGGAGAAGAGCCGCACCATCGGCTGGACCTTCGGCCGCCCGCCGAACACGCCCGCGACGCCTTGCACCGTCGAGGTGGACGTGGGGAAAATCTCCTTTGAAAAGTACTCGAGCGCACGTGCCTGCGGATGCCGCACGGCGATCTTGAGAATCACTTCACGACGCGTGCCGACGTCCGGGTTGTCACTGTACGAGTCTTCGGCCCCGAGGACTTCGACCGAGGTTTCGCTGTAGTCGGCGAGGCCCTCGCGCGCGAAGATCCTGGAAGTGCGCTGCAACACGGCTTCGGCGACCGCGCGCGCCTTGGGGACGGCCTGCCGTCCCTTCACCAGAAGCGTGGCCAGCGCGCGGTATCCGTCCTGCCAGGTTCCGCTCACCTTGTAGGTCGTGGTCGGCGGCTTGCCGCGCACGCCGGTCACTTCGACGCGGTGCGGGCCGACTTCGCGCACGGAAACGTCGGCGAGGTCGCAGACCACGTCCGGCAAGATGTAGTTGCGCGGATCTCCGGTCTCATAGGTGATCTGCTCCGCAACGGTGGCGAAGCTCACGAGGCCACCGGTACCGGACGGCTTGGTCACGGTGAAGGACCCATCCCGCCTGCACTCGGCGATCGGGAAGCCGATGTTTTCCCACTGGGGCACGTCCCGCCAGTCCGTGAAGAAGCCGCCGGTGCTTTGCGGGCCGCACTCGATCACATGGCCGGCGAGCGAGCCCCCGGCCAGGGCATCGAAGTCCGTCGCCGTCCAGCCGAATTCATGGATCAGGGGGCCAAGGGCGAGCGCGCTGTCCGCGCAGCGCCCGGTCACGACGATGTCGGCGCCTTCGGCCAGCGCGCGCGCGATCGGGAATGCGCCGAGATAGGCGCTGGCGGTGATCAACTCCGGGATCGGTTGTCCCGTGGCGATTTCGCGCACGTCCATTTCGCGCAGGTGGCCCAGGTTGCCCATCGCATCGTCACCGAGGACCGCGGCCACTCGCAGGTTCACGCGCTGGGCGGCGAGTTCCCTTTCGATCGCGCGGCAGCATTCCAGCGGGTTGACACCGCCCGCATTGCACACCACCTTCACGCCGCGTTCCTGCAACTGCCTGGCCAATGGGCGGATCAGTTCCGAGACGAAGTCGGTGGCATACCCGAGTTCCGGCTTCTTGCTGCGCACGCGGGCCATGATCGACATGGTCACCTCGGCCAGGTAATCGAGCGCCAGGTACTGGATGTCGCCCTGCTCCACAAGTTGCCTCGGACCTTCGGCGGTATCCCCCCAGAATCCCGAACCGCCGCCAATGCGGATCACCTTCTCGGACATGTTTGCTGCTCCTTGCGGGTTTGTATGAATCACGTGGCGGTCCAGCGCGGCGCGCGTTTTTCGGCGAAGGCGCGCGGACCTTCCTGTGCATCGTTGCTGCGGTAGACCGGCTCGAACAATGCGCGCGCGGCTTCCTGTGCTTCCACGGCCTGCAGGCGCGCGGCCGCTTTCACGGTCGCCAGCGCCGCGCGGACCGTGAGCGGCGCGTTGCCCGCGATCTCCGCGGCGAGCGCGAGCGCGCTTTCGAGCAGCGCGGCGCCGGGTACGACCCGGTTCACGAAGCCGAGCTCGTACAGCCGCTGCGCCGTGAAAGCCCGTCCGGTGAGAAGCACCTCCGCCATGACGCGTTGCGGAAGCATGTGGATCAGCGGCGTCGACCAGGCAACGCCGCGGCCGACCTTCGCTTCGGTCACGGCGAAGGTTGCGTGCTCGGCCGCGACGCACAGGTCGCAGGCCTGCGCGAACCACCAGCCTCCAGCTGCCGCGATACCGTTGACGGCACTGATCGTCGGCTTGGTGACCGGGACCGTGTCGCCCGGAATCGGGAAGTGGCCCGGCGGAGGAACCGTGAAGACCGCCGCGCGTGCTTCCTTCATGTCCATGCCGGCGCAGAACGCCCGGTCGCCGGCGCCGGTCAGGATCGCGACATGCGCCTCGCGGTCGGCTTCGAACCGGTTCCATGCGTCGAAGAGACCCACGCGCACTTCCTCGTTGATCGCATTGCGTGCGTCGGGGCGGTTGATCGTGATGATCGCGACCGCATCGCGCCGCTCATAAAGGACCGCGTCGCTCATGGCTGCACCGCCGCATCCGTTCCGGCGGCCGATTCCAGCTCCGCGTCGCAACCCGATGCGCGATCGATATCGGCATCGTTCAAGCCGGCCGCGCGCAGCACCTCGCGCGTGTGCTCGCCGAGCCTGGGCGCGTGGCGGCGCAGCGTGAAGGGCGCGGCGCCGAAACGCACCGGCGCGCGCACGACGCGGTAGGCGCCTTCCGTGGGGTGTTCACCGACAGTGAAGAGCCCGACCTGCTTCACGTGCGGATCCTCATGCATCCGGTTCAGGCTCAGCACGGGCATGCACGGGATACTGGCACCGTCGCAAAATTCGACCCACTCGCCGGTCGATCGCTTGATGGCCTCGCGTTCGATCAGCGTGTAGAGGAACTCGACCGCCTGGGCACGATCGGCATGCGTCTTGAAGCGCTCGTCGCCGATGTGCTCTTGCGCCCCGACGAACGCGAAGAAGTCGTTCCAGTTGCGGTCCGAGTACGGCAGGATGCAGACGTGGCCGTCCTGCGTCTTGAAGGGCTTGCGGAACCGGTTCAACACGCGATGGAAACCGATCCCGCCGATGGGAGGCACGAAAGCGCCTCCACCGAAATGCTCGATCAGCATGAACTCGATCGAGGTCTCGAACATCGGGACTTCAACTTCCTGGCCTCCGCCGCCCATGGCGCGCTGGTACAGCGCCGCGCACACCCCATACGCGATCGCCTGCCCGGCCAGCTTGTCGCACACGACCGTGGCGGCGTACGCGGGGTTCCCGGTGATCTGCCCCGCGAGTTCGGCGAGTCCGCAGCATGCCTGGATGAGGTCGTCATACGCGGGCTTGTCCGAGTAGGCGCCGCCGGCGCCGAAGCCATAGGCGCCGCAGTAGACGATGCCGGGATTGATCTCGCGCACCGCCTGGTAGCCGAAGCCGAGGCGCTCGATGGTCTTCGGTCGCATGTTGTGAACGAGGACGTCTGAATCGGCGATCAGCGCGCGCAGCGCCCGGACGCCTTCCGGCGACTTGAGGTCCAGCACGATGCTGCGCTTGTTGCGATGCAGGTGCAGCACCTGCCCTGACATTCCCGGCGATCGCAGGGGCCGGTAGTTGCGCAGCACATCGCCATCCGGGCTTTCCACCTTGATCACGTCCGCGCCAAGGTCGGCGAGGATGTGGGTGCCGAACGGACCCATGATCACGCCAGTGAGGTCCAGCAGCTTGACCCCGCTCAAGGGGCCATCGGGAAACTTGCGGTCGCCGCGGGGCTCTTCATTGTTCATTGCGTGTGTTCGCGAGTTGGTTTTTTCGGTGTCGGCTTCAATAGGACTTCGGCAAGCCGAGCACCTTCTCCGCGATGAAGCACCGGATGAGTTCGGGACTGACGGGCGCGAGCCGGGTGATCAGCACTTCCCGCATATAGCGCTCGACGTGGAATTCCTTGGCGTATCCATACCCGCCGTGCGTCATCACGGCCTGCGTGCACGATTTGAAGCCGGCTTCCGCCGCGAGGTACTTCGCCGCGTTCGCCTCGGCGCCGCATGGCTTGCCCGCGTCGTACAGATCCGCCGCGCGCTCGACCATCAGTTGCGCCGCGCTCAGCTCCATCCAGCACTCGGCGAGCGGATGCTGCACTGCCTGGTTCTGGCCGATCGGCCGGTTGAACACGATGCGCTCCTTCGCGTAGCGCGCGGCGCGTTCCAGCGCGACGAAGCCCAGGCCCACCGCTTCGGCGGCAACCAGGATCCGCTCCGGATTCAGGCCGTGGAGGATGTAGCCGAAACCCTTGCCCTCTTCACCGATGCGGTCGGCCACGGGCACGACCAGGTTGTCGATGAACACCTGGTTGGAGTCGACGCACTTGCGCCCCATCTTCTCGATCACGCGGGCCTCGATGCGGCTTCGATCGAAGTCGGTGAAGAAGATCGAGAAGCCGTCCGTGGGCCGTGCGCATTCCTCGCGTGGCGTGGTCCTCGCGAGAATGAGGATCTTGCCGGCAACCTGGGCCAGCGTGGTCCACACTTTGCGACCGTTGATGACGTAGTTGTCGCCCTGGCGGACGGCGCGCGTCGTGATGCGGGAGGTATCGAGGCCCGCGTCCGGCTCGGTCACCCCGAACGACATCACATGCTCGCCGCGGATCATCGGGGGCAGCATGCGCTGCTTCTGCTCCTCGTTGCCGAAGAGCGCCACCACCTGCATGCCCCAGATGTAGGCGTGGACCGCGGACGCACCACTCATCCCCGCGCCGGATTGGGCGATGGCGCGCATCATCGCGGCGGCGGGCCGGATGCCCAGGCCGCTGCCTCCGTGGTCCTGCGGCATCGTCATTCCCAGCCAGCCGGCCTGGGCCAGCGCGCGCTGGAACGCCCACGGGTATTCGCCGTCGTGGTCACGCTGCAGCCAATAGGCGTCGTCGAACTGGCCGCACAGTTCCATGACCGATTCGTACACCTCGTCGGGCGAAACCTGTTCTGCGGGATTTGCGTCGCCGATGGACATCGCGCTCTTCATTCAAAGGACTTTCTGGTCATTCCGATATAGGAACATCATTCGTATTAAAGAATACCGTTCCTATTTTGGAATGTCAATCTGGTTTTCCTGCTAAGCTGCGTGGTGTTTACCCTTGTTTCCCCGACTTCATGCCCGCCAACGACAACAACATCGATGACACGCGAGGCTCCGCGCCGCGCTCCCCGGTTCGTGTGATGCAGATCCTCCATGCGCTCGCGCGGCATCCGGAGGGCGTCGGCCTGGCGCTGCTGAGCCAGCAGCTGCAGCTTCCCAAGACGACGCTGTTCAACCTGCTTCGTTCGCTGGAAAGCGGCGGCTACGTCGAGTCGCGCGACGGCAAGCACCGGGTGGGCATCGAAGCGGTCAAGCTCGGCGCGCTGCTTCAACTCAACCAGAATTTCCCCGAGAATCTGCGCCCCGTCTGCATGAAGCTCGGTGCGCAAAGCGACGAGACGGTGATGATCGGGACCCTGACCGACGATGCCATGGAGGTTTACTTCCTGATGGTGCTGGAGGCGCAGAACCCGCTTCGCTTCAACGTCAGGGCCGGCCAGCGCTGGCCGCTCTATGCCTCGGCCCTCGGTCATGCATTGCTCGCATTCATGCCGCCCGAGCGCCAAAAGGAGTACATGCAGTCGGTGTCGTTGCAGCGCTTTACCGCGACGACGCTCACGTCGCGCAAGGCCTTGTCCGCGGCCTTGCAGAAAGTCCGCGCGACCGGCGTGGCCACGAACACGAA
Organism: Pseudomonadota bacterium; assembly: GCA_040385005.1. Taxonomy (GTDB): domain Bacteria; phylum Pseudomonadota; class Gammaproteobacteria; order Burkholderiales; family Burkholderiaceae_C; genus Ramlibacter. The sequence goes on from JAZKIF010000027.1 coordinate 57,692, forward strand.
CGGAATGATCGACGGCGTCATGGGCGTCGCGGCGCCGATTTTCAATCGTGACGGGCAGGTGATCGCGGCCGTCGCGGTCACCGCGCCCACTGCGCGGATGCAGGAGAAGATCGGCGCGCTCGAGCCGGTCACGCGCCAGGCGGGCCTGGAGATGTCGCAGGTCCTCGGCTACGCCGGCACTTACCCGCCGGCGGATTAGCCTGCCGCGCTACATCGTCGGCGCGGCGGCGGCGTTGTCGGCAGCTTTCTTCTCCCACGGCGCCGATTGCTTCGTGCGGAAGTCCGGCGGCAGCAGGCACTGGAACGTATCGAACGACGCATACCGCGCCGGGCTACCGCGAACGAGCTCGCCCGACTGGATCGAAGGCACCGGGTTGGGCGTGTAGGGAAACGAGTCCGCGGAGGAATAGACCGGCAGGAGAAGCGGACGAGGCAGCTCGGACTTGTTGGGCGCCGAGCCGTGGATCACGCGGCAGTTGACCAGGACGGCGGAGCCCGCGCGCGCGGGCGTGCGCACCACGTCGCGCTCGCCGGTCAACCGGTCCATCACCGCTTCATCGATTCCGGTGAAGACGCCGTCCTCGTCGTACATCCTGTGCAGCTCGCCGCGATTCGTGCCGGGGACGAAAGCCAGCGGTCCTTGCTCGATACCGCAGTCCTCCAGGTACACCCCGATGGTCACGGGCGAAAAGTCGGTGTGCGGCCACGCCGTGATGTCGTGGTGCCACTTGAACCCGCCACTGCCCTTTTCCGATTTCACGTTGAGTTTCGCGTGAAAGAACTTGACGTCCGGTCCCACGACGTCGGCTGCGAGGTCGGTCATCACCGGGTCGCGGAAGAATTCCCAGAAGACCGGATGGACTTCCTGCGGCGAGGCGATGCGATGCAGGCTGGGCTTGTCCGGCGAGTGATTCGCCTCAAGGATGAAATGTCCATCCGACTGCCGAAGGGTGCGGCTGCGGTCGATCAGTTCCGCGGCTGCCTCGCGCAGGCGGATGAGCCATGCCTGCGGCACATAGTCCGGCACCACGGTGAAACCGTTGTCGAAGAACTCTTCCCTTTGCCGCTTTCCGAGAACCTTCGCGGGATGCGCCAGAACGTCTGCCTGCTTCATCTTGTGTTCCTTTGGATGTGAGTGGATCGCCTCATTGGAAATCCGCCATTTCGCCCATGGACTGGGCGGTTTCGCCGAACTCTTCCAGCATGTCGTAGATCACCTGCCGCACCGAGGTTTCCTCCTTCATGAGGCCGACGATCTGCCCCACCGGATAGGTCATGAATTCGGGATGGCGCGCCCGCTCGATGCGCAGCCGCGGCTCCGTGTTGAGCACGGTCTGCCACGGCATCGGCAGGAACTCCGGGGCGTCCGGCTGCTCCCAGGCGTCGGTCAGCCGGCTGCGCAGCATGCGCGCCGGCTTCCCCGTGCGGGAGCGCGTCTGCACGGTGTCGCTCGAACTCGCCTTGAAGAGCAGCTCCTTCATCTCGGGCTCGAGCTCGCTCTCCCGGGTTCCCAGCCAGATCGAGCCGCACCACACGCCCTGCGCGCCAAGCGCGAAAGCCGCCGCCATTTGACGGCCTCGGCCGATGCCGCCGGCGGCCAGCACCGGCATCGGCGCGACGGCTTCCACCACTTCCGGCCACAGCACCATCGAGTTCACCGTGCCGGTGTGCCCGGCCGCTTCCGATCCCTGTGCGATGACGAGGTCGAGGCCCGCGGCCTTGTGGCGCAGCGCGTGTTCGACCTTGCCCGTCATGGCGCCCACCTTGATCCCGTTCGCGTGGAGCTGGTCCACGATTTCCTTTGGCGGAATGCCCAGCGCGCTGACGAAGAGCTTGATCTTCGGGTGCCGCAGTGCGACGTCGACCAGTTGCTGCGCATGCTCCGGCGTCATGTGGATCTGCGCGACTTCGCGATCCAGCATGCCGTCGCGCTCCGCGGCCGGCAGCGGTGGAATCCCCGCCTCGTCGCACAAGTCCCGCACGAAGCTGGCATGTTCGACAGGCAGTCGGCGAAAGTCGACGCTGTCCTTGCCCACGCGCTCATAGCTCGTGGCCAGGAGCAGGTTGATTCCATACGGCTTGTCGCCCACTTGCGAATCGATCCAGCTCAACTCCTGCTCGAGCGCGTCCGGCCCGTAGTAGCTCGTCCCGAGCACGCCGAGACCACCCGCCCGGGTGACCTCGGCCACCACGTTGCGGCAATGCGAGAACGCGAAGATCGGAACGTCGATCCCGAACATGGAGGTGAGAGTGGATTTCATGCCGGTGGCTGCCTGGTGGGTCGAATAGCACTCGATAACGCCATTCCGATATTGGAACAATGTTTCTTTATCGGTTCATTATGGACTTCGAGGAACCGGCGGTAATTGGGGTAAACACGGTCACCTGGGCGTCGCCGACGCCCGCCCGTGCCGCCGCCGATACCAGTCCGGACGCTCCGGCTCCAGATGAACTTCAAGCTCTGGCACGCGCCCCTCTTCCATCCGGCGGAATGTTTCGGTGAGGAAGTCGATGAACAGCCTCACCCGGGGCAGCCTGCGCTGGCTGCTGCGGTAGAAGAGGTTGATCGGCGGCGCGTGCCGCGTTTCCCAGTCGAGCAGGACCGGGACCAGCTGGCCGCTGCGCAGTGGCTCGACGATGGAAAAATCCGTGAACCTTCCGACCCCTTGGCCCGCGATGACGGCATCGAGGATGTCGTCGCGGTGCGTGCTCACGAGCCAGCCGGAAACCGACGCGGACTGCTTGATGCCGTCCCGCTCGTGCTCCCAGTAGTCGATCACGGTGCCTTCCTGATCGCGAAAAAGCAGGCACTCGTGTTGCTCGAGTGCGCGGATGTCCGCCGGGATTCCGTGCCGGGCCCAGTAGGCGGGTGACGCGCAGATCACCGAGCGGGTGCTGGCCAGCCGGCGATGGATCATCCCGGGGTGCTCGGGCCAGCCGAAGAGAACCTGGATCTCCGCCACGTTCGCCTCCATCGCCGTCGGCTTGTCGACGATGCGGATGTCGACCTGGATGTCCGGATATTGCTCATGGAATTTCGGCAGCTCGGGGACGATGCAATGCTGCGAAATGATGGTGGGGGCGCCGAGCACCAGCGTCCCTTTCGGGCGGGACGAGGCGCCCCGCAGGGCTTCGTCCGCGAACTGCAGCTGGCCGAGCGCCGGCTTGCACATCGAGAGGTAGGACGCGCCGTCGGCGGTCAGCTTGATGCCCTGGGGTGTGCGCTGGAAGAGGTTGACGCCCAGGTTCGACTCGAGGCTGGAGACGAGCCGGGCAATCGCCGCCACGCTCACGCCGATCTCCCGCGCGGCCGCCGAGAAGCTGTGCGTCCGGGCGGTGGTGACGAAATACTCGAGCGCGCGCAACTTGTCCATGGCGTTTCCCTTGCAAGCGGATGATGCCGCGTTTCAACAGAATGTTGAAGCTCATTTTGACGCCGGAAGGGTTACGCTCCAGCCGTCCGTGGCGCAGACTGTTCCCAACGCGGCGCAAGCCAAAGGGAAATTCGCATGATCACAGTGGGAAGCGACATCGGCGGCACGTTCACCGACTTCGTGCAGGTCGACGAGAGCAGCGGCAGGATCGACGTCTACAAATGCCTGACGACGCCGCAGGACCCGTCGCTCGCCATCGACGAAGGCGTGCGAGCGCTGTCGACACGGCATGGCCGCACCGCGAAGTCCATCGATGCGATGGTCCACGGCACCACGCTCGTGATCAATGCCGTGATCGAGCGCAAGGGTGCGCGCACCGGATTGATCACCACGCGGGGTTTTCGCGATGTGCTGGAGATCGGGCGCGAAAAGCGATTCGACGCCTACGACCTGCAGATCGAATTCCCGGCCCCGCTGGTGCCGCGCCGGCTGCGGCTCGAAGTGAACGAACGGCTGCATGCGACCGGCGCCGTGATCGAGCCCCTCGACGAGGAGTCGGTGCGCAAAGCCGTCCAGGCGCTCGTCGCGAGCGACTGCGAGTCGATCGCGGTCTGCCTTCTTCACTCGTATGCGAACCCCACGCACGAAATCCGCATCGCGCAGATCGTGTCCGAGATCGCGCCCAACGTGTCCGTCACCATCTCGAGCGAGGTCCTGCCGGAGATGAAGGAGTACGAGCGCACGAGCACCACCGTGCTCAACGCGTATGCGAAACCGGTCACCTCGCGCTATCTCTCGCGCCTGGAAGAACGTGTGCGGGCGCAGGGGTTCGCGGGTGAGTTGCTGATGATGCAGTCCAGCGGAGGCATCAATTCGGTCGAGTTCGCGCGCCGGTTCCCCGTGCAGATCATCGAGTCCGGACCGGCAGCCGGCACGCTGGGCGCCGCGCACTTCGCCCAACTCGCCCATCTCGACAAGGTCCTGGCGTTCGACATGGGCGGCACGACCGCCAAGCTCGCGCTCGTGGAGCATGGGCGCGCCCTTCGCACGAACGACTTCGAGGTCGCGCACATGCATCGGTTCAAGCCGGGCAGCGGCCTGCCCGTTCGCATCCCGGTGGTCGACCTCATCGAAATCGGAGCGGGCGGCGGCAGCATCGCGCGGCGCACCGCGGTCGGCACGATGCAGGTCGGGCCGGAGAGCTCCTCGGCGCAGCCCGGACCCGCTTGCTATGGACAAGGCGGAAAGTTGCCGACGGTCTCCGACGCCGACCTCGTGCTGGGCTACCTGGACGCGGATCATTTCCTGGGCGGGCGCATGAAGCTCGATCGCCAGGCGGCGATGGACGCCATCCGCATCAATCTCGCGGAGCCGCTGGGCATCACGACCGAAGAAGCCGCCTTCGGCATCCACGCCATCGTCAACGAGAACATGGCGTCGGCCGCCAAGTCGTACGCCAGCGAAAAGGGAGAAAACCCGCGCTCCTGCGCGCTCGTGGGCTTCGGCGGCGCCGGCCCCGTGCATACCTGCGACCTCGCCGCGCGCCTGGGCGTGCGCACGGTCCTCATCCCGCCGCGCGCCGGTGTCGCCGCCGCGTTCGGCATGATCGTCGCCCCGGTGACGTACGACGCCGTGCGCTCGCGGCGAACACTCCTGTCCCGGCTGACGCCGGAACTCCTCGGCCAGATTCGCGCCGAGCTGATCGCCGAGTGCGAGATGCGCATGCCCGGAACCGTCGACCGGTCCGCAATCAGCTACGAGTTCGGCGCGGACATGCGCTACGTCGGGCAGGGCTACGACGTGGGCGCCGTCATCCCCCCCGACGCTTCGCTGGCCGATGCCGCGGCCGTGCTGCGGCAGGCGTTCGAGCGCAACTACATGAAGCTCTATGGCCGCCTGTTCACCGCGGGCTCGCTGGAGGTGATGAACTTCCGGATGACCGCGAGCGCCACGCGCAAGGTGGTGGACCTGCCGACCGGCGGCGCAGCCGATGCGAAGGGCGATGGCCGCATCGGCTCACGCCGCGCCTTCTGCGCGCGCACGCGAAGCTGGAAGGAGTTTTCGGTGCATCGCCGCAACGCGATCGCGCCCGGCGTGCCGTTCGACGGCCCCGCCATCGTCGAGGAAGACGAATCGACGACCGTTATCCACAGCGGGTCGCGCGCGCACACCGACGAGCACGGCAGCCTCATCATCCATCTCGAGCCCAGGAGCAACGCATGAGTGTCGAATCCGAAGCGCGCCGGTCCATCGACCCGATCACCCTCGAGATGTACTGGCGCCGCCTGGTGTCCATCGTCGGCGAACTCGGGTCGACGCTGCGCCGCACCTCCTTCTCCACTGTCGTTCGCGACATCGGCGACTACGGCTGCGCGATCTTCGACGCCGATGCGCGGTTGCTGGCGCAGACGCCCGACAGCACGCCGGGATTGTGCGGGCCGCTGGGCACGATGCTGCGCAACTTCCTGCTGGCGATCCCGGCCGCCACGCTCGTCGAAGGCGACGTGGTCATCGGCAACGATCCGTGGGCGGGCAGTGGCCACCACAACGACGTGAGCATCATGCTGCCGGTGTTCCACCGTGGCCGCCTCATCGGCTTCGTGATGACCTGCTGCCACCACGTCGACATCGGCGGGCGGCGCGCCACGACCGAAAGCCGCGACAACTACGAGGAGGGTTTGCGCATCCCGATGCTGAAGTTCTATCGCGCTGGTGAACTCAACACCGACGTCGACGCTTTCATCCGCGCGAATGTGCGCTCCAGCGAAACCGTCATGGGCGATCTCGGCGCCCAAGTTGCTTCGTGCCACGTCGGCGGCGAACGGATGCGCGAGCTGTGCAGCGAGCTGGGCGATGGCGACCTGCAGGGCCTGGCCGACGAGATCGTGGCGCGCAGCGAAGCCGTCACCCGCGACGAGATCCGCAAGCTGGGCCAAGGCACCTTCACCCACGATGCACACGTCGACATCGTCGGCGGCCAGACCTTGTTGATACGCACGCGGGTCACCATCGGCGACGGCGAGATCGTCGTCGACTATTCCGGCAGTTCGCCGCAGGTCGTGCCGGCCATCAACTGCACGCTCACGTACACGAGCGCGTACACGGTATTCGGCATCCTCTGCATGCTGGACTTGCCCGTGGCGGTCAATGAAGGGAGCTTGCGGCCGATCCGCGTGATCGCGGAGGAAGGCAGCGTGCTGAACTGCAGGTTCCCGGCGCCGGTCTTCGGCCGCACGGCCATCGGCACCTTCCTGGCCGACTTCGTCTACCAGGCGGTCGCGCCGGCCGCCGCCGAACGCATTTGCGCGGAAGCCGGCGCAACGCCGATGTGGGGCCAGTACATGTTCGGCAAGCGGCGCGACGGGGAGGACTTCGCGCCCTTCAATGTTTCGAGCGGCGGACTTGGCGCGCGCGCGCGCAAGGACGGCGTGTCGTGCCTGGCGTTTCCGTACAACGTGGGCAACACGCCCGCGGAAGTCGTCGAGAGCGAGGTCCCGGTTTTGGTCGAGGAACGCTCGCTGTGGCAGGACTCGGCCGGCCCGGGCAAGTACCGCGGCGGCCTGGGGCAGACCTACGTGCTGCGCATGCTGGAGGGCGACCTCGGGCCTGTGGGCGATGTGCTCGCGAGCTTCCGGGGCGGCCGCTTCATCCACCCGCCGCGCGGCGTGCTCGGCGGCGGATCGGCGCCGAACGGCTTCCTCTCCATCCGCGGCGAGACCCAGGACGCGGGCCGTCAGGTGGTGCTGCGCGCGGGCGACCGCATCGTGAGCCGGATCCCGGGCGGCGGGGGCTACGGCGATGCACGCGAGCGCAGCCGCGAAGCAGTGGCCCGCGACTTGCAGGAAGAACTCATCTCCGCGGAACATGCGCGCGAGCACTATGGCTACGAAGCGCCGAAAGGCGCGTGATCGACACCTCCACCAAACCGAAGGGAATCGTATGGGAACTTCAAGACGCCAGTGGATCCGACTGCTCGCCACCGCCGTGCTGCCGCTCGCCCTGGCGGCCGGTGCGTTCGCGCAAGGCGCGTACCCCAACCGGCCTATCAAGCTCATCGTCCCCTGGACTGCGGCAGGCACCACCGATATCTCGGCGCGCATGGTGGCCGATCGGCTGTCCGCGAAGCTGGGCCAACCCGTCATCGTCGACAACCGTCCCGGCGCGACCGGGCAGATCGGCTCGCAGGCGGTCGCACGCGCACCAGCCGACGGGTACACGCTACTGCTGATGTCGGCGACGGTGCATTCGGTTTCCCCCAACCTGCAAAAGACGTTCCCGTTCGAGCCCATCGACGACTTCGCGCCGGTGAGCGAGATCGTGCGCTTCCCGTATGCGCTGGTGGTGTCCGCCACGAGCCCTTTCCAGTCCGTCAACGACCTCATCGCGGCGGCCAGGAAGGCACCCGGCACGATCTCGTACGGCTCGTTCGGGCAGGCCAGCGCGCCTTACCTGATCACCGAAATGTTGGCCCTGTTCTCGGGCACGAAGCTGCTGCACGTGCCCTACAAGGGAGCCGCACCGGCCATCACGGACGTGCTCGGCGGCAACATCAACTTCTTCATCGACTCGCTGCCGTCCCCGCTCGCGCAGGTGCGAGGCGGCAAGCTTCGCGCGCTCGCGGTGACGACTTCGCAGCGGTCGCAGGTGCTGCCGAACGTGCCCACGATGGCCGAGACGCTGCCCGGCTTCGAGGCAATCGCCTGGCTAGGCATCGCCGCGCCCGCCCAGACGCCGCGCGATGTCGTCGCGCGCATCCACGCCGCGCTCCAGCAGATCGCGGCCGAGCCGGAGTACGGCGCGAAGCTGCGCGACATTGGCCTGGAGCCGACGGCCAGCGCGTCGCCGGAACAGTTCCGCTCGTTCCTGCAGCAGCAGAAGGCGCACTGGGCCAAAGTGATCAAGGACGCGAACATCCCCTTGGTCGATTGAGGTGTTGATGGCATCGCAGCAGACCCCTTCGAACGCGCCCGGCGACATTCGCTCGCGTGAAGTCCGCACGTACCGCATGCTCATCGGCGCCGAGTGGCGCGCGGCGAGCGACGGCGAAACATTCGACAGCATCGACCCCTACACCGGGCGCGCATGGGCTCGCGTGCCGCGCGCGACGACCGTCGACGTCGACGCGGCAGTCCGCGCAGCCAGGCAGGCATTCGACAGCGGGCCTTGGCCGGCGATGCTGCCCGCGCAACGCGCGCGCCTCTTGCGCAACCTCGGCCAGCTTCTCGAAGGCCAGGTCGACGAGCTCACGCACGTGCAGGTGCTGGAGAACGGCAAGCTGATTCGCGAAGTGGGCGGCCAGACGAAGGGGCTCGCGGCCCACTGCTACTACTTCGCGGGAATGGCCGAGTCGTTGCACGGGCAGACGGTGCCGGTAAGCGTCGCGGACATGTTCAATTACACGGTGCGCGAACCGATCGGCGTTGTCGCGGCGATCACGCCCTGGAACAGCCCGCTGTCGCTGCTGTTCTGGAAGCTGTGCCCGGCGCTCGCCGCGGGCAACACGCTCGTCATCAAACCGTCGGAGATCACGCCCGTCTCGACGCTCGTGCTGGCGGAGTTGTTCGAGAAGGCCGGCTTCCCGCCCGGCGTCGTCAACGTCGTCACGGGAGATGCGCGAGTCGGCGTCGATCTGGTGAACCACGACGGCGTGGACAAGATCGCCTTCACCGGTTCGACGGCCGCCGGCAAGAGCGTCGCGAAGGCAGCGGCGGATCGGCTGGCCCGCGTATCGCTGGAACTTGGCGGCAAGTCGCCGAACATCATCTTTCCCGATGCCGATACCGCCGGCGCGGTGAACGGCGTGCTGGCGGGCATCTTCGCGGCGACCGGGCAGACCTGCCTCGCGGGATCGCGCGCGCTCGTGCACGTGGACATCATGGAAACGTTCACGGCGGCCCTCGTGGAGAAGGCGCGCCGGATCAGGATCGGCGATCCGCTCGACCCCGAGACGGAGATGGGGACCGTCTCGTGCCGCATGCAATACGACAAGGTGATGCACTACATCGAGGTTGCCAAGGCCGAAGGCGCGACGCTGCTGAGCGGAGGCCGCCATCCGCCCGATCCTGCCCTCGCGCAAGGCCTGTTCGTCGAGCCGACGATCTTCGGCGGCGTGCGCAACGATATGCGGATCGCGCAGGAAGAAGTCTTCGGCCCGGTGCTGTGCCTGATTCCGTTCAAGGACGAGGACGATGCGGTGCGGATCGCGAACGACACGCGCTTCGGGCTGGCGGCCGGCGTCTGGACCAACGACATCAAGCGCGCCCATCGCATGACGAGGCGGCTGCGCGCGGGCACCGTGTGGGTCAACACCTACCGGCGCACGAACTACGCGATGCCGTTCGGCGGGATGAAGGAGAGCGGGCTCGGCCGCGAGAACGGGCTCGAGGCGATCCACGAGTACACCGAAACCAAGAGCGTGTGGATCGACACGGGCGGCGGGATCAAGGATCCGTTCAATCCACGGGCGTGATCAGAATCGATCGAACAGCCTGTCTCTCACCTCCATGCTCGGGTGCGCGCGGCGGACCACGCCTTGCGAGTCCAGGTAGATCGAATAGAACATCCGCGCTCCGCCGGCATCGCGCCAGCGGTACGTCATGATGGGCCCGTCCCAGCTTGCGACGCGCTCGATCAGCGCCGGCGGACCGAAGGTGCGCTCCACATCCGCCCGCGTCCATTGGCCGGGAACGATGCGCTCGAAGTCGGCCTGGCCGGGCCCCCACTGCGTGCGCCACCCGGCGCTTCCGGCGTCCAAAGCCGAGCCGGGCGGCGCGAACACCGGGGCGCATCCGCCGAGCAAGAGCGCGGCGGCAAATGCAACGTATCGCGATCTGTTCATGTGCATTGGAGCTGCTCCCATGTCTTGCGTTCACTGCTCGGCTCGCAGCGCGCCATTGATCTCCGCGCCGAAGATCAAGGTGGTCGCGGTGACGTAGAGGAACACGAGGGTGGCAACCACCCCTGCGAAGCTGCCATACAGCAAGGCCAGCTTTCCCGCCCCGCGCAACGCATACGACAGTGCCCAGGCGGCCGCGACCCACAACGCAGCGCCGAGCAGCGCTCCCGGCACGACCGTGACGAGTCGCTGCCGCATGTCCGGAAGCCATGCGTAGAGCAGTGCGTAAAGTGTTGCCACCACCAGGAAAGCCGAGCCGTAGCGAATCCCGTTGTGAAGCAAAAGCGTTTGATGCGCGTCGCCCCCGCCAGACTGAATCCATTCCCGCAGATAAGGCAGGATGACGATCGAGCTGAATGCGGCGAGCAGGGCCGCCCCCGCGATGACCGTGAACAAGGTCACCTTGATCCGGGCCTTCCAGAAAGGCAGGCCGCGCTCGAGGCCGTAGGCCCGGTTCAGCGCCGAGCGTATCGCCTGCATGCCGGAAGAAGCCGTCCACAAAGTCGCGAGCACACCGATCGTCAACAGCGTCTGGCTGCGTTGGGCCAGCACCTGCGCGATGGCGGGATGCACCACCTCGCGCACGAGCGGCGGCGCGTACCCGATGACGCGGGCCGCCAGGATCGCGGCATCGCCGGGCTGGCCGAAGTATCCGGCGCCGGCGGACAAGAGAACCAGCAGAGGAAACATGGCCAGCAGCCATGAGAAGGCCAGGCTGCCCGCCTGGTTCGCGCTTTGATGCAGCACGTAGTTGCGGATCGCCTGGAAGAGCACGCGCAGGCCGGGCATGCGCAGCAAAGCGCGGCCCAATCCGCGCAAGCTCGACACGGCATTCCGCGCCAGCGATTGGGCACGTTGCCGCGCGCTTGCTGCCGAGTTCTCCGCCGTCATATCGATCCTCTGCGACATGGGAATACTCTACTTCGGGGGCTCGGGTCACGGCGTAGGAGGACGGCACCCGCTGCGCCGATGTGGCGCCCACGCTGGGCGCATATGAAAAACGCCCTCCACTGTTGCCAGTGGAGGGCGTTGGTAGTTGGTGGAGCTGGCGGGAATTGAACCCGCGTCCGCAAGCCTTCTTCGTACAGTTCTACATGTGTAGCCGTCTGGTTTGAGTCTCGCCTCCTGTGCCGCGCAGCGGCACGCTGCACAGGACGCCAGTCACCTATTTTCTCGTTCCTCGCCAAGTAACCCGGCGAGGAACCAGCCTATGAAGGTTTCTTCGCAGCTCGGCTTCCCGAAGGAAACCTCACCCAGCCCATAGGCCTGCTGTTGCGAAGCTCACCGGCAATTAAGCGGCGAGTGCGAACGTAGAGTCGTTTGCAGTTACTTTTTTGAATCTGTTTTACGAGCGCATTCAGCTCGACATGCCCTGCCACGCGTCCGAACCCACGTCGAAACCAGTGCAGCCCCAAGCTTCGTATTTTAGGCCCTGGCGGGCGATTGCAAGAGCGCGATCAATTCAAGTGGACTCGCGATGTGGGCATCGGCGCCCCACTTCAAGGTGTCCGCGTTGCTGCCGAGGTAGCCGTACGTCGCGGCCACGGTGCGCATGCCCGCCGCCTTGCCGGCGATGACGTCACGCTCGTCGTCCCCTACATACACGCAATGCGCCGGGTCGATGCTCAATCGGCGCGCGGCCTCGAACAACGGCTCGGGATGAGGCTTGGCGTGCGGCGTCGTGTCCCCGCCGACAACGGCCGATGCCGTCGAGAACAGCGGCATGCCTTGCGTCAGCGGCCCGGTGAAGCGCATCGACTTGTTGGTCACCACACCCCAGGGCAGGCCGCGGGATTTCAACTCGTCCAGCAGTTGGATCACGCCATCGAAGACGTACGTCAGCTGCGTCATGCGCTGCTCGTACCTGACGAAGAATTCCTCACGCATCGCGGCGTAGTCCTCATGGTCCGGCGTCATGCCGAAGGCGATGCCGAGCATGCCGCGCGCGCCGGCGCCCGCCATGGGGCGATAGGTGTCGAGCGGCAGCGAAGACAGGCCCCGCGAGACACGCATCTCGTCCGCGGCGGCGCCGAGGTCGGGCGCACTGTCGATCAGCGTGCCGTCCAGGTCGAACAGCACGGCACGGATTCCTTGGAACATTCAGTCTTTCCGGGTCGCGAGGAGGTAGTTGACGCTGGTGTCCCCGGACAACCAGTAGCGGCGGGTGAGCGGGTTGTATTCCATGCCGCGCGTGTCGACCAAATCCAGTCCCGCTGCGCGGCAGTAGCCCGCGAGCTCGCTCGGCCGGATGAACTTCAGATACTCGTGCGTGCCGCGCGGCAGCAGGTTCAGCACGTACTCGGCGCCCACGATCGCGAACAGGAAGGACTTCGGGTTGCGGTTGATCGTCGAGAAGAACACCCAGCCCCCGGGCTTGACGAGCGCATGGCAGGCGCGAACGACCGACGAAGGATCCGGCACGTGCTCCAGCATCTCCATGCAGGTCACGATGTCGAAGCTTTCGGGTTGCTCGGCAGCCAGCGCTTCCACGCTGACCTCCCGATATTCGACGCCCTTCGTCTGCGCTTCCAGGGCGTGCAGCTGAGCCACTTTCAATGCCTTGCCCGCCAGGTCGATGCCCAACACGTCGGCGCCCTTGCGCGCCATCGAATCGGCCAGGATGCCGCCGCCACAGCCGACGTCCAGCACCCGCTTGGCCGAGAGCGGCGCGTGAGCGTCGATCCAGGCCAGGCGCAGCGGATTGATCTGGTGCAGCGGCCTGAACTCGCTCTCCGGGTCCCACCAGCGATGGGCGAGATCCGAGAATTTGGCCAGTTCGGCCGGGTCGGCGTTGACGATGGCTTCTGTCATAGAGAGTCGATTCTCCAATGAAAAAGCCCCGCGGAGCGGGGCTTTTCGGCAATCCGGGAAGGATTACTTGTTGGCGCGGGTACCGACCACTTCGATTTCCACGCGACGGTTCTTCGCACGGCCTTCGGAGGTCTTGTTGTCCGCAACAGGCTGCTTCTCGCCCTTGCCTTCGGTGTACACGCGGTTCTTCTCGATGCCCTTGG
>JAZKIF010000028.1:0-18113 GCA_040385005.1 Pseudomonadota bacterium
GTCATCCAGATCTTCAACGTGGGCGCCGAGCGCATGCTGGGCTACACGGCGGCCGAAGTGATGAACAAGATCACGCCCGCGGACATTTCCGATCCCCGGGAAGTCATCGCCCGCGCCGAGGCGCTGAGCCTGGAGCTCTCCACGACCATCACGCCCGGGTTCGAAGCACTGGTGTTCAAGGCATCGCGCGGCATCGAGGACATCTACGAGCTGACCTACATCCGAAAGGACGGCAGCCGCTTCCCCGCGATCGTCTCGGTCACGGCGCTGCGCGACGCGCAGGAGAACATCATCGGCTACCTGCTGATCGGCACGGACAACACGGCGCGAAAGCAGATCGAGGCCACGCAGGCCCTGCTGGACCAGCGCCTGCGCGACCAGCAGTTCTACACGCGCTCGCTCATCGAGTCGAACATCGACGCCTTGATGACGACCGATCCGCAAGGCATCATCTCGGACGTCAACCGGCAGATGATGTCCCTCACGGGGCGTACGCGCGACGAGTTGATCGGTGCTCCGTGCAAGAATTTCTTCACCGACCCGTTCCGCGCCGACGCCGCGATCAAGCGCGTGCTCACGGAGAACCGGGTGAACGACTATGAGCTCACCGTGCGCGCGCTGGACGGCGCGGAGACGGTGGTCTCGTACAACGCCGCGACTTTCTACGACCGCGAGCGCAAGCTCCAGGGCGTGTTCGCCGCGGCGCGCGACATCACCGAGCGCAAGCGGGTGGACCGCGTGCTGCAGGAAAAGAACATCGAGCTGGAGCACGCGACCCGCATGAAGTCCGAGTTCCTGGCCACCATGTCGCACGAACTGCGCACGCCGCTGAACGCCATCATCGGATTTTCGGAGGCCCTCAAGGACGGCCTGATGGGCGAGCTGCGGGACGGCCAGCAGGAATGCATCGTCGACATCTTCAGCAGCGGGCAGCACCTGCTCTCGCTGATCAACGACATCCTGGATCTGTCGAAGGTCGAGGCGGGCATGATGGCGCTCGAATTCGAGGCCGTTGGCCTGGACGACCTGCTTGCCAACAGCCTGACGATCGTGCGGGAGAAGGCGGCCGCGCAGCGGATCACGCTCGAACTCGAGACCGACCCGCTTCTCGGCACGCCGCAGCTCGACATGCGCAAGACCAAGCAGATCGCCTACAACCTGCTGTCCAACGCGGTGAAATTCAGCGCCAACGGAACGCGCGTGGTGATGCGCGCGAAGCGCGTGGCGCGCAGCGCCGTCGGCACCATGACGGGGGCCTGGCCCGTCCACGGCTTTCCGCTTGCGGACAGCAGCTACACCGAATTCCTGGAGCTGTCGGTGACGGACAGCGGCATCGGGATTTCCAGGGCGGACATGGGCAAGCTGTTCCATGCGTTCAGCCAGATCGACAGCAGCCTGGCCCGCAAATTCGAAGGCACCGGCCTCGGCCTGGCCATGGTCAAGCAAATGGCCGAACTGCATGGCGGCACGGTGTCGGTGGCGAGCGCGGAAGGCGAAGGCGCGTGCTTCGCGGTCTGGCTGCCGCTGCGCGCTCCGGCCGAAGAGCCGGTCCCGGCGCCCGAAAGCCACGGTGCGCTCACCCTGGACAGGACGAAGGAGCACATCGCCCTGGTGGTCGAAGACGATCCCCGCTCGGCCGACCTGATCCGGCTCCTGCTCGAAGCCGAGGGATTCACCGTGGTCTGCGCATCGAGCGCGGAAGCAGCGCTCGAGATCGCACCGCAGCGTGCCCTGCACCTCATCACGCTGGACATCCGCTTGCCCGGCATCGATGGCTGGGAGTTCCTGCAGCGGATCCGCGAGAGCGCCGCATTGGCCGAAGTGCCGGTGGTGATCATCGCGGGTGCCGATGAGCGCGGCCTCGCATTGTCCCGTGGCGCCACCGCCGTGCTGCAAAAGCCCATCAGCCGCGCCGAGCTCAAGGCATCGCTCACGCATCTCGGCCTGCAGCCGACGATGGAGCGCGTCCACACGGTGCTGGTGGTCGATGACGACCCCAAAGCCGTGGAAGTGATCGCCGCGTTCCTGGCCTCGCCGGCCTATGCGGTGGTGCGATCCTATGGCGGCGCGGAGGCCCTCGCGCTGGCGCGGCGCCTGCGGCCCGACCTGATCCTGCTGGACCTGATGATGCCGGATGTCAACGGCTTCGACGTCATCGAGGCGCTCCAGCGCGACGCCGACACCGCCCGCATTCCCGTGCTCGTGGTGACGGCCAAGCAGATCACCGCGCAGGATCGCGTCTTGCTAGGCGGCAATTCCGGCAACGCCATCCACGTCATCGAGAAGACCCAGTTCAACAGCAACGGCTTCATGGCCGAAGTCAGGCGCGCACTGCGCATCGGAGAGGAAAACCATGGCACATATCCTGATCATTGAGGACAACGCGGCGAACATGAAGCTCGCTGTCCTGCTGCTGGAAAACGTCGGCCATACCTCGCTTTGCGCGACCGACGCCGAGACTGGCCTCACCATGGCGCGCGAGCACCACCCCGACCTGATCCTGATGGACGTCCAGCTGCCGGGCATGGATGGTTTGGCCGCCACCGTACTTCTCAAGAAGGACCCGGCCACGGCCCGCATTCCGGTGCTGGCGCTCACGGCGATGGCGATGAAGGAAGACCGCGAAAAGACCCGGCTCGCCGGCTGCGACGCCTACATCGCCAAGCCGCTGCGCTACCTGGAGCTGTACGAGAAGATCAACACGTTGCTCGCGATGGCGCAGCCGAAACCGGACAGCGCGCCCGAAGCCGTGCCTATTGCTCAGGTCCCGTGACCGAAGCGGAAATTCCCGGGCCCTTGAACTGAACCACACGTTGCGGGAACGGGATGTCGATCCCCGCTTCACGCAGGCCCTTGAGGATTTTCAGGTTCACGTCGGACTTCACGTTGGTCTGCCCGTTCATGGGGTCGGCGATCCAGAATTGCAGCGCGAACTCAAGACCATCCGCACCGAATTTCACGAGGCGCGGAGCAGGCGCCGGTTCCTCGATCACGCGCTCGGTCGTGCGCGCGGCCTCCACGAGAATCTTCTGCACGACGTCCACGTCGCTGTCGTAGCCCACCGTCACCTCGGTCGAGACGAGGATGCGCGGATCGGCCAGCGACAAGTTCTCGATCCGCTCGGTGATCAGCTTTTCGTTCGGCACGATGGATTCGCGGCCGCTCAGCGAGCGAATCAGCGTGTAGCGCGTCTTGATGTCCAGGATTACGCCTTCGAAATTGTCCACGCGCACCGTATCGCCAATGCGCAAGCTGCGCTCGAAGAGGATGACGAAACCGCTGACGTAGTTCGCCGCGAGCTTCTGCAAGCCGAAGCCGAGACCCACGCCCACCGCCCCGCCCAGGACGGAAAGCGCCGTGAGATCGACACCGACCGCGGACAGCGCGAACAGCAAGCCCACCAGCAGCAACACCGCGCGGATCGCGCTGGCCGCGACCTTGCGCAGCGAGAGGTCGTGCACTGCATCGCGCAGCACCTTGCGCTCGAGGGCGGCGGAGATCCACAGCGTCGCGACCAGCACCGCGCCCGCCGAGAGGATGCCCTGCACCAATACCAACAGGCTGACGCGCGATTTGCCGAAAGCGAAGTTGATCGCGTCCATCTCCTCCATCACGTAGGGCAGCAGGCCCACGATCCAGAGCACCGCCGCAATCCACGCCATCCAGGAGAAGAGCCGCTCGACAACGCGCGCGAGGCCCGATTGCGGAAACACCACCGTGAACACGCGCGCCAGGAAACGGATGCCCGCCAGCGAGATGAGCACGGGTAGCGCCACCTTCAGCAGGACGATCTTCTGCGTGTGCGAGAGGACAAGGATGGCGCTGTAGGTGAACGTCAGCGCGAGCAGCGGAAACAGCAGGCCGTCCACGATCGCGCGGCCGAACCACACCGACTCCTGCGGTTGCTTGCCACCGACCAACCAGCAGATGCCGAATGCGAGCAGCAGGCAGCCGACGAGGGCGATGAGTTCCATCGGCGCGCCGGGGTGCCCCAGGTCGCGCAGCAACTGGTCGATTTCCGTCATCGGAAGGGAAAGGTCAAGGCTTCCACGCGGGCGTGCGCTTCTCGGCGAACGCCGTGAAGCCTTCCTGCGCGCAGCCGTCCATCATGTTCACGGCCATGGTCTGGTTCGCGAGCTGGTACGCCGCCTCGATCCCCATCTCGCGCTGGCGGTAGAACAACTCCTTGCCCATCGCCAGCGCCTCGCGCGGCTTTTGCAGGATGCTCGCGACCAGGCTTTCAACTTCCGCATCGAGCTGTTCCGGCGCGACCGCGCGGTTCACGAGACCGCGTTCCATTGCCTGCTGCGCGGTGATGAAGTCGCCGGTGACCAGCATTTCCATCGCGTGCTTGGGCGCGACGTTGCGCAGCAGCGGCACGCTGGGCGTGGAGCAAAAGAGGCCGAAATTGACGCCGCTCACCGCGAACTTCGCGTCGGTGGATGCCACGGCCAGGTCGCATTGCGCCACGAGCTGGCAGCCGGCCGCCGTCGCGATGCCGTGCACGCGCGCGATCACCGGCACCGGCAGCTTCAGGAGGGACAGCATCATGCGGCTGCACTTCGCGAAGAGCCGCTGGTAATAGTCAAGCGACGGCGTCGCGATCATTTCCTTGAGGTTGTGCCCGGGACAGAACGCCTTGCCGTTGGCTGCGATGACCACCGCGCGAACCGAATCGTCGGCGGCCGCGCGGTCGATCGCGGCCTGCATGGCCGCGAGCATTTCCTCGCTCAAAGCGTTGAAGTTCGCGGGGCGGTTCATCGTGAGCGTCACGACGCCGCGCGAATCCTTCTGGTAGATGAGTGCGTCTTCCATCGCCGCGCCTCAGATATCGGCCAGCGCCCGAACGTGCGCCTCGACGCTGCGCGCCAGCGCGCCGAGGTTGTAGCCGCCTTCGAGCGACGAGACGATACGGCCCTTCGAATACTTCGCCGCAATTTCCTTGATGCGCTGGGTCATCCAGGTGTAGTCGGCTTCGACGAGGCCGAGCTGCCCGAGGTCGTCATCGCGGTGCGCGTCGAAGCCGGCGCTGATGAAGATCATCTCGGGCTTGAATTCCTCCAGGCGCGGAATCCACTTGTCTTCGATCATCCGGCGGATCACATCGCCCTTGGTATACGCGGGCACGGGCAGGTTGACCATGTTGTCCCCCAGCGGGCGCGAGCCGCTGCCCGGGTAGAACGGATGCTGGAAGATGCCGACCATGAGCACGCGCTCGTCGCCGGCCAGGATGTCCTCGGTGCCGTTGCCATGGTGCACGTCGAAGTCCACCACCGCCACGCGTTTCAGGCCATGGCGCTCGAGCGCATACAGCGCGCCAACGGCGATCTGGTTGAAGATGCAGAAACCCATCGAGCGGTCGCGGCAGGCATGGTGTCCCGGCGGGCGAACCGCGCAAAAGGCGTTCTCGAGTTCACCGGCGATCACCGCATCCGTCGCGGCCAGCACCGCGCCACAGGCATGCAGCGTCGCGCTCCAGGAGCTGCTGTTCATGGCGGTGTCGGGATCGATCTGGGCGTAGCCCCGGCCGCCGGCGGCGATGTGCTCGGCCAGTTCCTGCTCGAGCCCGCGGATGGAATTCACCAGCGTCTTGCTGTGCGCAAGCTGGATGATTTCCGGGGAGGCTTCAGGGGCTTCGCGGCGGTCGAGCGCATCGCCGACGCCGCTCGCGAGGAGTCTGTCCTCGATCGCATCGAGCCGCTCAGGGCACTCGGGATGGCCCGGGCCCATTTCGTGTCTCCTGCAATCGGGGTGCGTGAAATACCCGGTTTTATTCATAGCGGCTCATCTGCCAAGACGATTTTGCGATAACGTCGTGCCATGGAAGCACAACAAAAACTCAAGGCTCTGCTCGATCAGCTTAACACGGTGCTCGTCGGAAAACCTGCCCAGGTGCGCGACTGCGTGGCCTGCCTGCTGGCCGGCGGCCACCTGCTGATCGAGGACGTGCCGGGGGTTGGCAAGACCACGTTGGCGCACGCCCTCTCGCGCTCTTTCGGCCTGCACTTCTCACGCGTGCAATTCACCGCCGACCTGATGCCGAGCGACCTGTCGGGCGTCTCGATCTACGAGCGCGCGCGGGAGTCTTTCGTGTTTCATCCCGGCCCCGTCTTCGCCCAGGTGCTGCTGGCCGACGAGATCAACCGCGCCAGCCCCAAGACGCAAAGCGCGCTGCTGGAAGCGATGGAAGAAAAGCAGGTCACGGTGGAAGGCGAGACCAGGCCGCTGCCCACGCCCTTCTTCGTCATCGCCACGCAGAATCCGCACGACCAGCTCGGCACTTTCGCGCTGCCGGAGTCGCAGCTGGACCGTTTCCTGATGCGCATCTCGCTGGGCTACCCGGACCGCGCGGCCGAGCGCGAACTGCTGGCCGGTGCGGACCGCCGCGGAATGGTGGAGGCGATGCACTCCACGCTCACGCCTGTGGACCTGCAGATGCTGCAGCAGAAAGTGCTGCAGGTCCACGCGGCGGATCCGCTGCTCACGTATGTGCAGGACCTCGTCGCCGCCACGCGGTCGGGCCGCTGGTTCCTGCAAGGCCTGTCGCCGCGCGCCGGCATCGCGGTGGTGCGTGCCGCCAAGGCGCAAGCCTTGCTGAGCGGGCGCGACTACGTCGCGCCCGACGACGTGCAAGCCATCCTGCCGCAGACCGTCGCGCACCGCATGGTGCCCGTCGGCGACGCGGGGCGCGGCCCGATCGAGCAGGTGCGCGCGATGGTGGAGGCCATACCCCTCCCATGAACCGCCCCGTCTGTCATTGCGGGCTCGACCCGCAATCCATCCTGGCACACGGACGCTCCACCATGGATCCCGGGTCGAGCCCGGGATGACAGCCATGCTGGCGGCAGTCAATCCCTTCACCTTCGCACGCGGCCGCTTCCGCCAGTGGTGGCAGTCGCGCCTGCCCCTCTCCGACATCCTCACGCTGACCCAGCGCAACGTGTACATCCTGCCGACGCGGCCGGGCTTCATGCTGGGCGCGACGATGCTCGTGCTGCTGGTCGCCTCGATCAACTACCAGCTCAATCTCGGCTACCTGCTTACGTTCCTTTTGGCGGGCAGCACCGTCGTCGGCATGCACGTTTGCCACGCCACGTTGCGCGGTCTCACGATGGCGCTCCTCGCGCCCGAGGCGCAATTCGCCGGGACCAGCGCCACGCTGACCATCCAGCTCACGAACACCCGAAAGTCCACGCGCTTCGGCATCGGCATGGCGATCCTCGATGCGACACATGAAGACCGCTGGGTCTGGACCGACGTGCCGGCGCAGGCGATCGCAACGGTGCACGTCGCCTTCAAGCCCGAGCGACGTGGCCTGCATCGCGTGCCGCCGCTCACGGCCGAAACAAGGTTCCCGCTCGGCACGTTCCGCGTGTGGACCGTGTGGCGGCCGGCCGCCCAGGTGCTGGTCTATCCAGCCCCTGAGCCTTTTCCGCCCCCGCTTCCAGCGGGCGAGCCGCGCGCGGGCGGTGCGGCAGCATTGCGCATGAGCAACACCGGCGAGTTCGACGGCGTGCGACCGTACCGACGCGGCGATCCCCTCAAGCTCGTGGTGTGGAAGAAGGCCGCGAAAGCCGACGAACTGGTGAGCCGCGACACCCAGCAAGCGCAGCGCTACGAGCTGTGGCTCGACTTCGCGCAAGCCGGCGCGGGCGTGGAAGCCAGGCTCTCGCGCATCGCCGCGTGGGTGGTGCAGGCGGACCGCCTGGGGCTGGACTACGGCCTGCGCCTGCCGACGCAGGAAATCAGGCCGGCGAGCGGCGAGGCGCACAAGCGACGCTGCCTGGAGGCGCTCGCACTATGTTGACCGCCCCCTTCGCGACGCGCCTGGGCGCCCTTCCACGCGATGCGCGGGACACGCTCTTCCTGCTGCTCGTCATCGCCTGGGTCGTGCTGCCGCAGGTGGGAAACCTGCCTCTGTGGTGCAGCACGCTCGCAGCCCTCGTGCTCATTTGGCGCGGCTGGCTGGCGGTGCGCGCGCGGCCCCTGCCCGGCAAATGGTGGTTGCTGGGCCTGTTGGCCGTCACCCTCGCGGCGACCTTCGCGACGCATCGCACTGTTCTGGGCCGCGACGCGGGCGTGACCATGATCGTCGTCCTGCTCGCGCTCAAGACGCTGGAGCTGCGCGCCCGGCGTGATGCGTTCGTTGTCTTCTTCCTGGGCTTCTTCACGATGCTCACCAACTTCTTCTTCTCGCAGTCGCTGCTCACCGCCGCGGCAATGCTCGTCGCGCTGCTCGGCCTGCTCACCGCGCTGGTGAATGCGCACATGCCGGTGGGCCGCCCGCCGCTAGCGCAAGCCGCGCGCACCGCCGCGACCATGGCATTGCTCGGCGCGCCGATCATGGCGGTGTGTTTCGTCCTGTTCCCGCGCCTCGCGCCGCTGTGGGGCATCCCGAGCGATGCGATGAGCGGGCGCAGCGGCCTTTCGGCCACGATGCAGGTGGGCAACCTCGCAAGCCTCGCGCTCGACGAAACCATCGCCATGCGCGTGAAGTTCGAGGGGCCGGTGCCGCAGCAAAGCGAGTTGTACTTCCGCGGCCCGGTGCTCTCCACCTTCGACGGGCGCGAGTGGCGCACGCTGCAGCCGCGCCTGGGTTCGCCGGCGAGCCGGGTTCTCGGAGGGAACGCGCAGCTCGAGGTATCCGGCACGCCGGTGCGCTACGAAGTCACGCTGGAGCCGAGCAACCGACCGTGGGTCATGGTGCTCGACGCCGCCGTGAATCCGCCGGTGACGCCGGGCTTCACCACGGCGATGACCAGCGAGTTGCAATGGGTCGCGAACCGTCCGGTCACGGATCTCCTGCGCTACACGGCCGAGAGCTACGTCGATTTCCGGCACGGGCCGCGCACCAGCGCCGCCGCGCTGCCGCCGCAGTACACCGAACTGCCCGCGGGCTTCAACCCTCGCACCCTGGCGCTGGCCGCGCAGATGCGGCTCGACGGCGCTCGCGCCGGCCGCGATAACGCGGCGCTCGTGCAGGCCGCGATGAACCGCCTGCGCACCGGCAACTACCAGTACACGCTGGACCCGGGCGTCTACGGAGCCAACACCGCCGACGAGTTCTGGTTCGACCGCAAGGAAGGCTTCTGTGAGCACATCGCGTCGGCCTTCGCGGTCCTGATGCGCGCGATGGACATCCCCGCGCGTGTCGTCACCGGCTACCAGGGCGGCGAGCGAAATTCGGTGGACGGCTTCTGGGTGCTGCG
The DNA here is from genome assembly GCA_040385005.1 of Pseudomonadota bacterium. Lineage (GTDB taxonomy): Bacteria > Pseudomonadota > Gammaproteobacteria > Burkholderiales > Burkholderiaceae_C > Ramlibacter. The sequence continues at coordinate 9,210 of JAZKIF010000028.1, forward strand.
GCAAAGCGATGCGCATGCATGGACCGAGGTCTGGCTGGCGGGCCGAGGCTGGGTGCGGGTCGACCCGACGTCCGCCGTGGCGCCCGGTCGCGTCGGTGCGTTCCAGCGCCTGCAGCCCCCGCGCGGCGTGATCGCCGCGGCATTCGGCGCCGTGACGCCGGAGTTCGCCATCAATTTCCGCGCGGCCTGGGATGCCTTGAACAACGGCTGGAATCAGTGGGTGCTGAACTACACGCAGAGCAAGCAGCTGGACCTGCTGAGGAACCTGGGTTTCGAGTCGCCGAGCTGGGAGGATCTGAGCTACGTGCTGATCGCGCTGGTCGTGTTCGCCGCGTTGGTCGGCGCCGCCTGGACGCTGTGGGACCGGCGCCAGCACGACCCGTGGCTGCGCCTGCTCACGCGCGCGCGCAAGCGCCTGCAGGAGGCCGGACTGGAAATCTCCCCCACCGCCCCGCCGCGGCAAATCGCGACGCTTGTCACAGCGCGTTTCGGCGAAGGCGCGCGCAGCCTGTCAGACTGGCTGCTCGCGCTGGAAATGCAGCGCTACGCCCGCACGCCGCAGGCCGGCCTCGCCGCACTGCAGCGTGAATTCAAGCAACTTGCCTGGCCCCACTGATGCGACTTTTCGCCGCCGCGGTCGTATTCGCCCTCGCGGCGGCCGCACTGCCTTATCCTGCCGATGCGCAATCCGCTCCGCGCAAACGCCAGCTCGCGGAGCGCAACAGCGCGCGCGGCATGCCCTACGCCGGCAACGAGGAGGCGATGCGCTGGGCCGACGAAGCCGCGCAACGCCAGGGGCTGGACCCCGAATGGACACGCCGCGCCGTCGGCCAGGCGCAGATGCTGCCCCTCGTGAGCCGCCTGATGCAGCCGCCGCCCACCGGCACGCCGAAGAACTGGCGCGTGTACCGCAGCCGCTTCATCGACCCGATCCGCATTCGCGCGGGCGTGCAGTTCTGGCAGGACAACCAGGCGACGCTCGCGCGCGCCGAGGCGAGGTATGGCGTGCCTGCGGAGATCATCGTGGGCATCATCGGCGTGGAGACGATCTACGGGCAGCAGACGGGCAACTTCCGCGTGATCGATGCCCTCGCCACGCTGGCCTTCGATTTCCCGCAGGTGCATCCGCGCGCAGCCGAACGCTCGGCGTACTTCCGTGGGGAGCTCGAACAGTTCCTCCTCATGCAAAGCCGCGCGGGCGGCGACCCGCTGCAGCCGCTCGGCAGTTATGCGGGCGCGATGGGCATGCCGCAATTCATGCCAAGTAGTTCACTGAAATGGGCGGTCGATTTCGACGACGATGGGCGCATCGATCTCGCCCGCAGTCCCGCCGACGTCATCGGCTCGGTTGCGAACTACTTCAAAAGCTACGGCTGGCAAACCGGAATGCCCACTCACTACCCCGTCACCTTCGACGAATCGCGGCTCGACAAGGAAGCGCTGCTCGCGCCCGACATCCTGCCCACGTTCAGCGTCGCCAGTTTCACGGCGAAGGGCGCGGTGCTCGAAGGCTCCGCGCTCGAGCACCAGGGCCCGCTCGCGCTGGTCGAATTGCAGAATGGGGACGCGCCGCTGCAATACATCGCCGGCACCGAGAACTTCTACGTCATCACGCGCTACAACTGGTCGAGCTACTACGCGATGGCGGTGATCGAGCTGGGACGCGAAGTGCGTGAGGCGATGGCGGGGATCAAGATGGGGAAAGTCCCATGAGTTCCGACCTGCATGGATGGATCCGCACCTGGCAAGACCTCGGCCGGCCCGCCGCCGACGAGGGGCTGTACCGCCGGCTCTATACCTGCTGGAGCGAGCCGCACCGCCGCTACCACTCCACGCAGCACCTGCACGAGTGCATGCAGAACTTCGATGCGGTGCGTGGCCTCGCGATAGAGCCCGGCGAAGTGGCGCTGGGGCTCTGGTTCCACGACGCCTTCTACGACGCGCAGCGCAGCGACAACGAGACCCGCAGCGCGGATTGGGCGGCGCAATCCGTGCGGCAATCCGGTCTGGACGAAGATGTCGCCGGCCGGGTGCACGCGCTCGTCATGGCCACGTTGCACACCGCGGCGCCCGAGGGCCCGGACGCGCAATTGCTGGTGGACATCGACCTCTCGATCCTGGGCGCCGAAGCCGCGCGGTTCGACGAATCCAACCGGCAGATCCGCGAGGAATACGCGCATGTTCCCGAGGAGCAATTCCGCATCGGCCGCCGCCGCGTGCTCACGGGTTTCCTGGGGCGTCCCCGGCTGTACAGCACGGAACACTTTCACTCGCAGCTGGAGACGCGGGCGCGAAGCAACCTGCAGCGAGCGCTCGACCGGCTGGGCGCCTGAGCCGCGGCGCGGTCGCCAAAAAGTTCAGGCCGTCGCCGGGATCAGGAAGTCGCGGCTGATCCGCGCGCCCAATTCGTTCACGCGATCGAGGAATTGCGTGAGGAAAGCGTGCAGACCCGTGGCAAGGATCTCGTCGATGTCGCCGTACTGCAAGTCCGCGCGCAGCTTGCCGGCGCGGCGCTGCGTCTCCGAGGATTGGTCGTTCGCGACCATGGAGAGATTGCTCACCACCTCGTTCAGGCTCGCATGCAGCGAGCGCGGCATGTCGGCGCGCAGGATCAAAAGGTCCGCGACGCGCTCGGGCTTGATCACGTCCCGGTACACCTTGCGGTAAATCTCGAAGCCGGAGACCGAGCGCAGGATCGCGCTCCAGTGATAGAAGTCGTATTCCTGGTCCTTCTCGCTGGCATGGCCGAAGAAGTCGCTCTGCACGGCGTGAAACTTCACGTCCACCAGCCGCGCCGTGTTGTCCGCCCGCTCGAGGAAAGTGCCCAGGCGCATGAAGTGCAGCGCCTCGTCCATCAGCATCGTGCCCACCGTGACGCCGCGCGAGAGATGCGAGCGGAATTTCACCCACTCGAAGAACTGCCCCGGGTCGCGCTCGAACTCGCGCGCCTTGATCATGCGGTTCACTTCCAGCCAGGTCTGGTTCTGCGTCTCCCACGCTTCGGTGGTGAGCGAGCCCCGAACCGCGCGTGCATTTTCCCGGGCCGCCTTCAGGCACGAGACGATGGACGACGGATTGCTCTCGTCCTTCACCATGAATTCCATGACGCGTTGCGGCACGACCTCGCCGTGCTTTTCCTCGTAGCGCGGCATCAGTTCGCTGATCGACAACAGGCCTTGCCAGCCAACTTGCGCGACGGCGGCGGACTGGGGCAACAGCGAGGTCTGGTAGTTGACGTCCAGCATGCGCGCGGTGTTCTCCGCGCGCTCGGTGTAGCGGGACATCCAGAAGAGGTGATCGGCGGTTCTTGACAGCATGGGCTTCGCCCCTTAATCAGTTGAGGACAGAGCTGAAGATCTGTCCCGCAAGGTTTCAGACTTCCAGGATCCACGTGTCTTTGGTCCCGCCGCCCTGCGACGAATTGACGACCAGGGAGCCTTCCTTCAACGCCACGCGCGTCAACCCACCCGGCACCATCTGCACCTCCTTGCCCGAGAGCACGAAGGGCCGCAGGTCGATGTGGCGCGGCGCGACGCCGCTCTCCACGAACGTCGGGCAACTGGACAGCGACAGCGTGGGCTGCGCGATGTAGCCGCCGGGGTTCGCCTCGATCGCCTTGCGGAAATCCTCGATCTCCTGCTTCGTGGAGGCCGGGCCGACCAGCATGCCGTAGCCGCCGGCGCCATGGACCTCCTTCACCACCAGGTCCTTCAGGTTGGACAAGGTGTATGAGAGGTCCTCCTTGTTGCGGCACATGTAGGTGGGCACGTTCTTCAGGATCGGCTTTTCGCCGAGGTAGAACTCGATCATCTTCGGCACGTACGGATAGATCGATTTGTCATCCGCGACTCCCGTGCCGATCGCGTTGCAGATCGTGACGTTGCCCGCGCGGTACGCATCGACCAGCCCTTCTGTGCCGAGCGTGGAGGTCGGGCGGAACACGGACGGGTCCAGGAAGTCGTCGTCCACCCGGCGATAGATCACGTCGACGCGCTTCGGTCCCCGCGTGGTGCGCATGTAGACGAAGCGGTCTTTCACGAAAAGATCCTGCCCCTCGACCAGTTCCACACCCATCTGCTGCGCGAGGAATGCGTGCTCGAAGTACGCGCTGTTGTACATGCCGGGCGTGAGCACCACGACTGTCGGGTCCGCCGCCCCGGGCTGGGCGGAAGCGCGCAGGGTTTCGAGCAGCAAGTCCGGGTAGTGCATCACCGGCGCCACGCGGTGGGAGCTGAAAAGATCCGGGAAGAGCCGCATCATCATCTTGCGGTCTTCCAGCATGTACGAGACACCGCTGGGCACGCGAAGGTTGTCCTCCAGCACGTAGTACTCGCCCTCGCCTTGCGCATTCGGCGCGCGCACGATGTCGACGCCCGCGATGGTCGAATACACGTGATGCGGCACGTACACGCCCATCATCTCCTTGCGGAACTGGGCGTTGTCCAGGACCTGTTCCGTCGGAACGATCCCGGCCCGCAGGATGTCCTGCCCGTGATAGACGTCGTGCAGGAAGCGGTTCAGCGCGGTAACGCGCTGGACCAGGCCCTTTTCCATCGTGGCCCATTCGTGCGCCGGAATGATGCGCGGGATGAGGTCGAACGGGATGAGCCGCTCGGTGCCGGCACCGTCTTCATCCTTCGCGCCGTAGACCGCGAACGTGATGCCCACCCGGCGGAAGATCATTTCCGCTTCCTCCCGCCGGGCGCGCATGGTCTCGTCGGGCTGGCGCGACAACCACTGCGCGTAGTCGCGGTAGTGGTCGCGGATGCCTTGCACCTGCGTCTGGCTTTGACCGCCCGGGCCGCCTTGGGACTGGCTCTGGAACTGGAGCCCGCCCGAAGCCGGCAACTGCGCGAACATCTCGTCGAATTTGTGCATTGAAAGCGAATCTCCAGCCCACAGGATAGCAACTTCCGGGCCTTTGTTGAGGCTGGAATGGCTCATTCGGACCTGTCACTCGGGCAAAGGCGCCAGGCGGTGCCGCCAGTACCGGGGTTCCTCCTGGCGCCGGCAGCGCAGCGAGTCGGGCTCGACCGAACGCCAGACCGCCGCACCGCATCGGGGCGAATCGAAGACGCGGATGCCGTGGTCGGCATACCGCTGCACCACAGGCGCGGCGGGATGGCCGTAGCGGTTGCGGTAGCCGGCCTGAACCAATGCGACCGAAGGCTTCACGGCATCCAGGAAGGCATCGCTGGAAGACGTCTTGCTGCCATGGTGCGGGACCAGCAGGAAGTCCGCCCTCGCGAGCGCACCGAAACCGGCCAGCCTCGCCTCCTGCGGTTGCTCGATATCGCCGGCCAGCAGCGCGGATGAAGCGCCATTCGAGATGCGCAGCACGCAACTCATGGCATTCGACTTGTTGTGGGCTTCGTAGTCGGCGGCCAGGGGATGCAACACGTCGAAGTCCACACCGTCCCAGCGCCAATGCTGGCCGGCGACGCAACGTTGCGCCCGGCGCACGGCCTGCAATTCATGATCGTCCTCGATGGAGCTGAGCAGGGTCGCGGCGGGCTGCATGGCGAGGACGGCGACGGCGCCGCCGATATGGTCCGCATCCTTATGGCTGAGCACGAGCGTGGTGACGTTCTCGTCCAGCGCACGCAGCAGCGGCACGAGCACACGATGGCCCGCATCGCTTTCGGGGCCATAGCGCGGCCCGGCGTCGAAAACCAGGGTGTGCTGCGCGGTGCGCACGAGAACGGCATTGCCCTGCCCGACGTCCGCGGCCAGCAATTCGAATTGGCTCCCCTCGGGCCGGGGCACTTGCCAGAGCAAGGCAGGCAAGAGCAGCGGAATGCCAAGCAGCCGGGCGTGCCAGGGCAGGCGCATCGCAAGCAACACGCCGCCCGCGACCCCGGCCGCTCCTGCCCACAGCGGCGGCGCGGGCGACGAAAGCGCGGCGAACGGAAAAGACGCCAGCCAGCCGAGGTACGCGCCGAGACACTGCAAGGCCCACGCCGCCGCGTCCCACAGGGGCGCTAGAAAAACTCCGCCCATCGCGAATGGGGTCACCACCAGGGTGACCCACGGAATCGCCAGCGCGTTCGCCAGCAGCCCCACCAACGACACCTGCCCGAACAGCAAAAGCGTGAGAGGCGTCAGCGCGAGCGTGATCAGCCACTGCTCGCGCAGCGAAGCCCGGGCCATCGATACCAGTTTCCCGAGCCGCGACCGAGCATCGTTCTCGGGCATGCCAGCGTTGCCGGCGAACAGCACGCCCACCGCGACGAAGCTCAACCAGAATCCAGCCTGCGAAAGCGCCCAGGGATCGATCGTGACCACCACCGCGCACGCGAGCAACCACACATGCGGCCACGGCCAGCGAACACCCAACAGGCGCAGCAATCCTATCGCCGCCAGCATCCACACCGTGCGCTGTGCCGGCACGCCCCAGCCGCTGAACAACGAATACGCCGTGGCAAGCAGGACGCCGCCCGCCAGCGCGGCGTGCGGTGCGGGCCACATGAGGCAAAGGCGCGCACTGCGGCGCCACAGGGCGCCCACCGCGAGCGCTGCGATCCAGGCGAACATGGTGATATGCAGGCCCGAGATGCTCATCAAGTGCGCGACGCCGGTGGCGCGAAACACGTCCCAATCGGCCCGGTCGATCGCGTTCTGGTCGCCGACGACCAGCGCCGCGATGAGGCCCGCGGACTTGCGGTCCGCGACATGCGCGTAGATGGCATCCCGTACCGATTGCCGCGCACGCTCGACGGGGTGTCGCCAGGTATCCTCCAGGCGTTGAGGCTGCGCATCGCGGGGGCCGGCGCGCACGTAGCCGGTCGCCTGGAGCCCTTGCTCCCACAGCCACAACTCGTAATCGAAGCCGTGCGGATTGAGGTTGCCGTGGGGCGCCTTGAGCCGGACGGTCATGCGCCAGCGCTCGCCGGGCTTGAGGTCGCCCACCTGGCGCTGCGGCTCGGTGGCGCCGTCCCCATCCACCTGCGAGCTGCCATACCACCCCAGCTGGATCTGCGGCGGCACCATGACCGCCTGCCCTGCAGCCTGCGCCGATTCCACCTCGAACCGGAACCGCACGCCGCCTTCATTGCGCTGCGGCATCGCCGCGACGACGCCGACGATGGCGATATCCCGTCCTTCGAGAACCGGCGACAACGCACGCGAATCGAACTGCACCGCGCGCGCCCCGCACAGGGCGAACGAGATAAGCGCGAAGGCCGCAAACAGTGCGGCGCGCCGGTGAAGGCACGCCAGGATGGCGCCACCCACGCCGAGCCCCGCATACACCGGCCACGGCCACAGCGCCGCCTGCTGCAATTGCAGCGCCGGACCCAGCACCGCGCCGGCCAATACGGCCGCGATGCGGCTTGCTCCCCCGTGATCGTTGTGCATGTGGACTGCTAACGGCGCAGCAGCTCCACAAGACGACATCCACTAATCCCCCCGCCGCAGGCCCCGGACTTGCTAGTATTCCCCGCATGGCCATCCACGCAGCACTGAACCACGTCACCCACTACAAATACGACCGCCCCGTGCAACTGGGACCCCAGGTCGTGCGCCTGCGGCCCGCGCCGCACTCGCGCAGCAACGTCGTCTCCTACTCGTTGAAGGTCGAGCCGGCGAAACATTTCATCAACTGGCAGCAGGACCCCTTCTCGAATTACCAGGCCCGCCTGGTGTTTCCGGAGAAGACCACCGAATTCAAGGTCACGGTGGACATCGTGGTGGAGATGGCGGTCTACAACCCGTTCGACTTCTTCCTGGAACCGGGCGCCGAGGAATTCCCGTTCAAGTACGAGCCCGAGCTCGCCGAGGAACTCGCGCCCTACCTCGAGCCCGAGCCCATGACGCCGCTGCTCGCCGCCTATCTGGAAAAGGTGGACCGCAAGAAGCAGCGCACGATCGACTTCCTGGTCGGCGTGAACCAGAAACTCCAGAACGACATCCGCTACCTGATCCGCATGGAGCCCGGCGTGCAGACGCCCGAGCAGACGCTGGAAAATGCGAGCGGCTCGTGCCGCGACACGGGCTGGCTGCTGGTGCAGATCCTGCGGCGCTGCGGCCTGGCTGCGCGCTTCGTCTCCGGCTACCTGATCCAGCTCACGCCCGACGTGAAAGCACTGGACGGCCCGAGCGGGACGACAGTGGACTTCACCGACCTGCACGCATGGTGCGAGGTGTACCTGCCCGGCGCGGGCTGGGTCGGCCTCGACCCGACGTCGGGTTTGCTGGCCGGCGAAGGACACATCCCGCTCGCCTGCACGCCGCAGCCTTCGGGCGCGGCGCCGATCGAAGGCCTGGTGGACGACGCGGAAGTCGCGTTCGAACACCACATGAAGGTCACGCGCATCCACGAATCGCCGCGCGTCACGAAACCGTACACGGAAGACCAGTGGAGCCAGGTGCTCGCCCTCGGGGAGGCGGTGGACCGCCAACTGAACGCGGGCGACGTGCGCCTCACCATGGGCGGCGAGCCGACCTTCGTCGCCGTGAGCGACCGCGACGCTGCGGAATGGAACACCGACGCGCTCGGCCCCACGAAGCGCGGCTTCGCGACCGAACTCGTGCACAAGTTACGCAACGAATACGGCCGCGGCGGCTTCCTGCATTTCGGCCAGGGCAAGTGGTATCCGGGTGAGCAATTGCCGCGCTGGGCCTTGTCGATCTACTGGCGCGCCGACGGCCAGCCCGTGTGGAAGAACCCCGACCTCTTCGCCGATGAACGGCAGCCGACGCACTACACAAGCGACGACGCGAAGCGCTTCATCGACACACTGGCAGCGCGCCTGTCAGTCACGGGCAAGTTCATCCAGCCCAGCTACGAAGACACGTTCTACTACCTCTGGCGCGAGCGCCGCCTGCCCGTGAACGTGGACCCGTTCGATTCGCGCCTGGACGACGAGATGGAGCGCGTTCGACTTCGCCGCGTGTTCGAACAGA
>JAZKIF010000028.1:18123-31390 GCA_040385005.1 Pseudomonadota bacterium
CCGTCGTCGGCTACGTGATCCCGCTGTCACCCACCGAGACATCGCCTCGCCTCGCGGGCACGCGCTGGACGACCGGCCCATGGTTCCTGCGTGACGACCGCCTGTACCTCATCCCCGGCGACTCGCCGATGGGTTATCGCCTGCCGCTCGACAGCCTGCCGTGGGTGACCAAGGGGGACTACCCCTACCTCGTCGAGCGCGACCCGACGGACTTCCCGGGCGCCTTGCCGAATGCGGTCGATGTGCAGGGCCGATACCAGCCGGCCGCGCCCGATGCACAACGAAGCGCCGTGCCCTACCTCTCGGGACGGGGGCCGCAAGTCGAAGCACCCCGCCGCCTGCAGCCGGCCGGCTACGGCATGGGGGATGGCAGCGGCTACGGCCGCGGCAACGGACCGGGCGCGATAACCAACGCGTTCGCGGCAGGCCAGCCCGAGCCCGCGGACTTCGCAAAAGAGCCGTCGCGCTTCGAATCCGCGGCGAAGCTGATGCGCACCGCCCTGTGTGTCGAAGTGCGCGACCCGCGCCGCGCCAACGGACCGAAGGCCGAGCAGCACGGAGCGAAGAGCGGAGTGCTCTATGTCTTCATGCCGCCGCTGGCGTTGCTCGAGGACTACCTCGACCTGCTCGCCGCGATCGAAGCCACGTCGCAAAGCCTCGGCATGAAGATCGTGCTCGAAGGCTATCCGCCACCGCGCGATCCGCGATTGAAGCTTCTGCAGGTCACGCCCGACCCCGGCGTGATCGAAGTCAACATCCACCCGGCGGCGAGCTGGAAGGAATTGGTGGAGCACACCGAGTTCCTGTACCAGGCCGCCTTCGAGACGCGCCTGTCCGCCGAGAAATTCATGACCGACGGCCGCCACACCGGCACCGGCGGCGGCAACCACTTCGTAATGGGCGGCGCGACGCCGGCCGACTCGCCTTTCCTGCGCCGGCCCGAGCTGCTCGCGAGCCTCCTCGCCTACTGGCACAACCACCCGTCGCTCTCGTACCTTTTCTCGGGCATGTTCGTCGGCCCGACGAGCCAGGCGCCGCGCGTGGACGAGGCGCGCAACGACCAGTTGTACGAACTCGAAATCGCGCTGAAAGAAATCGAGCGCAACCGCAAGATCCATGGCGAGGAAATGCCGCCCTGGGTCGTCGACCGCACGCTGCGCAACATCCTCGTCGACGTCACCGGCAACACTCACCGCAGCGAGTTCTGCATCGACAAGCTCTACTCGCCCGATTCCGCGACAGGCCGCCTCGGCCTGCTGGAGTTGCGCGCGTTCGAGATGCCGCCACATGCGCGCATGAGCATCGTGCAGCAGCTGTTGATCCGCGCGTTGGTCGCTCGCTTCTGGAACGAGCCGTACCGCGCGCCGGTCACCCGCTGGGGCACGGAGCTGCACGATCGCTTCCTCTTGCCGACCTTCGTGAAGATGGACCTGCATGATGTGATCGCGGAGATGAAACAGGCGGGCTACGCGTTCGAGGACGACTGGTTCGCGCCGCATGTCGAATTCCGCTTCCCGCTCGTGGGCGAGGTGCAGTCGACCGGCATCGAGCTCACGTTGCGCAACGCACTGGAGCCCTGGCACGTGATGGGCGAGGAAGGCGCGCCCGGCGGCACCGCGCGCTATGTCGACTCGTCGCTCGAGCGCATCGAGGTGCGCGTCACCGGCCTGAACCAGAGCCGCTACGCGATCACCGTCAACGGCAAGGCACTGCCGATGCAATCGACCGGCGTCACCGGCGAATACGTGGCGGGCGTGCGCTACAAGGCTTGGGCGCCGCCGTCCGCGCTGCACCCGACAATCGGCGTGCACGCGCCGCTCGTGTTCGACATCGTGGACACGTGGATGAAGCGCTCGCTCGGCGGTTGCCAATACCACGTCGCGCATCCGGGAGGCCGCAGCTACGACACGTTTCCCGTCAACTCGTACGAGGCCGAGAGCCGGCGGCTCTCGCGCTTTTTCCGCATGGGCCACACGCCCGGCGCGATGCGCGTGCCCCCCGCTACCATCAACGTGCCCGGCAGTAAAGAGTTTCCTTTCACGCTGGATCTTCGCCAACCGCCGCAGTGATATCCACACCCGCTGTGGATAACCCTGTTGGTTAGTTCCGGGGAGCTGCAACGCGCGCTGTATCCATGCGGGTTGCAACGCGATGCTCGCGAAACGGGCAGGCGCATCCGGACCGCAAAAAAGAATGCCGCCGGGGGCTTGACATCCCGCCGGCGGCTCGGGTCGCGAAGCCGTCGAGCTACTCGGAGCCGGGCATCAGCCGATGCGCACCGGCACGAAAATCTTGTCGTCGCCGCGCTGGATCAACAGGGCCACCGACTTGTCGGATTTCGCTACCACGGAACGTACCTGCTCCACGCTCTTCGCGACCGTGCCGTTGACGGCGAGGATCACGTCACCGGCTTCGATACCGGCGCGCGCCGCGGCGCCGCCGACGTCTTCCACCACCAGGCCTTCGGCGATACCGGACTGACGCTTCTCCGCATCCTGCAACGGACGCAATGCGAGACCCAGCTTGCCACCGGTCGCCGCGTCGGGGCGGTTCTCGGCTTTCGCGACCTTCTCGCTTGCGCCAGCGAGCTGCGCATTCAAATCCACTTTGCGGCCCTGGCGCCAGATCTCCATCTGCACGCGATCGCCCGGTGACTTCAATCCAAGCACGGCGGGCAGGTCGCCCGAAGCGACGATGGCCTGGCCGTTCACGCTGCGGATCACGTCGCCCGGTTGCACGCCCGCGCGGTCCGCCGGGCTCCCCTTCTCCACGCTCGAAACGAGTGCGCCTTCGGGCCGGTCGAGCTTGAACGAATCGGCGAGCGTCTGGTTCACTTCCTGCACCGTGACGCCGAGCCGCGCATGCTCCACCTTGCCCGTGGCAACGATCTGGTCCTTGATTCGCGACGCGACATCGATCGGGATCGCGAACGACACGCCTTGGTAGCCGCCGGACTGGCTGTAGATCTGCGAGTTGATGCCCACGACTTCGCCGCGCCCGTTGAAGAGCGGGCCGCCTGAGTTGCCGGGGTTCACCGCAACGTCGGTCTGGATGAACGGCACGGAACTGTCATCGGGCAGGGACCGGCCCTTCGCGCTCACGACGCCTGCAGTGACGGTGTTCTCGAAGCCGAACGGCGAGCCGATGGCCAGCACCCATTCGCCGACTCGCAAGTCCTTCGTGTTGCCGAGCGTGACCACGGGCAGGTTCTTCGCATCGATCTTCAGCACGGCGACGTCGGTCTTCGGGTCGCTGCCCAACACCTTCGCGCGGTACTCGCGGCGGTCGGTGAGTTTCACCGTGACTTCGTTCGCGTCCTTGACGACGTGCGCGTTGGTGAGGATGACACCGTCGGCGCTGACGATGAAGCCCGAGCCCATGCCATGCATCGGGACGTCGCGCTGCGGCGTGCGGCCGCGTGGGCCTTGCTGGAAGCGGCGGAAGAACTCGAACGGGTCCATCTCGCCGGATTCCTCGGCCGAGGTTTTGCGCGTGCCGGTGACGCTGATGTTCACCACCGCCGGCCCGTAGCGCTCGGTGATGCGCGGGAAGTCGGGGAGCGTCGACGCGGCCAATGCCGGAGCGACCGGCGCGGGAGATGCACCCACGGGGGGTTGCGCGGCGGCGATCACGGCGGGCGCGGGTTGCGCACTCACGGTGCTTCGGTGCAGGGCTTCGACGCCCGCGCCGCCGACGATGCCGGCGCCGAGAAGGGCCAGAACCAAGGGAGCTGCCTTGAGTTGGGCTTGTGTCATTGGAGGTCCTTGCGAATGAAAGGGATTTCGTGTGAACCAACTGTGAGGGCCGGCGCTTAGACGGGGCTTAAGCGCCATTTCCGGAGCCGGAAAACTAAATCTGGCGACAGAGTGAAAAAGTACTCACGCGAACGAACCAAAAGCCCGCGTCACTGAGTACAGTCGCACCTTCTTCAACATTAGGCAGAAAGAATCATGGGCACTCTCATCACCTCACCTTCGTTTCCTTCCGATCCTTTATCGAGTGCTTTTTACTACAGGGAAAACTCTGGCTTCACGGTGATGGACTCGACCGTGACCGTGGCCGACGCCGACGCGGACATCGCCGGGAATTTCAACAACACCAGCATCACCATCGCGCGCCGCGGCGGCGCTTCGGCCGAGGACCTCTTCGAGAACCTCGAGATCGCCATTGGCACGTGGACCAATTCGGGCGGCATGCTGGTTATCCATTTCAACGCGCTCGCCACGCAGGCCGAGGTCAACGCGCTTCTCTCCAGCCTGACCTACGGCAACAGCAGCGATTCCCATACCGGGCCCATCTACCTGGACTGGATCTTCACCAATGTCGCGGGCACGTCCGTGACCCATACGACAGTTGCCGAATATCAAGCCATCGGCGATGCGCCGACCGCACAGGACAACATCCTGGCCATGCCGCTGGCGCCTCGCGCCTTCGACTTCGACGATTTCCATTTCGCGGACGTGGATGGCGACACCTTGTACGGCGTGACCATCGACACGGTCCCGGCTTCCGGAACGCTCACGCTCTCCGGTGTCCCGGTCGCTGCGGGAGACACGATCCTCGCCGCCGACATCTCGGCCTCCAACCTCGTGTACACCCCGGGCAGCGCCACCGGCTCTTTCACGTTCCGCGTCGTCGACAACGGGAACGAAAGCGGCCCCGTTGTCAGCACGACCCACACGTTCACCTTCCAGGTTTCCACGACGATCGGCACCAGCGACGACGATGCCATGAGCGGTAGCGCGATTGCCGACGCGCTGTCGGCCGGTTCGGGGAACGATGTGATCCATGGCCTTGCGGGCGACGACTCGCTCGATGGCGGCAAAGGCCGCGACATCCTCGTCGGTGGCGCGGGCAGCGACACACTCATCGGCGGAAGGAACCACGATGCCTTCGTCTTCGACAACACGACCGGCGTAGACACCATCGCGGATTTTCGCCATGACAAGCTGGTGTTCGACATGTCCGAACTGGGTCCCATCGGCGACGGCGACACCCGCGTCGAAGGCAAGGTGAACCGGGCGTCGGCCGGCCAATTCAGCCCCGACGCGGAGGTGGTGGTCTTCAATTCGAACTTCGCCGTCGCGGATACGGCCGTCGCGGCCGCCGCCGTGATCGGCAGCGCCAGGAGCGCTTACGCCGCAGGCGACCAGGTCGTCTTCGCCATCAACGATGGGGCTCATTCGGCCGTCTACCTGTTCCACGCCGGGGCCGGCGACGCGCTCGTCTCGGCCTCGGAACTCACCTTGATGGGCGTCGTGCCCAACACCCGCCTTCACGCCTTCGACTTCGTGTTCCAGCAGTAAGTCGTGTCCTTTTTTTGAAGCATTGCATCCCATGCCCATCGCACTACCCCCCATCCTGGACACCAGCAGCTCCCCTGCCATCGCCTCGGTTTCCCAAGGGGACCCGAACCCGTCCGGCATGACCGTCGCGGCCCTGGTCACGGACCACAGCATCACCGTGGCCGGGAGCGACGCCCCCGAAGCCATCGGCATCACGGCGCTGGACACCAGCCTGGGCGCCTGGCAATACAGCCTGGACAGCGGCGCGCACTGGCTGGACGTGCGATCGGACCTGATCAACAGCGAAACGAACGAGCTGGCACTGCTGCTCGGGCCCGCGGCGATGATCCGCATGCTGCCGTTCGGGGATCTGCACGGCAGCCTCGCCGCCGCCATTACGTACCGCGCCTGGGATGGGGCGACCGGGCCTCAAGGTAGCTACGAGGTGATCGGGGCCAGCGGCCCAGGAATCTTCAGCGCGGAAACGGAAACCGCCAGCCTCCATGTGACGCAAACGAACCACGCGCCCACTTTCGCGCCGCGCGTCGCGGGCACCGGCCAGCTCGTGCTGCCCGTGGGCGATGCCGTGGCCGACTCGGCCCGGTCGGTCGTGATCCAGCCCGACGGCAAGATTCTCGTGGCGGGGTTCAGCGGCGCGCTCGCCAGCCGTGACTACAGCGTCGTACGGCTGAACAGCGATGGCAGCCTGGATACGGCGTTCAACGGCAACGGCAAGCTGGTCCTTCCCGTCGGGACTGGCAGTGACACCGTGCACTCCATCGCGCTGCAGCCCGATGGAAAGATCGTGCTGGCGGGAGTCAGCAAGGAAACGAACGACCGCGCAAGCATGGTACGGCTGAACGCCGACGGCACGCTGGATTCGAGCTTCAACGCCACGGGAAAGCTTGTCGCGGAACAACCAGCGCTCAGCGGGTCACTGGCGCCTCTCGTGGGCAACGCAGGCGCCATTCAAGCCGACGGGAAAATCCTTCTTGCGGCCATGACGTCGGAAGACGTGGGAGTCATGAGGCTGCACGCCGATGGAAGTGTCGACTCTGGTTTCGCGGCGCCAGCCGGCTTGCTCTCCGGTGTTATGGACAACCAACAGGCTGGCATTGCTTTCCAGGCGGACGGAAAGGTCATCGTTGCGAGCGGGCAATTGGAAGATTCAAACGGGGCGCCCTCCGGGATCACTCTGGCGCGACTCATGCCTGATGGAACGCTGGACCTCGATTTCCACAACGGCGCGGTGACCTTGAGTAGCTATCACGGCACGGATGTCGCATTGCAGTCAGACGGCAAGATCGTTGTGGCCGGGTACGCTTCAGCCGGGCAGACGCCGGACGACTTCTACATCCTGCGGCTCACCTCGGCTGGAGAGCTGGATCCGGGATTCAACAGCGGCGCACCGCTCACCATGCCGATGAGCACAGCTCGCGATCGCGCGCATGCGGTCATCATCCAGTCCGACGGAAAGATCCTGGTGACCGGCGAATCCGGCTCCAGCTTCGTCGCGATTCGACTGAACGAGGATGGAACGTCCGACACCAGCTTCGGTATCGCCGGCAGAGTCGTCCTGGACATTAGCGGATCCGCCGTCGGCGGGTACACCGCCGCACTGCAACCCGATGGCAAGATCGTGATCGCGAGCGACTCCAACGCGGACTTCTTCGTCGCGCGCCTCAACGCCGACGGCTCTCTCGACACCACATTCGCCAGCACCGCCGGCGCCAACACCTTGGGCGGCACCTTCGCGTATGTCGAAAACGCAGCCGCCGTCGCGCTGGCCGCTTCCGTGGCTGTGCAGGACGAAGATCAAAGCGCGGCCGGCAACTATGGCGGCACGGCGATCACCCTCGCGCGCGCCGGCGGCGCATCGGCGCAGGATGTCTTCTCCGCCACCGGCAACCTCGGCCTGTCGGGCGGTGACGTCGTCCTGTCCGGCAGCAGCATCGGCGCCTATGTCCAGTCCGGCGGCACGCTGACCATCACGTTCTCCAGCGCCGCGACGCAGGCGAAAGTCAACGAGGCGCTCTCCAGCCTGGCTTACGCCAACAGCAGCGACGCACCGCCCGCCAGCGTCACCATCGGATGGACATTCAACGACGGCAGCGGAGCGGCCAACGCCACCGCCACGGGCTCCACGGTGGTGAACATCACGAGCATCAACGATGCACCCACGGCGCACGATTCCACCATCGCGTTGCTCGGGACCGAAACCCGTACGTTGGGCACCGCCGCATTCGGCTTCGTCGATGCAGACGGCAACAATTTCGCATCCGTGATGCTCACCTCGCTGCCGGCTGCCGGCGCGTTGCAAGTGAACGGCGTGACCTTGCTGGCGCCCGGCGAAATCCCGGCAAGCGATTTCGCAACGTTGAAATACATCCCCGCGGGCAACGCCGACTCGTCCTCCACCTTCGACTTCAAGGTCATCGACGACGGTGGCCTCGCCAATGGCGGATCGAACACCAGCGCGCAGCACACGATCACCTTGGATGTGAGCGAGGAGATCCCGCCGCCACCACCACCTCCTCCGCCTCCGGCTCCATCGACAGGCACCTCGGGAAGCGACGTCATGACCGGTCTTGCCACCGGCGACATCCTGTCTGCCGGCGCCGGCGACGACGTGCTCTTCGGCCTCGCCGGCGACGATTCGCTCGACGGCGGCAAAGGCCATGACACCCTCGTCGGCGGCGCGGGCAGCGACATGCTGGTCGGCGGCAGGAACCACGACGCCTTCGTCTTCGACAACACCTCGGGCGTGGACACCATCCTGGATTTCCGCCACGACAAGCTCGTGTTCGACCAGTCCGGACTGGGTGCCATCGGCGACGGTGATACGCGCGTGGAGGGGGCCAACAACCGCGCCTCTACCGGCGCATTCAGCCCGGACGCCGAGGTACTGATCTTCAAGTCGAAAGCCCCGGTCGCGGACAACGCGGCTGCGGCTTCAGCCTTGATCGGCAGCGCCAAAAGCGCATACGAAGCGGCTGACCAGGTCGTCATCGCGATCAACGATCCGACGCATGCCGCGATCTACCTGTTCCACTCCAGCGGCAACGACGCGTTGGTATCCCCCACCGAACTGACGCTGATTGGCCTGGTGCCCAGCGGGCAACTCCACGGGTCCGACTTCAAGTTCCAGGCCTGACAGGGGGAAACTCAAGCCGCGCCAGCGCACCGCCCAGCCGCGGCGATTCCCCCAGCTCGATCGACGCACCATGCCGCTCGGCGATGGTGCGCACGATCGCCAGCCCGAGCCCGCTGCCCGATGCGCTCGCGTCCGGTGTCCGATAAAAGCGGTCGAACACGCGCGCCCTCTCCTCTTGCGCGATACCCGGGCCGCTGTCCTCCACGAGGAGTTCGGCGGCCCCCTCGCGCGTTGCCAGCGAGATATCGACCTGCCCACCCTCGGGCGAATACTTCACCGCGTTGTCGAGCAGGTTGCGCAGCAGGATGTGCAAGGCCTCGCGCTGCCCGCGCACCCATGCTTGCTCGGTGGTGACAAGGCCGATGTCGATGCCGCGTGCCTTCGCCTGCGGCAACACATCGGCGACGACCTCGCGCGCGAGCTCCTGCAAATCGATGCGCTGCCATCCGGTCGCCGAAGTGCTCTCGCCCTCCTCGCGCGCGAGCACGAGCAGCTGGTTCACGAGCTGGATCGCGCGCTCGATGCCGTCGTTCAGCCGCGCGACCGCGGCTTCGCGGCCCGTCTCGTCCTGCGGCCGCCTGAGCGCCTGCGCCTGCAGCTTCAGCGCGGTGAGCGGCGAGCGCAGCTCGTGCGCCGCATCGGCGACGAAATTGCGCTGCGCATCGAAGGCGCCGCCCACCCGCTCGAACAGCAAATTGAGTTCAAGCACCAGCGGCAGAACTTCCTCGGGCAGCCCCGCATCGGGCAGCGGAGCAAGATCGTCGGCGGCGCGCGCCGCGACCTGTTTCCTCATTCGCTCCACCGGCGCGAGCGAGCGGCTGATGAGCCACCATACTGCCATCATGAGTAGCGGCGCGAGCAAGGCGATCGGCAGCACGGCGCGGAATGCCAACGTGCGCGCACGCTCCTTGCGGGCATCAAGGTCCTGCGCGATCTGGATGGTGTGTTCGGGCGTTTGCAGCGAATAGACGCGAAAGCGCACGCCCTGCACGGAAACATCCGAGAAGCCCAGCACCGCCTGCGAAGGCAGCTCGACGCCCGTCGAGCGGAAGATCTGCGCCCCATCCGGGCCCCAGATCTGCACCTGGAAATCGTGGCTGTCCGCGCCGCCGCCGCGCACGAACGGCACGCCCACATTGACCGACCGCGCGAGTTCCTGCAGGTGGTAGTCGAACATCGCATCGGCCTGGCGCAAGGCGGTGCGGTAGGCCGAGCTCGCCTGGAGCGTGGACACCAGCGCGATCGCCGCCAGCACCAGCCACAGCAGCCGGCGGCGCAGCGAGTGCGGCGCGGAGGCGGTCACTGGATTCATTGGCGCGGCACCACGTACCCCAGGCCGCGCACCGTCTGGATCATTTCGGCGCCCAGCTTCTTGCGCAGGCCGTGCACGTACACCTCCACCGCGTTGCTGCTGATGTCGTCCTTCCAGCCGTAGAGTTTCTCCTCGAGCTGCGCGCGCGAGAACACCGCGCCGGGCCGGGCGAGCATCGGCTCGAGCACCGCCCATTCGCGCGCGGACAATTGCACCGGCTCGCCGTTCACTGTCGCCTCGCGCGTGGCCGGATTGAGTGTCACGCCCTTGTGGCTGAAGACGGGCTCGCCACGGCCCGCGCTGCGGCGGATCAGCGCGCGGATGCGGGCGAGCAGTTCGTCGGTGTCGTAAGGCTTGACCACGTAGTCGTCGGCGCCGGCGTCGAGGCCCGCGATGCGGTCGCCTATCGCATCGCGAGCGGTCGCAATGAGCACGGGGACCGTCGCGTGGCGCGCACGCAGCGCGCGCAGCACCTCGAGGCCGTCGCGCTTGGGCAACCCGAGATCGAGCAGGACGAGGTCGTAGGATTCACTGCGCAGCGCCGTGTCGGCCATCACGCCGTCGCGCACCCAGTCGACGGCGTACCGGTCGGCGCGCAAGGCGTCCAGCACGGCCTCGCCGATCATCGCGTCATCTTCGACCAGCAGCACTCGCATCGCGCGGATTATGCGGCGCGGGCCTTAGAGCGGTCTTAAAGCCGCGCGTCGCCCCACGGCAACACGCGAGAGGTCCAATGGGCGCAAACGCCGGGCCGCCAACCCGGCAATGGGACAATAGGCCGCAGTGGACAAGTACAACGAACCGGATGGATCGCTCTTCGGGGCCGACGCGCAGGAATCCCCGTCGGCCCTCGCCGCGGCGCTTGCGCCGCCAGCCGCGCCCGGCCATTACGACGAACTTCGCGGCGGCGTGTCGTCGGCCGCCGCCGAAGCGGACACGCCTTCGCGCGTGAACATGGTCGAGCCACATGCCCAACCGGTGGAGCCATGGTCCCGGTTCTTCGAGACGCTGGGCCGCGACGGCTTTGCGGACCTGAACCGGCGCACCACCAACCTCGAGCGCCAGGTGCGCGACAACGGCGTCACCTACAACGTCTACGCGGACGCGGACGGACCGCAGCGACCCTGGTCGCTCGACCTCTTTCCGCTCATCATCTCGCCGCAGAGCTGGCAGCAGCTCGAGGCCGGCGTGCTGCAACGCGTGAAACTGCTGGATCGCGTGATGGCGGACGTGTACGGCCCGCAGCGCCTGCTCGCGGGCAACCTGCTTCCACCCGCGCTCGTGCATGGCCATCCGGGTTACCTGCGGCCGATGCACGGAGTAAAGCCAGCGGGCGGCATGCACCTGCACATTGCGGCCTTCGACATGGCGCGCGACCCCGCCGGCAATTGGTGGGTGGTGTCGCAGCGCACGCAAGCGCCCTCGGGCCTGGGCTACCTGCTCGAGAACCGGCTCATCACCTCGCGATTGTTTCCCGAGGCTTTCCGCGACCTCAAGGTGCAGCGCCTCGCGGCCACCTATCGCGCGCTCATCGAGGGCATGCGAGCGATGTGCCCCGCCCGCAGCGATCCGCGCATCGTTCTGTTGACGCCGGGGCCGTATAACGAAACCTATTTCGAGCACGCGTACCTCGCGCGCTACCTCGGCCTCACGCTGGTGGAAGGCAGCGACCTCACCGTGCGCGACGAGCGGCTGTACCTCAAGACGCTGCAGGGCCTGGAGCCGGTGCACGGCATCCTGAAGCGCCTGGACGATGAATTCCTCGACCCGCTGGAGCTGCGTTCCGATTCGCGCCTGGGCGTGCCGGGGCTGCTTCAGGCGATTCGCGCGGGCAACGTTCTGGTAGCCAACGCGCCCGGCTCCGCCTTCCTCGAATCGACGGCGATGCTGGGCTTCCTGCCCGCGCTCTCGAGGCACCTGCTGGGCGAAGCGCTCAAGCTTCCGTCGCTCGCGACCTGGTGGTGCGGCGAGCGCGCGTCCATGGAGGCCGTCCTTCCGCAACTGGCGACGAGCGTGATCAAGCCCACGTACGGCGGCCCCGGCGCCGGCGCGACGCTGGGCCGCGCGCTCTCGCGCCGCGAGCTCGACGAATGGGCGGGCCGCATCGTGCGCGAATCCGACGAGCACACGGTGCAGGCCTACCTGCCGCTCTCGCAGATGCCGACGTGGAAGCAATCGGCGCAAGGCGACCACATCGTTCCGCGCTCGCTCATGCTGCGCGTGTTCGCGGTATCCGATGGCATGCAATCGTGGCGGGTGCTTCCCGGCGGCCTGTGCCGCATCGCGAGCACCGAGCTGGAGATCACCTCCATGCAGCGCGGCGGCAGCAGCGCCGACACGTGGGTGCTGACCGAAGGCGAAGTCGATTCGACCAGCCTCCTGCACCACGACCAGCCCGCGGTCGAGATCGCGCACCGCAGCCGCAGCGTGACCAGCCGCGCGGCCGAGAATCTTTTCTGGCTGGGCCGCTACACCGAGCGCACGGAGAACACGACACGCCTCGCGCGGCTTGCGCTGGAATGCATGAACGGCGAGGACCAGACCTCGCAGCCCCTGCTCGCGTGGCTCGGCGAGATGGCCGTGGCCAATGCGCTCGTGCTGCCCGCCGTGCCGCCGCCGACCCAGGGGCGTCGCGTGTTCGAGCGATCGCTCATCGCGGCGCTGGCCGACACGGAAGATTCAGCCAGCGTCGCCTACAACCTCGCGGCCCTGCGCGGCGCCGCATCGGCGGTGCGCGAGCGGCTCTCGCAGGAGCAGTGGAACATCATCGTGCGCGCCGAGCGCGAGTTCATCGAAGGGGCCGCGCTCGGCGAGGTGGACGGCGATTACTCCTCGGTGGAAGCGCTGCGCGTGCTCGAAACGTTGTCGGGCTACACCGCCGCGATGACGGGGGCGCAGACCGACCGCATGACGCGCGACGATGGATGGCGCCTGCTCTCCAGCGGACGCCACCTGGAGCGGCTCGCATTTCTTTCATCGGCGCTGGGCTGGTCCATCGAGACCGGCGCGCTCTTCGACGAAGGCGGCTTCGAGGCCGTCGTGGCCCTCTTCGACAGCACCATCACCTTCCACGCGCAGTACCAGCAGCGCCACGACATCCCGGCCTTGCTGGACCTGCTGGTGCTGGACCGCGACAACCCCCGCTCGCTGGGCTGGGTCGCGCAGACGTTGCGCGGCCGTCTTGCCAAACTGGCGGGCAGCGCGGCCGGCGAGTTGCCCGAGATCGCGCTCGTCGTGCCAGATCCGCAGCGCTGGTCGCTGCAGGCGATGTGCGAGCGCGACGATGAGGGACGCTACACGTTCCTGCTCGATCTGCTCCAGCAATGCACGGACGCCGCGTACAAGCTCTCCGACGATCTCGGCGCGCGCTACTTCACGCATTCCGGCGACTCACGCCGCAGCGTCGGAGCCTGATCACTGTCATGCTGCTCCACGTCATCCACGAGACCCACTACGACTACGCCCCGCCGGTGCGGACGGCGCGTTGGCGATCGGGTTCAGCATGGTCTTGATGGC
>JAZKIF010000028.1:31400-34195 GCA_040385005.1 Pseudomonadota bacterium
CCGGTGCGGACGGCGCAGCACATGGCGCACCTGAAGCCCGTCCACAACGCGCAGCAGCAACTGCTCAGCCACGAACTCGCCGTGCATCCGGCCCCCGCGCGGCAGAGCGAAGTGGTCGATGTCTACGGCAACACTCGCGCGTTCTTCAGCCTGCAGTCCTCGCACGCGCAACTCGAAGTCGTGGCCGAAAGCGTCGTCGCAACCTCCGCGCCGCGCCTGCCCAGCGAGGCGATGGCCTGGGAGGAAGTCCGCGAACGCATGCGCTACCACCGAGCCGCCGCGTACGACCCGGCGGCGGAGTTCGTGTTCCCCTCGCTGTATGTGCCGCGCCACGAAGAGTTCCGGGCCTATGCGCGCCCCAGCTTCACCGAAGGGCGTTCGTACATCGCCGCGGCGCGCCACCTCATGACGCGCATTCATGAAGACTTCACGTACGAGGCCGACGCGACCGACGTGAGCACGCCGGCGCTCGAAGCATTGGAGATGCGCAAAGGCGTCTGCCAGGATTTCGCGCACGTCATGCTGGGGTGCCTGCGCAGCCTGGGCTTGCCGGCCCGCTACGTCAGCGGCTACCTGCTCACCGAACCGCCGCCCGGCAAGCCGCGCCTGGTGGGCAGCGACGCGTCGCACGCGTGGACGTCCATCTATTTGCCCGCGGAACATGCGACGGACCCCGGCGGCGGGGAATGGGCGGACCTCGACCCGACCAACAACCGCGCACCCGGCGAAGACTACGTGACGGTCGCCACCGGCCGCGACTATTCGGATGTGGCGCCGGTGCGCGGCGTGCTGCACGGCGGCGCGAACCACAAGCTCCACGTGGCCGTCACGGTGGCCCCGATGCCGGCGCCCACGGCCGCGCCCGCGCTGCCCAAGGCGCCTGCCTAGCGTCCCAGCCGCGTCTGCGCGATGCGGCCGGTCGCGGCCTCCACCAGCACGTAGTCACCACCCGCCTGGTACCAGTGATAGCCGGACGGCGGCGCGAAGAGCTGGTGAGCCCTGAGGTTGTCGACGGAGTACTGCCGATTCAGGAGTTCGCGCGGCAGATGCTGGCCGATGCGCAAATCGCGCCCGGGTCCCGCGCCGCGCACCGCGTTGCGGATGTAATCCTGCGCGCGCTGCTGGTACCAGCGGTTGTCGTAAGGGCCCGCGTAGCGCTCCCACGGATGCTCGATGTAGTAGGCCTCGTTGCCGGGCACCATGTTCGGCGAATCGTTGGGCTGGGATTGCGCCGCCCATGACGCGGCGAGCAGCGCCGCCACCACCAGGAATCGTTGCTGTTTCATCGGGGTCTCCTTGGAGCGAGACAGGATGTTCCCACAAAGCGCAGGTGCGTTGCGTACCGGGAACGAATCTCATGCCGAAGCGACTCATCCGCTCGATGCACTTCAGGCGATTGTTCATGCCCCTCCCCCCCGATATCGAAGCACATCTCGCGGACATCTCGCAAGCCGCCAGCCGCACCCTGGCAACCCTGCCGGACATGTGGCACAACGCCCAGGCCGACCTGACCCGTGGCCTGACGCTGGCGCAGTCGCGCCGCGTCCCTGAACAGCAGATCGAGGCGCTCTATGCCTCGGCCGTAAGGCTGTGCCAGGTCGAACAGTTCGAAAAGGCCCTTCCGATCGCGCTCCTGTTGAATGCCTACGCTGGCGATCAGGCTCGCATCCTCTTTCTCACCGGCACGTGCCTGCAGCGGCTGGGCCTGGCTGCGCCGGCAGCGCAGTTGTACGCGCAGTGCCTGCAGGCCGACGCGCAGTATCTGGCGGCTTTGTACCGCCTGGGCGAGTGCATGGCCGCGATCAACGAAATGGCCGGAGCCGCCGACGTGTTCGAGGCGGTAGCAGGCATGGGCTGGAACGACCAGCAGCACCTGGAATTGCGTTCGATGGCCGAGGACAAGCTGGCGGCGCTGCGCGCGGCGGGCTGGTGATCGCGACGCGAGACATCGCATTCTTCTCAAACAAAATTCGCAAGGATAAACAGCGTGGCTCAACTCTCATTGACTCCCATCGGTAACACCTTCCCCACGACCCCGACCGGCACGCCGCAGGCGACCGGCGCGACGGGCAACTCTACCGTCGTGAACGTCGCGGCCGCGCTGGGAAATGCGCTCGCGGGAACCAACGTCACCGACCCCGACGATGCGCTGATCAAATCGCTGGTCGTGCCGGCCACGGTCTCGTTCACGGGCATGGATGATGATGCGCAGGAGGTCCCCGGCGCTTTCACCATCGACTTCACGAAACTGCAGGAGCTTGACCCAGATCGTCAAGTCGAACTCACGGGCCGGCTGCAGGCCGAGGTCACCAGGAGAAACGCCGCCTGGGATACGGCAAGCCCTTCGAATTCGTCGGCTACAACTGCCAACACGACCACGGTGAACAACGCGACGAACACCAATGCCGCGCCCAACCCCGTCCCTCCGAATGCGCCTGCCGGCGCCCACACGGCGCTCGGACAGATGCTCGGGCCGTACAAGGGCGCGTTCGGCGTCGTCACGGGCTTGCTTGCCGGCTGCGCGCTCATGGGAGTGGCCACCGGTGCCGCGGCATCCCTGGCCACAGTCAAAGCCACCGACTGGGTTCTGGAACAGAAGAACGTCACCTACTCGCATGGGGAGGTGCAGAGGGACCAGAACACGAATAGATACAACGTGGACATGGTCGATGGCTTTGGGAGCGGCCGGACGGATCTGCGCAATGCACTGAACGAGCAATGGGCTGATCCCGACCGGGTCGCAGTGTTTCCTACTTCCGTGTTCCTTAACCCCTTTGGCCCAATCACTCTCCCGC
>JAZKIF010000028.1:34205-36821 GCA_040385005.1 Pseudomonadota bacterium
GCGATCCGGTGGCCGATCCCCGCAATGACCAGCCTGGCAATCAACAGGACTTCCAGAAAGTTGTTTTCGACCCCGGCTACGTGATCAATGGGACGAAGACGATCTTCCGCTACGTTGCACCCCTTGCGAACCAGACCCTCAACGCGTTCGTGCAAAACCCGGCGCTCCTGGCGACTATCGGGGTGCCTGCTCCGATCGTGATCATGTGCTGCGGAATTGCCGGCTACTACTACGCCAACAAACACCTCTGACGCGGTCTCGCGTCATAGCTCCTACAATCGCCTCCCATCACAGGAGGCGATTGTCATGAGCGTGTACGACAAACTGAAGGAACTCGGCATCACCCTGCCGCCCGTGGCCGCACCCGCCGCCGCCTACGTGCCTTTCGTGCGCACCGGCAACCTGGTGTTTCTCTCCGGCCATATCGCGAAGAAAGATGGCAAGTCGTGGGTGGGCCAACTCGGCAAGAACATGACGACCGAAGAAGGCAAGGCCGCGGCGCGCGCGATCGCGATCGACCTGATGGGCACCTTGCACTCCGCCGTCGGCGACCTGAACAGCGTGAAGCGCATCGTGAAGGTGATGAGCCTCGTCAACTCGACCGGCGACTTCACCGAGCATCATCTCGTCACCAATGGCGCAAGCGAATTGCTCGGGCAGGTGTTTGGCGACAAAGGTGCACACGCGCGCAGCGCTTTCGGCGTCGCGCAGATTCCGACCGGGGCCTGCGTCGAGATCGAGCTGATCGCGGAAGTCTGACCAGCGCGCGCTCAGCGCTTGCGGAACACCACGCCCTCGACCCAGCTCTGGCCGGCGCAGGGCGAGCGACACTGCGCCGCGTTCGACACCATGCCCCGCAACTCGCGCCCGATCGGCGAAAACGAGACTTCGCAGCCGGTGTTCGAATCGACCGCTTCGAGCCGATGCGCGCGGGCGTCCCAGAAACCGAGTCCCTCGAACGAGCAAAGTTGCGCGTCGGGCAGCGTGAACTCGCCTTGCACCTTGACGTCGCGCGCGCCGCCGAACGACGTGCGCTCGATGGAAAGCGAATCGGCGATGCGGGAACACGCGGGGCGGCTTCTTCGCGCGTCCGGCACGCACACCTTCTTCGATGCGGACCGCCAGTGCCCGATCAGCCCGGACGGCGCTTCGGCGGTGCCCGCCACGGCCCCGAACCACAGGAGTGCGCCGAAGGCGACCGCGAAAGGGGAAATGCCGTACCTCATCGCTGCGGAGCGTAGCCGCCACCAACGCCCGCACCGCCACGCAATTGTGAGACGGGGTTAAACGCCACGCCCGTGGCAATGGATGGTTACCGTTCAGCCGGCCTGGACGAGCGCCGCGCCCTTTTCGCCGATCATGATCGCGGCCGCGTTGGTGTTGGTCGATACCATCGTGGGCATCGCCGAAGCGTCGATCACGCGCAGCCGGTCGATCCCGCGAACTCGCAGCTGCGCATCCAGCACCGCGCGGGCGTCACCGCCCATGCGGCAGGTGCCCGAGGGATGGAACACCGTGCCGCCTTTGTTGCGCGCGAACTCCTCGAGCGCGGCCCGGGTTGCGGCCTGCGTCCCGGGCATGTATTCATCGGTGACCAGGTCACGGAACGCCGGCTGGCGATAGATCTCCCGCAGCATCTTCAGGCCCGACACCAGCACCTTCGCGTCGTGCGGATCGGTGAGGTAGTTGGAAACGATGCGCGGCGGCTGCAGCGGATCGGCCGAGCGCAGGGTCACGCTCCCGCGCGACAGCGGCCGGCACTGCGTGGCCGATGCGGAGAAGCCCGAGAAGCCATGCAGCGGATCGCCCGGCTTGTCCACCGAGAGCGGCATCACGTTGAACAGGACGTCGGGCCTTCCGCCTTGCGCATGCTCGCTGCAGACCATGCCGCCCACCTGGCCGGCGCCCACGGTCAGCGGGCCGCGCTGCTTCAGCAGCCATTGCAAGCCGATGTTCGCGAGCGAGAGCGGATTGCGGACCTGGTCGTTCAGCGACATGCGGTGCCTGAGCTTCACGATGACGCGCGCCTGGTAGTGATCCTGCAAATTCGCGCCGACGTCGGGCGAGTCCGCATGGACGGCAATGCCGTGGCTGCGCAACAAATCCGCCGGGCCGATGCCCGAGAGCTGCAACAGCTGCGGCGATTGCAGCGCGCCGGCCGCGAGCAGCACTTCTCGATCGGCGCGGGCCTCGTGCCGCACCCCGTCCTTGAGCCATTCGACACCGGCAGCGCATCCCTTCTCGATCAGCACCCGCGTGACATGCACACCGGTCATCACCGTGAGGTTGGGTCGCTTGCGCACCGGTGCGAGGAACGCGGTGGCCGCATCGCAGCGCCAACGCCCGCGCAGCGTCAGCTGATAGGCGCCCAGGCCCTCGGCGCGCTCGCCATTGAAGTCCGGGTTGCGCCCGAATCCGGCTTCGGCGCCCGCTTCGATCCATGCCTGGCAATAAGGATGGTCGTTGCGCAGATCGGAGACGCACAGCTCGCCCGATCCGCCATGGAATTCGCTTTCGCCGCCCTGGTAGCGCTCCGACTTCCTGAAGTACGGCAGCACCTCGCGGTAGCTCCACCCGGTCGCGCCAAGGCGCGCCCAGTCGTCGAAGTCCGCGTGC
>JAZKIF010000029.1:0-4767 GCA_040385005.1 Pseudomonadota bacterium
ACATGTCGACGTTCACCTTGCCGGCCTTGGCTTCCTCGATGGTCGGCACGTCGGGCAGCAGCGCATGGCGCTTGTCGCTGCCGATGCCCAGCGCGACCATCTTGCCCGCCTTGACGTGCGGCAGCGCGACGTGGATCGGCAGGAACATGACGTCGACCTGCCCGCCCAGGAGATCAGTCACGGCCTGCGCGGTGCCTCGATAGGGAATGTGCGTGAGAAAAACACCCGCCGTGGCCTTGAACAGCTCCATCGACAGGTGGTGCGGCGTGCCCACGCCCGGGCTCGCGTAGTTGATGGCGCCCGGCTTGCGCTTCGCTGCGCTGACGAGGTCGCCCGCGGTCTTGAAACCGGACTTCGGGCTCGCGACCAGCAGCAGTTGGCCCCAGCTCGTGAGCGACACCGGTACAAGATCCTTGACCGGGTCGAAGGGCAGCTGCGGATACAGGCTGCGATTCATGACGAGCGTGTTCACGCTCACCAGCAAAGTCGATCCGTTCGGCGCGGACCGCACCACCGCTTCGGTGCCGATGTTGCCGGAGGCGCCGGCGCGGTTGTCCACGACGACCGCACGGCCCAGGCGCTCACCCAGCTTCGGCCCGACGGTACGGGCGATCAGGTCGATGCCCGTGCCGGGCGTGAAGGGCACGACGAGGCGCAAGGGCGCCTGGCTTGAAGGGGCCGCGGCGGGCGATTGGGCGAAGGCCGAAAAAGCGGCCAGCGCGGAAAGCGCGAGCACGGCCATGCGCACGAGGATGGCAGGCATGGGTGTTTCCGTGAGAAGTTTGTATGCTAACCATTATCCAGCGCGCACCATGCAGGCACAATCCATGGATTCCCTAGACCCAGAACGATCCGTGCCGCCATCCGCCCCCCTGTCCGCCAGCCTCGCTCGCCTGTACGCCCGCCCGGGCTTCCTTCTGCGCCGCGCGCACCAGATCTCCGCCGCGGTCTTCGAAGACGAGTGCCGCGAGCTCGCCCTCACGCCCGCGCAGTTCGGCGTGCTCACCATCCTCAAGTCGCACCCCGGCCTCGGGCAGTCCAGCCTCGCGCGGGCGCTGGGCTTCGACAAGGTGACTGTCCTGCGCGTTCTGCGCGGGCTGGAAACGCGCGGGTTCGTCTCGCGTGCGCCCGCGCCCGACAACAAGCGCAATGTCTCCGTCGCGCTCACGCCCGAAGGCACTGCCGTGCTGGCCCGCGCGCAAAAGCCCGCCGAGAAGGCGTACAAGCGGCTGCTCGCGCCGCTCGGCAAGGATCAACAGACTCAGTTGCTGGATTTGCTCCAGTTGCTCACCGGCGAGCTGGAAGACGACGCGCGCGCGGCGTTCGTGCCGCCGAACCGCAAGTAGTCAGGCGTTGCCAACGGGCGTGATGCCCCAGCGCGCCAGCGCCGCGTCGTCGGCGACTCGCGCATCGACCCAGCGCGCGCCCTCGGGCGTCTGCTCCTTCTTCCAGAACGGCGCCTGCGTCTTTAAATAGTCCATCAGGAATTCACAGGCCTGGAAGCTCTGCCCGCGGTGGGCGGATGTCACTGCAACCAGCACGATCTGATCCAGTGGCTGCAACAGGCCGATGCGGTGGATGACGCGTACACCGTACAGGTCGAAGCGACTCAGGGCCTCGTCGATCATGGCCTCGATGGCCTTCTCGGTCATGCCGGGGTAATGCTCGAGCTCCATGGTGCTCACCGACGCGCCGTCGTTGCGATCCCGCACCGTGCCGATGAAAGAGCACACCGCCCCGACGCGCTTGTCGCCTTGCCGCAGCGCCGCGACTTCGTCGGCGAGACTGAAGTCCTGCGTCTGGATCGAAACGCGCGAAGTCATTTCAGCCCCCCGTAACAGGCGGGAAGAACGCGACTTCGCAGCCCTCGCGCAGGGCCGCGGATTCGTCGCTCATCACCTGGTCGAGCGCGACGCGCACGGACTTTCCGCGCGCCAGTGCCGATGCGTACGCGTCACCGCGCGCAATGAGTTCGTCGCGCAATGCCGCGAGCGTTGCGGCCGAGGTCTCGATGGCTTCGCCGCCGAGGCCCAGCGCTTCACGCACCGAGGCGAAGTACTTGACGGTGAGCTTCATGCCTGCAGCTCCGCGAGGGGAATGAACGTGACCATATCGCCCTTTGCGATCGTGCGTCCCGCGGGGTTGTCGACCAGGCCATCCGCCCAGGCCGCCGAGGTCAGCACACCCGAGCTCTGATTGGGGAACAGGTCCAGCCCGCCTTGCGTGTTGCGTTTCACGCGCAGGAACTCGCGGCGCTTGTCGGCTCGCGGCCACTCGAAATGCGCGGGCATGCTCATCGTCCCCGGCGCCACGGCGGTCGCGCCCTGCAACTTGAGAAGGAACGGCCGCACCAGCAGCAGGAACGTGACGAAGCTCGACACGGGGTTGCCCGGCAGACCCATGAAGTGAGCCTCGCCCACGCGGCCGTACGCGAAAGGCTTGCCGGGCTTGATCGCGATCTGCCACAGGTCGAGCGAGCCGAGTTCTTCCACGGCCGGCTTGATGTGATCTTCCTCGCCCACCGACACGCCGCCGCTGGTGAGGATGAGGTCGTTGTCCTCGGATGCGTGGCGCAACGCGGCGACAGTCGCATCGCGCTTGTCGGGGACGATCCCGTAGTCGCGCACCTCGCACTCCAGCCGGCGCAACAGCGCGCTCAGGAAGAAGCGGTTGGAGTTGTAGATCGCGCCGGGCTTCATCTGCTCGGGTGCGACTTCGCCGGGCATCACCAGCTCATCGCCGGTGGAAAACAGCGCGACGCGCGGTCGGCGCGCGACCGTGAGCTGGTCCATGCCAATGCTCCCGGCCAGCCCGAGCGCCGCCACGGAGAGGCGCTGGCCCTTCGAAAGTACGACGGCGCCGCGCGTGACGTCTTCGCCGCTGCGGCGGATCCATTGGCCCGGCTGCGGCGCACGCAGGATGCGCACGATCTGCTCGCCGGCGGGCTCGGTGTCTTCCTGCATGACGACAGCATCGGCGCCCTCGGGGATGGAAGCGCCGGTGAAGATACGAGCCACGCTGGCCGCCGCGAGCGGCTCCGCAGCCGCGCCCGCCGGGATGCGCTGGCTGACAGGCAGCACCGCGCCTTCATGCGCCGCTTCGGATGCGCGCACCGCGTAGCCGTCCATCGAGCTGTTGTCCTGCGGTGGCACCTGCAGCGCCGAGACGAGGTCTTGCGCGAGCACACGGCCATCGGCGTCGAACGTCGATACTTCCTCGGTCCCTTCCAGCAGGCGAGCGTGCCCCAGCAGTTCGGCCAGCGCGTCGTCCAGCGGACGCAATGGGGGGCGAGGCGTGTTCATGCGTACATTTCGGGGTCGTAGTTGAACCGGTCTTCATTCTCGATGAGCCAATTCGCGACCGCGTCGGGATCGTTCAAATCCAGCACCGGCCGCAGGGTGGACTCGGGCATCGCGTCCGCGGAGTCCGTGGCGATGGCGACGATGAAGTCGTCGCCGCCGTACAGCACCGGCTTGCCGCTGGCGGCGCGCCAGACTTCGATCTTGGGCAGGTTGCTTTCCTTGAAGCCTTCCACCAGCACCCAGTCCACGCCCTCGTACAACTCGGCGATGAGGTGGTGCACCGTCAACTGGGACGGCCGCTCGAATTCGCGCATCAGCGCGAGGCGCTTGTCGGAAGCCACGACGACTTCGAAGGCGCCTGCCTCGCGATGCCGCCACGTGTCCTTGCCCGCATGGTCGATGTCGAATTTGTGGTGCGCATGCTTGACCACGGAAACGCGCAAGCCGTGCAGCTTGAGCGCGGGGATGAGGCGCTCGACCAGGGTTGTCTTGCCCGACCCTGAGAAGCCCGCGAAGCCGACTGCTTTCATGCGGCGCTCAGGCGGTGTGGCGGGCGATGAACCCCTTCACCGCTTCCGCATCGGCGGCCATCACGGTGACGCGCCGCGGCAGCGACTCGATGCCCAGGAATTTCGCGGGACGGTCGGGCTCGCGACCGAGCGCCTCCACGATGGTCTGCGCGAACTTGATCGGCAATGCAGTTTCCAGAACGATCATCGGAACGCCGGGCCGCACGTGCTCGCGCGCGACCTTCACGCCGTCGGCGGTGTGCGTGTCGATGATGGTGCCGGACTTTTCATGCACGTCGCGGATGGTCGCGAGGCGGTCGGCGTGCGTACTCTTCCCGCTGACGAAGCCATACCGCTCGCGCGCGCCCTTGAATGCGGGATCCGCGCTCAGGTCGAAGCGGCCGGCGCGCTGCAGTTCCGCGCCGAACAGCGACTTGACGCGCTCGCCGTCGCGACCCAGCAGGTCGAAGACGAAGCGCTCGAAGTTGCTCGCCTTGCTGATGTCCATGGAGGGGCTCGACGTCTCGTGCGTGTCGGCCGCCGCGCGCACGCGGTACACGCCGGTGCGGAAGAACTCGTCGAGCACGTCGTTCTCGTTGGTCGCTAGAACGAGTTGGTCGATCGGCAGGCCCATCATCCGCGCCACGTGGCCCGCGCAGATGTTGCCGAAATTTCCCGACGGCACGGCGAAACTGACTTTGGCTCCCTCTCCCGCTTGCGGGAGAGGGTTGGGGTGAGGGCCAGTCGCCTGAAAGTATCCCGCGAAGTAATAAACCACCTGCGCCACCAACCGCGCCCAGTTGATCGAATTCACCGTCCCGATCCGGTACTTGCGCTTGAATTCCAGTTCGTTCGACACCGCCTTGACGATGTCCTGGCAATCGTCGAACACGCCCTGGATCGCGATGTTGTGGATGTTGGCGTCCTGCAGGCTGAACATCTGCGCCTGCTGGAAC
>JAZKIF010000030.1:0-16231 GCA_040385005.1 Pseudomonadota bacterium
GCCTGGGCCTGATTTGCGCCGCAGCCCGCCCACGCGCAGCTTTGCTTCCACCATGGGGGCACGCCACGGGTGGAATGCAACTCCCTCACAGTTGGCTGAAAACGTTCGCATGCGACCGGTGGTGCGGCGTTGCCGCCCCGGCAAGGGAATGGACGGCTTTCGCGAGATCGGGCGCGATCGCGATCGCGTTGGTCGGGTGGGGAATCGTGTCGCAGCTCACGAAATGCGCGATGCCGGCGCGCATCAGCCGCCGCAACACGTCGCCGTCCAGCAGCGCATGCACCGCGATGCAAACCGGCGGCCTCGCGTTGGCGGCAACCAGCGTTTCCACGGCGGCGACCATGGTGTTGCCGGTCGAGACGATATCGTCCAGCAGCACCGGCGTGTGGCCTTCCCAGGAGATGGCGGCTGCGAGTTGCACGCTCACCTCGCGGTCGCCGCGCCGGGTCTTGTCCATGACGGTCCACGGCGCGTCGCACAGGCGCGCCACGTGCTCTACCCACTGCGCGCTCTCTGAGGCCGGGCCGACCAGCATCGGCGCGTCCACGTTGCTGCGCACCCACCGCGCGATCGCGGGCGCTGACTCCACTACGCGCGTGCGGATCGGGTAGAGCTCCTCCAGGGCTCGCCAGCGGTGCAGGTGCGGATCCACCGTCACGAGGAAGTCCAGCGACGACGACAGCAGGCGCGCGTAGGTGCGCGACGTGATCGCCTCGCCGGGATTGAAGCGCCGGTCCTGCTGCATGTAGGCGAGGTACGGCGCCGCGAGGCCGACCTGCGCGGCGCCGAGTTCGCGCGCCGCATCGGCGGCGAAGAGCAGCGGCAGCGTCTTCGCATCGGGTTGATCGAGACTGCCCGCCAGCACGACGCATCGGCCTTCCACCGGCGCGTCGATGCGCACCAGGGATTCGCCGTCGGGGAACCGGTGCTGCGCAAGTTCGCTCCACTCGCAACGCAAGTGGTGGGCGAGGTCGGCGGCGAGGCGAGCCGCGCCGGGAAGGGCCAGCACCAGCATCCGCTCAAGCGCCCGAAGCAGGCTTCTCGTCGCCGCGGATCGTCAGCACGGGCACCGTTGCGCCGCGGATGATCTCTTCGGCGCCGCTGCCCAGCACGATGCGGCTGAAGCCGCGGCGACCGTGCGTGCCCAGCACGACCAGGTCCGCGCCCCATTGCGTCGCTTCGAGCGCAACCGTGTCGCCCAGCCGCTGCCCGGGCTCGTTCACCATGCGCGTGTCCGCTTCGACGCCGGCCGACTTTGCGATCTCCAGCGCGTCGGCTAGCACTTTCTTCGCGCCGTCGCGCACGACCTCCGCGAGGTTGGGGCTGTACTCGTACATACCGACGAACACGAACTCGTCGAGCGCGTGCAGCAGCCGCACGCGGGCGCCGCAGTCGCGGGCGAGTTGCAGCGCCGCCGTGAGCGCCTTGTTGGAAGTGGGGCTGCCGTCGACCGGCACGAGGATGCGTTTGAACATGATGGACTCCGGTGCGTTGAAGGTGATGCCATGGTGGCCGGTTGCAGGCGCGGCGCGTTTGATGCGGATCAACTGCGGCGCGGTTGATGGATGTCAATGGCGCCGGTGCGCGCGGCTCCTATCCTGAGGACCGAACCGGAGAATCCCATGGACAACGTCCTCGTCGTCGCTTATTCCAATACGGGCCAGTCGCTGCGCCTCGCCCGCCTGCTGTGCTCCCACACCGGCTGGCCGCTCGCGACGATCGCGGACGAGAAGCCCCGCGCGGGCGCGGCCGGCACCTTGCGGTGCATGCTCGACTCGCTGCTGCGAAGGAAGCCGGCGATCCGCTACGAAGGGCCGGACCCAGCGGACTTCCGCACCGTGGTCCTGGTCTCGCCCATCTGGATGCGCCGGCTCAGCGGTCCGATGCGCAGCTTCGTCGCGGGCCGCTGCGCGAGCCTGCGGCGCGTGGCCGTCATCTCCACCATGAACTCGGCCGGCGCGGAGAATGCCGTGGCCGAGATCGGCGGCATGACGGCCTGCGCGCCTTACCTCGGCTCGGCGTCGCTGGTGCACGCGGTGTTCACTTCCCGCGAGATCGACAACGGCGACTTCGGCGGACGCCTGGAAGAATTCGCCCGGCAACTCCAGCCAGGCGCGTCGATTCCGCACCAGCAGTCCGGGATCGCGCCGCCAATGGGAAACCACAGGCCAGCCCAATGAGCGTTCGCAATCTCGAATCCCTGTTCCGTCCGCGGTCGGTCGCGGTGATCGGCGCGTCCGACCGGCCCGCGAGCGTCGGCCGCGTGGTGTTGGCGAACCTGAAGCGCGGCGGCTTTCGCGGAACCATCTGGCCGGTCAACAAGCGGCATGCGACGGTGGACGGCGCGCCGGCCTGGGACTCGGTGGACGCGCTGCCGGGCGTGCCAGACCTCGCCATCATCTGCACGCCCGCGGAGACGGTGCCGCAATTGATCGAGCAGCTCGGCCGCAAGGGAACGAAGGCGGCAATCGTCATGTCGGCGGGACTGAAGCGGCCGATGGAGAGCGGCGGCGTGACCCTCGAACAGGCCATGCTCGACGCCGCGAAGCCGCACCTGCTGCGCATCCTCGGACCCAACTGCATCGGCGCGCTGGTGCCGGGCTGCAAACTCAACGCGAGCTTCGCGCCGGGCAACGCGATGTCGGGCACGCTCGCGTTCGTCACGCAATCCGGTGCGCTGGCGACGGCGATGCTCGACTGGGCGAACGAGCGCTCCATCGGTTTCTCGCATTTCGTCTCGCTGGGCGACAGCGCCGACGTGGATTTCGGCGACGTGATCGACTACCTGGCGAGCGATCCGGACACGCGCGCCATCCTGCTCTATGCGGAATCCGTGAAGGCCGCGCGCAAGCTCATGTCGGCCACGCGCGCGGCGTCGCGCAACAAGCCGGTGATCGTCGTGAAGGCCGGGCGCACGCCGGGCGCGGCGAAGGCCGCCGCATCCCACACCGGCGCGCTTGCGGGCTCGGACGCCGTGTTCGACGCCGCGGCGCGGCGAGCAGGAATGCTTCGCGTGGAGACGCTGGAATCGCTCTTCGACGCAGCGCAGACGCTTGCGTATCCGCATCCGCCGTGGCGCGGCGAGAACCTCGCGATCCTCACCAATGGCGGCGGCGCCGGCGTGCTGGCCGCGGACGCGCTGGCGCCGGGCGGCGGCAAGCTTGCGCAGTTGTCCGAAGCGACGCTGCGCGCGCTGGACGAATGTCTGCCCGCCGCGTGGTCGCACGGCAACCCGGTCGACATCGTCGGAGACGCGCCCGCCGAGCGCTATGCGAAAGCCCTGGAGGTGCTCATGGCGGCGCCCGAAGTCGACGGCGTCCTGTTCATCCACGCGCCCACGGCCATCGTGCCCGCCGGCGACATCGCCCTGGAAGTTCTGCCGTCGATTCGCGGTGCCGGCAAGCCCGTGCTGTCGTGCTGGATGGGCGGCAAATCCGTGGAGGGCGCGCGCAACACGTTCAGCTACGAGGGGCTGCCCTGGTACAGCACGCCGGAGCGGGGCGCCGGCGCCTGGCTCCAGCTCGCCGACTACCACCGCAACCAGGCGATGCTGTGCGAGGTGCCCGCCGACACGGCGCGGTTCGCGCCGCAGCGGGAGCGCGCGCTCGCCATCCTGGACGAGGCGCGTGAAGCCGGCCACCACTGGCTGGACCCGGAGCAGGCGCAGCAACTGCTGACGGCCTATGGAATCCCGGCGGTGCGGACCGTGTTCGCGCGCGGCGCCGACGAGGCGCTGGATGCGGCGCGTGAGGTCGGCTATCCCGTCGCGGTCAAGATCGTCTCGCAGCAGATCGTGCACAAGAGCGACGTGGGCGGCGTGGTGCTCGGCGTGTCCAACAGCACCGACCTCGTCGCGGCGACGGTGCGCATGCGCCAGCAGGTGGCGCTGCAACTGCCCGCGGCGACCGTGCAAGGGTTTGCCGTGCAGCCGATGGCGCATCGCCGGCACGCGCGCGAGCTCATCGTGGGGATCGCGACGGATCCGGTCTTCGGTCCCGTGCTGTTGTTCGGCAAGGGCGGGACGGCCGTGGAGCTGTCCAGGGACCATGCCATCGCGTTGCCGCCGCTCAATGCGCAGCTGGCGCGCGACCTCGTCGCGCGCAGCGGTGTCGCGCCCCTGCTGGCCGCGCACCGCGGCGAGCCCGCGGTTCACGAGGAGGCATTGATCGACACGCTGGTGAAGCTCTCGCGCATGGCCAGCGACCTGCCGGACGTGCTGGAGCTGGACCTGAACCCGCTGGTCGCGGACGCCGATGGCGTGATCGTGGTCGATGCGCGGGTCAGGGTGCGGATCGCCGACGAGCCGCCAGGCCCGGGGCCCGCGATCAGGCCCTACCCATCGGGGCTCGAGGAATCCGTGGGCGTCGCGGGCGCCACGCTGCAGCTGCGTCCGATTCGCCCGGAAGATGCTGGACGCCTCAAGGCCTTCTATGCGAAGGCTTCCCCGCAGGACATGCGGCTGCGCTTTTTCATGGCGCGGCGCGAAGTGCCCGCATCGGAACTCGCGCGCTACAGCCAGATCGACTACGACCGCGAAATGACCTTCATCGCGCTGACCCCGAAAGACGAAGGTGGCTTTGGGCGGATGGTCGCGGAGGTGAGGGCGGTGTGCGACCCGGACAACGTGCGCGCCGAGTTCGCGATCCAGGTGGGCCCCGACTGGCAGGGGAAAGGGCTGGGGCGGCTGATGCTGCGCAAGCTCGTGGACTATCTGCGCGCGCGCGGCGCCTCGGAAATCGTGGGCCAATGCCTGCCGGAGAACCTCGCCATGGCGGCGCTCGCGCGCCAGGCGGGCTTCGAAGTCGTGCCCGGCAACGAGACGATGACGATGCGCCTGGCATTGCGCTGAATTCGGGTGGGCCGCGGCAATGGCGTTACATTGCCTGCATGGCGCCCCCGTATTCCCCCTCCGCTTCCGCCAGGCTCGCGGCGCTGGTCGACTCCGCGATGGACGCGATCATCACGGCCGATGGATCGCAGCGCATCGTCATGTACAACCGCGCCGCCGAGAAGATCTTCGGCTGGCCCCCGGCCGAAGTGATGGGGGAGCCGCTCACCAAGCTGGTCCCGCAGCGATTCCGCGCCCACCACGGCGAGCACGTCCGTACCTTCGGCGCGACCGGCGAAACGTCCAGGCGCATGGGCGGCAGCTCCATCGTCTATGCGCTGCGCGCGAACGGCGAGGAGTTCCCGGTCGACGCCTCGATCTCGCAGCTGGACACGCCCGAAGGCAAACTCTTCACCGTGATCCTTCGCGACGCGACGGAGCGCATCCGCGCGCAGCAGGAGCAGCAGCGGCTCACCGCCCGGCTCTCGGGCCTGCTCGATTCCGCGATGGACGGGATCATCACGATCGACGAATCGCAGCTGATCACGCTGTACAACCCGGCGGCCGAGCGGATCTTCGGCTGGACCGCGGCGCAGGTGCTGGGCGAGCCGCTCACCAAGCTGATCCCGCAGCGCTTCGAGGGCAGCCATGCCGAGCACGTGCGACGCTTCGGCGCGACGGGCGTCACATCCAGGCGCATGGGCGGCAGCGCCGTCGTTTACGGCCGGCGCTCCACGGGCGAGGATTTTCCGCTGGACGCGTCGATCTCGCAGCTCGACACGCTCGAAGGCAAGTTGTATTCCGTGATCCTGCGCGACGTGACCGAACGCGTGCGCGCGCAGGAAGAGCTCGCGGCATTCGCGGCCGAAGCGAGCCACATCCGCGAGCAGGAGAAGACGCGCGTCGCGCGCGAGCTTCACGACGAACTCGCGCAATCGCTCACGGCGCTGAAGATGGACGCAATGTGGCTGCGCGACAACCTCCCGGCCGATGCGGCTGCGCTGGCGGCCAAGCTCGACGGGATGCTCGCCATGCTGGACGGCACCGTGGCCGCGACGCGCCGCATCGCGGCCGACCTGCGACCGCTGATGCTCGACGACCTGGGCCTGGTGCCCGCGATCGAATGGCTCGCGCAGAACTTCACCCAGCGCACGGGCGTGCCGTGCGCGCTCGAGCTGGACGAGGCGCTGGAGTTGGGCGAGCCCTACGCCACGGCGGTCTTTCGGATGGTGCAGGAGTCGCTCGCGAACGTCGCCAAGCATGCGCAAGCGCGCAGTGTGCGCGTCGGTGTGGCGGCGACGCGCGATGAAGTCACCTTGTGGGTCATCGACGACGGCGTGGGCTTTCGCGCCGATGCGCCGCGCAAACCCAATTCGCTGGGTCATGCCGGCTTGCGCGAGCGCGCGCAACTGCTCAAGGGCGCCGTGCGCATCGACAGCACCCCGGGTGGCGGCACCCGCGTGGAAGCGAAAATCCCCGTGAAGAACATCGAGGCCGACCAGTGACGCGAATCGTGATTGCCGACGACCATGCCATCGTGCGCGAAGGGCTCAAGCGCATCGTTTCCACGACCGGCGAATTCGACATCGTCGGCGAAGCCGGGGACGGCGACGAGGCGATGCGGCTCGTGCGCACCATCGACTTCGATGTGCTGGTCATGGACTTGTCGATGCCGGGTCGCAGCGGCATGGAGCTGATCAAGCTGGTGAAGGCCGAGAAGCCGAAGCTGCGCATCCTCGTGCTCAGCATGCACCAGGAAGTGCAATACGCGGTGCGCGCCATCAAGTCGGGCGCGAGCGGCTACCTCACGAAGGAAAGCGCGCCCACCTTGCTCGAGCAGGCGCTGCGCAAGATCGCCGGGGGCGGCGCCTACATCAGCGCGGAGGTCGCGGAGCAACTCGCGCTGGGCGCGATGCCCGGCGGCGAGAAGGCGCCGCACGAGGCGCTGTCGGACCGCGAGTTCGAAGTGTTCCGGCTGCTGGTGGCAGGCGAATCCGTGACCGAGATCGGCGTGCGGCTAAACCTGTCGGCGAAGACGGTGAGCACGCACAAATCGAACCTCATGCAGAAGCTGGCCATCCACAATGCGGCCGACCTCGTGCGCTATGCGATCAGGCACGGGTTGGGCGAGCAGGACGTCTGAGTCGTCGACCGAATCGCGCCGTCACTTGCACTGTTCGTGCATCGTCTGCATCTTCTGGCGCATCTCGGGCGTCATGGACTTCATGTGTTCCTGCATCATGGCCTGCTGCACCGCAGAGGGCTTGCCGCCCATCATCTTCCTGTGCATGTCGCAATGCGACTGCATGTCCATCGACGCCATCCTGGCATGATCGTGGGCCTCACCCCTTTGAGGGCCACCGGCACATCCGGCCAGGCCCATGGCGAGGGCGGCCGCGGCCACCAGGCGCGCTACTTGTGAATTGAGATTCATCGGGTGCTTCCTTGCTGAACTGACGGCGTGATTGCCGCATCGACACACACTACGGTTGCCCTGGCCGCGCGCGTTTGACCTGCATCAACGCGCACCGAACCGGTTGCAATCTACCTGGCAGCCTCGATGGCCGTGACGACGTATGAGCCGTCCTTCTTCTCGGCATTGAAGCGGACCTGGTCGCCTTGCTTCAAGCCGTCCAGCGACCTGGGGTCGGCGGCGGTAAATACCATCGTCATCGCCGGCATATCCAGGTTCACGAGCGGCCCGTGCCGCAGGGTGACCTTGCCCTGCTCGAGGTCGACCTTGCGCACCTCGCCTTCAGACTGGGGCGCTGCCGCCGCTGTGGTGGACGGGTGGTGGCCGGCGTGCCCGGCGCCTTGCGCGAGTGCGTTGCCCGCGATGGTGAATGCGACCACGGCAGCGGCTCGGTACAGATTCTTCATCTTCAACTCCTTGCGTTCAGTGTCCGGAGTGGCCGGACGGCCGCCGCACGGACAGATGGGGCCTGCCAGGTGCGATTGCGGCAGCCCGCGTGGGCTCTTGCAACCGGCCTGTGTACTCGTACGCGACCGTGCCGGCCGGGTGCTTGTAAGGACCAGGGTCCCTGAAGTCGCCTGGCCGAAGGTCGTCGCGCACCTTGACGACGCTGAACATGCCGCCCATGCCCACGGGCCCGAACGGACCTTTGCCCGTCATCATCGGCAGCGTGTTGTCCGGGATCGGCATTTCCATCCCGGCCATGTCATGCATGCCCTTGTCG
This sequence comes from Pseudomonadota bacterium, assembly GCA_040385005.1. Classification (GTDB taxonomy): domain Bacteria; phylum Pseudomonadota; class Gammaproteobacteria; order Burkholderiales; family Burkholderiaceae_C; genus Ramlibacter. The sequence continues at coordinate 8,026 of JAZKIF010000030.1, forward strand.
CCCATCACCATGTAATCCGGCACCAGCTTCGTGATGCGTTCGGCAAGGCCGCGGTGATCGACGCCCACCATGGTCGGGATGTTGTGTCCCATCGCATTCATCGTGTGATGGCTCTTGTGGCAATGGATCGCCCAGTCGCCGGCCACCGCATCGAACTCGATCGCGCGCAGTTGCCCGACGCCGATGTCGGTGGTCACCTCGGGCCAGCGTGCCGCCTTCGGGACCCAGCCACCGTCCGTGCCCGTCACCTCGAAGTGCGGGCCATGCATGTGGATCGGGTGGTTCGTCATCGTCAGGTTGCCGATGCGGATGCGCACCCGCTCGCCCGTGCGCGCCACCAGCGGGTCGATGCCGGGGAAGACACGGTTGTTCCAGGTCCACATGTTGAACTCGGTCATCGTGCTCACCTTGGGTGTCATTGCGCCGGGTTCCACGTCGTACGCGGCCAGCATGAACATGTAGTCGCGATCCACCTTCATGAACCGCGGGTCCTTCGGATGCACGACCAGGCAGCCGTACATGCCGAGCGCCAGCTGCAGCTGTTCATCCAGGTGCGTGTGATAGAAGTGCGAGCCCGAGCGCAGCAGCGTGAATTCATAGACCCAGGTCTTGCCGACGGGAATCGGCGGCTGCGTCAGGCCGGAAACGCCGTCCATCCCCGAAGGCAGCAGGAGGCCGTGCCAATGGACGGCCGTGGGTTCAGGCAGCTTGTTCGTCACGAAGATGCGGATGCGATCGCCTTCCACCGCTTCGATGGTGGGCCCCGGACTGGAGCCGTTGAATCCCCACATGTTCACTTTCATCCCGGGCGCGAACTCGCGCACGCACGGCTCCGCGACGAGATGGAATTCCTTGACGTTGTTATTCAAGCGCCAGGGCAGAGACCAGCCATTGAGGGTGATGACGGGGTTGAAAGGCCGGCCGGTGTTCGGGGCCGTTGGCGGCTGAGTAGCAGCAGAGGAGCGCAAGGCGGCTTCCGGCAGCGATGCGGCCGCAACCCGGCTCACCGCAGCGGAGCCAAGTGCCACCGCGCCTGCTGCCTTGAAGAAGTTTCGACGATTCGACATGTTGTTCTTTCTCAATGGCCTTGGGCTGGAGCTGCGCCTGAAGAGGCGGCGGGCTGGGACACACCGATGGCGCCCGGGGAGCGGCCTGTCAGCGCCGTCTGAAGGTTGGTGTCGGCCACCCAGAAGTCGCGAAGCGCCTGGACATACCCCGTGACGCCGGCGACCTGCTCGCGCGCGTCCGCGAGCAGCTCGAAGACGCTGATGAGCATGCCGTTGTAGCGAAGCAGGTTTTCTTCCGAGATACGCTTTCGCAGCGGCACCACCTCATCGCGGTAGTGCCTGGCCATCTCGAATGCCGTCCTGTACGCTGAATAGGCTTCGCGGACCTCGGAGCGCGCATTCACGGCGACTTCCGCGGCGCGGTTCACCGCTTGCATGTACGTGGCCTGCGCGCGCGCGGCACGCGTGGATCCGAAGTCGAAGAGCGGCAGTTCCAGCTCGATCTCGTAGCCGTTCGCACGCGGGCCGCCCGACTCGCTCTTGCTCCGCAAGCCAAGCTCGAGCACGTTCACCACGCGCGTGGCCCTGGTGAGCCCGAGCGATCGCGCCGTGGCCTCGGTCTCCCGGTTGGACATGAGCACGTCCAGCCTCATCGCCATGGCCGTTCGTTCCGCGTCCTGTGGGACCGTCGGCGCTATCGGAAGGTCCGGCAGGCGTTCGGGCAGGCGGAAGTCGAGCTGGGCGCCGGTGAGGCCCAGGAGACGCGTGAGTTTCTCGCGGTCCGCGGTGGCCTGGTGCCGCGCGCGCGCGAGCTGCGCGGTCGCGTCCGCATGGAACGCCTGCTCGCGCATCTGCGTGAGCTTGTTGAAGTTGCCGGCCTGCAGCATTCGCCTGGCCAGCTCGCTGGACACGTCCGCGGTCTCCTTCACCTGCCCGAGGAACTTGACCATCTCCTGCGCAGCGACTGCGTCGTAATACGCGCGCCGAGCGTCCGCCGCAAGGCCCACGGCGTCGTACGCAGCCTGGTACTGGGCCTGCTCGAAGCGGCGCTGGCCCACCTCCCTGGCCAACGGCATGGTGAGAAGTCCGAGTACGTCGAACAGCACCGCGCGTTCGATTTCGACGCCGGCGGCGCCACCGAGGCGCCCGAAGCTGAAGGACGGGTTCTTCACACGCCCACTGCGTACGAGGTCGGCTTCCGCGATCCCCAGTTCGCCGAACTTTGCCTGCAGGCCACGGTTGTTCAAGAGCGCGATCTCGACCGCTGAATCGCTCGTGAGGGGGGCTTTCAGAAGCTCGGCGACACGACCTGCGGAGGCCTCCGTATCGGCATCGCTTCGTCGAGCCCGTGCAACCTGCCCGACGCGTTCCTGGGTGAGGGCCGCAACCTTGTCGAATCCGCCATCGGGCGGGAAAGATGCACATCCGGCGAGCAGAACGGTCGCAGCTGCGGTGAGCCGATAAAGTGGTTGTTTCATGTCGAAGTCAACTGAGCCGCCGACGATGTAGTCGGCCAAGGCCCGTGCAGACGCACGAGCGCCATCAGGCCTCGCGCGGAGGCCTCAACGGGTCAGATGGTTCGGGGTGGACGCTCTTGGCCGTCCGGGATGAAACTGGGAGGCGGGGCGTACGGGTCAACGAACGTCGCCGCGGCCGGCAGTGGTGCGGCAACGGTCAACGACACACTGATCAACCCGGTGGCACAGCAGGACACGGAACACGAATTGCACTTGTCCGCTGCACCCGCCCGGTCATGCCCGGCACCATCCGATTCGTTGTGCGCTTGCACTTCGTGATGGTGGGACCGGTGGCCTTGATGAGCATGGTCATTCCCGATCGGCTGAACTGCCGCGTGAGCTGTAGAGCCATGTTCCGAACACTGCACGGCGGCGGCGAGCGCTCCCCGAACAGGGATGAGCACTGCAAGCATCACCAGGAGCCAGATACGAAGGGATTTCACGAAGGTCAGGTTGGCACGGGCCGGAAAGTTCAATGTGGATGCAGGGCTGCATGGACGAGGGCAATACGGCGGACTATGAACCTTGACCTGGGGGGAAGGTCAATCGAAGAATAGTGGCCGAGGTGTTTCCGCAGGGCAAGGCGGTGGTTGCCGCGGCGGCGATGGCGCTGTCGTCCGTCAGCGTCACCGCCAACGCGTTGCGCCTGCGCACGGCAAGCTTCGACCGAGGCTGCGCATTCGCTTGATCTTCGTCATCTCGCCGTGTCCGCTCCCGGCCTAAATTGGAAGCGTTGCCAACGGGGAGCCCGCATGAAGCTGCAAGACATCATGGATTACGCACTGCCCGTGCTCGTGGTGGCGCTCATCGTCGCCCTCTGCGCGGGGCTCGGGTGGCTGGCCTTCAAGTACGTGACGCTTGACTGAGCCGCCCGTGCCTGCGTTGCCAACCGGCCTCGGCGCTGCCCAGGCCGCCGCACGCCTCGTGGAAGACGGACCCAACGCCTTGCCCGACAGCGGGCCCAAGCCCTTCCTTCGCATCGTGCTGGACATCGCGCGCGAGCCGATGTTCTCCATGCTCATCGTCGCCGGTGTCATCTACCTGATGCTCGGCGATCCCGCCGAGGCGGCGTTCCTGCTCGTCGCTGTGTTCGCCGTCATGGCGCTCGCGCTGGTGCAGGAGCGCAGGACGCAGCGCGCGCTCGAGGCGCTGCGCGACCTGTCCGCGCCGCGCGCGCTCGTGATTCGCGACGGCGCGCAGGTGCGCATCGCGGGCCGCGACGTCGTGCGCGGGGACCTGCTCGTGCTGCGCGAGGGCGATCGCATCGCGGCCGACGGTGTTCTCGTCAGCGGCCAGGTCGCCTGCGACGAATCGCTGCTGACCGGCGAGAGCGCGCCGCGCGAGAAGCTCCCGCACGCCGAGCGGGGCGGCGTGCCGCCGCAGGGCGATGACGAAGCATCGTCGTCCATCCTTGCCTCCACGCTCGTAACGCGGGGGGCCGGTGTGGCCGAAGTTTGCGCGACCGGGCCGCGCACGCAGGTCGGCCTCATCGGCGCGTCGCTCTCGGGAGCCGAGCAGCCGTCGCCGCTGCAGCTCGCCTCGCGCCGCGTCGTGCGCGCGCTGGCAACCGGAGGCCTTGCGCTCGCGGCGGCTCTCTTCCTGCTGGCGTGGCTGTGGGACGGGCGAGACGTGCTGCAGAGCCTGTTGATGGGCATCGCCTTCGCGATGGCCATCCTGCCGGAAGAAGTGCCGCTGGTGCTCACCGTGTTTCTCGCGATGGGGGCCTGGCGGCTGTCGCGCAGGCAGGTGCTCACGCGGCGGCTGCATGCCGTCGAGGCGCTGGGCGGCATCACCGTCCTCGGCGTGGACAAGACCGGGACACTGACCGCCAACCGCATGGAAGTGCGCGAATTGCGCATCGCCACGGGCGACGCTTTCCGCGAGGAAGCCCGTGCGGAGATGCCCGGGAGCTTTCACGAACTCGCGGAGTTCGCGCAGCTCGCGACGCCGCAGGATCCGTTCGACCCGATGGAGAAGGCGATACGCGCTTTCGTCGGCCGCCACCTGGATGGCACGGCTCGAGTTCACCCCGGCCGTAAGGTCGCGCGCCAGTACCCGCTCGGCCCGCGTCTGTTCGCCATGACCCATGCGTTCGCGCAGGACGACGGCAGCCATGTGCTGGCGGCCAAGGGCGCGCCGGAGGCGATCGCGGACCTTTGCCATCTCGCCGCGCCTGAGCTGGCCCGAATTCGCGGACAGGTCGAGGAGATGGCCGCGGGCGGCCTGCGCGTGATCGCGGTCGCGCGCGGCCGCTGGGCGGGCGATGCGTGGCCCGTCGAGCAGCATGAGTTCGACTATGTGTTCCTGGGTCTCGTGGGCCTGCTGGATCCGCCCCGCCGGGAAGTGCCCGCCGCGATCGAGGCGTGCCGTGACGCGGGCATCCGCGTCATCATGATGACGGGCGACCATCCGGCGACGGCGCGCGCCATCGCGCGCGATATCGGGTTGCGCGGCGATGCGGTCCTGCTCGGGCGGGAGATCGACACGCTGGACGAAGCCGCGCTGCGCGAGCGCCTGAAGACCACAGCCATCTGCGCGAGGCTGGTGCCGCGGCAAAAGCTTAGGCTGGTGCGCGCGTTGCAGGCGCTGGGCGAATCGGTGGGCATGACGGGCGACGGCGTCAACGACGGGCCCGCCCTGACGGCGGCGGAAGTCGGCATCGCCATGGGTGAGCGCGGGACAGACGTGGCACGCGAGGCCGCGGACATCGTCCTGCTGGACGACAGCTTCGCGAGCATCGTGGAGGCGATCCGGCAGGGCCGCCACATCGAGGACAAGCTGCGCTCGGCGATGCGGTTCATCTTTGCCGTGCATGTGCCGATCGTCGCGCTGGCGCTCGCGCCCGTGCTGCTGCATTGGCCCGTGATCCTGATGCCGCCGCAGATCGTGCTGTTCGAATTGCTGATCGATCCGCTGTGCGCGATCCTCTTCGATGCGGACCCACCCGCGGCCGGCCTGATGCGCCGGCGCCCCCAGGCCGCCGGGCCGGTGTTCTCGCGCGGCGTGATCGCGGGCGGGCTGATCCAGGGCTCGGGCGTGGCCGCCATCGTCCTCGTATCGGCGGGCGTCATGGCGTCCCTGGGCTGGGCGGGCGACGCGATTCGCACGGCGGTATTCATCGAACTCGTCGCGGGCGTTTTCATGCTCGCTGTCGCGCAGCGCGCGCCCGCCGGGCAGCCGGCGACGCGCAATCCGTGGACCGTTTATTTCGCCGTGGGCATCGCGGCGGCGCTCGGCTTGTTGCTCGGCGTTCCCGTGCTTCGCGAGGTGGCGGGATTCACGGGGCTCACCGCCTTCTTGCTGTACATGGCCGCGCCCGCGTGCGCGGCCATCTTTGCCTGGCTGACGCTGCTCACGCGTCGCTCGGCGCCGATTCGATAAGACGACCCCGCGCCTCGAACACTTCGAAGAGCGCCATGCCCGCGAGCATCGCGAGCACGAAGACCAGCGCCTTGCCTTCGCCCATGCCCAGCGCGACGAGCGCCGGCCCGGGGCAGAACCCCGCGATGCCCCAGCCGATACCGAACACGACGCTGCCGATGAGGACGCGCGTGTCAGGGCGATTGGACGAAGGGAGCCGCATCTCCAATCCGAGGAACGAGACGGTGCGCCTGCGCGCGATGGCAAACGCCACGACGCCCACCGCGATAGCGCCGGCCATCACGAATGCGAGCGACGGGTCCCACGGCCCGGCGAGATCGAGGAACCCGAGCACCTTGGCCGGATTCGCCATGCCCGAGACGATGAGGCCGAGGCCGAACACGAGCCCGGCGAGGAGGGAAAGAAAGGTGGCCATGGTGGTTCCTTCTCAGGCGCCCAGGAGGTGCCGGGCGATGAACACGGTGACGAATCCCGCTTGAGAAAAACCAAACTCTCCCAAGGTGCCGACACCTCCCGAAAATATGTATGCACTAATTGCTGTAAAATCCACACCAGCTGAAGTGGCCAGATAAGTTTCGATGTTCGCGGGCGGCAGCGTCTCGGGCGGGTTGGTGCCTGTGATGAGCAGTTTTTGGGTGCCCAACAGCGTGCCGTTGGCGAAGTCGGGCGTAACAGTAATCACCCACACGTCGCCCACGTCCACCTCGCCGAAGGTTAGCGGCTGCGTTGGAAGTTCAGGGCTGAATGCAATCGGCAAAGTGACCGGCGTGTTCTTGATGGCGGCGAGATCGAACAGCGCCATTATCTCATCAACATCAAAGCGAAGGGATGATGATGTGTAATGCACGCTCAACGTTTCCGTTGCGGTCGCAATCGTTGGGTCTGCTGGATTGCTGGTCTCCTTGTATTCCGTAATCTTCTCAGTGTCGGAAGTAATTGAGACGTGTTCGATTAAGGTGGGTGGCGTGCTGCCGAAGCAATTACTCATCAGGGCCGGGGTGCCAAACGCCAAATCGCCAACCCCATTGAGGCACGCAGACGAGCCTGTATAAACGCCAGCCGTGAACAGGGCTGGGTTCTCGTATGTCGTGACAACCCCGGCCGCAGAAACCGTTTCGGAACTCACCAGCCCGTCGCATGATGTTTCCAGGGAAATGACAGCCCACTCTCCGGGATAATGGCGGTGCGTCTCAAGTATCGCAGTGGCTGTGCGGAAAATGTCGTTCTCGTCACACCACTCGTATTCAATCGTTTTGCGGAGGTAGCCGTCTAATATTGGGTCCGCCCCTGAGTTCGTGAGTCGGTATGGTGATCCTGCGATGACGATTGGCTCCCGCGTGGCGTCAAACCTCACCCACAAGTCGGTCGGGTGTCGAGTGTCAACCTTCACCGCCATCGTGACCGGCGAACGCTCGCACCGCCCGCAGATGCAATTCCTGAGGAATCCTTCGCTCATGGGTTGTAGAGGTCGCTGGACTGGACGATTGCCTTCTTGGGTGTCGCCACGCCGCCGACGTTTTGACACACGTCGAATTCGATGTAGGTCGTTTCCCAGCGGCGAGACGGCGAGAGTTCAAGCCATGAAGGGGCGCCGACTACGCCGGTTCCGCCGGTCATCTCCATTGCCCAAATCTGACCGTTCTGGACGGTGCCGTTGACTTCGTAGGTGGGCACCAGGGCTTGCCGGATGACGCGAGAGGTCGCGACGTTGGTCAGGGTGCGGGCCGCATTGCCGGTGTAGGTGACAGCCCAGTTCAATCCGAGAATGATTTCGTTCGTGATGGACTGCCGGACGTTGGTCGGCTTCGCTACGTTGATGTTGGTCGAGCCCAAGGTTGTGCCGTCCCATGTTCGGCAAACCAAGTGGTCGGTCGTGATGCTTTGGATTCGGAAGCGTTGGCCGGCGCCGCTGGCGGTGGTCCCCGGAGCTGCGCTTTCCTTGAGTTGCAAAACAATCTTGTCGTTGCCGATGATGACTTGATCGGATTGGCCGCGCTTGATTTCCATGCGCGTTACGGCGTTGAAAAGGGCGATGATGAAGTTCGCCCGACGTTTCCCAAGAAACGGCTTGCGGGTAAATGGCAGGCTGAGACCGGCGTAAATTATCGGCGCCAGTATGCTAATCAGCTTTTTCATTGCGCCTTAACGTATTTCGTTGTTCGGACCCAGATGTTGCCCGCCCATCGTTCAAGTGTGGAGTCCTCCACGATGATGTTGAAAGCGTTGGCGGCAACCAGAACTTCGTATGCCGCGCGCGATGGCGTTGTGGCCGGCGTGAATGGCGGGTTGTTGGTCAGGAAA
>JAZKIF010000031.1:0-17573 GCA_040385005.1 Pseudomonadota bacterium
ACATCCTGGACGCCGCGCTGCTGCGCCCGGGCCGCTTCGACCGCCAGGTCTACGTGCAACTGCCGGACATCCGCGGCCGCGAACAGATCCTCAACGTCCACATGCGCAAGGTGCCGATCGGCCAGGACGTCAACGCCAGCGTCATCGCGCGCGGCACGCCCGGCATGTCCGGCGCGGACCTCGCCAACCTCTGCAACGAAGCCGCCTTGATGGCCGCGCGCCGCAATGCGCGCGTCGTCGAGATGCAGGACTTCGAGAAGGCCAAGGACAAGATCTTCATGGGCCCGGAGCGCAAGAGCGCCGTGATGGACGCCGAGGACCTGAAGACCACCGCGTACCACGAGGCGGGCCACGCCATCGTGATGATGAACCTGCCCAAGCACGATCCGCTGCACAAGGTGACGATCATGCCGCGCGGCCGCGCGCTCGGCGTCACGTTCTACCTGCCCGAGAAGGACAGGCACACGCAGGACAAGGAATACATGCTCGCGAATATTGCGAGCCTCTTCGGCGGCCGCATCGCCGAGGAAGTGTTCATGAACCAGATGACCACCGGCGCCAGCAACGACTTCGAGCGCGCCACGGCCATCGCCCGCGACATGGTGATGCGCTACGGCATGTCGGACCTGATGGGCCCGATGGTCTACGCGGACAACGAGGGTGAAGTGTTCCTGGGCCGCTCGGTGACCAAGACGACCAACATCAGCGAAGCCACCATGCAGAAGGTGGATTCCGAAGTGCGCCGCATCATCGACGAGCAGTACGCGATGGCGCGCAAGATCATCGAGAGCCAGCGCGACAAGGTCGAGGCGATCACCAAGGCGCTGCTGGAATGGGAAACCATCGGCCGCGAGCAGCTGGACGACATCATGGCCGGCAAGGACCCGCGTCCGCCCAAGGACTGGACGCCGCGCACGCCCCCGACGGGCAGCGGCGGCGGCTCCGGCGGATCGCCGGTCGCCACGGATCCGGCGCCCAACGCCGCCTGATTCGCATCAAGGAGTAAACGTAAGGGGCCGCACGCGGCCCCTTCGTACTTTTGTACTGCACAATCCCGCGCATGCACTGGCAGACCTCCCGATTCCGCATCGATCTTTCCCAACCCCGCGTGATGGGCATCGTCAACGTCACACCCGATTCGTTCTCGGACGGCGGCCATTTCGCCAGCACGCGGGCAGCCGTCGCGCACTGCGAGAAGCTGCTGGTCGACGGTGCGCACATCCTGGACATCGGCGGTGAATCCAGCCGTCCCGGAACGCCCCCCGTCCCGCTCGATGAAGAGCTCGCGCGCGTGCTGCCGGTTCTGCGCGAGGCCGTCACGCTCGGCGTGCCAGTCTCGGTGGATACCTACAAGCCCGAGGTCATGCGCGAGGCTCTCGCCATCGGCGCGGACATCGTCAACGACATCTGGGCGCTGCGCCAGCCAGGCGCGCTGGAGGCGATTGCAGCGCATGCCACGTGCGGCGTCTGCCTCATGCACATGCATGGCGAGCCGCGCACGATGCAGCGCTCGCCGATGGAGGGCGACGCCGTCCCGCAGGTGCTCCAGTTCCTGCGCGAGGCCACCGCGCCCCTTCGCGCGGCCGGCATCGCCGCCGACCGGATCACTTGGGACGTGGGCACGGGTTTCGGCAAGACGGTCGAGCAGAACTTCGCCTTGCTCGCCCGCCAGGCCGAGTTGCTCGCCGATGGCTTTGCGATGGTGGCCGGATGGTCGCGCAAGTCGTCGCTGGGCACGGTGACGGGTCTCCCCGTGAGCGAGCGCCTTGCGCCGAGCCTCGCCGCGGCCCTGCTCGCCATCGAGCGCGGCGCGCAGGTGGTGCGTGTGCACGACGTCAGGGAAACCCTGGCCGCGATCAAGGTGCGGCAGGCCATGATCGCGGCGCAAAACATCGGACAATCGCAGGCATGAGCAGAAAGTATTTCGGCACCGACGGCATTCGCGGCACGGTCGGCAAGCCGCCCATCACTCCTGATTTCGTGTTGCGCCTCGCGCATGCCGTGGGGCGCGTTCTCAAGCAAAAAGAGCAGCGTCCCACCGTCATCATCGGCAAGGACACGCGCATCTCCGGCTACATGCTGGAGAGCGCGCTCGAATCGGGTTTCAATTCGGCCGGGGTGGACGTCGTTCTGCTGGGGCCCCTGCCCACGCCGGGCGTTGCCTACCTCACGCGCGCGCAGCGCGCGAGCCTCGGCGTCGTGATCAGCGCGAGCCACAACCCGTTCCCGGACAACGGCATCAAGTTCTTCAGCGCGCAAGGCACCAAGCTGCCGGACGAGTGGGAGATGGCGGTGGAAGCCGCGCTCGACGAGCCCCCGGTCTGGGCCGATTCCGCCACGCTCGGCAAAGCCAAGCGACTGGACGACGCGGCCGGCCGCTACATCGAGTTCTGCAAGAGCACGTTCGCGAACGACCTGAGCCTTCGCGGTATGACGATCGTCGTCGACGGCGCCAACGGCGCGGCGTACCACATTGCGCCGAAGGTGTTCCACGAACTCGGCGCGGAAATCATCTGCATCGGCTGTTCGCCGGACGGCCTCAACATCAACGACCACGTCGGCGCTACGCATCCCGATGCGCTGGTGCAGGCCGTGAAGACGCATCGCGCGCATGTCGGCGTCGCGCTGGATGGCGATGCGGATCGGCTGCAGTTGGTCGATGCGCAAGGTCGCCTCTTCAACGGCGACGAATTGCTGTACCTGATGGCGATGGACCGCATCGGGCGCGGCGAGACGGTGCCGGGCGTTGTCGGCACGCTCATGACCAACAAGGCCGTGGAAGTCGCCTTCAAGGCGCGCGGCATCGAATTCGTGCGCGCGAAGGTCGGCGACCGCTACGTGCTCGAAGAGCTCGAGAAGCGCGGCTGGATTCTCGGCGGCGAAGGCTCGGGCCACCTGCTCGCGCTGGACCGCCACACCACCGGCGACGGACTGATCAGCGCGTTGCAGGTGCTCAACGCGATCGTGCGCAGTGGCCGCAGCCTCGCGCAACTGCTCGAGGACGTGACGCTGTTTCCGCAGACGCTCATCAACGTGCGGCTCGAGTCGGGCCAGGACTGGAAGAGCAACGAAGCGCTTGCAACAGAAACGCGGCGCGCCGAGAGCGAACTCGGCGACCATGGCCGCGTGCTGATTCGCGCGAGCGGCACCGAGCCGCTGGTCCGCGTGATGGTCGAAGCCCGTGAAGCCGCGCAGGCGCAGGCCATTGCCGAACGGTTGGCGAACACTTTGAAAGTCCGCTGAGTTGTCGACCCTGGCGAGCGTCGTCGCGGTCCACCGCAGTTCCAGCCACAGCTTCACGAAATTCGCCGAGGACGAGATCGTCCTGGTCGAAGGGCTCGGCGTGCAAGGGGATGCGCACTCGGGCCGCACCGTCAAGCATCGCTCGCGCGTCGCGCGCAATCCCGGCCAGCCCAATTTGCGGCAGGTGCACCTGCTCCACGCGGAATTGTTCGACGAACTGATGGCCGCGGGCTTCGCGGTGTGGCCGGGCGACATGGGCGAGAACATCACCACGCGCGGCATCGACTTGCTCGGCTTGCCGACCGGCGCGCGGCTTCGAATCGGCGAAGCGCTCATCGAAGTGACGGGCCTGCGCAATCCCTGCTCGCAGATCGACCGCTTCCAGCGAGGCCTCATGCAGGCGGTGCTGGGCCGCGACGAGCATGGCGCCCTCGTGCGCAAGGCGGGTGTCATGGGGGTGGTGATTTCCGGCGGCGCCGTGCGTGCCGGCGATGCGATCGAAGCACTCCCGCATCTGCCTCCCTACAGCCCGCTCCAGCCGGTTTAGCGCGCTCGTCGTGCTTGTCATCGTTTCGTCACCGGACTTCCACACGGCCGTCACGCGGCGCGATTAACTTTCACCGGTCCCGGCCCGATGCGGGCCGCGGCGAACCAGTTATTCCACCTCAAGACCGGAACCCAAAGAATGTCCCAAAATCCTGCGCACAGCGCAACGCGCCGCCAACTCCTGAAATTCCTCGGGTCCGCGCCGATGCTCCCGCTGGGCGGAACTGCTTTTCTCACGGCCTGCGGCGGCGGAGAAGACGCGATCGCGGCCCCAGTCATGGCCCCCGCCGCGAACTTCGTCTCGGCTGAATTCACCGGCATGGCCGCGCCGACCCTGGCCAACCCGGCCGCGATGGCGACGACCACCGTGGGTTCTGCCATCAAGATGGCCTTCGACGATGGCACCAGCCAGGAATACAGGCTCGCCTACAAGCCGTTCTTCATCACCGGCGACCAGGTCCCCGACGGCAAGGGCGGCACGATCCTCAGCGGCGGCTACTACGACATCACCAACAAGCCGATCATCGACACGTCGGTGGCCGGCAAGGAGCGCCAGTTCTTCTCCGACTCGCCGGACGGCACGTCGCTGATTTCGCTGGCCAATCCCACGGTGCCGGGCATCAGGGGCAAGGCCGTCTTCGCGGTCGTGCAGTTCGAATACACGACGCGCAACCAGGCCGGCGCCAGCACCTACGGCACGCTTCCTTCGCCGATCGCCGTGCTCACGCTAGACCAGGACCCCGCTACCGGCAAGCTCACGCTGGTGAAGTACCACAACGTCGACACCTCGCCCGCGCACGGCCTGTGGATCACCTGCGGCGCGAGCCTGTCGCCGTGGAACACGCACCTGTCGAGCGAAGAGTACGAAGCCGACACGGCAGCGCTCGCGAGCAACACGATGTTCAAGGCGTTCAGCCAGAACCTGTACGGCGACCCGGCCAAGGCCAACCCGTACCACTACAACCACCTGCCCGAGATCACCGTGAACCCGGACGGCACCGCGTCCATCAAGAAGCATTACTGCCTCGGCCGCATCTCGCACGAGCTGGTGCAGGTCATGCCGGACAACCGCACGACCATCATGGGCGACGACTTCACCAACGGCGGCTTCTTCATGTTCGTCGCGGACAAGGAGCGCGATCTCTCCGCGGGCACGCTCTACGTCGCGAGGTACGACGCGGGTTACTCCATCGACCCCGCTGCCGCGGCGACGAAGATGTCTTGGATCAAGCTCGGCCACGCGACCAGCGCCGAGATCGAAGCCCTGGCCAACACGCTCACGCTGGCCGACATCATGACCGTGTCCCTCACGGACCCGCTCGACGCGACGTTCACGAAGATCTTCCTGGACGGCAACGCCAACTGGGTGAAGCTGAAGCCCGGCATGGAAAAGGCCGCGGCATTCCTGGAGACGCACCGCTATGCGAGCCTCGTGGGCGCGAGCATGGCGTTCACCAAGATGGAAGGCACGACCGTCAACATCAAGGACAAGGTGGCCTACAGCGCGCTGCAGAACATCCAGGACTCGATGATCCAGGGCGGCAAGGGCTGGACGGCCGGCGCCAACATCGCGCTCGCGAAGAAGCTCGGCGCCGGCGGCGTGATGGCGCATAACCTCGTGGGCGGCCAGAGCGACACCGGCGGCGCGGCCATCATCAGCGAATGGGTGCCGGGCCAGACCCGCGCCTTGCTGATGGGCGAGGACATCCCGGCCGACGCGCTGGGCAACACGTCGAACCCGGACAAGATCGGCAATCCCGACAACCTCAAGTTCTCGGAGAAGATGCGCACGCTCTTCATCGGCGAGGACAGCTCGAGCCACGTCAACAACTTCCTGTGGGCGTACAACATCGACACGAAGAAGCTGTCGCGCGTCATGTCGATTCCCGCCGGCGGCGAGTCGACCGGGCTGCATGCGGTCGACGAGATCAACGGCTGGACCTACATCATGAGCAACTTCCAGCATGCCGGCGACTGGGGCGGGATCCACTCGATCGTGCAGCCCACGCTCGATCCGCTGGTGCGCGCGAACTACAAGGACCGCTTCGGCGCCGCAGTGGGCTACCTCACTGCCGACCCGGTGCAGCCGTCGCTGGCGAAGAAGGCCTGATCGCCTTGCAACGAAAGTAGCGCCGCGATGGATGGCGCGCTGCCTGAACTCGCCGAGATCGAAAAAATCATCGATCTCGGTGGTTCGGCGCTGCAAGTCGAAGTGCGCGCCGGCGCCGCGGTGCACGGGATGAAGCCGCTGCCCGTGTACACATTGGCGCTCGGGCGGGCCTCGCGCGACGTTCCCGCCATCGGATTTTTCGCGGGCGTGCACGGCCTCGAACGCATCGGCTCGCACGTCATCCTCGCTTTCCTGCATGGGCTCGTGAGCCGGCTCGCATGGGACACGACGTTGCACGCGCAACTCGAGACCACGCGGCTCGTTTTCATGCCGGTGGTGAATCCCGGCGGCATGCTGCGCGGCACACGGGCCAATCCGCTCGGCGTGGACCTGATGCGCAACTCGCCGGTGGAAGCGCGCGAGCGGGTTGCACCTCTTGTCGGAGGGCAGCGCATGAGTGCCGTGCTGCCCTGGTACCGGGGCCGTCCCGGCGCAGCGATGGAAGCCGAAAGCAGTGCGTTGTGCGAGACCGTCTCGCGTGAACTGCATGGCCGCCCATTCAGCCTGGCGCTGGATTGCCACTCGGGTTTCGGCATGCGGGACCGCTTGTGGTTTCCGTATGCGCACCAGCGCGCGCCTATCGCTCACCTGCCGCAGTTGCATGCGCTGCACCGGATCTTCGAGCGCAGCCACCCGCACCATCCCTACGTGTTCGAGCCGCAGAGCAACCAGTACCTCGCGCACGGCGACCTGTGGGATCACCTGGTGCTGTCGGCGCCGCGGGATGAGGGCGTGTTTCTTCCCCTCACGCTGGAGATGGGTTCGTGGCTGTGGGTCAAGAAGAACCCGCGGCAACTCTTCTCCCTGCAAGGAATATTTAACCCGCTGATCGCGCATCGCGAGCAGCGGGTGCTGCGCCGGCACTTTCCGCTGCTGGATTTCCTCGTGAGAGCCGCCGCCGGTTTCGAGCGGTGGATGCCTCGCGGGGACGACGTCGATATTCACTGGCGCGCCGCGATGCGCCGCTGGTATCCGGAGGGCGCGGCATGACGACGTGGGTGCTGCTGCGCGGCTGGGCGCGCGAGAGCCGGCACTGGGGATCGTTTCCCGAACTGCTGGCGCGTCGCCTGGGCGAAGGGCACGACGTCATCGCGCTCGACGCACCCGGCAACGGGAAGCTGAACCTGCGCCGCAGCCCGATGAGTGTCCCGGCGATCGCGCGATGCTGCCGCGCGCAACTCGAAGCTTCTGGCGCGCGTCCGCCGTTTGTCCTGCTCGGACTCTCGCTTGGCGCAATGGTCGCGCTGGAATGGGCCCATGCGTGGCGGCGAGAAGTCGAGGGCGTCATTTTCGTCAACGGAAGCTATGCGGGCTACGCGCCGCCGTGGCGCAGGTTGCGTCCGGGCGCGTGGGGGCGGTTGCTGTCGACGCTCCTTCCCGGCACCACCCTCGAGCAGCGTGAATCCACGGTGCTGGCCTTGACGAGCAATGCATTCCGGGGCGATGAGAGACTGGCCGCTCGATGGGCCGCGATCGCGCGCTACCGGCCAGTGAGTTCCGCGAACGCATTGCGGCAGCTCATCGCTGCCGCGCGCTACCGCGCGCCGCGCCGCGCGCCGGAAATGCCGGCGCTGATGGTCACGTCGTACGGCGACCGGCTGGTTTCGCACCGTTGCTCCACGACCCCGGCCGCCCGCTGGGGCGTGCCGATCGCCATGCACCACAGCGCGGGACACGACCTGCCGCTGGACGATCCCGAATGGCTCGCGGCGCACGCTGTTGCATGGTGGCGAGGGTCACGCAATTGCCATCAATCTGCCACGGTTGCGTCATCCCGGGCACACAAACTTCACGCATCGAAAGGAGACGTGCCATGAACGAACTGCCGAACCCGACATTCCCGCTCTCGCCGCTTTCACTTCCACGGGGGTCGCTTCACCGACCGGATGAAGGCGTCGCTGAAAGCCGCAGCGGTATTCTGGTTTCGTGGGCCCGCCATCAGGACGAAGTCCGCGAGGCTCAGCGCCTGAGGCACGCGATCTTCGCCGGCGAGATGGGCGCCCGCCTGGACACGTCGATGCCGGGCCACGACATCGACCTGTTCGACGATTACTGCGAGCACCTCATCGTGCGCGAGGCGCACACGCAGGAAGTGGTCGGCACCTACCGCGTGCTCACGCCCGCGCAAGCCAGGCGCGCGGGCAGCACCTACAGCGACACGGAGTTCGACCTCACGCGCCTGCGCCAGTTGCGCTCGCGCATGGTCGAACTCGGGCGCAGTTGCGTGCGCGCCGACCACCGGCAAGGCGGTGTCATCATGGCGCTGTGGGGCGCGCTCGCGGAATTCATGGTGCGCAACCAGCTGGACACGATGATCGGCTGCGCGAGCATACCGATGCTGCACGAGGGCAACGTCAGCGGGCACGCGGCGGCGAGCATCTGGACCCAGGTGAGCCGCACCCACCTCGCGCCCATCGAATACCAGGTGCGGCCGCGCCTTGCGTTGCCGATCGAGTCGCTCGACGGCACGCTGGCGGTCGACCCGCCCGCGCTGATCAAGGGTTACCTGCGCCTGGGCGCGAAGGTGCTCGGCCCACCGGCGTGGGACCCGGATTTCAACACCGCGGACCTGCCCATGCTGATGCGCATCGCGGACCTGCCGCCGCGCTACCGAAAACACTTCCTCGGCGCATAGCGCTTCACTCATCATGCGCATGGCGTTCGACACCCCCGGTCCTTCACTCGCGGCCCTGGGGTCGCCGCCGCCGCCGCATGCGGACGACGACGGGCCGGCGCACAACGCCTTTCGCGCTGTGTTCATCTCGGACCTGCACCTCGGCACACCCGGCTGCCAGGCCGACGCGCTGCTCGACTTCCTGAAGGCGCACCCCAGCGAATACCTCTACCTCGTCGGCGACATCGTCGACGGCTGGCAGTTGCGCAAGCGCTGGTATTGGCCGCAGGCGCACAACGACGTCGTGCAGAAGCTGCTTCGCCGCGCACGCAAGGGTTGCCACGTCATCTACGTCCCGGGCAACCACGACGAGTTCGCGCGGCAGTTCACACGCCATCACTTCGGCGGCATCGAGGTGCTCGGCGAGACTGTTCACACCACAGCCACGGGCAAGCGTTTGTGGGTGATCCACGGCGACCAGTTCGACGGGGTCGTGCAGTGCGCGAAGTGGCTGGCCTTGCTGGGCGACACGCTCTATGAATTCACGCTGCGCCTGAACCGCCACCTGAACCGGTGGCGCGGCCGCCTGGGCCTGCCGTACTGGTCGCTCTCCGCCTACCTGAAGCACAAGGTGAAAAAGGCGCTGAACTACGTCATGGACTTCGAGGAGGCGGTTGCGCGCGAGGCGCGGCGGCGCGGCCACGACGGCGTGGTCTGCGGCCACATCCACCGCGCGGAAATGCGCGAGGTCGAGGGCGTCCTGTATTGCAACGACGGCGACTGGGTGGAAAGCCGCACCGCGCTCGTGGAGCACCACGACGGCCGCCTGGAGCTCGTGCACTGGATGCCGGGACTGGGAGCGGCCACGCACACGAGCAAGAAACAACAGCAGCAGGAGCATGCATGAAGATCGCCCTCGTCACCGATGCGTGGCAACCCCAGGTCAACGGCGTGGTCACCACGCTGGTGGAACTGGTCAGGGAATTGACCGAAGCGGGGCACACGCTGGAGGTGATCCATCCGGGGCAGTTCCGCACGCGGCCGTGCCCGGGTTATGCGGGCATCGACCTGGCCATCTCGCCCAAGGCCGTGCTCACGAAGAAGCTCGACGCGTTCCAGCCCGATGCGATCCACCTCGCGACCGAAGGGCCGCTGGGTTGGGCGGGGCGCTCTTATTGCCTGAAGCGGGGCCTGGCCTTCACCACCGCCTTCCACACGAAATTTCCGGAGATCCTCCACGCGGCCGTGAAAGTGCCGGTGTCCTGGGGCTACGCGCTGTTTCGCCATTTCCACCGGCCCTCATCGGGCGTGATGGTGCCGACGCAAGGCGTGCTGGACATGCTGGAGCAACGCGGGTTCCGGAACCTGCGCCCATGGACGCATGGCGTGGACACGTCGCTGTTTCGCTTCGAGCCCGCGACACGGATCTATTCGCCGCTGGGCATTCTTCCGCGGCCGGTGGCGCTGTTCGTCGGGCGCGTGTCGTACGAGAAGAACATCGAAGCCTTCCTGAAGATGGACTTTCCAGGCTCGAAGGTGGTGTGCGGCGTGGGTCCGGTGGAGGCGCAATTGAAGCAACGCTATCCCCACGTGCGCTGGCTTGGGTTGCTGCCGCGCGATGAACTGGCCAAGGTCTATGCGGCCTGCGACCTGTTCGTCTTCCCGAGCAGGGCCGATACTTTCGGCCTCGTGATGGTCGAGGCCATGGCCACGGGTACGCCCGTCGCCGCCTATCCGGTGGACGGTCCGCTGGAGGTGCTCGGCCGCAAGCATCCGGATGGCCGCAGCATCGGCGGCGCGATGCATGAAGACCTGCAGCAGGCCGCCTACGCCGCCATGGCCGTGCCGCGCGCCGAGGCGCGTCTTCGTGCGCTCGACTTCACATGGGCTCATGCGGCGCAGCTCTTCGGGAGCTACCTCGTCCCTGCGCGCCCGGCCGGCAGCACAGCGCCGCGGATGGCCCCTGGCTCTGTCACACAAGCGTCATAGATTGCGCCCACACTGTCATCTCCGTGTCACACGCCCTCGAAGCCTCCATGCCCCTCGCCGCCGCGCCTTCCACGGGCGACGCGCGCGCCGTGCCGTTCCTCGACCGGGACCACAGCATCCTCGCATTCAACGAGCGCGTGCTCGACTGGGGGCATCGGGCGGACGTGCCGCTGCTCGAGCGCCTGCGCTACCTGTGCATCGTCTCCTCCAACCTCGACGAGTTCTTCGAGGTCCGCGCGGCGCCGCACCTCATCGCGCTGCAGGCCGGTGACCACAAGGGCGAGTACACCGTTGAATCGTTCGAGGCGCTGTCGGCCGCGACGCACCGGCTGGTCGACCGGCAGTACGAACTCTTCAACGGCGAGCTGTCGAAGGCGTTCGAGCGCCAGGGCATCGCGATCGTCTCCCATGGCGACCGCAACGCGGTGCAGAAGGCCTGGGTGCACGATCACTTCGAGCGCGAGGTCAAGCCGCTCCTGATCCCGGTGGGGCTCGATCCCGCGCATCCGTTTCCGCAGGTGGCGAACAAGTCGCTCAACTTCATCGTGCGGCTGGGCGGCAGGGACGCGTTCGGCCGCGAGAACGAGATCGCGATCGTGAAGGTGCCGCGCGTGCTGCCGCGCCTCATCCGCATGCCGGGGAAGGTCTCGGGCAAGAAGACGCTGTTCGTCTCGCTCTCCAGCATGATCCGCGCGCACCTCGACCAGCTCTTCCCTGGACGTGAAGTGGGGCAGTTTTCGCAGTTCCGCGTCACGCGCCATTCCGACCTTGCCGTGGATGAAGACGATGTCCGCGACCTGCGTGCCGCACTGCGCCTCGGTCTGCAGCATCGCCACTACGGCCAGGCCGTGCGCCTCGAAGTCGCGGCGGGTTGTTCGGAGCATCTCTCGGATTTCCTGCTGCGGCAGTTCCGGCTGCCCGAGCAATCGCTCTACCGTGTTCATGGGCCAGTGAATCTGGTCCGGTTCGCGCAGCTCATCGACCTGGTGGATGAGCCCCACCTACTTTTCCCACCGTACAAGGCTTCGTATCCGGTGCAACTGGCGCCGGGGCGATCGTTCTTCGAGCAGTTGAAGCGCGGCGACGTCCTCTTCCACCAGCCCTTCGAGAGTTTCGATGGCGTTCTCGCCTTCCTGCGCGAAGCCGTGCACGACCCGAAGGTGCTTGCGATCAAGCAGACGATCTACCGCACCGGCACCGAGTCGGAGCTGATGGACCTGCTGCGCGAAGGCGTGCGGCGCGGAAAGGAAGTGACGGCGGTGGTGGAGCTGAAGGCGCGCTTCGACGAAGAGGCCAACATCAACTGGGCGGAGAGCCTGGAGGCGGTCGGGGCGCAGGTGGTGTATGGCGTCGTCGGCCTGAAGACCCACGCGAAGATGCTGTTGGTGACGCGACGCGAGGGCAAGCAACTGGTGCGTTATGGCCATCTCTCCACCGGCAACTACAACCCGCGCACCGCGAAGCTCTATACCGACATCAGCCACCTGACGGCCGATGCGCAGCTCACCGCCGACATGGACGCCGTGTTCGTCCACCTCGCGAGCCAGTGCCGCCTGCCGCGCCTGAACCAGGTCTGGCTGGCGCCGTTCCACCTGCAGCGCAAGCTGATCGAGCGCATCGACGCGCTGGCCGAAGCGGCGGGGCAGGGCAAGGACGCGCGGATCGTCCTGAAGATGAACTCCCTCACCGACGACGTGCTGATCCAGGCGCTGGTGCGCGCGGGACGGCGTGGCGTGAAGATCGACCTCGTCGTGCGCGGCGCGTGTACGCTGCCGGCGCGCGTGCCCGACCTCACGGACAACATCCGTGTGCGGTCCATCATCGGCCGCTTCCTGGAGCATTCCCGCGTCTTCTATTTCCGGCTGGGCGAGGAGGAGCAGGTGTACCTCTCGAGCGCCGACTGGATGAACCGCAACATGCTGCGCCGTATCGAGCTGGCCTGGCCAGTCCACGATGCGAAGCTGCGCCAACGGATCGTGGACGAGTGCCTCGTTGCCTACCTGCACGACGACCGCGACGCCTGGGACCTCCAGCCCGACGGTACGTACAAGCGCACGAAGGGCGCGGGCGAACCCAAAGGGCACGGCGCGCAGGCAGCGCTGATGGCGCGCTATGGCGCGGCCGAGGGGTGAAGGTGAATTCATGGACTTGATCCTCTGGCGCCATGCGGAAGCAGAAGACGCGCAGAACGGCCAGACCGACCTGCAGCGCGCCTTGACGTCGCGCGGCGACAAGCAGGCCGCGCGCGTCGCCGCGTGGCTGGACCGCCAGCTGCCGGAGAGCGCGCGGATCCTGTGCAGCCCGGCGCTTCGGTGCGAGCAGACCGTCGTCGCGCTGGGGCGCAAGTACAAGCTGCGCGAAGAACTCGCGCCCGATGCGAGCGCCGATGGCATCCTCCAACTGGTGCAATGGCCTTCGGCCAAGCAGGCGGTGCTCGTGGTCGGGCACCAGCCGTCGCTCGGGGCAGTGGTCGCGCAACTGCTGCAACTCAAGCAGCCAGGTTGTCCCATGCGCAAGGGCGCCGCTTGGTGGTTGCGCACGCGCGAGCGCGATGGCCACGAGCAGACGCTCGTGATGGCCGTGCAGTCACCGGATTCGTGCTAGCGCTTTGCCCGGCGGTGAAGCTGCCGTGTACGAGCCTTGCAGCGTCACGCCGCCACGACCGCCCACGGCGTCTTCTGCCAGGCGACACTTTCCTCGCGCAGCAGGTGGGCCGACTGCGGATACGCCTTGGCCCAGTCGGGGCGCACCGCGAGCGTCACGCGGTGGTCGCCGGGCTGCACCTGCACGCCCTTGACGTCCGGGTCGCGCCGCGCATGGCACAAGATCACCGCGAGCCGCAGGCACACCAGTTGGTGCACGAACAACTCGTCCTCGAAATCCGCTTCGAGCTTGCGCAGCTTGCCGCGGTGCCCCAGCACCAGCAGGCCGAGACGATGCAACTCCGGCAAGGCGAAGCCGGTTGCGTCGGCGTTGTCCAGGATGTAGGCGCCGTGCTTGTGATAGTCGCTGTGCGAGATCGCGCTCCCGATCTCGTGCAACTGCGCCGCCCAGCCGAGCTTGCGCTCGTGCCGCGCCAGCTCCGCCGCGTCGTCGCCGGTGCGCAATTGCCGCAGCAGCAGGCAGGCCACGCGGCCGACGCGCGCGGCTTGCGCGGGGTCGGCCTCGAACCGCGCCGCCAGCCGCTTGACGGTGCCCGAGCGGATGTCCGTCTCGCCATGTTCGCGGTCGAGCAGGTCGTAGAGCGCGCCGTGCCGCAGCGCGCCGACGGCCGGCCGCATCTCGTCGATCTCCAGCAGGTCGAACACGGCGCTCAGCACGCTCAGCCCGCCTCCGACCACGGGCTTGCGGTCGTCCTTCAAGCCATCCATGCGCAGCTTGTCGGAGGTGCGCGCCGCGAGCAGGCGGTCGCGCAGCCACTCCAGTCCTTCGCGCGTGACGACGCCTCCCTCCCAGCCGGCCGCGCCGAGGATGTCGCTCACGGCGCCGATCGTTCCCGATGATCCGTAGGCGACGTCCCAGCCTTCGCGCCGGTACGTGGTGAGGGCTTCGTCGAGCACGGCCTTGGCCGCCACTTCCGCCGCCTCGAACGCGTCGGCGGTGAATTCACCGTCCGGGAAATACCGCATCGACCATGCGACGCTGCCGACACGATAGCTCTCCGCGGCGGAGGGCTCGAACTGGCGGCCCAGGATTAGTTCGGTCGAACGTCCGCCGATGTCGACGACCAGCCGCCGCTCATCCGATTGCGGCAACAGGTGCGAGACGCCGAGGTAGATGAGCCGGGCCTCTTCGCGGCCGGAGATGACATCGATCGGAAAGCCGAGAACCTGGTTCGCCTTCGCGAGAAACGCCTCGCGGTTGCGCGCCTCGCGCAGCGTCTGCGTCGCCACGGCGCGGACCTGTCCCTTTCGGAACCCCGCGAGCCGTTCGCCGAAACGGGCCAGGCACTCCCAGCCCTTGCGCATCGCCTCGGGCGTGAGGTTGCGCGCTTCGTCGAGCCCGCCGCCTTGCCGCACGGTTTCCTTGAGGTACTCGACGCGGCGGATCTGCCCGTGGTCCAGGCGGCCGATCTCGAGGCGAAAACTGTTGGAGCCGAGATCGACGGCGGCGAGAAGGGTTCCGTTGTGCATGCTCTCCCCAGCATAGCAAAGGCCGGCCCTGTCAGCCCACGACGCGGCCATCCTGAGTCAGCATGCTCTGCGTCACGAATGTCGCGCTGCGGCCCTGGGGATTGAACGCGACGCGGTAGCCGCCGAGGTCCGTCGTGCTGCGCTTCTGGAAAGCGGCCAGGACGCTTTGGCGCGTGAGGGCGCCGTCGAGATCGGACAGGACTTCGAACGTGTAGCGCGCCGCGATGAAGCCGGCCAGCGACAGCGGTGTCGGCGGCTCGTCGAACAATCGCCCGAGCGTGTCGCGGTACGCGCGCACGATCGGCAGGCCCGCGGTCACCATCGGCACCGCCTGCGTAGCGATCACCGGCGTGTTGCGCGAGGCGCCCATCTGCGCCATCGTCTGCAGGTTCACGTCGGCCAGCGCAATGACGTAGCGCTGGCGCGATTGCCGGTCGAGCCCCTGCGTGAACTGCACGAGTTCCGGTGTGCCGCCCACGAACAGCAGCAACGCGGGCGTCGTCGGCGTCAGGCGCTGGCCGAGTTGCGCGAGTTCGCCATCGCCGCGAAAGCTCTGCAGCTTCAGCTTGAACGCGGTGGCGATGCGCTCGAGGTCGTCATGGTATTGACTGAATTCGCGCCCCGACGCGTAGACCGCGCCGATCTCCGCCACGCCCATGAGCGAGAGCGATTTGAGCGCGAAGCCGATCTGCTCCTGGCGCGCCGCGAAGATGGGAAAGGTGCGCTCGTCCACGTCCAGCGTGGAGTTCTGCAGCCATGGGGCGACGTGCGCGAGCCCAAGTTTTTCCTGGCGCAGCAATGCGGCGAGTTGGGTCGCCGCAGGGTCTCCGGCGGTGCCCGACAGGCAGATGACGGACGCGTTGTCGCGGATCGTGGCGAGCGCCGTACGAAGGCTCGCGGGCGTGCCGTCGACCTCGATGGACAGGTGCTGCACCGGACGACCACGCACGCCGCCTTTCGTGTTGATGTCCTGCCACGCGGCGCGCGAGCCGATGAGAAAGTCCTTGGAGACATCCTGCTGGGCCGCGGACGTGTCCACGACTTGTGCGACGGCGAAAGGCGTCTTTCCGGTCGCGGCCTTTCCCGGCTGGGCCCATGCGGGCGCCTGCGCCAGGGCGAGCGCACCCGCGAGCACCGCGCGGCGGCGCCCGGGGTTGGTGGGGCTCGCGCTCATCAGCGAGGGGGCATCAGCACGCGGTCCACGGTGTGCACCACACCGTTGGTCGCGACCATGTCGGCGTGCTCGACCATGGCGTCTTCCACCGTGACGATGTCGCCGGCCTTGCCCAGGGAGAGGCTCGCGCCGCCCGCTGTTTTGGCTGCGCCGGTCTTCACTTCCGCGGCCATGACCTTGCCCGGCATGACGTGGTAGTTCAGCACGGCCTTCAGGCGTGCCGGGTCCGCGGCGAGCTCGTCCATGGTCTTGGCGGGTACCGACTTGAATGCCTCGTTGGTGGGGGCGAACACGGTGTAGGGGCCAGTGCCCTTCAGCGTTTCGGCCAGGCCGGCGCGCGTCACGAGGCCATTCAAGGTGCTCAGGCTCGGGTCGTGGGCGATCGTCTCGGCGACGGAGACGGGAGTCTGCACGGGCTGGCTGGCGCAGGCGGCGAGCAGCGCAAGAAGAGGGGCGGCGACGAGGAAGCGACGATTCATTGGAGTACTCCGGTTAAAACTTGTGTCGGAGCGTAGGCGGGGCCCGTGACAAATCCATGACAGCCGGTGTCATGCCACTGTCACACAGGCTTCATACAGTCGCTTCAACAGTTTCCCAACCCAGAGGTGAACCCTATGCAAAAGAACTTCCGCATCGTCACGGCCGGCATGGCCGCTCTGGCCTTCACGGGCCTTTCCATGGCCCAGGACATCACCGGCGCCGGTGCGACCTTCCCCGCGCCGCTGTACGCCAAGTGGGCGTCCGACTACAACAAGTCCACCGGCGTCAAGATCAACTACCAGTCGGTCGGCTCCGGCGCGGGCATCAAGCAGATCGACGCGAAGACGGTGGCCTTCGGCGCCTCCGACATGCCGCTGAAGGATGACGAACTGGCCAAGAAGGGCCAGATGCAATTCCCCACCGTGATCGGCGGCGTGGTCCCCGTCGTGAACATCAAGGGCATCGCGCCCGGCCAGCTCAAGCTCAACGGCCAGGTCCTCGGCGACATCTACCTCGGCAAGATCACGAAGTGGAACGACCCCGCCCTCAAAGCGCTGAACGGCTCGCTCGCGCTGCCGGACGCCGCCATCGCCGTGGTGCGCCGCGCCGACGGTTCGGGCACCAGCTTCATCTTCACCAACTACCTCTCCAAGGTGAACGCGGACTGGAAGTCCAAGGTGGGCGAGGGCACAGCGGTGAACTGGCCCACGGGAGCGGGCGGCAAGGGCAATGAAGGCGTGGCCGCTTTCGTGGGTCGCCTGCCCAATTCGCTGGGTTACGTCGAGTACGCGTACGTCAAGCAGAACAAGATGACCTACGCAGTGATGCAGAACAGCGCGGGCACCTTCGTCGCGCCCGACGACACGGCATTCAAGGCCGCGGCCGCCGGGGCCGACTGGGCAAAGAGCTTCTACCAGATCCTCACCAACCAGCCGGGCAAGGACGCATGGCCGCTGACGGGCGCCACCTTCATCCTGATGCACAAGGCGCAGGACAAGCCGGCCGAAGCGGCGACCACGCTCAAGTTCTTCGAGTGGGCCTACAAGAACGGCGACAAGACCGCCGACGACCTGGACTACGTGCCGATGCCCGACGCCGTGAAGGGCGCCGTGGAAAAGGCCTGGGGCGAGATCAAGGACGGCAGCGGCAAGGCCGTGGCCTACAAGTAAGCGATTTCCCCGCAGCGCGCGTTCGCGAAGCTTCCCCAAAAACCAAACGAAGAAG
>JAZKIF010000031.1:17583-27421 GCA_040385005.1 Pseudomonadota bacterium
AGGCCTGGGGCGAGATCAAGGACGCGGGCGGCAAGCCGGTCTACGCCTCTTCCAAGTAACCCGCAACCGACTCATCCAGCAGCGGGGAGACTCTTCTGTCCTCTACACTCCCGGCCCATGAGGCCACACTTGAAGTCAGGGGCGCACGGCGCGAACGCGGCATGACGCCGCCTTCGCGCCCCTCGCTGCGGCTGGCCGCGGTCGCGGACAAGTTGTTCGGATGGGCCGCGAAGGGCGCGGCCATCCTGACGCTGGGGCTGTTGCTGGGCATCCTTCTCGCGCTTTTTGTCGGCGCCTGGCCGGCGATCCACAAGTACGGACTGGGTTTCCTTACGAGCAGCGTGTGGGATCCGGTCGGCGAGGAGTTCGGCGGCCTGGTGATGATCTACGGCACGGTCGCGACCTCGCTGATCGCGCTGGTGATCGCGGTGCCCGTGAGCTTCGGCATCGCGCTCTTCCTCACCGAGCTGTCCCCCGCGTGGCTGAAGCGCCCGCTGGGCACGGCGATCGAATTGCTCGCCGCCGTGCCTTCCATCGTGTACGGCATGTGGGGCCTGCTGGTGTTCGGGCCGATCCTCGCGACCTACGTGCAGCAGCCGCTGCAATTGTGGTTCACCGGTGTTCCGTATCTCGGCGCGCTGGTATCCGGCCCGCCAGTAGGCATCGGCATCCTTTCCGCCGGGATCATCCTGGCGATCATGATCATTCCCTTCATC
Organism: Pseudomonadota bacterium; assembly: GCA_040385005.1. GTDB lineage: Bacteria > Pseudomonadota > Gammaproteobacteria > Burkholderiales > Burkholderiaceae_C > Ramlibacter. The sequence goes on from JAZKIF010000031.1 coordinate 18,300, forward strand.
GCATCGGTCATGCGTGACGTGTTCGATGTCACGCCCCCGATGCTGAAGGAGTCCGCCTATGCGCTCGGCTCGACCACGTGGGAGGTGGTGTCGCGCGTCGTGCTGCCGTATACCAAGACGGGTGTCATCGGGGGCATCATGCTGGGACTCGGCCGGGCGCTCGGCGAGACGATGGCCGTGACGTTCGTCATCGGCAACTTCAACCAGCTCGATTCGCTGTCGCTCTTCCAGGCGGCCAACAGCATTACCTCCGCGCTCGCGAACGAATTCGCCGAGGCGTCGAACGGGCTGCACCAGGCGGCGCTGATCTATCTGGGCCTCGTGCTGTTCTTCATCACGTTCGTCGTGCTGACTTTTTCCAAGCTGCTGCTGGCGCGCATGCGACTGCGTGAAGGGGCGAAGTCATGAGCAAGGGGACAGGCGCACACCTGATTGCGGACGCGCAGCGCGCGACCGAGCGCGAGCGGGTCTACGCGGGCCGCAAGCGCGTGAACGGCATCGCGCTGACGCTCTCGCTGCTCGCCATGGCCTTCGGGGTGTTCTGGCTGATCTGGATCCTCTGGGAGACGGTGCGCCTGGGCATCGGCGGCATCGTGTGGGCAACCTTCACGCAGATGACGCCGCCGCCCAACGAGGCCGGCGGCATCGCCAACGCGATCTGGGGTTCGCTCGTGATGGTGACCCTCGCCACGTTCGTCGGCACCCCGATAGGCATCATGGCAGGCATCTACCTGGCCGAGTACGACGCGCGGGGCTGGCTCGGCAACTGCACGCGTTTCGTCAACGACATCCTGCTGTCCGCGCCGTCGATCGTGATCGGCCTTTTCGTCTATGCGGTGGTGGTGGCGCGCTACAAGAGTTTCTCCGGCTGGGCCGGTGTGATCGCGCTGGCGCTGATCGTGATCCCGGTCGTGATCCGCACCACCGAAAACATGCTCATGCTCGTGCCCCCCGGTTTGCGCGAAGCCGCGTATGCCCTCGGCGCGCCGAAGTGGAAAGTCATCATCGGCATCACATTGCGCGCGGCGCGAGCGGGTGTTGTCACCGGCGTGCTGCTCGCGGTGGCCCGCATCTCCGGCGAGACGGCGCCGCTGCTCTTCACCGCGCTCAACAACCAGTTCTGGACCACGGACCTGTCGCAGCCGATGGCCAGCCTGCCGGTCACCATCTTCAAATTCGCGATGAGTCCCTACGAGAACTGGCAGCAGCTGGCCTGGGCGGGAGTTTTCATCATCACGCTGGCGGTGCTCGGGCTGAACATCGTCGCCCGGCTGGTCACGCGCAACAGGATCTGACATGCCAAGCACCACACTCACGTCGCACGACGGCGCTTCCAAGATCTCGGTCAAGGACCTGAACTTCTACTACGGCAAATTCCATGCGCTGAAGGGCATCAACCTGGAGATCCCCGAGAAGAAGGTCACCGCCTTCATCGGGCCTTCGGGCTGCGGCAAGTCCACGCTGCTGCGCACGTTCAACCGCATGTTCGAGCTCTATCCCGAGCAGCGCGCGGAAGGCGAGATCGTGCTGGACGGCGAGAACCTGCTGACCTCGAAGCAGGACGTCGCCCTGATCCGCGCCAAGATCGGCATGGTGTTCCAGAAGCCCACGCCGTTCCCGATGTCGATCTACGACAACATCGCTTTCGGCGTGCGCCTGTTCGAGAACCTGAGCGCCGCCGACATGGACGAGCGCGTCGAATGGGCGCTGCGCAAGGCCGCGCTCTGGGGGGAAGTGCGCGACAAGCTGGGCCAGAGCGGCGCGGGCCTGTCGGGCGGGCAGCAGCAGCGCCTGTGCATCGCGCGCGGCATCGCGATCAAGCCAGAGGTGTTGCTGCTCGACGAGCCGTGCTCCGCGCTCGACCCGATCTCCACCGCGAAGATCGAGGAGCTGATCGCCGAGCTGAAGGCCGACTACACGGTCGTCATCGTCACGCACAACATGCAGCAGGCCGCGCGCTGCAGCGACTACACCGCGTACATGTACCTGGGCGACCTGGTGGAAGTGGGCGAGACCGAGCAGATCTTCTTCAAGCCCAAGCGCAAAGAGACGGAAGACTACATTACCGGCCGGTTCGGTTGAGCGAGGAAAAGTAAATGACAGACAAGCACCTCTCTACACAATTCGACAGCGAGCTCAATGCCGTCTCGTCGCGCGTGATGGAACTCGGCGGCCTCGTCGAATCGCAGCTGCGCCACGCGATGTACTCGCTCTCGCAGTTCAGCGCCGAGTCCGCGCAAAAGGTCATCGAGATCGAAACCACCGTGAACGCGATGGAAGTCGACATCGACCGCGAGATCATGTCGATCATCGGACGCCGCCAGCCGACCGCGCGCGACTTGCGCCTGCTGATGGCGATCTCCAAGATGACCGCCAACCTGGAGCGCGTCGGCGACGAGGCGCAGAAGATCGCGCGCATGGTCACGTCCATCATCGAGAAGAGCGGCACGGTGCGTGCCTTGCCGGCTTCGGAGCTGCGCGTCGCGTCCGACCTCGCATCGGGCCTCCTGCGCAAAGCGCTGGACGCCTTCGCCCGCCTCGACACGGCGGCCGCCGTCGCGATCCTGAAGGAAGACGACCTGATCGACCGCGAGTTCGACGGGTTCGTGCGCAAGCTCATCACGTACATGATGGAAGACCCGCGCACGATTTCCGCGAGCCTGGACCTGCTCTTCCTCGCCAAGGCGATCGAGCGCATCGGGGACCATGCCAAGAACATCGCCGAGTTCATCATCTACATCGTGAAAGGCGCGGACGTCCGCCACACTTCGATGGAAGAGATCGAGTCCGCAGTTAAATGAAGTTGTTCCAGCAATGAAAAGCCTGCCCCGTGTCCTCATCGTCGAAGACGAGCCCGCGATCGCGGAGCTGGTCGCGGTGAACCTGCGCCACAACGGCTTCCAGCCCGTGTGGGCGGAGGACGGCGTCGCGGCGCAGCGCGAGATCGACGCGGTGCTGCCGGACGTGATCCTGCTCGACTGGATGCTGCCGGGACAAAGTGGCCTGGCCCTCGCGCGCAAGTGGCGCGCCGACGCCCGCGCGAAGTCGATTCCGATCCTGATGCTCACCGCGCGCGGCGACGAGCCCGACAAGATCGCGGGCCTCGACGCAGGCGCGGACGACTACATCAGCAAGCCGTTCTCGACACAGGAGCTGCTCGCTCGCATCCGCGCCGTGCTGCGCAGGCGCGCACCGGAGCACACCAGCGAAACCGTCACCATCGGCGGCCTGGCCCTGGATGCCTCGACCCATCGCGTGACCTGGAAAGAGCGGCCGGTGAAAGTGGGGCCGACCGAGTTCAAGCTGCTGCAATACCTGATGAAGCATCCCGAGCGCGTTCACAGCCGCTCGCAGTTGCTGGACAAGGTGTGGGGCGACCACGTCTTCATCGAGGAGCGAACGGTCGACGTGCATGTGAAGCGCCTGCGCGAAGCGCTCGGCCCGGCCGGTGCGTTGATCGAAACGGTGCGCGGCGCGGGCTACCGCATCAGCGGGCAAATCCTCGCCGACAGCGCGGCCTGATCCCGGCCATTCCCCGAGTGCCGCACGCCGGCCTTCACAATCCCTCCATGCTCTGGCGCACCTTGCTCTTTCTCGCCTGCCAGCTGGCCGGCGCGGCAGCGGGCTGGTTCGCGGGCGGCAGGCACGGTGCGGCGGCAGGCGCGATCCTCGGCGGACTCGTGTGGTTTCTCATGGACCTGACGCGCGGCGCCCGGCTGGTGCGCTGGCTGCGCGCCGGCACACCCGACCCTGCGCCTTCGCTGTTCGGGCTCTGGGGCGAGGCGGCCGACCGCATGCGTCGGACCTTGCGCGGGCGCGACCAGCAGGTGGCCGAAGCGCAGGAGCGTCTGCAGGACTTCCTGGCCGCGATCCAGGCATCGCCCAACGGCGTGGTGCTGCTGGACGCGGAAGGCCGCATCGAGTGGAGCAACCAGACGGCGGCGCAACACCTGGGTATCGATCCGCAGCGCGACCTGCTGCAACTCATCGGCAACCTGCTGCGCGACCCGGGTTTCGCGAGTTACCTGGCCGGCTCGGACTTCTCTCAGGACATCGTGATCCAGGGCCGGGACAGCTCGCCCTCACGGCCCATGAAGGTGTCGGTGCAGCTGCATCCCTACGGGCGCGGGCGCAAGCTGCTGTTGACGCGCGACATCACGGGTGTCGAACAGGCCGAGGCGATGCGGCGCGATTTCGTTGCCAATGTATCGCACGAGATCCGCACACCGCTCACCGTGCTCGGCGGCTTCATCGAGACGCTGCAGACACTGCCGCTGGGCGAGGACGACCGCACGCGCTATCTCGCGCTCATGGCGCAGCAGGCCCAGCGCATGCAAACGCTGGTGAACGACCTGCTCACCTTGTCGCGGCTCGAAGGCAGCCCGCGTCCCGGCGCGACGGAGTGGAGTTCCGTCGCCGGCCTCATGGCACAGAGCGAGGAGGATGCGAAGGCATTGGCCGCGATCCAGGGCAAGGACCTGCGCATCACGTTCGGCGCGCCGCCCGCTGTGGAGATCTCGGGCGCGCAACACGAGTTGCTGAGCGCACTTTCCAATCTTGTCGGCAACGCGGTGCGCTACACGCCGGATGGTGGCGCGGTGGAAGTGCAATGGCGCGTGCTGGCCGATGGCCGCGGAGAAATCTCGGTGCGCGACTCGGGCATGGGCATCGCGCCCGAGCACCTCCCGCGTCTCACTGAACGCTTCTACCGCGTGGACCGCAGCCGTTCCCGCGAGACTGGCGGCACGGGCCTGGGCCTGGCGATCGTCAAGCACGTGGTGCAGCGGCATGGCGCGGAACTGAAGCTCGACAGCAAGCCCGGCGTGGGCTCGACCTTCGCGATCGTCTTCCCCGCGAGCCGCCTCAGGCCGCCTGCAACAAGGGCCGGTACGAACGAACGGCCTGCCACAGAATCAGCGCGAGGACGATAGCCACCATCGCGAGCGCGACGGTGCTCATGATCCAGAACGCGGCGGGAGAGTTGAGGGGGCCGAACGGCCCGATGCCGCGATAGGCGAGCATGTATCCGCCCCAGAGGCCCGCGCCCCACAGCAGCACGCAGTACGCCACCAGCGGCGCGACGGCGACGCGGTAAGAGCGCAGCACGAAGATGCTCACGCCCTGCAGCGCATCGGCGACCTGGTAGGCCGCGAGCCACATCAGCAAGCCGGCGGCGACCGCTGCGACTTGCGGGTTGGAGGTGTAGATCGCGGCGATATGTTCGCGCCCGAGCCCGACGATCACCGACAGCATCACGGCGTTGGAGATCGCCAGCTTCAACCCCGCGCGTATCGCGCCTCGGGCTTTCTTCGCGTCGCCCGAGCCCAGCCAGTAGCTCACTCGCGCGCTGGTCGCGATGCCGATCGAGAGCGGCATCATGTAGATCAGCGCCGCGATGTTCGTGGTGATCTGGTGTGCGGCCGACGCGAGCGTGCCTTGACGCGCGATGAAGAGAGCCATGAGCGTGAACGAAGTCACCTCCACCATCACGGAAAGTCCCGCCGGGATCCCCAGGCGCAGCGTGTGCCCGATCGCCTTCCAGTCGGGCGGCTCCATGCGCGACCACAGTGCATACGGCCGGTAGATCGCTTGCGTGCGCAGCAGCACCACGGCGCCGGCGAGCAGCAGGTAGTTCACTGTCACGGTCGCCCATGCGCATCCGACGGCGCCGTGCGCATCGAGTCCCCAGCCACCGAACGCGAACCAGATCGACAGGGGAATCTTCAGGCCCAGCGCGAGCGCCTGCAGCACGGTGACCAGCAAGGGCTTGTGCAGGGCCTGGTTCAGCGATCCGTACATCCTGAAAAGCAGTGTCGCGGGCAGCGCAAATGCCAGCGCGGAGAGGTAGTCCTTGACGTCGCCCTGCAGCGACACGGGCACGTCGGTCCAGTTCAGCACCGGATCCGAGAACACCAGCACCAGGCCGCCGATCAGTGTGAGGATCGCGGCGAGGTAGAGCGACTGGCGCACCGAGCGGCCGACGTCGCGCGGCCGGCCCGCGCCATTCAGCTCGGCCCACTCGGGCAGCAAGACCTGCAGCACGCCGACCAGCCCGATGAACACGCTGATGAATACGGCCGTGCCGACGGAGAGCGCGGCGAGCGCCTGCTGCGAATAGCGTCCCGCGACGATGGTGTCCGTCACGCCGAAGGCCATCACGGCGAGCTGGCCGACAAGCACCGGGGTGGCCTGTCGGATGATGTGGCGCAGCTCGCTCACGGCCGCGGGACCCGGCGGTACAGAAGGACGTTGTCCTGCGCGTCGACGGGACGCCGCACGCTGGAGACGAGGCGCCAGTGGCGCATGTCGAGTGCGAGCGGCATGGCGGGCTGCATGTCGGCCGTTGCGATCAGCCACGGGCACGTCGATTGTTTCGAAGCGACGTGCAGGTCCATGCCGGCGTGGAATCGGAATGCGGCGAGCTGACCGCGGCTGAGGCCGAAGGCATCGACGCAGCCCGGGCGGTCCATCAGGCGCTCGACGCCGCGCACCACGGGCACGTAGCTGCGCGCGTAGTCCAGCACGGGCAGCCACAGCGTCATCACGAGCAGCCAGCACAGCGCGGCACCCCCGGCGGGGAGCACCAGGCTTTTCCAGATCGCGGTGCGGTGCCGGCCGGTGCGCCAGCGCACGAGCCCCGCCCAGGTGATCGTCGCGGCGAGCGCGGCCGCGAATGCCCAGAGCGAAAAGCTCGGCTCGAAGCCCGGCGCGAGGCGCGCGACGTTGGCGGCCGGCTTGGCGGGCACGCCGGTCTGCAGCGAAATCCAGATCACCCAGATGATGACGGCGCAACCGCTGAAGAACAGCAGCGTGAACCAGTCGATCAGCGCGCCGACGCTGCGGCTGAGCGTGGGCAGCGCGAACGCCGCGAGGGCGGCCATGGCCGGTAGCGCCAGCAGCAATGAGCGATCCGACGACGGCGTGGCGATCGTGGTGCCGACCGAGACGAAGATGAACCACAGCGGCAGCGCCACGTGGCGGCTGGTGAGTTGCCGGCGCCAGCGCCAGAGCGTCCACAGCGCGAGCGGCCACGCGGGCCACGTGAACCACAGCAGCAGGCGGCCGAGCGGGCGCCAGTCGCGGTCCCAACCTTCGGGGACGATGCGGTATTGCCACTGGCCCAGCCAGCTCGCGAGGCCGATGGAGAAAAAGATGCCCGCGATGAGGATCGCGATATAGACGATGCGCGGTTTGCGGGGACTGTCCGCTTCGGTCTCGGGGTCCAGCAGTTCGACCAGCATCCCGCCGACCCCGAAGAAGAGCGCCATGGCCGGCGCGCCGCTCAGCGCCAGCCCGCCCAGGCCCACCAGCAGGCAGAGCGTCGCGATGAGGAGCCTGCGGGGCAGGGCGGCCATGCCTTGGAATGCGAGTGCGGTGAAAGCGAGCTGCGTGAGGGAGGGCGTCGTCTCGTGGGAGAGCTGCGCGAGGCCGAGGCACGCGATCAGGGCCAGCAGGCTGGCGTCTGCCATGGCACGCGCGTAGTCGGGCGGGCTGGCTTCACCACCGAACGCAAAGGGCACCGGCTGGGCGCGCGGGCTGCGTGCCAGCGAATACATGCCGTACCAGGTGGCCACGAGCGTCAGGCCCAGGAGCAGCGCGAAGGGAATGCGGGCGGCGAAATCCGCCGGCACCCAGGCCGGCGCGAGCCGGATCGCCCAGGCGCCGAGCCAGTACGGCACCAGGGCATCGAACTCCGGCGGGTTACCGACGAGCCGCGGGGAAATCCACGACGTCATCCCGCGGGCCAGCTCGAACATGTAGCCGAACGCGGTGATGTCGGCGTTTTTCCACGGCTGGCGGCCCACGAAACCGGGCACCACGTACGCGAGGCAGAAGAGCAGCAGCGCCCACCGCGGCAATCGGCGCACGGCGTCCTGGGTGACGATGGCGGGGGTCGGCTGGTTCAAGCGCGCAATTATGGTGCGGCAAAGAAAAAGGGCAGCGCGGTGGACCGGCTGCCCTCGTTCGTGAAGGGAAAGCTGCTTAGCCTTCGACCTTCTTTTCTTCCTTGGCGGCTGCCGCGGCGGCAGGCGTCTTGCCGAACTTCTTGAAGAACTTGTCGACCCGGCCGCCCATGTCGTTGACCGACTTCTGGGTGCCCGTGTAGAACGGATGCGATTCGCTGGACGTGTCCAGCTTGAAGAGCGGCAGTTCCTTGCCGTCGTCGGTCTTGCCCATTTCCTTGGTCTGCACGCAGGACCGGGTCACGAACTTGAAACCGTTGGAGAGGTCCACGAACAGAACGTCGCGGTACGCGGGGTGAATGCCTTCTTTCATGATCTTCCTTCTGGTGATTGCGGGAGCCGGCCTAGACCTTCCGGGCTACTTTCCGCGAAGCCCACGATTATAGCAAAACCTCCATCAGCCGCCTCTTCGCATCATGTCGAAGAACTCCACGTTGGTCTTCGTGGCCTTCATCGACTTCAGCACCATCTCCATCGCCTCGATCTCGTCCATGTTGTACATGAACTGGCGCAGGATGCGGGTCTTTTGCAGGATCTCGGGAGCCAGCAGCAATTCCTCGCGGCGGGTGCCGGAACGGTTGAGCTGAATCGATGGGAACACGCGCTTTTCGTACAGGCGACGGTCCAGGTGGATTTCGCTGTTGCCGGTGCCCTTGAACTCCTCGAAGATCACTTCGTCCATTCGCGAGCCGGTGTCGATCAGCGCGGTGGCGATGATGGTGAGCGAGCCGCCTTCTTCCACGTTGCGGGCCGCGCCCAGGAAGCGCTTGGGGCGCTGCAGCGCGTTGGAATCCACACCGCCGGTCAGCACCTTGCCCGACGAAGGCACGACGTTGTTGTAGGCGCGGGCCAGACGCGTGATCGAGTCCAGCAGGATCACCACGTCCTTCTTCAACTCGACCAGGCGCTTGGCGCGCTCGATCACCATCTCGGCCACGTGCACGTGGCGGGCGGCGGGCTCGTCGAAGGTGGAGGCGATCACCTCGCCCTTCACCGAGCGCTGCATTTCGGTCACTTCCTCGGGGCGCTCATCGACCAGCAGCACCATCATGTGGCTGTCCGGGTAGTTGGCCGCGATGGCGTGGGCCATGTGCTGCATCATCACCGTCTTGCCGCTCTTGGGCGGGGCGACCAGCAGGGCGCGCTGGCCCTTGCCGA
>JAZKIF010000032.1:0-2370 GCA_040385005.1 Pseudomonadota bacterium
ATCATTCACCCTGGTAAACCCTATGGAACTGCGCCACCTGCGCTACTTCGTCGCCCTGGCGGAGTGCCTGTCCTTCACGCGTGCCGCGGAGCGTGTGCATGTGACGCAATCGACTTTGTCGCACCAGATCCGGCAGCTCGAAGAGGAGGTGGGGCACACGCTCTTCGACCGCATCGGCAAGCGCGTGATGCTCACGGAAGCGGGCGAGACCTTTTTGGGCTATGCGTCGCGGGCGCTCGGCGAGGTGGACCACGGCCTGTCCGATCTGATGCGTGCGGGCGATGCGCTGTCGGGCGAAGTGCGCATCGGCGCCACGGGCACCTTCAACATCGGCTTCGTGCCCGAGTGCGCGGCCATCTTCCTCAAGCGCAACCCGACGGTGAAGGTGACGGTGGATGAGCTCGCGGGGGACACCATCGCACAGCGGCTGATCGACTCCACGCTCGACGTGGGCATCGCCTACCAGCCGTCGGACCCGGCGCGCCTGTGGTTCGAGCCGCTCTATACCGAAGAGATGGTGCTGGTCGTTTCGCCGAAGCATCCGCTGGCGCAGCGCAAGCGTGTGCGCATGGTGGAGCTGCACCGGCAGAGCCTGGTACTGCTGCCGCAGAGTTTCACCACGCGCACGATGCTGGACGAATGCTTTCGCTCATGCGGCGTGGAGCCGGTGGTGGCCGCGGAAATGAACACCATCGCGCCGATGATCGGATTGGTGGGCCGCACGCTGCTCGCGACCATCGTGTCGAGCCACGCCGTGCATCCACGTGACGACGTGTGTGCGATCCCCATCGAAAGCCCGACGCCCGTGCGCACCCCGGGCATGCTCTGGAAGCGCGACGCGAAACAGTCGCCGGCCGTGCGCTCGTTCGCATCATGCATCCGCAAGCTCGCGTTGGGGCGGAGCTTGCGAGGGGCGGGCGCGGGGGCTGAATTCAGCGGCTGAGGTTGCCTGCGGCTGCCGCTGCGGCTGCAGCCGCAGCGCGCAGTTTGTCCTTCTTGCTGGGGCGCTTGCCCTTGATGCCGCCGGTGCCGGGCTCGGCCTTGGCGGTCTCTACCGGCGTTTCAACTTCAAGCGGCTCGAACCCCGCGATCTGCTCGCGCGGCAACAACAGGTTCTGCCGTTTCTCGATCAACCGGAAGTGCGCTTCCGTGTCGGCGCTGACGAAGCTCACGGCGGTTCCTGTCGCGCCTGCACGCCCTGTGCGGCCGATGCGGTGGATGTAGTCGTCGGCCGAGCGCGGCAGGTCGTAATTGACCACCACATCCCGGCCGGGAATGTCGATGCCGCGCGCAGCCAGATCGGTTGTGACCAAAACATCCCAGCGCTCGTCCTTGAACTCCTGCAGCACTTCGGTGCGCCGCCCCTGGCTCATCTGCCCGTGCAGCGGCACGGCGTAGATGCCGCGGTCATACAGTTTGCCCGCCACCATTTCCACCGCGTACCGTGTCGCAACGAAGACGAGCACGCGCTCCCAGCCCCCTTCCTTGACCAAGTGACGCAGCAACTCGGTGCGGCGCCCGGTATCCACAGCGATGACGCGCTGGACGATGGCGGGCTCGGAGCCGGCTTCAGTCGCGACGTCGATGCGCACGGCGTCATGCAACAAGCTGTCCGCGAGTGCCTGCACATCGGGCGGGAACGTCGCCGAGAAAAGCAGGTTCTGTCGACGCGCCGGCAACACGGCCAGCACGCGTTCACGCTCCGCGGCGAAACCAAGATCCAGAAGACGATCGGCTTCGTCGAGAACAAGCGCCTCGACCGCGTCAAGGTGCAGGGCATTGCGATCCAGCAGATCGAGCAGCCGGCCCGGCGTGGCCACGACGATGTCGGCTCCGCCGCGCAACCCCATCATCTGCGGATTGACCGAGACGCCGCCAAACAGAACGGCAATCTTGGGCGGGCGGGAGGCGTTGGCGCTGAGTTGGCGAAACACCTCGCCCACCTGCGCAGCAAGTTCGCGAGTGGGTACCAGCACCAGCACGCGCGTCGGCCGGCGGCCGTTTGCGGGTTGGCGCACGGGGCCGAGCCGCTGCAGAAGCGGCAGCGCGAAGGCGGCGGTCTTGCCCGAGCCGGTCGCCGCAAGGCCGGTCAGGTCGCGGCCCTGCAATAACGGCGGGATCGCTTGAAGCTGAATCGGCGTGGGTCTGGCAAAGCCTAAGTCCGCGCAAGCTCGCGCGAGGTCAGCAGTCAGGCCCAGCGACGCGAAGGTCGGCTCGGTCATGGCGAACAAATTGGCAAAACGGACTTTCAACGGTGCGGTGAAGGGGGTATTGTCCGCCGGTCGCAGGATGGCTTCGTCAACCATGTCGAAATCACGCCGTCCCGTTCGTCGTTCAGATAAGAAGCGCTTCTCTACCTCAACAATCAAC
>JAZKIF010000033.1:0-6657 GCA_040385005.1 Pseudomonadota bacterium
ATCGTGGCGCTGCTCATCGTGCCGCTGGTGGTGAAGTTCCACGGCGGCGACATGGGCACGCCGGCCGTGCATGCGCCGGCTGCCGTGACGTCGCCCGCGCCGAGCGCATCGGGCGTGGTGACGCCTTCGAAGTAGGTCCTTTCGCGAACGTCAGCAAAAGGCCCGCTATCGCGGGCCTTTTTTCATTTCGCCTTCATCCCCGGCTTGAGCACCACCTTCGTCCAGCCTTTCTTGCGCTGGTCGAAGTTCTCATAGGCCTCGGGCGCCTGCTCCAGCGGCAGTTCGTGCGAGATGATCCACGACGGCTTCACCTTGTCCTTCTCGATCAGCTTGCTCAGGAAGCGGTTGTACTGCTTCACGTTCGCCTGGCCGGTGGCCATCTTCTGGCCCTTCATCCAGAACGCGCCGTAGTCGAACGCCAGCTTGCCGACCTTTTCCAGCGGATCGGGCGAGCCCGGGTCCTCCATGACGAAGACACCGACCACGCCGATGCCCCCGGTCGCCTTCACGGTCGCGACGAGATTGTTCATGGTGAGGTGAGGCACCTCTTCGCGGTGCATGTTGCAGCACTGGTAGCCCACGCATTCGCACCCGCAGTCCGCGCCCTTCCCGCCCGTGAGCTCCATGATCTTTTCGACCCCGTCGCCTTCGGTGTCGTCGATCGCGATGGCGCCCAGCTTTTCGGCGAGCGCGAGGCGGTCCTTGTGCGTGTCCACGATCATCACCATGCTCGCGCCGCGCAGTGTCGCCGAGCATGCGGCCATCAGGCCCACGGGACCCGCGCCGTAGATCACCACGCTGTCGCCCGGCTTCATGCCCGCAAGTTCAGTGGCGTGGTAGCCGGTGGGGAAGATGTCGGAGAGGAGCACATAGTCGTTCTCCTTTTCGACCGAATCGCGCGGCAACACGAGGCAGTTGAAGTCGCCATAGGGCACGCGCAAGTACTCGGCCTGTCCCCCGCTATACGGTCCCATGCCGGCGAAGCCGTAAGCGGCGCCGGCCATGCCGGGGTTGCACGTGAGGCAAAAGCCGCTCAAGCCCTTCTCGCAGGCCTCGCAAAAGCCGCAGCCGATATTGAACGGCAGGCACACGCGGTCACCGACCTTGACGCGGTCCACCGCCGGCCCGACCTCGATCACTTCGCCCATGTTCTCGTGGCCCAGGATGCGCCCCGGCTCCATGTCCGTACGGCCTTCGTACATGTGCAGGTCGGAGCCGCAGATGTTGGTCGTGGAAATCTTCACCAGCACGTCGGTCGGGCGTTCGATCTTCGCGTCGGGCATGTTCTCGATCGAGACGTCGCGGGGCCCGTTGTAGACAAGCGCTCTCATGCGGCCTCCTTCTTTTTCTTCGCGGAAGCGGCGGGCTTCTTCGGCGCCTGCTGCATCAATTCCTTCTTGCGCTCGGCCAGGGGGATGGCGAGACCCTTCAGGTCCATCGGTGACTGGCGCGCCTTCAGGAAAATCTGCTCGCGCTCTTCCAGCACGTGGTGGTCGATCGCCTTGCCGAGCTCCTTGACGGTGTCGTCGAACGACGCGTCCGCGGCGTCCATCGCCTGGATTTGCGCGATCATCTCCTTCGCCTCGGCGTGCTCCTGCAGCGCTTCGTCCAGCAATTCCTCGCCGACCGCCTTGCGCACGGCGGGATAAAAGATCTCCTCTTCGATCTGCGCATGTACGGTCAGCGCCTGGCAAATCTTGTCGGCGACCTGGCGCCTGTCGCTGGCGGGCGCTTGCGCCTCGCTGAGCGCGCTGAAGTCGATGAACAGTTTCTTGACCGCCTTGTGGTCGGTGTCGAGCAGGTCGACGGCGTCTTCGAATGCAATGGGTGGGCTCATGGGAAATCCTTTCTGGACGCCCAATCTAGGGGGACGAATCCGGTGCGCGCGTGCGAAATCCCAAGCCCCGTGCGTAGGACTGCGTGAAGCTGAGGCTGCCGCGACGTCGTACCATCCGGTGTTTCAGGAGTACCCATGACCGACCTCGTCGTTCGCCGTCTGCTGGTGGACATGGAAGCGCCGATCGCGCGCAACTGGTGCGACGGCGACGCGTTCCGATCCGCGCTCTTCAACGCGCTGTCGATGAGTTTTCCCGTCGGGGAGCAGTTCTTCATCGATTCGGTGCGCAACGGCTTCAAGGCGCTCGCTCCGGAAAAGCAGGAACGGTTCAAGGACGAGGTGCAGGGCTTCATCGGGCAGGAGGCGACGCATCGGCGTCTGCACTCGCTTTACAACGCGCACCTGGACAAGCTCGGCCTGGTCAACGATTGGGCGCCGAGAGCCCAGGCCCGCCTCAAACTTCTCGACGGGCTGGACCCCCGGCATGCGGTGGCGATCACCGCCGCCAACGAACACTTCACCGCCATCCTGGCCGACTGGATGCTGCGCAACCCCGACATGCTCGGCACGCAGGACCCGCGCCTGGCCACGCTCTGGCTGTGGCACAGCGCCGAGGAGTCCGAACACAAGACGACGGCCTTCGACGTTTACCAGGCCCTGAGTGGAGACCACCAGTGGCGCATCACCTGGTTTCGCCGCATCACCACGATCTTCCTCGGCGACACCTTGCGGCAGACCGCGAACAACCTGCGCCGTGACGGCACGCTGTGGAAATGGAGCACGTGGAAGAGCGCGTGGACGACCTTGTTCGGCAAGCGCGGCCTGGTACGCCAGACGTACAAGCCGTGGCGCGAATACCTGAAGACGGATTTCCACCCGAGGCAGCAGGACAGCACGCCCTCCGAGCGGTGGCTGGCGGAGCACAGCGACCGGTACGTGGCAGTCGGCAGTTAGCTGTCATTCCGGGCTCGACCCGGGATCCATCGTGCCGTGCCTGGATACCGGGTCAAGCCCGGTATGACAAGCTGAAGCTTCGCGCAAAATAACGGTATGCAGCACCACTTCATCGCCAACAAGGCGCGTGCGACCGAATCCGGGCGCACCATCCCCGTCATTGACCCCTCCGACGGCCAGACTTTCGACGAATTGCAGCGCGGCGACGCGGCCGACATCGATGCCGCCGTCCGCGCCGCGCACCAGTGCTACGACGGCATCTGGAGCAAGCTGAGCGCCGCCGAGCGCGGCCGCCTGCTCATGCGTCTTTCGGAAAAAGTAGCGGCGCACGCGGAGGAACTCGCGGCGCTCGAACAGCGCGATTGCGGCAAACCCACCAAACAGGCACGCGCCGACGCCCTCGCGCTGGTGCGTTACTTCGAGTACTACGCCGGCGCCTGCGACAAGCTGCATGGCGAGACCCTGCCCTACCTCGACGGTTACAGCGTCTTCACCTGGCGCGAGCCGCACGGCGTCACGGGTCACATCATTCCGTGGAATTACCCGATGCAGATCTTCGGGCGCAGCGTCGGCGGCGCCCTGGCCGCCGGCAACGTGTGCGTCGTGAAGCCGTCCGAGGACGCGTGCCTCTCGCTCATCCGCGTGGCGCAACTCGCCGCGGAAGTCGGCTTCCCGGCGGGCGCGATCAACATCGTCACGGGCTACGGCCACGAAGTCGGCGACGCGCTCGCGCGGCACGAGGGCATCGACCACATCAGCTTCACCGGCAGCCCTTCCGTCGGAACCCTGATCCAGCAAGTGGCCGCCGAACGCCATTGCCCGGTCACGCTGGAGCTCGGCGGCAAGAGCCCGCAGATCATCTTCGAGGACGCCGACCTCGACGCCGCCTTGCCAATGGTGATCAACGCGATCGTGCAGAACGCCGGGCAGACCTGCTCCGCGGGTTCGCGCCTGCTGGTTCACCAGCCGATCTACGAAGCCCTGCTCGACCGCCTCGGCGGCATGTTCGCGAACCTGCGCGTCGGCCCGGCCGCAATGGACCTCGACGTAGGACCGCTGATCCGCGCGAGTCAGCAACAGCGCGTGTGGGATTTCCTCTCCGATGCGCAGGTGGCGAACATCGCGATGGTCGCGCAAGGCCAGGTCGTGGACGAGGCGCCGGAAACGGGCTTCTACCAGGCGCCGACGCTGCTGCGCGACGTGCCGGTGAACCATCGCCTCGCGCAGGAA
Organism: Pseudomonadota bacterium; assembly: GCA_040385005.1. Classification (GTDB taxonomy): domain Bacteria; phylum Pseudomonadota; class Gammaproteobacteria; order Burkholderiales; family Burkholderiaceae_C; genus Ramlibacter. The sequence goes on from JAZKIF010000033.1 coordinate 4,022, forward strand.
GAAGTCTTCGGGCCGGTGCTCGCCGCGATGAGTTTCAAGGATGAGGATGAAGCGGTGCACCTCGCGAACGCGACCCGCTTCGGCCTGGTCGCGGGCGTCTGGACGCGTGACGGCGGGAGGCAATTCCGGATGGCCAAGCGCGTGAAGAGCGGGCAGGTGTTCATCAACAACTACGGCGCGGGCGGCGGCGTGGAGCTGCCCTTCGGCGGCGTGAAGTCATCGGGCTACGGGCGCGAGAAGGGCTTCGAGGCGCTGTACGGTTTCACGACGCTCAAGACCGTGGCGATCAGGCACGGCTAGGACAACGAACAGGGTGCGTGTAAGGTTGCTTGCGGACAGCGACAATAGCGCCATGGCCGAGCGCGTGATCCCCCTTGTCGACCAGCGCGTCAAGGCGCTGGCCGCAGGCGTGCCCGCGCTGGCGATTCCGGCAACAGGCCTCATCTCCGACACGCTGGGCCGCCCGCTGCGCGACCTGCGCATCAGCGTCACGGACCGCTGCAACTTCCGCTGCAGCTATTGCATGCCCAAGGAAGTCTTCGACAAGGACTATCCTTATCTGCCGCATTCCGACCTGCTGACCTTCGAGGAGATCACGCGCGTCGCGAAGCAATTCGTCGCGCACGGCGTGCACAAGATCCGCCTCACCGGCGGCGAGCCGCTGCTGCGCAAGAACATCGAAATCCTCATCGGGCAACTCGCCGGGCTGCGCACCGTGGAGGGCAATCCGCCCGACATCACGCTCACCACCAACGGCTCGCTGCTCGCGCGCAAGGCGAAGTCGCTGAAGGCCGCCGGCCTTCAGCGCGTCACCGTGAGCCTCGACGGCCTGGACGACACCGTGTTCCGCAGCATGAACGATGTCGATTTCCCGGTCGCCGAAGTGCTCGCGGGCATCGATGCGGCGCGCGAGGCGGGCCTCGGTCCGATCAAGGTCAACATGGTCGTCAAGCGCGGCACCAACGAGCACGAGATCCTTCCGATGGCGCGGCATTTCAAGGGCACCGGCATCGTGCTGCGCTTCATCGAATACATGGACGTCGGCGCGACCAACGGCTGGCGCATGGACGAAGTGCTGCCTTCCGCCGAGGTGGTGAAGATGATCCACGCGGAATTGCCGCTGGTGCAGCTCGAGGCGAGCGCGACTGGCGAGACCGCGCAGCGCTGGGGCTACGCCGATGGTGGCGGGGAGATCGGCGTCATCAGCAGTGTGACTCAGGCCTTCTGCGGCGACTGCAACCGCGCGCGGCTGTCCACCGAGGGCCGCCTGTACCTGTGCCTCTTCGCGACGCAGGGGCATGACCTGCGCTCGCTGCTTCGCAGCGGCGCGAGCGATGAAGACATCGCCTCCGCCATCGGCCATATCTGGCAGGGCCGCTCCGACCGCTACTCGCAACTGCGCGCTTCGATGGCGCCCGATACCGGCACAGGTGCGCGCCGCGTGGAAATGAGCTACATCGGTGGCTGAAAAAATCGACACCTCCGACATCACCGGCGTCGTGCTCGCCGGCGGCCGCGGCTCGCGGATGGGCGGCGTCGACAAGGGCCTGCAGAACTTCAACGGCATGCCGCTCGCGCTGCACACGCTCATGCGCCTGTCGCCACAGGTCGGCGAGGCGATGATCAACGCCAACCGCAACCTCGGCGCGTACGAATCGTTCGGCGTCCCGGTGTGGCCCGACGTGCTCGCCGATTACGCCGGGCCGCTTGCGGGCTTCCTTACCGCGCTGGAGCGTTGCGAGACGCAATGGCTGGTCACGGTGCCGTGCGACACGCCGCTCTTCCCGCAGGACCTCGTCTCGCGACTCGCACAGGCAGCCGCTGCGCAGGACGCGGAAATCGCCATGGCGGCCGCACCGGAAGAAGACGGACAACTACGCACCCAGCCGGTGTTCTCCCTGATCCGTGTCGATCTGCTGGAAAGCCTGGTGCGCTTCACGCACGGCGGTGGCCGCAAGATCGATGCGTGGACGTCGCAGCACAAGACGGCCGTCGTCCCGTTCGACCAATCAGGCGATGACGTGCGCGCATTCTTCAACGCCAACACGCTGGCCGAACTCCACCGGCTGGAGGGCCTGTGAAGACCATCGCGCAAATCGGCGCCGAACTGCAGGGCTACGACCCGCAGGCGCTGTCCGCGGACGCAGTCAACGATTTCCTCGCGCGGCTCGTGGAGCCGGTGCGGGAAACCGAATCCGTCGCTGTGTTCGACGCGCTCGGGCGCGTGCTCGCGGCGGACCTGGTCTCCCCCATCAGCGTCCCGCCGCACGACAACTCCGCGATGGACGGCTTCGCGTTCGACAGCGCGCAGCTCCGGCCGGGCGGCACGCTCGAACTTGAAGTCGCCGGGACCGCCCTCGCTGGCAAAGCCTGGCAAGGCATGGTGCGCCCCGGCCAGTGCGTGAAGATCATGACGGGCGCGATCATGCCCACGGGCCTGGACACCGTCGTGCCGCAGGAGTTCACGCAGACGATGCCGGATGGCCGCATCGCTTTTCCCGCGAAAGTCGTGCAGTCCGGCGACAACCGCCGCCTGAAGGGCGAGGACCTGATGCAAGGCGGCCCCGCATTGCGCGCGGGCGAGCGGCTCGGCCCCGCGGCCTGCGGCCTCATCGCCAGCCTCGGCATCCCTTCGG
>JAZKIF010000033.1:6667-11353 GCA_040385005.1 Pseudomonadota bacterium
TCGAAGTCGTCCGCCGCCTGCGCGTGGCGTACTTCTCCACCGGCGACGAGATCCTGAGCCTCGGCGAGCCGCCGCGCGAAGGCGCGGTGTACGACAGCAACCGCTACACCGTCTTCGGGCTGCTCACGCGCCTGGGCTGCGAGGTCATCGACCTCGGCGTCGTGCCCGACGAACCCGAAAAGCTCGAAGCCGCATTCCGGGATGCCGCCGCGCGCGCCGACGCGATCATCACCAGCGGCGGCGTGAGCGTCGGCGAGGCCGACTACACCAAGGCCATGATGAAAAAGCTGGGCGACGTCGCCTTCTGGCGCATCGCGATGCGGCCGGGCCGGCCGATGGCCGTGGGGCGGATCGGACGGTCCGTGCTGTTCGGCCTGCCGGGCAACCCGGTGGCGGTGATGGTGACCTTCCTCGCCTTCGTGCGCCCGGCCCTGTTGCGCATGATGGGCGCATCAGCGCAGCCCGCGCCGCTGCTCAAGGCGCGCAGCGGGGAAGCCATCCGCAAGAAGGCCGGCCGCACCGAATACCAGCGCGGCTTCGTCTCGCGCGCAGCCGACGGCTCGCTGGAGGTTCGCACCACCGGCAACCAGGGCTCGGGCGTGCTGAGTTCCATGGTCCAAGCGAATGGCCTGATCGTGCTGCACCACGGCCAGGGCAATGTTGCGCCTGGCGACGCCGTGGACGTGATGATGTTCGACGGCGCGATCTGAAGCGCCCGCGAGGCGGCTTAACAACATCCAGCTCTGCAGTTACCAGACGTTGCCGCGCGCCGTGGTTAGCACAGTTACACTCCCTCGGGGCCGGCTTTCCGCGCCCAGTCAAGCACCGCACGAAGAGGCGGCTCGATCAGAGGAGGATGCATGTATTCGGTATTGCCCGCTATCGTGTCGGCCCTGTTCCTGGGCTATGGCCTTTACGTTGTCGCCGAAAAAGGCTTCAGCCGCGTCAGCACGAGCTTTTTCATCCTGTGCATCACCACCTTCTTCTGGCAAGGCGTGTGGGCGGTGCTTTTCCAGGTGCGGGACCCGGCGCTGGCATCCGTCCTGGTCAAGGCCGGCTACCTGCTGATCATCTTCCTGCCCACGAGCCTCTACTGGTTCCTCGCGGAAATCTCGGATCGCCCCGGCGAGCGGCGCTGGGTGATCGCCTCCTATGCGGTCGCCGCGGTGCTCGGCCTCTTCGATGTCTCGACCAGCCTGTTCGTGGACGGCTACTACCACTACTTCTTCGGCTACTACCCCAAGGCGGGCGTCCTGCATCCGCTGCACGTGCTGCAGACAATCATCGTCGTGAACCGGGGCCTCTACATCACGTTCCGCCAGCAGCAGATCGCGCGGCCGGGCCAGCGCATCCGCCTTCGCATGTGCATCGCGAGCCTGTTCGTGTATTTCTTCGCGGCGATCGACTACGCATGCAACTACGGCGTGGAGTTCTATCCCCCCGGCGTGGTGTTCGTCGCCATCAGCCTGGGCCTGATCGCCGTCGCGGTGACGCGCTACGACCTCATGAGCCCGGTCTCCGTGGCCGCCACGGTGGCCCACGAGATGCGGACCCCGCTCGCCTCCATCCGCATGCAGGCCGATGCGCTGTCCCAGTACCTCCCGGACCTGCACAAGGGCTACGAGCTGGCCGTCGCGCACGGGCTGTGCGAGCCGGCCTTCCATCCATCGGCCTCGAAGAAGATCGCGGACCTCTCGCACAGCATCCGCCATCAGGTGGACCGATCGAACACGGTGATCGACATGATGCTGGCGTCCGCGCGCATGGAGCAGATCGACCCCAGCGATTTCGCGCCGCATTCAGCAAGCGCCTGCGTCGCCGAGGCGATCGACACGTACCCGTTCGGCAAGGGCGAGCGCGATCGTGTCAGCGTTGCCGTCACCGGGGATTTCGACTTCCACGGCTCCAACTCGCTGTTCGTCTACGTGCTTTTCAACCTGCTGAAGAATTCGCTGTACGCCCTGAAAGCCGCGGGCAAGGGCGACATTGCCATCCTCGTCGCGGCCGGCGCCGACCGCAACGTGGTGACTTTCACCGACACCGGCAGCGGCATCCCCGCGGCAACGGTGCCGCGCATCTTCGACACCTTCTTCACCACCAAGAAGAGCGCCGGCGCGGGCATCGGTCTCGCCTTCTGCCGCCGTGCCGTGCAGTCGTTCGGCGGCCAGATGCGCTGCGATTCGATGGAAGGCGAATGGACGCGTTTCGCGATCGAATTTCCCGCGGCGCGGGTGAAAAGCCCGGCCTGCGGCGAGCGGGTCCAGGCGCCCGCCGCATGACGTCGATTGGTCGCCGCCGGGCCGCCCCAAGGCGACTGCGCCCCCTCGGGGGGCAGCGCAGTACACGAAGTGACAAGCGTGGGGGCCCTAGTTCTTCACGGCATCGACAGGCAGCTCGAACTCCCGCACCTTGACCAGGATGTGCTCGGGCAGGCGCTGGATGCGCTTGTCCTGGCGCGCGAACACGATCTGCTGATAACCCGTCGAGACCAGCTGACCGTCCACGAGGAACTGGAACAGCAGGTAGAACGAGCATTGCCTGACCTCGAAGGTGTTGAGCTGGCATTCGACGGACTGGAAGGGAAACGTCTCCTGCACGTATTCCTGGTGGGCCCGCTTCGTGACGAACACGCCTTGCGCCTGCAGCATGTCGGCCGAGATGCACTGGTGGAACCAGCGCTCGCGGCACACGCCTTGCCACTCGAAGTAACGCGAAAAATAGGTGTTGGCGTAGGCGTTCGAATCCTTGAGGTAGATGTCGATCGTGTGGCGGAAGGTCCTGGAGGGACGCACGTGGGTCAGCGGCTGCGGGACGGGATCGGGACTGAAGACGACCTGTCTTGCGATTTCTTCGAGAAGCATGACTCTCTCCTGAGCTTTGTAGATGGGTAAAACGGCCGCTGTAGCGGCCATCGTGCAGCCCAACATCGGGCCGCACGCCACGAATCTACCTACCGCAAGGTCGCTTGTCGTCAGGTCATTTCCAGTCGACGTGGCCGAAGCCGTCATGGCCCAGCAGCGTGTAGAAAACGCCAAAAGTGCCGCGGGTCTGGCTGCGGCTGCCCAGTGCCGTGGATGTCGCATCCCGGCGGTTCCACAGGTACTTCAGGGTGACAGCGTGCGGGCCTTTCAGGCGCTTGGTGAAGGAGGCATCGACCCGCGCGATGTTGTCCTGCCCGCCGGGACCGGCGGCGGCCCGGCTGACGAAGTAATCGCGCGCCGTGAGGTCGAACGACATGTCGTCACGATGGATCACACGCAACGCCAGGAGCACCTGTGGCGAGACGCCGTAGTGGTAGTCGTCCGCCGCGCCGTTGAGCGCTCCCACGGCCGCATAGCCGACACCGGCGAGCGCCGTGCCCTGCACCGCCAGCGAATCGCTGGCGCGCCATTCGCCGGTGGTGCCGACCGACACCGCCGTCGTGGACACGCGGAAAGTCTGCGGCGACACGTAATCGTAGGTGCCGTACATGCCCCAGACGCCGCGGTAGCTATCGCCCACCGCGTAGTCGCGCCCCATCAGCAGTCCGCGCGTCATGAGGCTTTCGAAACTGCCCGCGGAGGTGGCCGTCGCCTCGAACGCGAAGTAGTCGAACGGCCGGCGGTACTGATACCCCGGCTTGCCCGGCATGCCGTAGTCGAGCGCGAAATTCGCCTGCACTTCGTTGCGATGCAAAAGCGACGAGAGGCCGGAGAGGTTCTGCACCGTGCCCATCGCGCCCAGCTGCAGGCGGCTGTAGTACGGCGCCTCGCGGCTGTCGAAGATCGCTCCGAGATCCTTGCCATAGTGCTTGCCATAGACGAGCCGATTGAAACCGTTCGACGGCGAGATCACGGCCGCGCCGGCCTCGCGCCAGAACGGCGAAACACCGCCGCCTTTTTCCAGCAGGAGGTTCGCCATCCGGTAGAGCGCCTCGCCCAGGAAGCTGCCGCCCACGCCGGAGGCGACCTGGTCGTTGCGCGACGGTCGCGTCTGCTCGCCCGCGATCTCCCAACCGATGCTGCCCGCGAACGTGAGCCCCATCGAGGGCCAGAAATCGAGCCCGGACGATCGTGCGAAGCCGTGGTACATCGAGCCCTGGTACGGATGGCCGAGCTGGTTGATGTTGAACGGGTCCGCATCCACGACCCAGCTGCTGTGCAGGTTGCGGCGGATCGAATCGAGACTGACGTCGTAGTCGGTGACGCCGCTGAAGCGGTGGTTGTAGCGGTTGAGCAGGAAGTCGAAGCCCAGGATCTCCATCGCGGGCAGCGTGTAATTCGGCGCGCTATCCGCGCCGCGCTGCTCATCGGTGGCCTGGGGCGGCGTCGATTGCGCCGCGCACAGGCCGCACGCCATGGCGGCGACGATCGCCGCGAGAAAAGACTTGGTGTTCATGAAAATCATGATGGCAGATGCTGAGCTTGCGCGGCGCCGGCTCGACAGCAGTCGTTCTCTACTTGCGGCGTTGTCCTACATTCCGCACGCGCTGCGATGCGTTGTTCACTCGTCGGGGTTACCGACGCCCACCAACCTTGGAGTCAACTACATGAAGAAAACCATCCTCGCGATCGCCAGCGCCCTGTGCCTGGGCCTTGTTTCCACCGCCGGCATCGCTGCTTCCCACATGGGCGCGCCGATGAAGGGCGCCTCCGCGCCGAAGGCAGCGGCTTCCAGCTCGATGTCCACCACGGCTCCGATGGCCAG
>JAZKIF010000033.1:11372-13037 GCA_040385005.1 Pseudomonadota bacterium
CGCCACCATGTCCAAGGACGAAGCCAAGGCCGCCAAGAAGAAGGCCGAAGCCGATTACAAGTCCGCCAAGGCCGCGTGCAAGCCGATGAAGGGCGCGGAAGAAAAGGCGTGCAAGAAGGAAGCCAAGGCCAATCACGAGAAGGCCGAAGCCGACATCAAGGCCGCCGCGAAGAAGAAGGCCTGATTTTTTTCAGCCAAGCCGCACCACGGCGATCGGCGGCAGGTCGCGGGAGAGGCACCGCCAGGTGTCCCCCGCGTCTTCGCTGATCCACAGCCCGCCGGTGGTCGAGCCCATCGCGAGCGTTTCGCCCTCTGCGTCGACCGCGAAAGCGTGGCGATAGACGAGGTGATACGCGTCGTGCTGCGGCAGGCCTTCGCCGTGCATGCTGAACGACGCGCCCGCATCGCGGGTCTGCGTCACCACCATCCTGCCGTCAACCGGCATGCGCTGGCCGTCGGAATGCGCCGGCGTGAACCACGCGCGCTTCCCATCCTCCGGATGCGCGAGCACCGGAAATCCGAAGCCGCTCGGCTTTGGCGAGGCAATCGATTCCCACTTCATCCCGCCATTCGATGAGCGGAAGATCCCGCCATGGTGCTGGCACCACAGCACGTCGGGTTGCGCCGCGCATTGCGCGATGCAGTGCGGGTCCTGGATGTTCGGGTCCTCGCGCCGCTCCGGAGGCATGAACTCCGCGAACATGCCCGACGAGGTGTTCTCCCAGGTCTTGCCGCTATCGCGCGTCTGCCAGATGCCGCCGCACGAGATCGCGAGCGTGAGGTGCGCCGGATCGCGCGGATCGACCAGAATGGAATGGATGCCCGCCCAGTCGTAGCCGCCGCCGAACCACAGCTTGCGCTCGGGCCGGTCCCACAGGCTGTCGGTCAGTTGCCAGCTCGCGCCGCCGTCGCGCGAAGTGAAGAGGCCCGCGGGCAGGCAGCCCGCCCACAGGCGGCCGTCGGGCGATGCGGCAAGCGACCAGACCTGGTCGACCGTCCAGGGCATCGCGTCGTCCTTCCAGGGGCCTTCGGTGGGCTTGGGCGGAAACGCCGGTGCCGCGACTTCCTTCCACTCGGCGCCCATGCCGTCGGTGCACTTCCAGATCTTCACGCCGAAGTGCCCGAGACGAAGCGCCGCGTACCACGCGCCGTCGTGCGGGTTCGCGAGGAACTGGCTCACCGGTTCGCCCGCGAACCGGGGCGAACCGATCCGCCAGCCGTCGTCGAGCTTGCGGACCACGAAGAGACCTTTGCGGGTGCCGACCCACAACGTGCGTGCCGATGCCATGCCGTCAACCTCCTGTGAGCGCCTGGATGACCATCACCTTGTCGTCATCCCCGAGCGGAATGTCCAGTCTCGCGCGGTCCGCGATCATCGCCGCGTCGATGAAGACGGCCACATGCTTGCGCACGCAACCCTGTTCGTCAAGCACGTAGTTGCGCATGGGCGGAGCGGCGAGGAAAGCGCGGTCCAGCGCCTCGCGCAGCGTCGCCGCCTGGACGCGCTGCGGCGGACAGGCGACGTGGCGCGTGAGGGCGGGCGCGAATTCGACGGTGGGCATGGGCAGGATTCTGTCATCCCGGGACTGCTTGCGGATCGCGCCACATTGCTTGAGACAACCTGGGCCTGTGCGGGAGCTCGCGGAGGAAGGCACACCGTCCACG
>JAZKIF010000034.1:0-9892 GCA_040385005.1 Pseudomonadota bacterium
GCACTGCCTTCACACGGCAGGGGTCGCAGGTTCAAACCCTGCATCACCCACCAGTCAATCAACAAAAACGGCGCCTTTCGAGGCGCCGTTTTTCATTCTGCCTCGGGCAATGGGGCTACCAAACCTCCAGCCACCCGATCGCTTCCTCTTTCCCCGTAAACGTCCGCAGCACCACCCCAAGCTTCAACGCCGCTTCCTCGCTGGTGCCTTTCTTGCGCCCCGCCGCGACCAGGGTCGCGACCTTCTCCAGGTGCCCGAGGTTCACGGCCGTGCGCGCACCGATCTTCACGTGCTCCGCGAAAGCGAAATCCTCGGTGACCTGGCGCAAATCCACGAGGATTCGGCGTGCGCTCATGCGCATGGATTCGTCCGCCAGGATGTCCAGCATCTCCGTCACGTCCTGGACCGTCGCGCGCCCGGCCACCTTCGCGGACATGAAAGTGTCCTGGTGGCTGACGCGGATCTGGAGCGTCATGGGTGGCTGCCGGTGAGGTACTGCACTGCCCAGCTCAAGTCACCGCGATCTTGCGGCTCACGTCGAGCATGCGGGTAGAGATCACGGCGCCCAGCGCCATCGCGAGCGCCAGCGCAGCGCCAGTGTCCTTCTTCGCCATCTTGTCGAACCGGCTCGGGGACAAGCCCCACAGCACGCCGGTTTGCGTGGCCTGCACGGTGGCGTTGCGCGGGATCTGCGAGAAGAACGAGCCTTCGCCGACCACGGACCCGGCGCCGATCAGCGCGACGTGCGCGCTGCTGGCATTGCCGTAGTGCACGCGCAAAACGCCGGATTCGACGAAGTAGAGCGTGCGGTCGAGCGCGCCTTCGGCGATCAGGACCTGGCCTCGCTCGACCTTCTCGGCGCTCAGGTAGTCCGCCATGGTGTCCCAGGCCTTGGGCGTCATGAAGCGGGCGAGGGTGTCGTCGTTCTTGTTGGTCCTCACGGCCTCCACCAGCCGGCCGATGTCCTGCTTGCCGGAGTTGAAAAACGGAAAATCCATGCTGACTGCCCCTGCTTCGTGAGTCGGGTGATTATGCAACTGGACCGTGGAAATCCACCCCCGTGCCACCCCCGACCGTCCACGCTGCGCCACAATCCATGCCCATGGAAAAGGTCGACGCCATCGTCATCGGCGCGGGGGCTGTCGGCCTCGCGGTCGCGCGTGCCCTCGCCAGCTCTGGCAGGGAAACCATCGTGGCCGAGGCCCAGGGCGCCATCGGCCAGGGCGTGAGCTCGCGCAACAGCGAAGTGATCCACGCCGGGCTGTACTACGCGCCCGGCTCGCTCAAGGCGAAGCTGTCCGTGCGCGGAAAGGCGCTGCTGTACGAGCTGTGCGCGAGTCACGGCGTGCCACATCGCAACTGCGGCAAGCTGGTCGTCGCATGCAGCCTCGAAGAAACCAATGCGTTGCGGGGACTCCAGGATCGCGCGTTCGCGAATGGCGTGCCCGTGGAGTGGCTGGATGCCGCTGCCGCGCGCGACCTGGAGCCGGCCCTGAACTGCGTGGCCGCGCTGCTTTCGCCGACCACCGGCATCGTGGACAGCCACGGCTTCATGCTCGCGCTGCAGGGCGACCTGGAGGCCGCCGGCGGCATGGTGGCGTTCGGGTCCACGGTCGCCTCGGCGCGTCTTGCGCGGAACGGCGCGCCGCATGCGGTGGTGCTGGCCGACGGCACCGAGGTGTTCTCGGACGTCGTGGTCAATTCCGCGTCGCTGCATGCATGCGCATTGGCGCGCCGCTTCGAGGGCCTCGATGCGCGTTTCGTGCCGCGCGAATATTTCGCCAAAGGCAGCTATTACGCTTTGGCTGGGCGCGCGCCGTTCACTCGTCTGATCTATCCCGCGCCGGCCGATTCCTGGCTCGGCGTTCACCTGACGCTGGACCTCGGCGGCCAGGCGAAGTTCGGTCCGGATTTCGAATGGCTGGAGGCGAGGCGGCCTGACGAGATCGACTACGCGGTGGACCCGCGCCGCGCCGACGGCTTCTACTCCGAAGTGCGGCGCTACTGGCCCGCGCTGCCCGACGGCGCACTGCAACCGAGCTACAGCGGCGTGCGGCCGAAGATTCACGGCCCGGGTGAGCTCGCGCCGGATTTCCGCATCGATGGACCGGCGTTGCACGGTGTGCCCGGGGTGATCAACCTGTTCGGCATCGAGTCGCCGGGTTTGACCAGCGCGCTCGCGATCGCGGAATACGTGGTCGCCATGCTCGATGGAGCGCCTGCGTGAATCGCACCACCGTGGCGCTTGCCGTCTCCTTGGCATGCGCCATCGCAAGCGCTCAGACGCTTGCGCCCGTCACCATCACCGCGACGCGCGTCGAGGCGGCGCCCTCCGACGTACCCGCGTCGGTGGACGTCATCGATGGCGATCGTCTGCGCTCCGCCGGCCGGCCCGAGGTCAATCTCTCCGAAGGTATCGCGCTCGTGCCGGGCGTCTTTGCAAGGGACCGGCAAAACTACGCGCAGGACACGCAGCTCTCGATCCGCGGCTTCGGCGCGCGCTCGACGTTCGGTGTACGCGGCGTGCGCATCTACGTCGATGGGATCCCGGCGACGATGCCGGACGGGCAGGGGCAGCTCTCGCATATCGACCTGGGATCGGCGGGGCGCGTCGAGTTGCTGCGCGGTCCGTTCTCGGTGCTGTACGGCAACTCGTCGGGTGGCGTGCTGCAGGTCTTCACGGAACGGGGGGAGGGAGAGCCCGTTGTGTCCACGAGCTTCGCTGCCGGCAGCGACGGCCTGATGCGGCCGGGCTTGCGGGTGACCGGCGCGACGCCTTCGCTCGGCTATGTGCTCAGCGCCAATCACTTTTCCACCGACGGTTTCCGCGACCACAGTGCCGCGCAACGCGACGTGGCCAATGCGCGGCTGGATTGGAGGCGTGGCGACGACAGCGACTGGATGCTGGTGGCGAACACGCTCAACCTGCGCGCCGACGATCCGCTGGGCCTGACGCGTGCGCAGTTCAATGCCGCGCCGCGTGGCGTAGATGCGTCGGCCATTGCATTCGACACGCGCAAGACCGTGCGGCAAAGCCAGCTCGGGCTGTCGAACGAGCGCAAGCTCGCCGGCGGCGATCGACTGCGCGTGATGGTCTACGCGGGGCAGCGCGAGACCGTGCAGTACCAGTCCATCCCCACCGGTGCGCAGGGCAGTCCGCTGCATCCTGGCGGAGTCATCGGGCTGGAGCGCCGCTACGCCGGGGCTGACTTGCGCTGGACCGCGAAGCGCGAACTCGCAGGCCAACCCATCGAGTGGGTCGCGGGCTTCTCCTTTGACACGATGAGCGAGCATCGTCGGGGGTGGCAGAACTTCATCGGCCCGATCCTGGGCGTCGAAGGCGCGTTGCGGCGCGACGAGGACAACCGCGTGTCCAACGCCGACCCGTACGTGCAGGCCGCGTGGAAGTTCGCGCCCGACTGGACGCTCACGGCCGGTGTGCGGCACAGCTCGGTGCGCTTCGCATCCGCCGACAACTATGTGTCCGGCGCGAACGGCGATGACAGTGGCGGCGTGCGCTATTCGGCGACGCTGCCGGCGGTCGCGCTGATGTACGCATGGACGAAGGATATGCACGTGTACGCCGCGCTGGGACGTGGCTTCGAGACGCCGACCTTCAACGAACTCGCCTACCGGCCCGACGGCACGCCGGGCCTCAACTTCGCACTGCGCCCTTCGCGCAGCGACAACATCGAGATCGGGATCAAGGGACGCAGTGGCGACGCCGGCACGTTGCGGTCCCAATGGACCGCAGCCGTGTTCAATACTCGAACCCGCGACGAGATCGTGACCCAGACGAACAGCGGCGGTCGGAGCACGTTCCAGAACGCGGGCGCCACGCGCAGGCAAGGCGTCGAGCTTTCGTGGACCGCCTCACTATCACCATCATGGCGCGTTCAAGCGGCACAGACCTGGCTGGATGCGCGATACGGCAACGCGTTCACGACGTGCAGCGCAACGCCTTGCCTCGTCCCGGCGCTGGCCGTGCCGGCGGGCAACCGCATTCCCGGCACGGCTCGCTCCACCACCGCGCTGGAGCTGGCATGGGCGCCGCGACGCGGATGGCAGGCCGGTGCTGAAATGAGGCGCTCCGGCCGCGTCTACGTCAACGATACGAGCAGCGATGCCGCGCCGTCGTTCACGACGCTCGCGCTGAGCGGCGGCTATGTGTTCGACGTGAAGCGCTGGACGCTCGCGGCAACCGCGCGCATCGACAACGTGCTCGATCGCCGTTATGCCGGCTCGGTCATCGTGAACGAAGGCAATGGTCGTTTCTTCGAGCCCGCGCCGGGGCGCGGCTATGTGGTCAAGCTCGCCGGCAGCTACGCGTTCTGACGGCCATCACGCCTTCGCGCGCGCCTGGTGGATCGGCCGCAACTGCTGGATCGCGCGCGCCGCCTGGCTCACGAGATCCGGGCCGCGGTAGATGAGTCCCGTGTAGATCTGCACGAGGTCCGCGCCCGCGCGGATCTTGCTCACGGCGTCCTCGGCGCTCAGGATGCCGCCGACGCCGATGATCGGGAAGCGCGGACCCAGCGCCGCGCGCAACTGCGCGATCACCCGATTGCTGGCGGCGAGCACCGGTGCGCCGCTCAGGCCGCCGGCTTCTTCCGCATGCGGAAGACCCTTCACCGCCTCGCGGCTGATGGTGGTGTTGGTCGCGACGACACCGTCCATGCCGTGGCGCTTCAGCGTGGCGGCGATCACGCCGACTTGCACTTCGTCGAGGTCCGGAGCGATCTTCACGAACACCGGCACGCGCCGGCCATGCTGCTTCTCGAGTGCTTCGCGCCGCTGCGCGATCGCGCCGAGCAATCCGTCCAGCGCTTCGTCCGACTGCAGCGACCGAAGGTTCGCGGTGTTGGGGCTGGAGATGTTGACGGTGACGTAGTCCGCATGCGGGTACACGCCGTCGAGGCAGGTGAGGTAGTCGCTGGTCGCGTTCTCGATTGGCGTGGTGGCGTTCTTGCCGATGTTGAGCCCGAGGATGCGGCCCTTCTTGCGGAATGTGGAGCGCTCCACGTTCGCGATGAACGCATCGAGCCCGTCGTTGTTGAAGCCCAGGCGGTTGATGAGCGCGTTCGCGCGCGGCAGACGGAACATTCGGGGCTTCGGGTTGCCCGGCTGCGCCTTGGGCGTCACGGTGCCGACTTCGACGAAACCGAAGCCCATGCCGCCCAGTCCGTCGATGCAGCGCGCGTTCTTGTCGAGCCCGGCCGCAAGGCCGACCCGATTGGGAAAGTTGAGGCCGGCGATCTCGACCGGGTCGTTCACCATGCCGTTGCTGTACGCCCACTCCAGCGGCGTGCCTTGCAGCCGGGCGAGCGAGTGCATGGTCAGTTCATGCGCCGTCTCCGGGTCCAGGCCGAACAGGAAGGGGCGGGCGAGCGAGTAGGGCAGCAGCGACATGGATAATTTGCGTTGATCAACAGGAATTGTCTCAAATGACCATGACACAGGACGAACTCAAGGCGCTGGTGGGCCAGGCCGCGCTGCAATACGTGGTGCCGGGCCAGATCGTCGGCGTGGGCACGGGATCGACGGTCAACAAATTCATCGACGCGCTGGCGACGATGAAGGACCAAGTCCCGGGCGCGGTGTCGAGCTCGGTCGCCTCGACCGAGCGGTTGCAGGCGCTCGGCATCCGCGTCTTCGACGCCAACGAGGTCGAGGATATCGCGGTCTACATCGACGGCGCCGACGAGATCGATGGCCAGGGCCACATGATCAAGGGCGGCGGCGCGGCGCTTACGCGCGAGAAGATCGTCGCGGCGCAGTCGCGGCGCTTCGTCTGCATCGCCGATGAATCCAAGTTGGTGAAGGCGCTCGGGCGCTTCCCGGTGCCGGTGGAAGTGATCCCCATGGCGACCCGGCGCGTCATCCGGCAATTCGCGTCGATGGGCGGCGTGGCGGTGGTCCGTCAGAAAGACGGCAAGCCCCTCGTGACCGACAACGGCCAGCACATCGTGGATGTCAGCGGCCTGCAGATCGCGAAGCCGCTGGAGTTCGAGAGCGAAGTGAACCAGTGGCCCGGCGTGGTGACGTTCGGCGTGTTCGCCCACCAGAAAGCGGCCGTGTGCCTGCTCGGCACGGCGGCCGGCGTCAAGACGCTGACGTACTGATCAGAAGCGGATCCCGTTGGGGTTCTCGGCCACCGGCGGCGCACCAGGCGTGGCGGGCGCGCGCGCAGCGGCGGCAGGCGCGGCGGGTCGAGCCAACGCCGGATCCGACGCGGCGACGATCGGCTGGGGCAGGCCGCGCGCGTACGTGGTGGGCAATTGCGAGGTATGCGGATAGCCGGCTGCGTCGAGGTACTGCCCCCATTCCGAATCCGAATAGCCCTTGAGCTGCTGGCCGCCGATGGTGACGATGGGCAGCGTGGTGGTGCCGCCGCTGATGCGCTTGAGCGCCTCGATGTCGTCGGCGCCGCCGACGGTGCGCTCGGAGAACGGGATGCCGCGATTGACCAGCATCGCGCGGCCCGCGTTGCAGGGCGCGCATTCCCCCGAGGTGTAGAGGGTGACCGGGTACCGTGTGGCGGCCTGCCGCAATTCGAAGGGGAACGAGGCCACCTCCGTCGCGGCGCTCAGCGACAGCGACTTTCCCTTCGAGCCGCTGCCGTCTGCCGGCGGCTTGTCCGAAAAAGTCACGCGGCCGTCCGGGCCGACGATGCGGTAGATCTGTTGCGCATTTGCATCGCTGCCGGCTCCCGCCAGAGCAAGAAAGCCCAGGAAGGCGACGAAGCCTGTGGCAGCGAGTGAACGGGCACGAATCATCGGTCAGGTCTCCAGAAAGGAAAGAGTCACGCCATTCCCTGGTGCCGCAGCAGGGCGTCCAGAGTGGGCTCGCGGCCCCGGAACGCCTTGAACGACTCGATGGCGGGGCGGCTGCCGCCGGCTTCAAGGATGGCTTGGCGGTATTTTCGCCCGGTTTCAATGCTTGGCAAGCCATCTTTGCCCGCGGTCTCCTCGAACGCGGCATACGCATCCGCGCTCAGCACCTCCGCCCACTTGTAGCTGTAGTAGCCCGCGGCGTACCCGCCCGCGAATATGTGACTGAACGTGTGCGCGGTGCGGCTGAACGCCGGCGGCTGGATCACGGCGACCTCGTTGCGCACCGTGGCGAGCAGCGGCAGGAAGTTCTGCGACGGATCGTGCTCGGTGTGCAGCAGCATGTCGAAGAGCGCGAATTCGATCTGCCGCAGCGTCCCCAGGCCGCTCTGGAAATTCTTCGCGGCCAGCATCTTGTCGAACAGCTCGCGGGGCAGCGGGGCGCCCGTGTCCACGTGCGCCGTCATGTGGCGCAACACGCTCCATTCCCAGCAGAAGTTCTCCATGAACTGGCTGGGCAATTCGACGGCGTCCCACTCCACGCCGCTGATGCCCGAGACGTCGCGCTCGTTCACCTGCGTGAGCATGTGGTGCAGCCCGTGGCCGGACTCGTGGAAGAGGGTGATGACGTCGTCGTGCGTGAGGAGCGGCGGCTTGCCATCCACGCCCTCCGCGAAATTGCACACGAGGTGCGCGACCGGCGTCTGCAGCTTGCCGTCGTCGGGACGAAGCCACCGCGCACGCACATCGTCCATCCACGCGCCGCCGCGCTTGCCGGTGCGCGCCGCTGGGTCCAGGTAGAACTGACCCACCAGCTGGGTCGTGACGCGGTCGCCGTCGCGGCGCTCGCGCTCGATGCGGTAGAACTCGACGCCCGCGTTCCACACCGGCGCGACGTCGCGGCGGATCGTCACTTCGAACAGCGTCTCGATGATCTTGAACAGGCCTGCAAGCACCTTGGGCGCGGTGAAGTACTGCTTGACCTCCTGCTCGCTGAATGCGTAGCGCTCCTCCTTCAGCTTCTCGCCGATGAAAGGCCAGTCCCACGACTGCGGGTCCGCGATGCCGAGATTTTGCGCGCCGAACTCGCGCATGTCGGCCACGTCTTTCTCGGCGTAGGGCCGCGCGCGTTTGGCGAGGTCGCGCAGGAACGTGATGACCTGCGCTGTCGAGTCGGCCATCTTCGTCACGACCGAAACTTCGCCGTAGTTCTTGAAGCCGAGAAGTTGCGATTCTTCCTTGCGCAACGAAAGGATCTCGCGGATGTTGGCGCTGTTGTCGAACTTCGCGTCGCCCTGGTCGCTGGCGCGCGTGACGTACGCGCGGTACATGCGTTCGCGCAACGCGCGGTTGGTCGCGAATTGCATCACCGGCAGATAGCTCGGCATCTTCAACGTGAGCTTGTAGCCTTCCTTGCCCTCGGCCTCGGCCGCGGCGCGGGCGGCTTGCACAACGTCTTCAGGCACTCCGGCGAGTTCGTCCTGCTTCGCGTAATACGCGAACGCGTCGGTCGCATCCAGCGCGTTCTCGCTGAATTTCTGGCTCACCTCGGCCATCTTTTCCTGGATCGCGGCGAAGCGCTCCTTGGCGGCGCCGGTCAGCTCCGCGCCGCCCAGCACGAAGTTGCGGATCGCGTTCTTGTGCGCTTGCCGCTGTTCCGGATTGAGGCTTGCCGGATCGATCGCCTTGTACTTCGCGTAGAGCCGCTCGTCCGAGCCGAGGCGCGTCCAGAAATCGGTGACTTTGGGCAACGCTTCGTTGTAGGCCGCGCGCAGCTCCGGCGTGTCCGCGACGCTATTGAGGTGGCTCACGACGCCCCAGGATCGGCCGAGTTTTTCGGTCGCGGAGTCGAGCACCTTGGCGATGTCGTCCCAGCGGGCGGGGAAGTCGGGTGGGGTGACCTTTTCCAGCGCCGAGGTCGCTTCGGCCAAGAGGCTGTCCATGGCCGGTGCCACGTGTTCGGGGCGGACGTCGGCGAAGAGGGGGAGGTCGGTGAAATCGAGGAGGGGATTGCTCATGGCCCCCATTTTGCGGCAGCGGAGCGGGTATTCAAGCAGCCGCGCGTTCCGCGGCTTCCAGCGTATTGACGAGCAGCATCGCCCGCGTCATCGGCCCCACGCCACCCGGGACCGGCGTGATCCAGCCCGCAACTTCCTTCACCCCGGCGAAGTCCACGTCACCGCAGAGCTTGCCCTCGTCGTTGCGGTTCATCCCGACGTCGATCACAACAGCCCCGGGCTTGACCATGTCGGCGGTGAGAATGTTGCGCTTGCCGACGGCCGCGACGATCACGTCGGCCTGCAAGGTGTACGCCTTGATGTCGCGCGTGCGACTGTGGCACACCGTGACGGTGGCGTCCTTTTGCAGCAGCATCATCGCCATCGGCTTGCCTACGTTGTTGCTGCGGCCGATGACGACGGCGTTCTTGCCGCGCAAATCGATGCCGGTGCTTTCTATCAGCTTCATGCACCCATACGGCGTGCAAGACAGAAATCCGGGAAGGCCGGTCATCAATGCGCCTGCGCTCTGCACATGAAAGCCGTCTACGTCCTTGGCCGGGGCGATCGTCTCGATGACCTTGTGCGCGTCCATGTGCTTCGGCAGCGGCAACTGCACCAGGATGCCGTGCACCGAGTGATCCACGTTCAGGGCGTGGATGCGCAGCAGCAGCTCCGCCTCGGACATGTCGGCCGGATAGCACTCCAGCGTCGCCGCGAGCCCGGTTTCTGTGCTGTCGTTGACCTTGTGCTTCGTGTAGACCTGGCTGGCCGGGTCCTCGCCGACGAGGATGATCGCCAGTGCGGGCTGGACGCCTCGGGCCTTCAGCGCCGCGGTGCGGCCGGCGACCTCGGAGCGGATCTGTTTGGCAAGCGCGTTGCCATCAATGAGTTGAGCTGCCATAAATCCAGGACGCGGCCGCAAGGCAGCGCGTCCGCTCCGTCAGGCTTTGGACGCGTTCTGGCCGAGCGCGATCTTGAGCAGATCGGCGACCGTGTTGGCGTTGAGTTTTTCCATGATGTTGGCGCGGTGCGCCTCCACCGTCTTGATGCTGATGCCCAGGT
>JAZKIF010000035.1:0-19797 GCA_040385005.1 Pseudomonadota bacterium
CGGTCCCGACCAGTTGCACGGGCTGGAGGAGCGCCTCACCACCGACATCTACCCAGCCGACTTCCTGTGGGTGCCCGATTGGTCCAAGGGCCCGGGCTTCAAGCCCACGGGCGTGGGCATGGGCCACGTGGTGGACGCGGGTCCGTGCGTGCGCAACATGCAGATCGACTACGACGAGGAAGTCGAGCACACGGCGGTGCAGAAGATCTACGACCTCGCGCGCGAAACGGCGGATGACCCGGTTTTCCTCACCGTCTCCTTCACGCATCCGCATCCGCCCTTCGTCGCGCCGCAAGCGCACTGGGACCGCTACGCCCACGAAGACATCGACATGCCGTCGGTGCCGGAGATTCCCTACGACGAGCTCGATCCGCACAGCCAGTGGCTCTACCTCGCGCACGGCCAGGACCGCCACGCGATCACGCCGGCGCACGTGCGCAACGCGCGGCACGCCTACTACGCGATGGCGAGCTACGTGGACGAGAAGATCGGCAAGGTGCTGGAGGCGCTCGACGCGAGCGGCCTCGCGA
The DNA here is from genome assembly GCA_040385005.1 of Pseudomonadota bacterium. Taxonomy (GTDB): domain Bacteria; phylum Pseudomonadota; class Gammaproteobacteria; order Burkholderiales; family Burkholderiaceae_C; genus Ramlibacter. The sequence continues at coordinate 531 of JAZKIF010000035.1, forward strand.
AGGACGCGATCGTCGTCTTCTGCGGCGACCATGGCGAGATGATGGGCGAGCGCGGCATGTGGTTCAAGCAGACCTTCTACGAATGGTCGTCGCGCGTGCCGCTGCTGGTGCGCTGGCCCGGCCACATCGAGCCCGGCCGCCGCACCGCGCCGTGTTCGCTTGTCGATCTGCTGCCGACATTCCTCGACGCGGCGGCGCACAGCGAGTCGGCACGCGTCGAGCCGGTCGATCCGCTCGCGGGTCACAGCCTCTGGCGCTCGCTGCTCACCGGCGCCGAGGAGCCCGGCGCCGACGTGATCTGCGAGTACTCGTCCGAGGGTGTGCAGGCGCCTTCGCGCATGCTGCGCCGGGGCGACCACAAGTACGTCTACACGCTGGGGTTGCCGCCCTTGCTGTTCAACCTGCGCGATGACCCGCAGGAACTGGTGAATCTCGCCGGCCGTCCTGAAGTGAAAGGCATCGAGCAGGAATTGCAGGCTCGCCTTCTCGCGGACTGGAATCCGGAGAGCATCAACGCGCGCATCCGCGCGAGCCAGCGCCGCCGCCTCTTCCTGCGCGAGATCGCACTGCGCGACAACGCGTTTCCCGACTGGACCTTCGAGGCCCGGGGCGGGGACAAGGACCGGTTCGTCCGGCCCGCTTCCGCCACCGGCGCCGTGGGGCCGAAACCCCGCATGCGCTTTCCGTTCGTCCAGCCGACCCCGCCCGATCCAAAAGGAGAAAGCAAATGAAGAACAGCAGCAATCCGCAGACCCCGCAGCAACCCGGGCGCCGCCGCGCGTTGAAGCAGGCCGCCTCCGTCGGCATGCTCGCCGCCGCAGCGCCGCACCTGCTCGGCACCGCGCACGCGCAGGGCGATGATCTCGCGCCCTATCGCAGCGCGAAGATCAACTGGAAACAGGTGGAAGGCGAATCGATCTCGGTCGCCGTGATCCCCGCGAGCTACTTCGACAACCTGCTGGGCCTGCTGCCGCAGTTCGAGGCGCTCACCGGCATCAAGGTGCGCGCGGAGAAGGTTCCGCCGGGCCAGATCCGCCAGAAGGCGATGCTCGATCTTTCGTCGCGCACGACGACCTACGCGACGCATGCGGCGGACCCGATGTACTACCCGCTGTACGTCGCGAACAAATGGGTCGAGCCGCTGGACAAGTACCTCAACGACGCGACGCTCACGGACGCCGCCTGGTACAACTACAACGACATCCTCAAGGCGTGGCGCGACGCCGACTCCATCGACGGCAAGCCCTACGGCATTCCGTACGACGGCGAGGTGACGGTGCAGGTCTACCGCAAGGACCTGTACGACGCGAAGGGCCTGCATCCCGCGACGACTTACGAGCAGTTGCTCTCCAACGCGAAGGCGCTCACCGACCCCGCGAACCGCGTCTACGGCCTCGCGCTGCGCGGGTTCGCCGGCGCGGGCCAGAACATGTACATCTATCCGTCGCTCTTCCGGGGCTTCGGCGGCAACTGGTTCCACGGCAAGGACATCGTCGTCAACTCGCCCGAGGCGGTGAAGGCGCTGCAGTGGTATGTCGATGCGCTCACCGCGTACTCGCCGCCCGCGGTGCGCAACTGGAACTGGCCGGACATCGCCGACGCGTTCTCGCAAGGCACCGTCGCGACCTACATCGACGCGCATTCGTCCGCCGCCGTGCTGAACGACCCGGCCAAGTCGAAGGTGATCGGCAAGATCGGCTTCGCGCGCTGGCCCAAAGGACCGAACGGCAAGCGCATCACCTCGATCTGGAACTGGGGCTTCCCGATCAACTCGGCCCTCACTGAAAAGCAGAAGAAGGCGACGTGGCTGTTCGTGCAGTGGGCAACCTCGGCCGAGACGCAGGCGCGCACGTCGTGGAAATTCGCGGGCGCGGCGAAGCGTTCCGGCGTGAACCGGCTCTCCGCATGGAAATCGGCGGAGTTCTCGCAGGCCGTGGGCGGTGCGGGCAACAACTTCATCGTCGCCGCGCTCGAATCTCTGGAGCAGGACACCGACGTCGAATGGCGTCCGCGCGTGCCGCAATGGCCCGCCATCGGCGAGACCATGGCGACCGCGATCCAGTCCGCGCTGGTCGGGCAGAAAAAGCCCAAGGAAGCGCTGGACGAGGCGCAGGCGCGCATCCAGCAGATCCTCAAGAGCTGAAGCATCGCCAGCGTGACGACACCGGCGGCCTACATCCCGCGCCCGGGCGACAGCCTCGCGCGGCAGGAGCGGCGCTTCGCGCTCGCCCTGCTCGCGCCCGCGCTGCTCGTCCTGCTCGTCACGACGACGGCGCCGCTGTTCTACCTCGCGTGGAACAGCATGAACCGCATCGACCTGAGCATGCCCTGGCTGTCCGGGTTCTCGGGCATCGCCAACTACGCGAAGATGGGCGACGATCCGCGCTTCTGGAATTCGCTGTGGCTCACGCTCGTGTACACGGGCTCGACGGTGGTGCTGCAAGTGCTGATCGGACTCTCGCTCGCACTGCTCGTGCTGCAGATTCCGAAAGGGCAAGGCGTGTTGCGCGTCGCGGCGATCCTGCCCATCGTGCTGGCGCCCGTGGTGGTGGGCCTGTTCTGGCGCACGCTCGTGTTGTCGCCCGAGTTCGGCCTGGTCGATCTCGTGACGCGCGCACTGGGCCTGGGCAGCCACAACTGGCTTGGCGATCCGCAGCTTGCGCTCGTGTCGGTGATCGCGATCCACACGTGGCAGTGGACGCCGTTCGCATTCCTCGTTTTGCTCGCGACGCTGGCCACGCTGCCGCCGGATGTCTACGAAGCCGCGCGGCTGGACCGCGCAAGCGCGTGGCAGCGTTTCGTCCACATCACGTTGCCGCTGGTGCGGCCCGCGATCATGATGGTGGTGATCATGCGGATGATGACGGCGCTCTCGGCTTTCGCGGCGATCTTCGCGGCAACCGGCGGCGGGCCGGGCTCGTCCACCGAGATCCTGAATCTCTACGCGTACCGCACGTCGTTCACCGAGCTGAACATCGGTTACGGCGCGTCGCTCGCGATGGTGCTGCTGGGCCTCACGATCGCGGTGTCGTACTTCATGTTCCGCCTGCGGAGGGCGCGATGAACCCGGCATCGCGCGGCGCACCGCTGCGGCGCCTGCTCCTGTGGCTGGCCGCGGGTTTGCTGCTCGCGGTGTGGGCCTTCCCGGTGGTTTGGGGCCTGCTCACTTCCTTCAAGACCGAGCGCGACGTGCTCGCTTATCCGCCGGTGTGGCTCTTCACACCCACGCTGGACAACTACCGCGAGGTGATGTTCGGCACGTCGTCGATCCTGCCGAATTTGTGGTCGAGTGTGGTGGTGTCCAGCGCATCGACGCTGCTCACGATGCTCTTCGCCGTGCCGGCCGCATACGCGATCGCGCGGCTGCGCTACCCGGGCAAGAAGGCTTCGGGCTTCTATGTGCTGGCCACGCAGATGCTGCCGCCGGTGGGCCTCATCATTCCCTATTACCTCGTGCTGCAGAAGACCGGCATGCTCGACTCGTACAGCGGGCTGACGGCGATCTACCTCACGTTCTCGCTGCCGTTCGCGGTGTGGCTGATGGTCTCGTATTTCGAGGACATCCCGTTCGAGATGGAAGAGGCCGCGCTGCTCGATCGCGCGGGCCGCCTGCGCACGCTCTGGTACGTCATCCTGCCGCAGGTGCGCGGCGGCATCGCCGTGACAACCGTGTTCGTGTTCCTCAACGCATGGAACGAGTTTCTCTTCGCCGTCGTGCTCGGCGGCAATCGCGTGCGGCCGGTGACGGTCGCGATGTTCAATTTCATATCCGTGGAGCAGACCCAGTGGGCGCGCCTGGCGGCCGGGGCCATGCTGGCCATGGCCCCGGTGATCCTGATCGGGCTCTTCGCGCAGCGCCATATCGTGAAGGGCCTGACGGTTGGCGCTGTCAAAGGGGGAGGCAGGCGATGAGCCCATCGGCCAACGTGCGCATGGAAGGCATCGTGAAGCGGCACGGCACCTTCACGGCCTTGCATGGCATCGACCTTGAATTCCGGCCCGGGGAATTCTTCGCGCTGCTCGGGCCTTCGGGTTCGGGCAAGACCACGACGCTGCGCATCCTCGCGGGACTGGAGCAGGTGGACGCCGGGCGCGTCCTGATGGACGGCGTCGACGTGACGCATGCGCAGCCCGGCGAGCGCGACGTGGCGATGGTGTTCCAAAGCTATGCGCTGTATCCGCACATGACGGTGGGCGGCAACATCGGCTTTCCGCTGAAGATGGTGGGGATGGCCGCCGCGCAGATCGACGCCGCGGTGCGCGAGGCGGCCGCGAAGGTGGACATCTCGCACCTGCTCGATCGCAAGCCCGGGCAGCTCTCGGGCGGGCAGCAGCAGCGCTGCGCGCTGGCACGCGCGATCGTGCGGCAACCGAAATTGTTCCTGCTGGATGAGCCCTTGTCCAACCTCGACGCGAAGCTGCGGCTGGAGACGCGCGCGGAACTGCGCAAGCTGCAGCGCTCGCTCGGCGTCACGGCGGTGTACGTCACGCACGACCAGGAAGAAGCGATGACCGTGGCCGACCGCATGGCGGTGTTCATGGAAGGGCGCATCGTGCAGGTCGGCACGCCGCACGAGATTTTCCGCAAGCCCGCGTCGGTGTCGGTGGCGGGGTTCATCGGCACGCCGCCGATGAACCTGCTGCCCGCAACGTTGTCGCAGGCGGGCGTGCAGGTCGCGGGGACGCTGCTCGCAGTGAAGCAGGAGCACAACGAGGAGGGTTCACGCGAGATCACCCTCGGTGTGCGGCCGGGCGATCTGCGCGTGGCAAGCGAAGGCATTCCGGCGCGCGTCGAATTCATCGAGGATTTCGGCGACAGCAGCATCGTCAACCTGGAGGTCGAGGGCCAACGCGTGAAGTTGCGCGCGGGCGAACTGCCGGGGTTGAACGAAGGGGAGCGCGTCCATCTCGCTTTCGAACCAGGCGCGGCTCACCTGTTCGACCGCGCCACCGGCCTGCGCATCTGACATCGGTCATCTTCAATCGAGAGACATCATGGCGACCCCACCCAACATCCTCCTCATCCTCAACGACGACATGGGCTTCTCGGACATCGGCTGCTACGGCGGCGAAGTCCAGACGCCCAACCTCGATCGCCTCGCGGCCGGCGGCGTGCGCTTCTCGCAGTTCTACAACACCGCCCGGTGCAGCCCGTCGCGCGCATCGCTGCTGACGGGCCTGCATCCGCACCAGACCGGCATCGGCGTCCTCACGTACAACATGGGTCCCGAGGGCTACGCGGGCAACCTCAACCAGCGCTGTGTGACGATCGCGGAAGCGCTGAAGTCGAGCGGCTACCGCAGCTATCTGAGCGGCAAGTGGCACGTCGCGGGCAACCTCACGCAGCCCACGGAAAGCTGGCCGTTGCAGCGTGGGTTCGACGCGTTCTACGGCACCATCATCGGCGCGGGCAGTTTCTACGACCCGAACACGCTGACGCGCGGCAACGAGAACATCGAACACGAAGCGCGCGAGCCCGGGTTCTTCTACACCGACGCGATCAGCGACAACGCGGTGGAATTCATCCGCCGTCACGACAGCGAGCACAAGGACAAGCCGTTCTTCCAGTACGTCGCGTACACCGCGCCGCACTGGCCGCTGCACGCGCATGACGAGGACATCGCCAGATACAAAGGCCGCTTCGACAAGGGCTGGGACAAGCTGCGCGAAGAGCGTCTGCAACGCCTCGTGAAGGCCGGCATCCTGGACAAGAACTGGCCGCTCTCCGACCGCGATCCGACGCAGCCCGCCTGGATGGATGCGAACCACCAGGAATGGCTGCTGCGATGCATGGAGGTGTACGCTGCGCAGATCGACCGCATGGACCAGGGCATCGGGCGCATCCTGAAAGCGCTCGAGGAGACCGGCAGGCTGGACAACACCCTCGTCATCTTCCTGTCTGACAACGGCGCATGCGCGGAGGACATTCCCGACGATCTCACGGTGGACGAACTCGTGAACAAGCTGATGATCGCGAAAGAGCACACGCGCGCGGGCGAGCCGGTGCAATTCGGCAACGACCCGTCGCTGATGCCCGGCCCGGAGAACACCTATCAAAGCTACGGGCGCGCATGGGCGAACCTGTCGAACTCGCCGTTCCGGTTGTACAAGCACTGGATCCATGAAGGCGGCATCTCCACGCCGCTGATCGTTCATTGGCCCGCGGGCATCCAGGAGCGCAACGCCATCCGCCACACGCCGGGCTACCTGCCGGACATCATGGCCACGGTGCTGGAAGCGACCGGCACGGCGTACCCGAAGGAATGGCCGGGCCGGCAGGTCGAGCCGCTGGAAGGGCACAGCCTGCTCGCGGCGATGCGCCACGGTGAGGCGAGCCGCCCGGCGATGTTCTGGGAGCACGAGGGGAATGCGGCGGTGCGCATCGGCCAATGGAAGCTGGTGCGCAAGTTTCCCGATCCCTGGGAGCTGTACGACATGGAGCACGACCGCACGGAGTTGAACGATCTCGCGGCGCAGCAGCCGGATCGTGTGCGCGACATGAAGGCGCAATATGACGTGTGGGCGGCTCGCTGCGGCGTGATTCCGCGTGAGCGAGTGGAGGAAATGTTGAAGGCCCAGAACGTGGGGACTGCGTTCTGGGAGCGGGATGACTTCAAGGCTCCGTACCTGCCGTGAGCTGACGTGAACGGACATTCCTGCTGTACACCTCGAGGCGCGGACGAACCCTCCCAGGTTGTCATGCCGGGCTCGACCCGGCATCCATCCGCGAGTGTCCCGGACATGCGTGGATGGCGGGTCGAGCCCGCAATGACAAGTGGAGGTGGGGTGCGCGCGATGACAGGTGAGTGGTGCGCGATTCCCGCAGGTGAATACGTGATCGGCACGGACTCCGCCGAAGGCTTCCCCGCCGACGGCGAAGGCCCCGCACGGCGGGTGTCGGTCAAGGCGTTGCGCATCGCCTCCACGGCCGTAACGAACGCCGAGTTCGCGCAATTCGTGCGCGACACGCTCTACGTCACGCAGGCCGAGCAGCTCGGTCAATCCTTCGTCTTCTACCTGCAAGTGCCGCAAGCGCAGCGCGACTCATATCGGCAAGTGGCTTCCAGCATGCCCTGGTGGCTCGCGGTCGATGACGCATGCTGGCAACGGCCCGAAGGTCCCGGCTCGCATGTTCGCGATCGGCCCGATCATCCCGTGGTGCATGTCTCCTGGCACGACGCAAAAGCGTATTGCGATTGGGCCGGCTCTCGCCTGCCGACGGAAGCCGAATGGGAAGTCGCGGCTCGCGGTGGATTGGCGCAGCAACGCTATCCCTGGGGAGATCAATTGATGCCGGGTGGCGCGCAGCGCTGCAACATCTGGCAAGGCGAGTTCCCCCATCGTCCCGCCGATGGATGGCAGCCCGGCACCGTGCCCGTGTCCGACTTCGACGCCAACGCATGGGGCCTGCGCAACATGTCGGGCAACGTGTGGGAATGGTGCGAGGACTGGTTCTCTCCGGCCTATCACCGCGACACGGCGGCGGAAGACCCGTTGCAGTCACTCGCGACCGGCGAGCGTTCGACACGTGGCGGCTCGTTCCTGTGCCACGACTCCTACTGCAACCGCTACCGCGTCGCGGCGCGCGGACACAACACGCCGTCGAGTTCGGCGAGCAACTGCGGCTTTCGGGTGGCGGCCGACGCGTAGCGGATCGCCGTGGGACACTCGGGGGCATGAGCGCACCGGAAGTTTCAGGGAGGGCGGCAACACGCCCCGTATGGTCGGGCCTGGCTCTCGCCCTGGCCGGCTCCATCGCCTTCAGCGGCAAGGCCATCATCGTCAAGCTCGCGTACCGGTATGGCGTGGACGCGGTCACGCTGATCATGTTCCGCATGCTGTTCGCGCTGCCGATCTTCGCGGCGATGGCATGGTGGGCGAGCCGCGGCAAGCCGCCGCTCACGGGTCGCGACTGGGCGGGAGTGGTCGGGCTGGGTGTGTCGGGCTACTACCTGTCGAGCCTGCTGGACTTCATCGGCCTGCAGTACATCACCGCCTCGCTGGAGCGGCTGATCATGTACCTCACGCCGACCCTCGTGATGCTGCTCGGCTGGCTGTTGTACCAAAAGAAGATCACCAGGCGACAGGTCGCGGCCATGGCGGTAAGTTATGCGGGCGTGTTCCTCGTCTTCGGGCATGAAGTGACCCTGCAAGGGGCGAACGTCACACTGGGGACGGGCCTCGTGTTCGCGAGCGCGACCAGCTATGCGGTCTACATGGTGTTCAGCGGCGTCATGGTGAAGCGCATCGGCTCGCTGCGTCTGGTGGGCCTCGCGACCGCGGTGGCCTGCCTGTGCTGCATCCTGCAATTTCCGCTGCTGCGCCCGCTCGCGAGCGCGGCGGAGGTGGCGCCCGAAGTGATCTGGCTGTCGATCCTCAACGCGACGCTGTGCACCGCGGTGCCGGTGCTGCTGGTGATGATGGCGATCGAACGCGTTGGTCCGGCCGTGTCCGCGCAAGCGGGGATGGTGGGGCCGATGTCGACGATCCTGATGGGCGTCGTGATTCTCGGCGAGCCGTTCACCGCGTGGATCGCGGCCGGAACGGCGCTGGTGATCGCGGGGATCTTCGTGTTCAGCCGGGCGTCTACGTCGAAGCCCGTTTAGCGGGCGCGAATTTCCAGCCGGCGGGCATGCCCGAATCGAGCTTCGCGCGCACCGCCGCATCGTTGCACGCGGCCGCGTAGGTCAGCGTCACATCCGATCCCGAAGAGCCCGCGAGCGCGAAGCACTGTCCGCCGAGTTTCGCGTTCAACGGCTTGACGATGCTTTCCTCCAGGATGTCGCTCGCGCTGCCTTCAGCCAGTTGCAGCTGGAAGTTCGACGGCTGCGCGCCGGGCTGCGCGTCGAGCACGGGCCGCATGGCGCGCAGCTCCCGCAACATCGCCGCGGACGACGCATCCGGCAGGCCCGTCACCGTGAGGCTGGTCTTCTGCGTGCGGAAGTTGAAGTGCTGCAGGAAGAAGTTGCGCGAGAACTCGTCGCCCACCAGCTTGCCGATGTCGGCCAACGCCTGCTCCTCGGTCGCCCAGCTTTGGCCGCTGGGCAGGCGCGTGCTGAGGTAGACCTCTTCGCCGGTCGCGACGTCCACGGCCTTGAGTGTCCATGACGTGAGCGCCGTCTTGGTGATCGTGAGGCCGGAAGCGGGCAGCTTCATGGAGAGCTGCTTCACTTTCACTTCACTCCTGATCGCGAAGTCGGCGGGCTTCGCGTTGGCGGCGTTCGCGGCGTTCGCGCCCTCCCCATCGGCCGACCAGACGCGAAAGCCGAATGTCTTGATGCGCTCCTTCACGACGTTCTCGGCGAGTTGCGAGCGCTCGCGCGCGAGACCCGCGCCGTCGGCGTTCGCGATGTCGATGCGGATGGAGATGCGCGGATCGCCCTTGTTGCGGATGAAGTCCACGCGCTCGTCGCGCGAGAGCTGGTTGAGCGATTTCTGCACGTCGCGCACGTTCACGAGGGCGCGCGTCTGCAGCTCCATCATCCCGCTGCTCGACTGCGGCGCGCCCTCCTGGATCACGGTCTTGATGAACGAGCCCGAATTGGAGAGCAGCTTGGCTTGCAGCAATTGGTAGTTGCTGTCCAGCGATGCTTTGTCCACATAGAGCGCGAGCGCTTTTTCGACGAGCTGGCGCTTGGCGGCGTCGCGGGCCTCGGCTTGCGCGGCCGTGGTGTCGCCCTTGAAGCGCGCGTCCTGCGGGTCGACGAGGCCGATGGCGCTGATGACCATGGTGCCGGGTTCGGTGGAGGGTGTTGCTGCGACTGGTGCGGGGGTGGCGGGCGATGCCGCAGAGGCTGCGGCCGGTGCCGGTGCATTGCCTTGCGCGACGGCAGAAGCCGGCTGCCGGCCCGGCGCGAGGACGATGTAGCCGACGGCGCCGAGCGCGACGACGGCCGCCGCGCCTGCGGCCCAGAAGCCGGCTGCGCGAGACTTGGGAGCTGTCGGCGCGAGCGCTTGCGGACTTGCCGTTGTCGCCGCAGCCGCGACGATGATCGGTGCAATGGTGGATGGAGCCGCAACCCCCGGCGATTCGATCGCCGCCTGCAATGCCATCGCGAACTCGCGCCCACTCTGGAAGCGCTGCGCGGGTGCCTTGGCCAGCGCCTTCTTCATCACGGCGTCGATGGCAGGCTCGATCGACAGGTTCAGCTCCGACGGCGGCACCGGCTCTTCGCGCAGCACCTTGTACATGATCGTCGTGGTCGACTCGCCGGTGAACGGCTTCTCGCCGGTCAGCAGCTGGTAGAGGATGACGCCGCAGGAGAAGAGGTCGCTGCGGCCGTCCACGGGCTGCCCCATGAATTGTTCTGGCGACATGTACGAGGGTGTGCCCAATACGGTGCCCGTCTGCGTCAGCTCCGATTCCTCGACGCGCGCGATGCCGAAGTCGGCGATCTTCACGCGCCCGTTCTGCAGCACGATCAAGTTCGCGGGCTTCATGTCGCGGTGCACGACGCCTTGCGCATGCGCGTGGTCCAGCGCGTCCAGCATCTCGCTCATGATGCGCACCACCTCGGGCAGGGCGAAGCGTTCGCCGTTCTCGAAGTAGTCGCGCAGCTCGCGGCCCTTGACGAACTCCATCGCGATGAACGCGACGCGCTGCGCTGAGGACGCTGTCGCGGCCATCATGGTCGCTTCCTCGTCGCTGATGTCCTGCGCGAGCTCTTCGCCGTACTCATAGATCGCGACGATGCCGGGATGATTCAAGCGTCCGGCGGCCTGCGCCTCGCGCTTGAAGCGCGCCATCACGCCCACGAACTCCTGGCCATTCAGCTGCGAAGGCAGGATGGTCTTGATCGCGACGGTGCGCTCGATCACCGGATCGAAGCCCTCGTACACGATGCCCATCGCGCCCTTGCCCAAGGTGCGGCGGATCTGGTATTTGCCGAGCTTGTTCACGCGTGCGCCTCGCTGCCGGCGATCACTTGTGCTTCGAGTCGATTTCCCACACCGTGGTCTGGACCAGGCGCTGAACCATCGTGTCCAGGCCGACGCCGCCTTGGGCCTGCTGCGAGACGCCCATCACGGAGGTGGAATTCGCACCCACTTCCATCTTCAGTTCCTTGTAGCCCTGCGCCACCTGCTCGGTGGTGTTCGCGTCCATGATCTTGTAGCGCATGCCGATCAGCCAGACGCCCGAAGACTCCTCGGTCTTCACCGTGCTCGCGACGTGCCCGGCCGCCACGCTGCCCATGCCGCCGCCGAAGAGGCCGCCGCCGAAGCCGGAGATGAGCCCGCCGACAGCGCGGCCATCGAAGCCCTTCTTGTTCTCCGCGATCTGCTCGGCCTTCAGGATGTCGAACTTCACGACCCACTGCGTGGTCTTGAGCCGGCCGATCTGCATTGTCTTGCGCGCGGCCTGCGCGTCGCCCAGGTTGTAGGCAAGCGAGACTTCATTGAGCAGCGGGCCGAGGTTGGAGCGCTCCAGCACCGCGAAGTTGGCTTGCGAGAGCTCCAGCTCGCCGAAGTCCGCGATGTTGTTCGGGCCGAACTTCGCCATGAAGCCCGCGTTGTTGCTCTTGATCTCGCCGGGAATCACGACGAGGGCCGGGCCCTTCTTCGCCTTGTTGACGTAGTCGACTTCCTTGTAGGTCGCCGCGTCGGCCGCGGCGTTCGCCTGCTGCGAGGTCGAACTGCCGGCATTGGGTGAGGCATTGCCGAAGCTCGGCTGCGCGAGTGCGGACACGGTTGCCAAGCACAGCGCGCCGGCGGCGAGGGAATGGGAAACGAAATTCTTGTTGGACATGGTGCTTCTCCTGGGTGACACGTGGAAAACGGTGAGCTGCGCCCTCAGCGCGCGGTGCGGCAGTAGTCGCTGTACAGGCGCGCCACGACTTCATCGGCGCGCTCCTCGATCAGCGTCAACGCCATCCCGGCGGTGTCGCTGCCTGCATAGCTTTCATTGGTGGCGGACGCCGTCGAGACGGGCCGCCCCGCCGCATCGGCAAGGGTGAAATTCATCGCGACGCGCACCTGGTTCACGTTCACCATGGTGTTGCGTGACGCCTGGCTCGCGATCACGCCCCGCAGCACGTATTGCGCGGACAGGCGCTTTGAGGCGCTCAGGGCACGGTCCGGGTCGTTCTTGAAATAGGCGTCGACTTCTTCCTGCGCCACCTGCTTGCGGATCTGCTCGGCGGTGTAGGTCTTGAGGCCGAGTGCCTGCAGCCGGTTGTTGATCGCGTCGACGTGGCGGCTCCAGCCACTCTGGCCGGCATTCACGGCGCCGTTTTTTTCCTCGGCGATCAGCACCATGATCTTGCGGTTTCGGATGCGGTCCCGGCAGGGCGTGGAGAGCTGCGCATCGATGGTGGCGCGACGCTCCGCCTGGGCCTGCGCTTCGGCCTGCGCGCCCTCGGGCGGATTGGAAAACTTGAAGCCTTGCGCATGCACGGAGACCGCAACAAACCAACAGGCAAGCAAAATGGCCGATGATGTGCGCATCACGTAGTACAGCTCAGCTGTGAAGAAGGACGAATTATTATGGATTTGGGTATCGCGGGCAAATGGGCGCTGGTGTGCGGCGCCAGCAAGGGTCTCGGCTTCGGGTGCGCTCAGGCACTGGTGCGCGAAGGTGTCCATGTCGTCCTGGTGGCGCGAGGCGCGGAAGCGCTTGAAGCCGCGGTGGAAAAGCTGCTTGCGGACCCGCTGCGGCCCACCGACACTGCCGTGCAGCACGTCGCGGCCGACATCACGACCGTGGAGGGACGCGAGAAGGTGTTCGCCAAGCGCAAGGACTGGGACATTGTCATCACCAACGCCGGCGGCCCGCCGCCCGGCGACTTTCGCACCTGGGATCGCGACGCGTGGATCAAGGCGGTGGACGCCAACATGCTCACCCCCATCGAGCTGATCAAGGCGACGGTGGACGGCATGGCCGCGCGCGGGTTCGGGCGCATCGTCAACATCACGTCGAGCGCGGTGAAGGCGCCGATCGACATCCTGGGCCTGTCCAACGGTGCGCGCAGCGGCCTCACCGGTTTTGTCGCCGGGGTTGCACGGACTTCGAAGCTGGCATCCGCCAACGTCACGATCAACGGATTGCTGCCGGGTGCGTTCGACACGGATCGCCTGATGGCGACCATGGCCGGCGGCGCGCAGAAGTCAGGCAAGCCGGTGGAAGAAGTGATGGAAGCGCGCAAGGCGACCATTCCCGCACGGCGCTTCGGAACGGCCGAGGAGTTCGGCGCAGCCTGCGCTTTCCTTTGCAGCCAGCACGCGAGCTACATCACGGGGCAGAACATCCTGACGGATGGCGGAGCGTATCCGGGGACGTATTGAGCGCTGCGTTCAAGCCCTCTTCGACGACACCACGATCCCTCCTACGATCAACACGAACGCGATCGCGTGGTAAGCGCGCGGCGGCTCGCCGAGAAACGCCGTCGACATCAAAGCCGCGAACAGCGGCGTGAGGTTGGAGAAGAAGCCCGCGACGCTCGGGCCGACGCGCTGCACGCCCAGGCCCCAGCAACGATAGGCGACCACGGCGGGGAAAATCGCGATGTACGCCAGCGCCGCGACGAGCGGCCAGCCCCATTCGAAATGCCTGTGGCCCGCGGCCAATTCGCCGGCCGCGAACAGGCCCGACCATCCCAGTCCCATCACCACCTGGGCCATGAGGAGCGCGGCCCAGTCGCGGCGGATCTCCGGTGGATCGCCGGGGCGGGTCAGCAGCCAGCTGTAGAACGCCCATGCGCAGGTGGCGAGCAGCACGTAGAAATCGCCCGGCGCGAACCGCACTTGAAGCAGGAGATCGAAGTCGCCACGGCTGAGCACGAGCAGCACGCCCGCGATCGACAGCACGGCGCCGGCCCATTGCCGCGCCGTGATCCGCTGGCCGAAGAAGAACATGCCGATGAGCAGCATGAACACCGGCGTGCTCGAGGCAACCAGCGTCACGTTGAGCGGCGTGGTCGTCTTCAGGGCGAGGTATTGGAGCGCGTTGTAACAACCCACGCCCAGCAGGCCGAGCAGAGCGTAGCGCTTCCACGCCTTCCAGAAGCCGCTGCCCGGACGCAGCACCCATCCCGCGAGCGGCAGCAAGATGAAGAACGCGCCGATCCAGCGCAGGAAGTTGAGCGTGACGGGCGGCACGAGCCCGTTCATGAGGCGGCCCACCACCGCGTTGCCGGCCCACAGGAGCGGCGGTACGGTGAGCAGGAGCGCGGTGCGCAGATCGAGTCGCTGGGTCATCGGGAAACTCCACACTGTATCGGCTCGGCGGTGTCCCGCGCTGCGCGGGGGACGCTCGTTTCATGGCACCATGACGCGGCTGAACAACCGAGGAACACACCATGACCAGAGCAGTCCAGATCCAGCAGCCCGGCGGGCCCGAACAACTCAAGATCGCCGATGTGAGCGCGGGCGAGCCCGGCCCCGGCCAGATCCGCATCCGCCACAAGGCGGTGGGCCTCAACTACATCGACGTCTACCACCGCACCGGCCTGTATCCGTTGAAGCTGCCGCACACGCTGGGCATGGAAGGCTCGGGCATCGTCGAGGCGGTGGGCGAGGGCGTGACGCACCTGAAGGCCGGCGACCGCGCGGCGTACGCCAGCAACCCGCCGGGCAGTTATTGCGACGTGCGGGTGATGCCGGCGATGACCGTGTGCAAGCTTCCCGATGCGATCGATTTCGACACCGGCGCGGCGATGATGCTCAAGGGCCTGACGGCGCAGTACCTGCTCAAGCGCACGCTGCCGCAACGCGGATTGAAGGAAGGCGATTTCGTGCTCTTCCATGCGGCCGCCGGCGGCGTCGGCCTGATCGCGTGCCAGTGGGCGCGCGCGATGGGCCTGCAGTTGATTGGCACGGCGGGCTCGGATGCGAAGTGCGCGCTTGCGAAAGAGAACGGCGCGGCGCATGTCATCAACTATTCGACGGAAGATTTCCTCGCGCGCGTGAAAGAGATCACCGGCGGGCGTGGCGTGAAGGTCGTGTACGACTCGGTCGGCAAGGACACCTGGGACAAGTCGCTCGATTGCCTGCAGCCCTTCGGATTGATGGCGAGCTTCGGCGCCGCCTCCGGCCCGCCGGCGCCTTTCGCGCCGGGACTGCTCGCGGCGAAAGGCTCGATCTACGTGACGCGCCAGACGCTCTTCACGCACATCGCGACGCGCGAGGCCGCGCAGGAGATGGCGGATGACCTGTTCGCCACCGTGAGCAGCGGCAAGGTGAAGATCCACATCGCGCAGCGCTATGCGCTCGAGCAGGTCGAGCAGGCGCACCGCGACCTGGAAGCGCGCAAGACCACCGGCAGCACCATCCTCACCTTGTGAACGGATTGGAGCTGGAGCCCGGGCTGCTGGTTCGGCTGCGCGCGCAGGCGGACCAGCCGCCGCGCGTTGCGCGCCTGCCCTTGTGGGCGGGTGATGCGCGCATCGGATCGGTCGAGCCCGATTGGGCGCGTGGTGTCGCGCTGCGGCCGGAGTGCGTGGAGCGCATCACGTGTGATGGCCAGGAGGGTTGGATCGTGCGGGGCGACATCACTGCCAGCCTGGGTGCCATTGCATTTGCCCTGCGCGATGCGGGCGCGGCGCACGCGTGGCGGGACGAGCAACTGGCCGTCACCGATGAATCGGGGACGCTGCTGGGCACTGTCGAACGCGCGGTTGTGCGCCCCTTGGGCATCGCCACGCGCGCTGTTCACCTCGTTGGGTTCTCGCCCGACGGCAGGCACTGGGTGCAGCAGCGCTCGCTGACGAAGCCCAACGATCCGGGCCGGTGGGACACGCTGATGGGCGGGATGATCCCGGCGTGCGACTCTGTGGACCAGGCGCTGGAGCGCGAGACCTGGGAAGAGGCGGGCCTGCGCATCGCGCAACTTCGCGAGTTGAAGCATGGCGGCCGCGTGGCGATGCGCTGTCACACGGAATCCGGTCGGGGCGGCTACGTTGTCGAACACATCGAGTGGTATCGCTGTGTCGTGCCGGATGGTGTCGTCCCGCAAAACCAGGATGGCGAAGTGGAGCGGTTCGAACTGCTCGCGCCCGACGAGGTCGCGGGGCGAATCGCCCGCGACGCGTTCACGCTGGAGGCCGCGCTCGTGCTCGCGGCGTGCGCGGGCTTGTAGACAGTTTCTTTGGTTTCCATGTTGTCTCGCAATGACGACATTTCTTGGATCAAAGAATTACATACAAATAAATAAGCGTTAATATCCGACCCGCCCGGTGGCCGCACGGCCCCGGCAGAACAAGAACTTGCGGCCGCCATGGCCGCGAGTCGACGGGGAGGATCCATGAATCGCTTGTTGTGCGCCGCTGCCGCGGCATCGGTGTTGCTTTGCTTCACGCCATTCGCGGTGGCCGCGCCAGAGCCGGCCGCGACGCCGGCCCAGGTGCTTGCCACCCTGGCCTTCGAGGAGAACCGCGGCCAGGCCGATGAGCCGGTGCGCTTCCTCGCGCGCGGCCCCGGCTACCGCGTTTACCTCACGCCGCGCGAGGCGGCCATGGTGTTCGAGTCGGACGGGCAGCCGCGCGAGATGCGCATGTCCTTCGAAGGCGCCAATCCGGCGCCTTCGATGCGGGGCGAGCAACTCCTGGACCACAGGACGAACTACCTCGGCAGTGCCGACCCCACGAACAACATCGTGGGGGTCCGCAGCCATTCGCGCGTGCGCTACCGTTCGCTGTACCCGGGCGTGGACCTCGTCTACTACGCCAGCCAGGGCAAGCTGGAATACGACCTGGTCGTGGCGCCGCGCGCCGATGCCGGCCGCATCGCGGTCGCCTTCTCCGGCGCGAAACCGCGCCTGGCGCCGGACGGTGAGTTGCAGCTCGATGCGGACGGCCTGCAGCTTCGCTATCACCGGCCTGTTGCGTATCAGGACATCGGAGGGCAGCGGAAGATCGTCGATGCGCGCTATGTCATCGCTCGAGACGGCGCCGTAAAGTTCGCCCTGGCGCCTTATGACCGTTCGCGAGCGCTCGTGATCGATCCGATCCTGAGCTACGCCTCCTACTCGTGGGGCGCGACGGCCAATGCCGTGGCCACGGACTCGGCGGGCAATGCCTACATCACGGGTGGCGCAAGCGGCTCCGGCCCCGCCGCAACCTCGACTTACCAGACCCGCGTCCTCGGCACGCAGGACGTGTACGTTGCGAAGGTCGATCCGACCGGCAAGCAACTGCTCTGGGCGACCTACATCGGCTCGCGCAAGGGCAGCGCGACCGGCGTGGGCATCGCGCTCGATGCGAGCGGCAACGTTTACGTGGCGGGCACCACGGCGACCGGAACGTATCCCGTCACTGCCGGCGCTTACCAGACGACGTACACAGCGGGTTCCTTCGTCACGAAGCTCAATGCCACGGGCACGGCGCTCGTGTACTCGACCTTCGTGAACGGCGGCAACGTGACCGGCATGGCACTCGGGACGGGGGGTGACGTGTACCTCACCGGAAACGCCAATGCACTTGTCACCACGGCTGGCGCATTCCAGCCCACGGGCAGCGGGACGACCGTTCCATTCGTCGCGCGGCTCAATGCCACGGGCAACGCGATGACCTATGCGACCTACCTGGGCGGGTCGGGCGGCGACACGGGCGCGGCGATCGCCGTGGGCAGCGACGGCAGCGCGTACGTCACGGGCACGGCGAAATCCACGAACTTTCCGCTGGTGAACGCGATGCGGACGTCGCGCCAAGGGCCGAGCGATGCGTTCGTCGCCAGGCTCAACCCGGCGGGATCGCAACTGGTGTATTCGACGTACCTGGGCGGCGCGTCCTACGACGACGGACTGGGCATCGCCGTCGATGCGCAAGGGCAGGCGCATGTGGTCGGCCGGGCGTATTCGGACGATTTCCCCACCACCGCGGGCAGCTTCCAGCCGCGCAACGGATTCACGAGCCCCAACTTCTCCAACGGATTCATCGCGAAGTTCTCCGCGTCGGGCACGTCGCTCGTGTACGCGTCGTACCTCGGCGGGCGCTGGTGCTCGTCCAACTGCGGCGGGGGCTTTCTCGGGGACGGCGATGCGCTGAGCGCCGTGGCCCTGGATGCATCCGGCCATGCCTACGTCGGCGGCTGGTCGATCTCAGGTCAGTTCCCGCAGGTCGAGCCGTTCCAGGACGTACCGGCGTACTACAGCGAATACACGCGCCAACTGTTCGTCGCGAAGATCAGGCCGGCTGGCGACGGCGTGGTGTATGCGGACGTGCTCGGGGGACGGGATTTCGATCTGCAGGTGCGCAGCATCGCGGCCGATCGCTCGGGCGGGGCGTTCTTCGTCGGCACGACGGTCGACCTGCCGTTCACCGCCGGTGCGCAATCGCCCACGGCCGGCGGCGGCGCCGTCGTCAAGATCGCGCCGGGCCGCTATCCGACGCGGCTGAACTCCAGCCTCAATCCGGTCGTCGTCGGACAGCCGATCACGCTGACCGCCGATGTGCAGAACCCTGCGCCGGGCGGCACGGTGAGCTTCTACGACGGGGCCACGGCCATCGGCTCCGCACCGGTCGCGGCCGGGCGCGCGACGCTGTCGGTGTCGCTGGCGGCAGGCGTCCACAAGCTCAGCGCGGTGTTCAGCGGTGATGCATTGATCTCGCCGCCGGTGTATCAGCTGGTGAAGGGCCAATGAGCATGAGCCGGTTCATGCATCGCGCCTTGCTTGTTGTGCTGGCGCTGTTCGCGTCGCTCGCGTGGGCGGGCAAGCCCGTTGCGAACACGCCGCCGACTGTCTCCATCACATCGCCTGCGAGTGGCGCGACGTTTACCGCGCCGGCCAGCATCGCGTTGACTGCTGTCGCGGCGGATGCCAACGGCACCGTGACGCAGGTGGCGTATTACAGGGGCACGACGCTCATTGGAACGGCGACCAGCGCGCCGTACAGCGTGAGCTGGTCCAACGTAGCTGCCGGCAGCTACAGCCTCACTGCCAAGGCGACAGACAACGGCGGCGCGGTGACGACATCGGCGGCGGTGGCCATCACGGTCACGGCTGGGGGCGGCGGTGGTGGCGGGAACATCACCATCGCGAGCCCGGCGAACGGCGCGACGGTGTACTCGGGCAGCGTCACCGTGAGCGGCACCTTCGTGGGCAGCAGCACCTCGTCTTATGTGCTCGCGGACAACGGCGCCAGCAGCCGCTTCGCAACGCTCACCGGCAACTCGTACAGCGCTACGCTGCCGGTCAACCTGGGCAGCAACAGCGTCACGGTGAGCGTGGCCCGCGCGGACAAGACTTCCGACAAGGCGAGCATCACGGTCAACGGCAGCGCGCCTCCGTTGGTGGTGTTTACCTCGCCGACAAGCACCACGAACTCTGCGCCCG
>JAZKIF010000036.1:0-5844 GCA_040385005.1 Pseudomonadota bacterium
ACCGGCATGCTGCGCTACATCCGCGCGCTGTCCGACAAGGACCTCGCGCTGGACCGCAGCATGATCCCGCTGGGCAGCTGCACCATGAAGCTCAACGCGACGAGCGAGATGATCCCCATCACCTGGCCCGAGTTCGCGCACGTGCACCCGTTCGCGCCGCGCGACCAGCTGCAAGGCTACGCGGAGCTCGACGAGCAATTGCGCGCCTGGCTGTGCCAGGCCACGGGCTACGCGGGCATCAGCCTGCAGCCGAACGCCGGCTCGCAAGGCGAATACGCGGGGCTGCTCGCGATCAAGGCGTTCCATGAAAGCAAGGGCGAGGGGCATCGCAATATCTGCCTGATCCCTTCGTCCGCGCATGGCACCAATCCGGCCAGCGCGCAGATGGTGGGCATGCAGGTAGTCGTCACGGCCTGCGACGACAACGGCAACGTCAACCTCGCCGACCTGCAGGCGAAGTGCGAGAAGCACAGCGCGAACCTCGGCGCGGTGATGATCACCTACCCCAGCACGCACGGCGTGTTCGAGATGCAGGTGAAGGAGCTGTGCGCGCTCGTCCACAAGCACGGCGGACGCGTGTACGTCGACGGCGCGAACATGAACGCACTGGTCGGTATCGCGGCGCCGGGCGAGTTCGGCGGCGACGTCAGCCACCTCAACCTGCACAAGACGTTCTGCATCCCGCACGGCGGCGGCGGTCCGGGCGTGGGCCCTGTCTGCGTCGTCGCGGACCTGGTGCCGTTCCTTCCCGGTCACGAGGCCGGCGGCGTGCCCAGCCATGGCGTGGGCGCGGTTTCCGCGGCGCCGCTTGGCAATGCGGCGGTGCTGCCGATCAGCTGGATGTACTGCCGCATGATGGGCGCCCAAGGCCTCACACAAGCCACCGAAATCGCGATCCTCTCGGCCAACTACGTCAGTGCCCGCCTGCGCGACCACTACCCGACGCTGTATGCGAGCGCCAACGGCCATGTCGCGCACGAATGCATCCTGGACTTGCGGCCGCTGAAGGACGCGAGCGGCGTCACCGCCGAAGACGTCGCCAAGCGCCTGATCGACTACGGCTTCCACGCGCCCACGCTCAGCTTCCCGGTCGCCGGCACGCTGATGGTCGAGCCGACCGAGAGCGAAACCCTGGATGAGCTGGATCGCTTCATCGGCGCGATGGTCGCGATTCGCGAGGAGATCCGCCGCATCGAGCGAGGCGAATGGCCGCAGGACGACAACCCGCTGAAGCACGCGCCCCACACGGCGGCCGCGTTGCTCAAGGGGGAGTGGACCCACGCCTATCCGCGCGAGGACGGGGCCGCCATCCTGGATGAGCGGCGGCACGCGAAGTACTGGCCCCCGGTCGGCCGCGTGGACAACGTCTACGGCGACCGCAACCTGTTCTGCGCCTGCGTGCCGATGTCGGCGTACGAGTAATCCGCGGGGATCGGCCCACACGACCGCGCGCCGGAGGTACAGTGACGCCATGATGAATGGTGGGCCGCGCGTGCGGCAAGGAGACATCCCTTGGGCCTGACAGCGTTCATGGTCGAGGACAACGTCGCGATCCGCGACAGCTTGTCCGAAGCGTTGGCCGAATTGGCGGATATCGCCACGGCCGGCACGGCGAGCACGGAGAAAGACGCGCTTGCCTGGCTGGCCGATCCGGGCCACCACTGGGACCTCGCGATCGTCGACCTCGTCCTGGAGTCAGGCGGCAGCGGCTTCACCGTGCTGCAGGCATTGAAGGATCGCGACCCGGCGCGCAAGGTCGTGGTGCTCACCGGCACCGCCAACCCGGACGTGCGGCGGCAGTGCGAGGCGCTGGGCTGCGACGGCGTGTTCGACAAGGCCATCGAGACCGATGCGTTGATGGAATATTGCCTCCAACTCGGCCGCGCTGTGCGAAAATAGTTGCAGCATTCGCGCCGATGTAGCGCAGGAACGGACAGGGAGAGTCTGGCTCAGGCCAGAGACGACTATTTTTGGCATGGGCCCCGATGAACGACGCCGATATCCTCGTGGTCGACGACAACCCGGATCACCTCGAACTGACCGTGATGGCGCTGGCCGAGTGCTGCGACATGCACGACGTCGCCACGGCGTCGGACGGCGTCGAGGCGCTGGACTACCTGTTCGGCCGCGCCGCTTTCGCGGGGCGCGACACGAGCCGCCAGCCCCGCCTCGTCATCCTCGACATGAAGCTCGTGCGGCTGCACGGGCTGGACGTCCTCAAGGCGATGCGCCAGGATCCGCGTACCGCCACCATTCCCGTCGTGATGCACTCCTCGTCGACCGAAAAGGCGGACATCGCCTCGTGCTACGCGGCGGGCGCCAACAGCTACGTGCGGAAGGCCACCGACTACGACGAGCTGCGCCGCAAGATGCGGCAGGTCTACGATTTCTGGCTGACGGTCAACGAACGGTACAAGCCCGTCGGCGGCTGAACCGGCTTCAGGCTTCCGTCGCCGCGATCTGCCGCAGCGCTTCCTCGAACACTTTGGGGGGCTGCCCACCCTGGATCAGGTGCTTGTCGTTGATGATCACGGCCGGCACGGCATGGATGCCGTTGCCCGTGTAGAACTCCTCTCGCTCGCGCACCTGCGCCGCGAATTCGTCGGTTGCAAGGATCTGGCGCGCACGTGCTTCGTCCAGTCCGGCCGATCGCGCTGCATCCGCCAGGACTTCATGGTCGCCGGGGCTGCGGCCGTCGGTGAAGTAGGCCTTCAGCAATTCCTTCTTCAATGCGTGCTGCGCCTGCGCGCCCTCCATGCCGGCCCAATGCAGCAGCCGGTGCGCATCGAACGTGTTGTAGATACGTCCGCGCCCTTCCCTGCGGAACTCGAACCCCACCGCCGCGCCGCGCTCGCGGATCGCGTCGCGCGATTTTTCCTGCTGCTCGGCGGTCGTGCGGTACTTCTGCGTGAGGTGCTCGGTGATGTCCTGCCCGGCCGCCGGCATCTGCGGATTCAGTTCGAAGGGCTGGAAATGAAGCTCCGGCCGCTGTGAAGGCTCGAGGCGCTCGATCGCGCGTTCGAGCGAGGCCAGGCCGATCGCGCACCACGGGCACGACACGTCGGAAACAAAGTCGATTTTCATGACAGCCATCCTAGTGACTTTCGCGCTTGCGTGCAGCGCCGGCGCCGCGCCGCCCTGTTCAGCTCCTGCCGATGAATTCGGCGACCAGACCCGCGAACTCCGCCGGCTTCTCCACCGCGCTCAGGTGCGCGGCGTCTATCGTGGCGAGCTCCGCGCCGGAGATCGCCCTGCAGATCGCCTCGGACATCGCCAGCGGTGTCGCCTCGTCGCGCGTGCCGCCGATGACCAGCGCGGGGCAGGCGATGCGCGCGTTGGACGCGCCGAGGTCGATCCGCGACACGGCGTCGCAGACCGCGGCGTAGGCTTTGGGATCGCAAGCCTCCAGGACCGAGCGCAGTGCGGCGACGAGGTGCGCGCCGTCCGCGTGGCTTCTGAATTCCGGCGTGAACCAGCGCTGCATCGCCCCATCCGCGATGGCCGACATGCCGTCCTTCAACACCGTCTCGATCCGGGCGCGCCACATGCTGCGCGCGGCCTCGTCGTACCAGCTCGACGAGTTCGCCACCACGATGCTGCGGATGAGTTCGGGATGCGCGGCCGCGATCTGCTGCGCCACCATGCCGCCCAGCGACAGGCCCACGAAGTGCACCGGCCCGCTGCCCTGCGCGGTGATAAGCGCGGCCGCATCGTTGGCCATGTCCTCGATGGTGCAGGGACCTTCCACCACCTCGGAGGCGCCGTGGCCCCGGTGATCGAAGCGCAGCACGGTGAACCCCGGCGCGAGCTGGGCGGCGCAGGCGTCCCACATGGTCAGGTCACAGCCGAGCGCATGGCTCAGCACGACCACCGGCCCCCGCCCTTCGCGCACGGCGTGGAGTCGGGCGGCCTTCATGCCGTCTTCGGGGGCAGCAGCCCCTTTTCGCGCAGGATGTCGGCCACCAGCGCGAACGCATGGTTGGCCGTGGGCACGCCGCAGTAGATCGCGGACATCATGATCACTTCCTTGATGTCGTCGGGCGTCAGGCGCGACTCGGGCGGGCCATCGAGGGCGGCGCGCACGTGCATCGCGAACTCCTCGTAGCTCTTGATGCCCAGCATCATCGACAGCACCATGAAGCGGCGCGTCTTGTCGCCCAGCGCCTCGCGGCCCCAGATCTCGTTCCACGCGTAGCGCGTGATGAGGTCCTGGAACCCGGCGTTGAAGTCGTTGGTGTTGCGTTGCGCGCGGTCCACCCACGCGTCGCCGAGCACGCGGCGGCGGTTGGTCATGCCGCTGGCGTGGTCGCTTTTGCGATCAGTCATTCATGGTCTTTCAGTTGTTGGCGCAGGGACTCTATTTGCTTGCGTGCGAGATCCCCCGCATGTCCAGCCAGCGCGGGATCGAACCACTCGGCCGCGGCGGCCGGTGGCAGTTCGGCGCGCAGGCGATCGAGGTTCGCGCGCATGCGCGCGGCGTTCACCCGCAGCCCCGGCAATGCCTGCGCCATGGCGCGGACACTGCCCTGCGCCGACTGCGCGAGACGCGGCCAGGCGGCCAGTTCGGCCTGCCAGCCGCCGAGCCCCCGCTCGTGTTCCTGCGGCATGGCCGCCAGCATGGTGGCGAGGTGCTGTGGCGCCGCCTGCGCAGCCGCGAGCGCGATCATCGCGGCAACGGGGTTGCTCTTGTGAGGCATCGCCGAAGAACCGCCGCGGCCCTCTTCCGACGGCTCGGCGGCTTCGCCCACTTCCCACTGGCCCAGCAGCGAGATGTCCTTCGCGATCTTGCCGAGGCTGCCGGTGAGCAAAGCCAGCTCGCACGCCAGCCCGACCCAGCTCTCGCGCCGCGTATGCCAGGGACTGGCGGGCGCGGCGAGTCCGAGGATGCGCGCCATGGCGGCGACGACATCGGGGCCCTTGCCCTTCATCTGGACCTGCGTGCCGACAGGGCCGCCCAACTGGATCGCGAGCGCTTCATCCATCGCCGCGCGAATCCGCGAGCGGGCGAGCACCAGAGGCGCGGCCCACTGCGCGCACTTCCAGCCGAAGCTCGTGACGGAGCCGGGCTGGCCCAGCGTGCGCGCGAGCATGGGTGCGGCCGCGTACTGGTCGCCCAGTTTCAGCAAGGCGCCGATGCAGATGTCGAGGTCCGTGCAAACGTCGTCGAGCACCGGGCGGCTTGCCAGCGCGCAAGCGGTGTCGATCACGTCCTGGCTCGTCGCGCCGAGATGCGTGAAGGCCACCGCCGCCGGATCGCACTTGTCGACCGCCTGCTTGATGGCCTTGATCAGCGGAATCGCGACGCTTCCGGCGCGCCCGCTTTCGCGCGCGATGGTCGCGGCGTCGAATGCGTCCGGGTCCGCGCAGCATCGCGCGACATGGTCCGCGGCTTCGCGGGGAATGAGCCCGCACTCCGCCTGCGCCTGCGCGAGCGCCACCTCGAAGCGCAGCATGGCCGCCACGAAGGCGCGGTCGCCGAACGCCTCCAGCGCTTCCGGCGTGGACAGAAAGCTCTCGAAAATGCTGCTCATTCGCCGGTTATAAGCCTTTCGGCGTTCGATGAGCGAACGCCGCACGCCGGCGCGTCGTCGCGGGCGTTCAGCTGCCGACGCTTCCCGTCACCGGCAGCACGATCCCGGTGATGTAGCTCGAGCACACCGGCGACGCGAGGAACACGTACGCCGGCGACAACTCTTCCGGCTGCGCGGGCCGCTTCATGTCGGTGTCCTCGCCGAACTTCGCGACGCGGTCGGCCGGCGAATCAGCCGGATTGAGCGGCGTCCACACCGGCCCGGGCGCGACCGCGTTCACGCGGATGCCCTTGTCGATGAGGTTGCTGGCCAG
>JAZKIF010000037.1:0-13126 GCA_040385005.1 Pseudomonadota bacterium
CAAAAAGCCCCTCACGGGGCTTTTTGCTTTTTGGCGCCCAAACCTCCTCGCGTTCATAATGTGCAGTATTGCGTACGCTATTCATGTACACGGAGATAGCCATGACTTTCACTGCGAGCGATGTGATTCCACTGACGCAGGCGCGCGCCAACCTGTCCGACCTCGTTGAACAGGTCAAGGCCGGCGCCGAGAAAATCATTACCAAGAATGGCGAAAGCTATGTCGCCATCATCGATTCGCGGCGGCTGGACTATTACCACCAGCTTGAGCGCGAGCGGATTCACCTGCTGCTGATCGACGATGCGGGCAAGGGGTTGGAAGACGTGGCGGCCGGCAAGGTGAAAGATGCCCGCAGCGCATTGGCCGCACTGAAGCGGCGCCGTGCGGTCAAGCCCCAGTCCTGAGCATGGGCAGGACGGTGGCGGCCAGACACCTGGTCAAAGTTACCGCGAATTTCGAGCGTAACCTTGAGGAAGCCGAGCGCTTACTGGTGGACGCTGACGCACCTCTGGCATTCGACTCGTTGCTGGATGAACTGACCGACACCGTCATCCCTAACCTGGAACGCTTTCCCGGCATGGGCCGGCTCTTTTTCGGCCGGCCCACTCGTTCCGTCGAGGCCAGCAACGCCATCGACAATCTTCAGCGCAAGCTCAAGGCGATTGCCGGGGACGGCGAGATACGTGAGTACGTCATGTCGCATTACCTGGTGCTCTACGTCCGGTTCCAGGCGGCTGTCTATCTGTTGTCGATCCGCCACCACCGACAACTCTCGTTTGACTTCGAGTCGCTATGGGAAGCCTAGAGGTGGCATCGACGATTCGCCGGACAGCGCGCGCGTAGGAAGGTGCCGACATCACGGTCCGAGAACCACCGTCTGGTGCCGCACTCCCGGCGCGCTATCTTCTCCGCACCAAAAATCGGAGGACCTGCCCATGCAAAACAATCTCCTCGCGCTCGACGCCCACATCCGCCTGAACGGCACCGTTGACGACGACATGTTCAAGTCGTTCCTCGACCAGCTATCCGGTGCGCGCAAGAATGTCTCGCCTCCGGACCCCATCATCGTGGAGATGACGACCAACGGCGGCGACGCGGAAACGGCGCGCCGCATCGCCACCGACTTGCGCCTGCTGCGCGAACACGACGACCGCAAACTGCTCTTCATCGGCAAGAGCGCCGTGTATTCCGCGGGCATCACGATCATGGCGGCGTTCAAGCCGCATGAACGGTTCCTGACGCGCCACACCGAATTGCTCATTCACGAGCGGCGCATGAAACGCACGCTCGAATTGAGCGGCGCATTGCGCTCCAACGTGGCGCTGCTGCGCGACACGATGGCGGAGCTGGACAGCGGTATCAAGCTGGAGCGCGCGGGCTTTCGTCAACTGGTCGAGGGCACGAAGATGTCGTTCGACCAGCTGATGGAAAAAGTCATGCAGGCCGACTGGTATGTCGGCGCCACCGAAGCGAAAGAGCTCGGGCTGGTGCACGACATCCTGTAGCGCGTCAGACGACCGGGGGATCGGTTTCCCGGTCGAAGTTGCGGTGAGCTGTCATCGCCTCGATGAAAGCCTCGATGCCTTGCGCCGCGTTCGCCGCGTCGGACACGACCAGCGCCGCGTCGCCCTTGCCGTCCTGCAGCGCGATGCCCGCCTTGTCGAACAGCGCCGCGGACGCGCCCAGCACCAGGATCGCCTTGCAGTGCCGGTAGTGGTCCTTGATGAACTCCGCGGTGTGACCGTCGCGCGCCAGCGCCTGCACAGCCTCTTCGCCGTCCGGCAACACGAGCGCATCGAACAGGAACCCGGGCTCGTTCTCGAGCGAAACATCGGCGTCCAGCATTTCTCCGGAAGCGGTCTTCACCGGCCCGATGCGCGGCCCCGCGAGTCGGCCCACCGCGCCTTGTTCGAGCAGCGCAGCCTGCACCTGTTTGACCGATTCGCCTTCCACGCCCGGCGCGACGAGGATCACGACCTTGCGCCCGCGAATGCCGGCCGTGCCGGGCCGCACCATCAGCGAGAGCGTCGGCGACTTCGTCACTTCCGGCTTGGCGGGGTTCGCGAGCGCGCGCGGCAGCGGCGCGGGCAAGGTCT
This sequence comes from Pseudomonadota bacterium, assembly GCA_040385005.1. Taxonomy (GTDB): domain Bacteria; phylum Pseudomonadota; class Gammaproteobacteria; order Burkholderiales; family Burkholderiaceae_C; genus Ramlibacter. Next base: position 2,097 of record JAZKIF010000037.1, read on the forward strand.
CCATGCCAAGGCCATCGGCGACTTTCTTCGCCAGATCCTCCGACGCGTTGCGAAGCGACGCGACCATCCGCTCGCGGATCGCGGGCACGGTCACCTTGCTCAACTCGAAGCGGAACGCATTCGCGATGTGTGCCTGTTCCGCCGGCGTCTGGCTCACGTAGAAGAGGGTTGCCTGCGTGTAGTGGTCGGCGAACTTCTCCGGCTTCGCGCGCACCTTGCCTTGTTCTTCCTTCGCACCGATGCTTGCCGCCACCGAGACGAAGCCCTGCGCCGCGCCCGCCTGGAAGGGGCAACCACCGGCGAGCGAGTTCGGCTCGTACGACACGCGGCCGCGCGGGATCGCCTGGCGGTGCATGCCGTCGCGCTGGTTGTTGTGGACGGGCGCGATGGGCGAGTTGATCGGGATCTCGTGGAAGTTCGGGCCGCCCAGCCGGGTGATCTGCGTGTCCACATACGAGTGGATGCGCCCCGCGAGCAATGGGTCGTTCGAGAAGTCGATGCCCGGTACGACGTGCGCAGTGCAGAACGCCACCTGCTCTGTTTCCGCGAAGAAATTGTCGGGGTTGCGATTGAGCACCATGCGGCCGAGCGGGGTCACCGGGATCAATTCCTCCGGAATGATCTTCGTCGCATCGAGGATGTCGAAGCTGAATTTCTCCGCCTGCTCCTCGGTGAACACCTGCACACCGAGCTCCCACTCGGGATAGGCGCCGGCTTCGATGCGCTCCCACAGGTCGCGCCGATGGAAGTCCGGGTCCGCGCCGGAGATCTTCACCGCTTCGTCCCACACCATCGAGTGCGTGCCGTAGACCGGGTTCCAGTGGAATTTGACGAACACCGACTCGCCCGCTTCGTTGACGAAGCGATAGCTGTGGACGCCGAAACCTTGCATGGTCGCGTAGCTGCGCGGGATGCCGCGGTCGCTCATTACCCACATCAGCATGTGCGTGGACTCAGGCATGAGCGAGACGAAATCCCAGAACGTGTCGTGCGCGCTCGCGGCCTGCGGCATCTGGTGGTGCGGCTCGGGCTTGACGGCGTGGACGAGGTCCGGGAACTTCATCGCGTCCTGGATGAAGAACACGGGGATGTTGTTGCCGACCAGGTCCCAGTTGCCTTCGTCGGTATAGAACTTCACCGCGAAACCGCGCACGTCGCGGGCCGTGTCCTTCGAGCCGCGCTCGCCCGCCACGGTGGAAAAGCGCACGAACACGGGCGTGATCTTCCCCGACTCCTGGAACGGCGCAGCCTTGGTGAATTGCGTGAAGGGTTTGTAGCACTCGAAGAAGCCATGCGCGCCGGAGCCGCGCGCATGCACGATGCGTTCCGGAATGCGCTCGTGGTCGAAATGCGTGATCTTTTCGCGCAGGATGAAGTCTTCGAGCAGCGCGGGGCCGCGCACGCCGTACTTCAATGAGTTCTGGTTGTCCGCGATGCGAACGCCCTGGTTGGTGGTCAGCGGCTGATTGGACGAATCGACGCGCACGCGGTCCAGCGGCTCGATGGTGGCGTTGACGCCTTCGAGCGCGACGCTGCCGGTTTTCTGCGAACCGTTTTCTTCGGACGTGGTGCTGCCGGTCGGCAGGCGCGATGCTGGTTGGGCACTCGCGCCGACGGGGGGCTTCATGCCGTTGGCGAATCCGTGCTCGGCTGCCTTGTTGGGGTTGTGGGGCAGGGCAGCGGCCAGATCGTTGGTCTGACCCATTTTCTGAGCGAGCATGTCGCCGTCGGCAGGTCCGGACCTGGCGGGGCCGCTGTCCGTGTTGCGCGCGGCGGCTTTGGCGGGGGTGGATTTTTTCGGGGGGGATTTGGCCATGGAGGTAGTCGTCTTGGGGTTCGTCTTGTGGATCGACGACCGTAATGCCCGTTGCTCCCCGGCCGCGTAGGAGCCGCCGCGCGTCCGGCGTCGGCTCGCACCTACGTCCCGCAAGAGCCCCACGTCCCAGCTCAGGCATTGCGTTATGCTCATGCATAGCGGCCGCGATGTCCGAAGCCGCGCCCCCACGGAGTATTTGTTCCATGCCCGCGCAGTCCTTCAAAAAACGGGTGCTTTTGCTCGCCGTCGCCGCCACCACCTTCCTCGCTTCCCCGTCCCTGTGGGCCGATGTCGTTCTCGGCCACTCCGGAGATCTTTCCGGCAGCACGGCCTCCCTCACCACCGATTACGTCCGCGGCCTGAACGCGTACTTCGATGAAGTGAACCGCAAGGGCGGCATCCGCGGCGAGAAGATCAAGCTGGTGAGCCTCGATGACGGCTTCAATCCCGACAAGACGGCCGAAAACACCAAGGCGCTGATCGAGACGCACAACGCCGTCGCGCTCGTGGGCTACCGCGGCACGGCCAACATGCTGAAGATCCTGCCGATCATCCAGGCGGCCGGCATCGCCGAGATCGGCAACACCAGCGGCGCGAAGTCGCTGCGCGACCCGTTCGTGCCCAACGTGTTCCACGTGCGCGCCAGTTCCACCGACGAGATCGAAGCGGCGGTCAACCACGCATGGACCATCGGCGTCACCAAGATCGCCGCCGTCTACCAGGACGACGCTTTCGGCAAGGAAGGCCTGGACGCGCTGAATGCCGCGCTGAAGAAGCGCGGCGGCACCGCGGCCGCCACGGCGCCGGTCCCGCGCGGCACGGTGGACGTGGCCAAGGCGATCGACGCCGTCGTCGCCGCGCAGCCCCAGGCCGTCGTGTTCATCGGGCAGTCGAAGCCGGCGGCCGCGCTGGTGAAGGGCGTTCGCGCCAAGGGCTGGAGTCCGCAGTTCTTCCTCCTGAGCGTCGCCTCCGGCGTGCATGCGGACCTGGGCGCCCCGTCCGCCGGCATCATCGTGTCGCAGGTCGTGCCGTATCCGTTCACCGAACTGGGTGGGCCGGTCGTGAGCGAGTACCAGTCCTCCATCACGAAGGGCTCGGACAAGAAGTTCAGCTACAACAGCATGGAGGGTTTCCTCAATGCCAAGCTGGTGACGCGCGCGCTGCAGAAGATCAACGGCACGCCGACGCGCGCGAAGATGATCGCGGCGCTTGAGTCGATGAACAACGAGGACCTCGGCGGCTTCGCCATCAGCTACGGCAAGCAGAACAACCTGGGCTCGCGCTACGTCGCGCTCACCATGGTCCGCGCCGACGGCACCTTCGCGCGCTGAGCGGGCGCCAGAGGGCGGCGAAGCGAATGTTCTGCAAGAAATGCGGCGCCTCGAACCGGCCCGACGCCCTGTATTGCCACGCGTGCGGCAACCTCGACCTCACGCCTGAGCCGCCAGCGCGGCGAACCGGCGGGCCAGGCGCGATCTGGAACCCCAATGCCGCCGCGAACTGGAGCCTCGTCTTCACGCCGGCTTTCGGCTCGTACCTGCAGATGCGCAACTGGGACGCGCTGCAGGAACCCGCGAAGGCGCGCGCCGCGCGAGGCTGGTTCGTCGCCAGCCTGTGCGTGCTGTTCGGCAACCTTTTCATCGGGATGCTGCTTGGGGACGCCGCGAAGGCCGACAGCGTCACGCGCCTGATGCTTTTCGTTTTCCTTCTGGCCTGGTACTTCGCCTCCGGCCGCGCGCAGGGGAAATACGTGAAGGCGAAGTTCGGCAAGAACTACGCACGCAGGCCCTGGGGCAGGGCGCTGCTGTTCGCGGTGGTGGGCGTCGTTGCTTATTTTGTAATCGCCATCGCGGTCGGAATACTGGTCGGCCTCGCCACCAAGCTCTTCCATTGAGCATCGCTTGCCCCGCGATACGCGTGCGGCACCCTAGTTTCACCTCATCCTTATCGCAAGCAGGCGTAACTTCTGCATCGGCCTCCGGCTGAGCCAGGAAACACGCCGTAGTCCCAATCCGACACTGTGCACCCCTCTAGTTGTGCTGTATTCACGCATGAGGCATCGTTACACGGGTGTTATCCGTGTCTCCATACTTTTCGGACGTGATAAACGACACAATCCCATCGAGTTCCCCGCTTCGCATTCTTTTACACGCGTAGGCCAACGCCCTACGCAGGTGTCGGACGTCTCCTACTACATTCGCTTTTCCCGCCGAGCTTCATCAAGGCTCATCAGGAATCCGCCCTACTCCCAACCCCGCGCACATATTGCGCGACGAACTTACAAGTTGTAGTTGAAATGAAAAGACGCCTGTTCCTCCTTTCCAGCACATCTTCCGCCGTTCTCGCGATGACTGGATGCGGAGGAGGCGGTGAAGACGGCGGCGCGCAGGTCGCTCTCGCCGAAGCCGACAGCCTCGCAGGCGGCCCGCTGGCCGCCAGGAGCCGGCCCATCACGACGGTGGCCCTGAAACCCGTCCCGCAACCCACGACCGCGCCCGCGCCGCCGCCGACCCCCGTTCCCACCGCGGCGCCTGTGTCGTCGGTCCCCGGCATCGCCTATCCCTTCGGCGCGCGCCTCGTGAAGTACGTTGCCGGCATCAAGCCCTCGCAGGCGAATGCGACGATGGACGCGGTGCTCACGAAGCAATACGACGCATGGAAGGCCGCCCGTGTCATTCCCGCGACGTCGATCGTCACCGGCGGCTATGCCGTGCAGTTCTCCAACGCGTCGTACATGATGGTCTCCGAAGGCGCGGGCTACGGCATGCTGCTCGCCGTGCTCTTCGCGGGGCATGACGCCAATGCGCGCGCACTCTTCGACGGCCTGCTGGCCGTGGTGCGCGCCCGTCCCGCCTACGCCGTCGCCCAATACGACGCCAACGGCAAGTACCTGCACGATTGGCGCCTGAATGCGAACGGCACCTCCGCCGGCGACGGCTGGAACGCCATGGACGGCGACCTCGACATCGCGATGGCCCTGCTGATGGCCGACAAGCAGTGGGGCTCCGCCACCGGCAAGTGGGATTACCTGCAAGAAGGCAGGAACACCATCGCGGCGCTCAAGTCCTGGAACATGAACGCCGACGGGTCCACGCGCGGCCTGCCCAGCGCGAACAACAACCGCACGTCCGACTACATGATCGGCCACTTCCGCGCGTTCAAGGCCGCGACCGGCGACGCGATCTGGGACCTCGCCGTGAACCGCGCCTATGCGCTGCTCGATCGCATGCAGACGGTGTACTCGCCCGGCGTGGGCCTGATGCCCGACTTCGTGATCAACACGAACACCGCGACGCCCTCGCCCTCGACCGGCTACATCGGCGACGGCAACGACAAGGAAGGCTACTTCTGGTGGAACGCCTGCCGCAACCCGTGGCGTTTCTCCTCCGACTTCGTGCTCTCCGGCGACGCGCGCTTCTCGCTCGTCACGGGCCGCATGATCGACTTCTTCAAGAACAAGTCCGGCGGCGACCCGTACAAGATCGGCACCGGCTACGCGCTCGACGGCACGCAGCTCACCGGCGGCAACAGCGCGGCCTACCATGGCCCGATCTGCGCCGGCGCCTGTGTCGACTCGCGCTTCCAGGGCTTCCTGGACACGATGTGGACGTGGAACGCCACGCACCTCACCACCGGCTACTACGATGGCGAGATCCAGCTGCTGTCGATGGCGGTGGCGTCCGGCAACTGGTGGTCCACGGCGACCGCGGGCAGCGTCGTGGCCCCGAGCCCGGCTCCCGCACCGGCCCCGACACCGGCGCCCGCGCCTGCTCCCGTCACCGGCAACATCCTCACGAACGGCGATTTCACGAGCGCATTGTCGAACTGGAACAACTGGGGCAACTCGGTCGTCGCGGCCGGCGTGCTGCAAGTGGGCACGGGCGCGGGCGGCGTCGCGCAGGACATCTACTCGAAGGTCACTGCCGGCCGGCAGTACAAGGTCACGGCGCAGGCGAGCATCACCGGCGCGTCGGAAGGCGTCTACATCGGCGTGAAGCTGATGGACAGCGCGGGCAACCTGCTCGTGAACCAGGTGCAACTGGTGAACACCGTGACAGCCACCGGCGTCACGCTGGCCTTCACCGCGCCGCAGGGCGCGACGAGCGGCTATGTGTACGTGTGGAAGAACGCGGATTCGGTAAAGGGCCTCGTCGGCAACGTGGTACTGTCGGCGGCCTGAGCGCCCGGCGGGCGCGCCTCCCGACGCAATGACCGACAGCCTTCCAGCCTCTCGAACGTCCATCGCTGCCGCCACGGCCTTGCGCGAAGCCGGCCGCTTCGACGACGCGCTGGCGCTCCTCGGGCCATACCTGGCGTCCCGCCCGGACGATGCGCAAGCTCTCGCGCTTGCAGTGCATATCCTGCTTCTGTCCGGCAGGACGCCCGAGGCGCAGGCAGCGCTCGCCCGCGCGCTCGCTGTCGCGCCCTCGCATCCGGATGTCCTGCGCAGCCAGGCCCGCGTGTCCCTGAAGCTGGGCCAGCCGGCGGAGGCGCAGGCCGCGGCCCTCGCGGCGTACCGCGCCGATCCCAACCAGCCGGAAACCTGCCTCGTGCTCGGCGCGTCCCTGTCCGCCCTCAAGCAGGATGCGCCCGCGCTGCAACTGGTGGAAGCGGCGCTCGCGTTGAACCCGCGGTTCGCCGAAGCCTTCGCCAACCGCGCGATGCTGCGCCAGCGTGCGGGCGATGCGGCGGGCGGACTGGCCGATGCGGAGCAGGCCATCGTGTTGAAGCCGCACATGGCGCAACTGTGGTCGCTTGCAAGTGGCTTCCGGCATCGCGAGGGCAACCTGGCCGGCGCGATCGAAGCATTGCAAGAGGCCGCGCGGCTGGAGCCGCGGGCCGCATCGCACCGCATCGTGCTCGGCGAATTCCTGCGTCTGGCCGGGCGTCTCGATGAGGCGATCGCCACGCTGGAAGAAGCGGTGACACTCGCGCCGGCCGACGGCAACGCGTGGATCAACTACGGCACCGCATTGCACGAATCGAATCAGCTCGACCGCGCGCGCAGCGCGTACGAACGCGCCCGCGCATTGAATCCGGGCTCGGCTGTGCTCGCCAACAACCTCGGCAGCCTCGCGACCTCACACTGGCACCTGGGCAATGCCTTGAGCCAGGACAGGCGGTTCGATGAGGCCATCGCCAGTTTTCAGAGCGCGATCGAGCTCGACCCTCAGCGGCCCGAAACCCATTTGAACCAGGGCGTCGCGCTGCAGCAGATGGAAAGGTTCGAGGCCGCCGCCGCGGCCTACCAGCGCGCGATCGCCTTGCGACCGGACTCCCTCAACGCGCATAACAACCTCGGCGCCGCGCTGCGGGCGCTCGGGCGCTTCGCCGAATCGGAAGCGAGCTGCCGGCGCGCGATCGAGATCGATGCGCGCAGCGCGCAGGCGCATGCGAACCTCTGCGACACGCTCGCCGCGATGAAACGCTACGACGAATCGGAGGCGATCGGCCGCCGCGCGATCGAGCTCGACCCCGAGCTGCCCGAGGCGCACGCGAATCTCGGCAGCACGCTCGCCGACATGGGGCGACCCGCCGATTCGCTGCAGCATTTCAGGCGCGCGTTCGCGCTGCGCCCGTCGATGCGCCACGCGCAGACCAACCTGCTGTTCAACATGGGGTTCTGCGGCGTGGGTGCTCCCGCGGAATACCTGCAGGAAGCGCGCGCCTGGGAGAAGGCCGTCTTCACCGGCGGTGACCAGCCGCGCGGAGCGCTCGACATGCGTCGCGCGCCCCGGCACGGAAGGCGGCTGCGCGTCGGCTACCTCTCCGGTGACTTGCGCACGCACCCCGTGGCCAAGTTCGTGGAGCCGCTCTTCGCGCTGCACGATCGCACACGCGTGGAGGTGATCGCCTATTCCAACGCGACGCTGGAAGACGCCGTCACCGCCCGCCTGCGCGCGACGGCCGACGGATGGAAGTCGGTGGTCGGGCTCGGTTACCGGGCCGCCGCCGACATGATCGACGCCGACGGCATCGACGTGCTGATCGATCTCGCCGGCCACACGCGCCATGACCGCCTGGACATCGTCGCGCGCCGCGCAGCGCCGGTGCAGGCGCACTACGTCGGCTACTTCGCGAGCACCGGCGTGTCGCAGATGGACTACTGGATCGGCGACGGCGTGATCACGCCGCCCGCGCACGACGAACAGTTCACCGAGCAGGTGTGGCGCCTGCCGCGCGTGTGGATGAGCTACCAGCCGCAGGAGCACGTACCGCCGACCGCATGGACGCCGCCCGCGGATGGTGTCATCCGGTTCGGCAGCTTCAACAACCTGAAGAAGGTCACGCCACGCACCATCGCGCTGTGGTCGCGCGTGCTGCACGCCGTTCCCGAGAGCGTGCTCGTGCTGAAAACCGCGGAACTCGACGCGCCCGTAAACCGCGCGCGCATCGAAGGCGAATTCGCGGCGCACGGCATCGTGGCCGCGCGCCTGTCATTGCTCGGGAAAACACCCAGCGCCGCCGCCCATATGGCGGCTTACGACTTGCTGGACGTGGTGCTCGATCCGGTAGGCGGGATCGGTGGCGTCACCACCACTTGCGACGGCTTGTGGATGGGCGTCCCGGTGATCGTGTTCGCCGGTGACCGCACGACGATGCGCATGTCGGCGGCACTGCTCCATGGAGTCGGCCATCCGGAATGGGTAGCTGAGTCCGAGGAAGAGTACGTGAACAAGGCGGTCGTGCTCGCGCGGGACGTCGAGTTGCGCGCCCGGCTGCGACCCGCCCAGCGCGACCTCATGCGCGCGAGCCCGCTGTGCGACGGTGCGGGCCTCGCGCGCTCGCTCGAGGACGCGTACGAAGCGATGTTCGACCGCTGTGCCGCGCGCCTCGCCTGAATCGCTCAGGCCACGCGGGTCTTCGGCGCGCCGGGCTTGTGGTCGATGCGATTCAATTCGCGGCGCAGGCCCTCGATCAACTCGCTCACCCCCGGCTCGGCCATCATCGAAAAATGCGAGCCCGCGATCGTCGTCACGCGGATCTCGCCCTTCACGTGTTCTTCCCAGCCGAGCGTTGCACCCGCATTGAGGTATTGCATCTCGCTCTCGGTCGCCTTGAAGAGCACCACGTCGCCTTCATAGATCTCGGGCCGGTACTGCGCCTGCGCGGTGACGAAGTTGCGGAACAGGTGATGCTCCACCAGCTCCGGCGGCAGCGGCTCGCCGCGTGAGAGCTTCTCCAGCGCCAGCGTGTAATTGGCCTGCATCTGCTTGCCGCGCTGGCGGCGTCCGGGCCAGTCCAGCAGGAATTTCAGCGACCAGTGGCGCATCAGCCAGACCTTCTGCAGCAGGCTCGGGTTGCGCGCGGACGCCGCGGGCGAGAGCGTGTCGATCATCGCGACCAGATCGATCTTCGCGCCATCGCGACGCAACTGCTGCGCCATCTCCAGCGCGATCATGCCGCCCGCCGAATAGCCCGCGAGACGGTACGGGCCGGCCGGGTCGACGGTGCGGATCGCATCCACGTATTGCGCGGCCATCTTCTCGATGGTCGAGAGCGCGGGCAGCCGTCCGTCCGCGCCTTGCGCCTGCAGCCCATAGAAAGGCTGGTCCGCGCCGAGCCGGTCGGACAGCACCTTGAAATTCAGCACGTTGCCGCCCGCGCCGTGCACGCAGAAAAGCGGCCGCCGCTCGGGATTGCCGCGGCAGATCGCCACCAGCGGCGACCACACGCGGTTGCCGAGCGGGATGACGTTCGATGCGGCCGGCTTCTTCGGCGCGTCGGTGGCCGGCGTCGTGTCCAGCCCCGCGTGTTGGGCGACCATGGCCGCAAGGCCGCCCAGCGTCGGCGCCTGGAACAGCGTGGCGAGCGGCAGGTCGACGGCGAAGTGCTTGCGGATCTTCGCGAACAGGCGCACCGCCGCGAGCGAGTGCCCGCCCAGCGCGAAGAAATCGTCGTCCCGCGCGATCTCGTCCACGCCGAGCAATTCGCGCCATGCATCGGCGATCGCGCCTTCCACTTCGTTCAATGCTTCGTTGCGTCCGGGGTCCGCATCGCCCACGCTGTCGACGGACTTGCGCGTCGCGGACTTGGCGTGCGCGCCATCCATCGCGTGGCGAAGATCCGCGATCGCGATCGACGACACGACCACATCGCGGCTCGCGCCCTGCAGGATGCGCTCGAAGAGGGCGGGTGCGTCCTCGCTGCGGATGCCGCTGGCGAGCATCGCTTCGGCGACGGTGGGCTCGCGTCGCGCACGTGCACGCTCCTGGCGCGATACCGCGTCGGGGTTCACGCCGCGCAGCGTGAAGCCCTCGAAGCTCGCGACCGGCAGACCGTCGGGCGTGTGGAGCGTGACGTCGAATGAGGCCATGCGCTCGCGCGAACCCTTCCTGCGAACGACGCGGCTCAGAGACTGTCGCGGCATCGGCGCGACCAGCCGGATGCGCTCGATCGACAGCGGCACGAAGAGGTTGTCGCGGCGCTCCGCGGCATCGACCAGGTGCAGGCCGAACGTGGCGGCCATGTCCGTCAGGGCGGGATGCACCGCGTAGTCGGCGAGGTCATCCGCGAACTTCTCCGGCAGCACGATCTCCGCGACGCCGCCGTCGGCATCGAGCTGCATGCGCGCGATGTTGCTCCAGCGCGCGCCGAACTGCACCGCCTGCGCTTGCGGGATTTCGCCCGCGCGCCAGGCGCCGCCGCGCACCGGGGATGCCGCGGGCAGGCTGCCGCCGAACGTGCCGACTTGCGCACGCGCGTGTTCCAGCCAGTGCTCGTCCAGCGGGCCGCGGCTGCGCACCAGGAAGTCGTAGCCGTCGGCCGTCTTGCGCATCTCGGTGCGCACCAGGCGAGTCCCATGCGCGTCGAACACCATGGCCTCTTCGAAGGACAGGGCGCGGATCTCGACTGGCACCGCGGGATGCAGCGAATTCATCGCGGCGCGGGCGATTTCGATATAGGCGGTGCCCGGCAGCACGGGCCGCCCGCCGACCGCGTGCTCCTTCAGCACCCACAGGTGGCGCGGCGAGTAGCTCGCTTCGAACACCGCGCCATCGCTGTCGTCGACCTGCACGCCGAGCAGCGGGTGTTCGTCATCCGCCGAGCCTTGCGCCGGTGCGTTGCGGCCATAGGCGCGCGCCGCCATGCCCTTGTCGCCCCAGATGCCCCAGTGGATCGCGAGGCCGTCCGCGCGGGAAGCAGCTAGCGCATCCAGGAATGCGTTCGCCGCGACATAGTCGACCTGGCCGGCGCCGCCCAGGAACACGCT
>JAZKIF010000037.1:13136-17683 GCA_040385005.1 Pseudomonadota bacterium
GCGCGATGTCGTCCGCGTTCTTGGACGCGATGAGGCCATCGGCAAGAATGCCCGCGGCGTGGAAGACGCCGTTGATTGCGCCGAAATGCGCGCGGCATTCGTTCACCACGCGCACCATCGCCGCGCGGTCGGTCACGTCCGCGCTGATGGCCAGGATCTGCGCGCCTTGTTCTTCGAGCGCCAGTAGCCGGCGCACGGTGCGCGCCGCGGGCGAGTGATCGCCGCTCGCGGCGACGCCCGCCCAGCTCGAGCGCGCGGGAAGTTCGCGCCGGCTCACGAGCGCGAGGCGTGCGCGGTGCTTCGTGGCCAGGTGGCTCGCGAGTTCGAGCGCGATGTCGCCCAGCCCGCCGGTGATGAGGTACACGCCGCCGTCGCGAACGAGCGGCCTGGCTTCGTTCGCGGCCGGGGCCGGATCAGGCGCGATCTCCTGCGTCCAGCGCTGGCCGTCGCGGTAGGCGACGAGATCGGCGTCATCCTGCGCGCAAGCCTCCGCGACGATCTGGAGAGCCACCGCCTGCGAGGCGGTGTCGAACGGGGCAAGATCGATCATGCGTGCGCGGATCGCGGGCATCTCGCGCGGGATCACGCGGCAGGGCCCGAGCGCCAATGCGCGTTCGGGATGCGGCACCGCTTCGCCGTCGACGCGCTGGCTGCCGGCCGTGACGACGGTGAGCTGCATCTCCGAATCGATGTCCTGGTGCTGCAGGGCGCGCGCGAAATTCAGCAGGCTGTCGAACGCGAGGGTCTGTCCCGCGATGCGCGCGCTACCCGCGCCGTACATCGTGTCCAGCGCCCAGAGATGCACCACGTGGCGCGGAACCGCGCCGGCGAGTTCCAGCGCGTTGAGCAGCTGGCCATGGTGCCCGGCATCGGCCGGGTCCATGGTGAAACTGCCGTCGGGCAGCCGCGCAAATTTCGCGCCCGGACGCACGAGCGTCACATCGCCGCCACCAGCGCGCGCTTGCGCGGCGACTTCCTGGGTCAGGCGCGATGCGCTGCCGAATACCAGCCACTTCGCGGCCGGCTGCGGCGCGGGAGCGGGCAAGGGGGCGGGCTGCCAGCGCGGCGTCATGAACCAGTCGTTCCGGGATGCGAGGCGTTGCAGTCCGGACGATGCGTGTGCTTCGGATGCCGCGGGCGCCTCGACCCGCATCACGCCCGGCTCGATCCAGTGGCGCTGCTTCTCGAAGGCATAGGTCGGAATGGACACGCGCCTTGGCTGTGCTGCGCTGCGCGTGGCTTCCCATTTCGGCGCGAGTCCACGCGTCCACAACGCGCCCGCGGCCGTGAGCATCTGCGTCAGGTCGGCGTTGGGTTCCTGCGCCTTGGACGTGGACGGCAGGATCGCGCGGCCCTGGGCCGGCGCGTTCTGGCGCGCGAGCGCGCAAAGGCCCTGTCCGGGGCCGGCTTCCAGCAGCACCACGTCCTGCATGTCCAGCAACGTGCGCACGCCATCGGAGAACCGCACCGGGTTGCGCAAATGCTTCACCCAGTATTCGGGATCGACCAGCGTCCGCGCGTCGGCCCAGGTGCCGGTGAGGTTGGACACGAAGGGAATCGTCGGCGGGCTGAGCCGGATGCGCGAGACGCGTTCGCGGAACGCGTCGAGCACGCCGTCGAGCAGGCGCGAGTGCGCGGCCACGCTGATATGCAGGCGGCGGCCTTCGATGCCTTTTTCGGCGAGGCGCTTTTCCAGGCGAGAGATCGATTGCAGCGGGCCGGAGGCGATGCACAGGTCGCGCGCATTGATCGCGGCGATGTCCAGGTCAAGCCCGTCCATGACTTCGCGCAGTTCGGGTTCGGCCAGGTCGACCGACAACATGCCGCCGAGCGGCACTTCTTCGAACAGGCGTCCGCGCAGCGCGACGATGGCGAGCGCATCCTCGAGCGACATCACGCCCGCGATGCATGCGGCGGCATATTCGCCGGCGCTGTGGCCGATGACCGCCGACGCAACGACGCCCCAGCTCTCCCAGAGTTTCGCAAGCGCGTATTCGAGCGTGAACAGCGCGGGCAGCGCGTAGGCCGGGCGCTCCAGCGTCGCGGCGGCCGCGCTGTCGGCGGGATCGGCTTCGAACATGCGCGTGCGCAGGTCCGCGGGCGCGTCAGCGGGCATGAGCCGGAAGCATTCGTCGACGGCCGCGCGGAACGCGGGCTGCGCGAGCAACTCGCGGCCCGCGCCGGGGTAGTGCGCTCCGCCGCCGGGGAACATCAATGCGACACCGGGGGCTTGCGCGGACGACTGGCCATTCACGCACTGCTGATGACTCTTCGCGGAAAGCGCCGCGCGCAGGCCCGGCAGGTCGTGCGCGACGACGGCGCAGCGATGCTCGAAAGCGCGACGGCCCGCTTGCGACGTGAACGCCGCATCCGCGAGCGTCACGCCGGGCGGCGGCGAAGCGAGATAGTCGCGCCACTTGGCCTTGAGTAGTTCCAGCGACGCGGGCGTGCGCGCCGACAAGGTCACGACCTGCGGTCCCGTGTCGCTCGCCGCGCCCGCTGTGGAGATCACGAGCGGCGGCTCTTCCACGATCACGTGCGCGTTCGTGCCGCCCACGCCCAGCGAATTGACCGCGGCGCGGCGCGGCGTGCCATTGCGCGGCCAGGGGATCGCTTTGCTCGCGACATAGAACGGCGTCGCGCCGAAGTCGATGCGGCTGTTGGGCTTGTCGAAATTCAGCGTCGCGGGCAGCAGGCCGTGCCGCAAGGCGAGCGACACCTTGATGAGCGACGCGACGCCGGCAGCGGTGTCGAGATGCCCGATGTTGGTCTTGAGCGATCCGATGCCGCAATACCCGCGTCCACCATCGCCATAGGCTTGCGAGAGGGCGGCGAGTTCGATCGGGTCGCCCACCGGCGTGCCGGTGCCGTGCGCCTCGATGTACGAAATCGTGCCCGGCTCGACATCGGCGACGGCCAGCGCTTCCGCTGCCGCCGCCGCCTGGCCGTCCACGCTGGGCGCGAGGTAGCCCGCCTTCTGTGAGCCGTCGTTGTTCACGGCCGATCCGCGGATCACCGCATAGATATTGTCGCGGTCGCGGATCGCGTCTTCGAGCCGGCGCAGCACGACGATGCCCGCACCGCTGCCGAAGATCGTGCCGGCGGCGTTGTCGTCGAACGCGCGGCAGTGGCCGTCGGGCGAGAGGATCTCGCCTTCCGCGTAGTGGTAGCCCTGGCGATGCGGCAGCTCGATGCTGGCCGCGCCCGCGAGTGCCATGTCGCACTCACCGGACAGCAGGCTTTGCGCCGCCATGTGGACCGCGACCAGCGAAGTCGAGCATGCGGTCTGTACGCCAATGCTCGGGCCCTTGAGATTCAGCAGGTACGAGACCCGCGAGCAGAGGAAATCCTTGTCGTTGCCCGTGTGGCGCAAAAGGAAAAGCCCCATCGACTTCACCAGCTGCGGGTTCGTCATCAGGTTGTATGGCAGGTAAGCCTGCATGCCGCAGCCGCCGAAAACGCCGATTGCGCCTTTGAAATCCTCCGGCATGTGGCCCGCGTCTTCGAGTGCTTCCCACGCGCACTCGATGAAGTGGCGATGCTGCGGATCGAGCACCGCCGCGTCGCGCTTCGAGAAGCCGAAGAAGTCCGCGTCGAACATTTCCATGTCGGGCAGCACGAGGCTGGCACGCACGTAGTTCGGGTCGGCGATGTCGCTTTCGGCGACGCCGGCCGCGCGCAGCGCATCGGCATCGAGCCACTGCGTCGCTTCCTTGCCGGCAGCGAGCAGCGACCACAGCTCGTCGGTGTTGCGCGCGCCGGGGAAACGCCCCGCGAGTCCGACGATGGCGATGCTGCCTGGATCGATAGCTGAGCTCATGCTGTCGTGGACTCGGAGCCCACCCTCGCACGCATGGCCCGTCGCGCCTTCGCGCGGCTCAGGCCGTCGGACACAGCCGAGGCCGCCTCGTCGCTGCCGGACAGGTGCGATGCGAGCGCACGCACGGTGGGCAGGCGGAACATGTCGGTGATCGACACCTCGCGCCCGCACGCTTCGCGCAGGCGGCGCTGGACTTGCACGACCAGCAGCGAATGGCCACCGAGATCGAAGAAGTTGTCGCTGGTGCCGACGCTGGGCAGGCCCAGCACCTCGGCCCAGATAGACGCGATGGTTTTCTCCAGCGCACTCTCGGGCGATCCGGCCTGCCGCACCGCGATGACGGCGCGCGGGTCGGGCAATGCCTTGCGGTCGATCTTGCCGTTCGGCGTGAGCGGCAGCGCCGGCAGAACTAGCACATGCTGCGGCACCATGACGGCGGGCAGCAGTCCAGCGAGCGCCTCTTTCAGCTGCATCGGCTGCGGCGGCTCCGCGCCCACGTGCGCGCAGACGTAGCCGATCAGGTGCTGGCCGGCGACATCATCGTCGCGGGCGATCACCACGGCCTGGCGCACGCCCGCCTGTTTCAACAGCGCGGCTTCGATCTCGCCGAGTTCGATGCGGTGACCGCGCAGCTTCACCTGGTGGTCGATGCGGCCGAGGAATTCCAGCTCGCCGTGGCCGTGACGCCGCACCAGGTCGCCGGTCCTGTACATGCGCGTGTGCGCAT